>DASRRI010000069.1:0-7754 GCA_035695765.1 Dongiaceae bacterium
TCTGATCACCGGGCAGACCAACTACCGGTCTGGCTCCACCGCTACAACTGGCATCGACCTCATGGTAGCTTGCTAAGCAACGTACCCATCAGCCGCCTCGGTCTGACCGAGAACAACCTGTTGAGGCTCCACAGCTAGCGCCGGTTCACTCCACCATATGCCGGTCCCGGACGCGCGCAGCGTCGAGTGCGCGGCGCAGTATTGGGGCGAGGACGCTCATGCCGATCGGCTGCTCGTGGACGCGCTGCAGGAAATGGACGTCGGGATAGGAGTTGCCCTCCAGGATCACTGGGCCTGATGGCCTCAAGGCGATGTCCCAGCCGACCAGCATACGGTCGGCGAACACGCGCTGCGCCTCCAGCGCCAGGGCGCGAATTTCCGGCCAGGCTTGCAGTACCCGGCCCGTGACCGGCGCGCCGGTGACGGGATGATCGTCGCTCCAGCAGCCCGGCCACAGATCCTTGTCGTTGCACATGCGCCCGAGGCGCCCGCTGGCGAGGTCGATGCGCGTGGCGTGCTCGCGCTTGCTGTGCCAGCATGGCTCGAGCTTGGAGATGACGCGCAGCATCGCGTGCGTGACGGCCGGCGTGCTGCCCGCGTCCATGCAGGTGATGACGCGGATCGCGATCAGCGATTGATGCGCGAAGTCCGCGATCTCCGGATGATTGACCAGCATCGGCTGCAGCAGCAGGTCCCGGCGGCGTGACCGCCGGCGCAGATAGTCGAACAATTCGTCGCGCGACCAGATCGCGCCATGCTTGGTGCGCCAGGAGAACGGCTCGATCCGGTGCAGCCAGAGCGCGCTGCGCGCACCGCGCCATTGCCGCGGCTTGATGAAGAGGTCGCGGTCGAGATCGCTCTCCCTGGTCGCGTCCAGCCAGTTGAGGTCGCCCTGGCTGGCATGGATCAGGACGCGCGGGTTGGGCAGGCCATGCTCGTGGCAGCAGAAATGGAAGGCCAGCTTGTCGCCGAGATTGATGCGATCGCCGTACGGCTTCGGCCGTACTTTATGCAGGCGCCGCACCAGGCCTGAGCCGACTTCGAAGCGGCTTAGCGCATAGTCGCCCCAGTCGCGGCGCTCCGGCCGGTAGAGTTCCAGCGTCGGATAGAGGATGGGATCGATCCCCTCGCGCCATCCGAGGCGCAGCATGTCGCGGGCCTGCAGGCTGCGCGGCCGGCCGCTGTCCGCGATGGCGCCGCCGAATTTCCGGAGGCACCAGGCGGTGCGGATCAGGAACATGATGGGCCGCATTGCATCGGAATAGAGCCGTGATCCGAAGACGCCGCGCAGCGTGCCGCGCGCGATGTAGCGGCGGAAGTCCGCGCGCGCCCGCAATCCCAAGGGCAGGGGATCGAGCGGGACGAGTTCGGGCGAAGCAATGGTATCTACCGCGCGCGCAGCCGGCGCGGGATCCAAAAGGACGAGGTTGGCCATGGGGGGGTCGGAGCGCCTTTCTTGTTGTTCGGCCGGCTCCTTGGGGCAGCCCCCCGCCACGCACCTGCCGGCGCGCGCTATTCAGCACCGGTCCTGCTGACGCGGCGCTGACGAAATGCGGCGGTGCAGTGTCGCGCGCACTGGACGGAGGCGTTACCATGGCGCATGCCGAGTCGCGCCGACCCTCTGAAAGAGATCGCCGCCTTCAACCGGGGGCGTGATCCGGAGCTGCTGGCCCTGAAATACCGCAAGATGGCGGCGACCGCGTTCGGCTATTTCCGCGGCACCAACCATCTGTTCCATGCCGATTGGCCGGGCGCGGCCTGGCTTGAGCGCATGCCTGCCGTGTGGCTCAACGGCGATCTGCATATCGAGAATTTCGGTACCTATCGCGGCGACAACCGCCTGGTCTATTTCGACATCGGCGATTTCGACGATGGCGCGCTGGGGCCGCTCGGCCGCGATCTGCTGCGCTTCATGGTTGGCGTGCACATGGCGGGCGACGAGATGGGATTCGCCGCGCGGCGCGCCAGCGAGCTCAACCGCATCTTCCTCGAGGCCTATCGCGCCGCGCTGATCGACGGCAAGGCGCGCTGGATCGAGCGGCGGACGGCAGGTGGCGTGATCGGCGAATTGCTGGTGAAGCTGGAGCGCCGCACTCAGGCCGACCTGCTCGCCAAGCGCACCATCCTGCGCAAGGGCAAGCGCCGCCTGCGCACCGACACGGGGAAAGCGCTGGCGCTCTCAGCCGACGAACGCGCGCGCGTCGTGCAATTCATGAAACGCTTCGGCGAGGGCCGGGCCTATCCGCGCTTCTTCAAGGTGCTGGATGTCGCACAGCGCATCGCAGGCGTCGGCGCGCTCGGGCTCAAGCGCTATGTCGTCCTGGTCGAGGGCGATGGCGGACACGACGGCGCGGCCCTCATCGATCTCAAGACCCAGAGCGGCTCCACACTCACTCCGCTTCTGAAGCAGCGCCAGCCGCGTTTCGGCAGCGAAGCCGCGCGCGTGGTCGCGATCGAGAATCGCATGCAGGCAGTCGGTCCCGCCTTCCTCACCGCCGCGCGCATCGCGGGCCGTTCCTTCACGCTGCGCGAATTGCAGCCGAGCGCGGACAAGCTCGACCTATCCACCACCCAGCCCGACCGCGGCGCGTTCGAAAGCGTCATCGCCTCGATGGGCGAGCTGACCGCCTGGGCGCAATTGCGCTGCGCCGGGCGCGACGGTGCGGCGCAGGTCGACGGATTGATGACATTTGCGCGAAATGCCGGCTGGCCGCGCCCCCTCATTGCCCTCGCGAAGGACTGGGCTGCGCGGATCCATGCGGATTGGCAGGGCTTCCGCGCATCCAGGCTCACGCAATGGGCCGAGGCGCAGACCGGCTTGGCGCGCCGGGTATGAGCTCATCATTGTGACAAGGGGCGCAGATCGGCGTGGGGTCGCGCGGCACCGCATGACTTTCCCGCGCGAATCGTTAACAATGCGGAACGGCGACCGGCGAGGGCTGACCATGGGGAAAGCCGGAAACCGCGCTCTGGCTTCTTGTGGGCGGATGCATGGGATTCGATGTCCTCGCGGTGGCTGCGATCGTTCTGCTCGCACCTTTCGCGCTGTACGGCGCCTGGATGATCCGCATCAATTGGCGCATGCGGAACGCCAGGCTGCTCGGTGTTCAGCCAGCCAATGACACGCCGGCCGCTGCTTCGCCGGCATCCTTAGATCCCTGGCTGTCGCTGCCGCTCGCCATCGCTGGCTTCGATCTCGAGGACCGTCTGATCGGCGCCAGCCGCGCTTTCCGCGAAGAGCTCAGCGCGCGCAACATCGCGCTGGACGACGTGCTCCGGCCCGGTATCGCGGCGCAGGCTTTGTTCGATGCCTGGGCGCAGCGCAGCGGCGGCACACTCACGCCCATCACCGCGATCGCGACCCTGCCTGCCCATGAGCTGACCTGGCCCGCCAACGGCGCGCGCGCGCCGCACCGTCTCGCCTGCATCGCGTTGCATGATGCGCAGGGTGCGCTCTATCGCCTGCTGGTCGATCCCGCAATTCTCGGCGCGGCGCCGCCTGTCCCGGTGCAGGAGAGCGCAGCCGATGCCCGCGCCGTCATCGCGCGCAACGCGGTGCTCGCCTCCGCTCTATCCTCCATTACGATCGGCGTCGCCCTGTGCGATGCGACCTCGCCGGAGGCGGCCATTCTCTATGTCAATCCGGCCTTCGCGCGCATCACCGGCTATGAGACGCAGGAGGTGATCGGCCAGCCTCTGCGCTTCCTGCAGGGACGCGGGACGCCGCAGGACCAGATCGAGCGGCTGGAGCGCGCGCTGATCCAGCGCCGCGCCGCCAACCTCCTGCTGCGCAGCCAGCGCAAGGACGGCAAGCCGTTCTGGAACGACATGCATGTAAACCCGATCCTGGAAGATGGCGGGCATGTCGCGCATTTCGTCGCCTTCATCACCGACGCAAGCCCACGCATCCGCTCCGAAGATAATTTGCGCGAGGCCAAGCACCAGGCGGAGATCGCCAACCGCGCCAAGTCCGATTTCCTCGCCAATGTCAGCCACGAATTGCGCACGCCCTTGAACGCCATCATCGGCTTTTCCGAGATCATGCAGATGCAGATGTTCGGCGCGATCGGCCACAAGCAATATGCCACCTATGCCGACGACATCCACGCCAGCGGCAAGCATCTGCTTTCCATCATCAACGACATCCTCGACCTCTCGAAGATCGAGGCCGGTCGCTACCAGCTGCATGTCGAGGAGGTGGACGTCGAGGACACCTTCGATGATTGCGCGCGCCTGGTGCGCGAGCGAGCGGAGAACGCCGGCCTCAAGATCGCGCGCCAGATCGATCCTGCGACGCCGCTCCTCGTCGCCGACAAGCGCGCGGTGAAGCAGATCCTCATCAACCTCCTCAGCAACGCCATCAAGTTCACGCCGCAAGGCGGCGAAGTCACACTGACCGCCAAGCCCGCCGGCGCCACCGGGTGGGTCGCGCTCTCGGTCTCCGACACCGGCATCGGCATCCCGCCGGAACAGATCGACCATGCCATGACCGCCTTCGGCCAAGTCGACAACCCCTTCACCCGCAGCCAGGAAGGGACCGGCCTCGGCCTCCCGATCGTGAAGTCGCTGGTGGAATTGCACGGCGGCCAGTTCAGCATCGAAAGCGCGGTCGGCAAAGGCACCAAGGTGACGATGGTGCTGCCGGCGCAGAAGGCGGGAGTCGCAGGCCAAGACGCAGACGTGGAAGCGGCGCATGGTTCGTAGCTGTGAGAGAAGCCAGATGGAACGAGATGTCGCTTTGCGTATCGAGCGCAGATTGATCGGTATTCGCGCGAGCCTGGATGGGCTCGCGCGCTATGTAAAAGCCAACTGCTCCGATGGGGAGTCCAAGCGGATCGTGCGGTTCATCGGATCGAGCATGGCTGAAACCATCGACATCTCGACCTCATTCCGCGCGAGCTAAGAGCCGCGGGGAAATGAGGACCGTCGGCGCCGAGCAGCCACACATGGGTAGTTCTTTTGTTGTTTTGACAGTCGGGTGAGCCGGGTGTGAGCTAGCCGAGCATGTGCGCCCGCACATCGCTAGCAAGGGAGGGAGCTATGGAAGACTTGGATCGCAGGTCTGCAATGGCACTCGGTTTGACAATTGCCGCGGCGGCGCCCCTGGCCGCTCTGCCAAGGCCAGCAGCGGCGGAAATGTATGGTCCCGATGAGGGCAAGGAATATCACCCGGGCGTTCGAGTCGTCATGCTCGGTAAGCGGAACTCCATGATCGCAGCTTACAAGCAAGTCCAACTGTCGGACACCGTGTTCCAGCCGGGATCAACATGGCCAGATGAAGCGATGCCCAATGACATGGTTTGCACCGTGATCGAAGGGGAGCTGGAGATCACGCAAGGAGACAAGAAGTTCACGTGCAAAGGTGGCGATGTCTATTCCTGCGGAACGGGCACGCATGAATCGGCCACCAACAAAGGCACCGTGGCCGCCGTCATGCGCGCGATCGACCTGCTGCCGGCCTGATGGCCTCGTCGCACTGCAAGCCAGTGCGATAACACGGCTGGCCGTATTGAATAAATGGGGTCAGAGTAGATTTAACTGCCGCATCCGCGCTCAAGAAATTTGACCCCGTTTCTCCCAAAAAAATCTACTCTGACCCCGTTTCTCAAACCGAGCGCGCAAGCAATGCGCCGAACCAGGAGGAGGATGACGTGGCGAAGGCAAAACAGATCATCATCGAGGTCGAGGACAGGCCGGGGACCGTGGCGGCCGGCATCAGGGCGCTGTCGGGAGCGGGGGTCAACATCGTCTCGATCCTGGGCTGGAACCCGCAGGGCGTGGTGCAGCTCGTCACTGACAACCCGCGCAAGGCGATGAAGGCGCTTGCGGCGGCGAACATCGCCTTCACGGAGGCGGCGGCGGAAGTCGTGGAGCTGCCTAACAAGCCCGGCACGCTCTTGGCCTATCTCGAGAAGCTCGCCAAGAAAGGCGTGAATTTGCGGTCGATCTCCGCGACCGCCAGCAAGACGGCGCGGAAAGCCGTGGTGGTCTGGACGGCCGAGACCTGAGCGGACGTTCATCAGCACGTATCGACACGGCGCCATAGGCTACGTTTGCGGCACAAGCGGCGAAATTGGATTTGGTGTAAGTGCAGTGCTGGCATTGATCATTGCTGTGGGCCTTCTGCTGGTTACCCAGTTATGGCTGATAAATCGGCGAATGATCCAACTTGGCCAGGATCGAGATCGTTGGGGGTCTTGCGCTCTATCTGGTCACCACGGAGACCGTCGCAACCCTCGTGAAGATCGTGACGCAGTAAGAGCTGATCGCGGATCCCAATGACTATGTCGCGTCACATCTCCTCGCCATGGCACAGCATTTCTCCGTGGCATCGAAGTCCTTCTATGCGTTCTATTTGCTCAGCCACGGCGTGATCAAATTGCTCCTGGTCATCGGTCTTCTCAGGAACCAATTGTGGTCTTATCCCGCGTCGCTCATCGCGCTCGCGGCCTTCATTATCTACCAGCTCTATCGCTTTTCCTATACGCACTCGGTCGGTCTGATCGCGTTGACCCTCTTCGATTTCCTGGTAATCGCCCTCATTTGGCATGAATGGCGAATACAAGGACGCCCCGGATGGCGGTGATCTTCATGGGCACGCACCAAATGAGACCAGATATTAATGGGGTCAGAGTAGACTTAACTCGACTTCCGCGCGCTGATCTTAAGTTCGCGCATCAGCGTGAAACACTTGCACTCTGATTCCGCTTCTCCACCACTTTTTTTCATTGATCGAATCAGCGTCGTAGCGACGTGACAGATTTAACTGCCTTAGCGGCGCAGAACACTATCGCGATGCCGACGGCCGATAGAATCGTGAGAGTAACTGCAAAGGAAAAGATAACACTCACAAGCACGTGCACAAATACGATCCATTCCACTTGCACAATCAAAACGGTACGTAACGTGAAGAGTAGCAAGAACAGCGATAGCAGCAGAATTGCGGCACCCACTATAAAAGGGGGTCTGTAATGGGTCGGGACGTCACGGTGCCCAGCAGCACTCATCCGCTCAATGGAATTATAACCCGAGATAAGTGCGGGAATTACGGCGAACGCAATGCCAACACTCGCATTAATTACGACCAATCTTGCGTTTGCGCCAGGAAAGACAAGTAGCGCGATCTTGTATGTGGCTCCCACGACGAGAGTGCTCACTCTAAGTACGATGAGCAGAGTATTGTTCAGGAGCTCAAACACCAGGAGCCGATTCGCGCCGAGGTAGATATTCACCAAATACATCGTCGTGCATGCGCCAACGATGATTGCCGCAGCAAGGTGCAGTGCAATTGACACTGCGGATGAAGACTGCCGCGATGTGCACTTCGAAAAGAATCCCCATGAAATCAAGTCACCAATCTCCCAAACTTGAATATGATGCTTGGTCGGCGCCAACGCGCAATACCGCCGCGCTTCTTGCTCCGACTTTGAGATCTGATTGCTGGTCATGCCACCGAGACCAGATCGAGCGGCGCGGCGACGCCGCCGACGGAGACGTGGTTCAGCACGCGATGCTGCGCTTGCGGCTGGTAGCCCTGTCCCAGCGCCGCGTCATAGGTCTCCTTCAGCGCCAGCGCGCGGCAGCCTTCGACCTTGTTGTGCTTCTCGAGCTTAGCCGACAGATTCACCGCATCGCCGATCACCGTGTATTCGAGCCGTGTCGCATCGCCGACGGCGCCGGCGACGATGCGGCCGGAGGCGAGCGCGCCGTTGATGGTGAGGGGCGGGCGGCCCGCCGCTCCCTGTTCCGCGCTC
>DASRRI010000070.1:0-10422 GCA_035695765.1 Dongiaceae bacterium
GCGCGCGTGGCTATTCACGATCATGCGGAACACTTGGCTGAACAGCAAACGGCCATCCGTCAGCGCCGCGTATTACGTCGCCCCCGACGATCACCTGTTGACCCACATCTTGGCCGCCGATGTCAGGCGGGCCAGGGATGATCTGATGGCCGCCAGCAAGGTGTTCCCGGCGCTGCCCTATCGGGCGCGGCAGGTTATCCGCTGCTCGCTGAAGTACGAAACGAACCACGCCGAAATGGCGGCCGCTCTTCACGTGAAGGCCGGCACGGTCAAGTCGCGGCTCAACAGAGCCAGGACGGAATTGAGGAGGGCAATGGGGTGAGTGACGTTGCGGAACTGAAACGCCTCTCCTCCAAGCAGCAGGCTGCAAGAAGGTGCCCGCAGTTCAGCGATCAGTTCGGACAATTTTTCCATTCTATACCACTCTGAACTCGCGTCGTGCCGCGCATTGCGCGATGGTTTCATGGTGAGAGCGCCAAGCGAGAAGGTGGCGGACCAATGATCGACGGATGGATTCTGGTTCTGGTTCTCTCTTTCATGTCATCGGTCTGGGGACTCGCCGTACTGCTGATCCAGACCTGTCGTGCCGAACCACTTGAGCGATCGACCGACATGCATTGCGCTCCAGTTGCAGATCGAGGAAGCACCGCCGATGGCGAGACACCAGCTTCAGTTCATCGGAGATCCGCCATCGCGGTCAGAGAGAGGTCCTGCGCAGATTCACCGAGACTCCCAAGATCGGTGAAGTGATGACCATGCTCCCCCATGGCCAGCTTTGCGTGGGCTAGAGGGGGTCGGCGATCGATCACCGCCGGCCCCCTCTTTTGCTTAGACGCTGCTCTGGTTTCGGTGCCTTTTGACCGAGAGCAGTTCGACGAAGGCGGGACTAGAGCCGTCGCAGGGGCGCCACGACAGAAAAGGCTGTGCCGTTCTCTAGCCCGTCTTCGATCGATCTGGGGCACGCGCCTTCATTGGACTAGAGACGAGATGAACACCGTCACACATTGGATTCCACGCCTCCTAATGGCGAGATCTTCCAATCCCTCACCAGGGCGAATTTCCCGCATTGCAATGCTGAGCTGCGGAGGGATAATCGCGCGTCTATCTGATCCGTATCACCCTGAACTCCACTATATGCGCGGCCCGGGCCCAAAGTGGCGCCAAAAGCACGGCCCATTCGGTTGATCAGTCCGCGAAAACGCGTTCTATCAATCCCATGGGAAAGTAAATCGAACTATGCCTCCAGGTAGCCCAGACGCTTTGGCCTTGGTCGGAACGCAGCGTTGGTGAGAGCCACCGTTACGTCAGTTATCGCGGGAAGGCATTCGCTCCATCACGCACATGTGGCGCCTTACTCGCGAAGCGGCAGCGGCGGGCTTCGCCCGCGGCTTGCATGTCGCGGAGGACGTCTTCGCCGGATCAAGGGGCGCTATGTCCGACACGTCCTCGGTATGGCGCTGTTTGGCATCCTGATCTATGCGCTGCAGCAGGGTTACGGCCACTACTACGTGGAGGGCGTGGGCTACGCGACGGTCCAGGCAACAGGCGTGAGCGATCTCGCTCCTGAGTTCGCGATGCTGTGCTTTGATTCAACAATAGACTCACGTCGACTTTTTTGGAGCCTGGCCGCACGCGCCGGCATCGGTCGAGCGCCCCTCAGCGCGCTCGCGCAGAGATCACTCTGGAGAGGGCGAGGACAGCGTGCACTAGCCGGGGAATCAGCAAAGGCCGCACGAGTCGTCGGTCATACCCAGCCATGCGGCGGCTGTTCTCGCTGAGGCAGAGTGCAAGGAAAGCTTGCTTATCGAATACATCTGTTACCACGCCAGCACCCTTGGTCAGGAAGCTATCATGCACCTCCGCTACCTGTTCTGGCGACGCGTAGCAAACGCCATCGCGACGCGCGCAAAGACCTGTTCCAGGATCGCCATGCTGCATTTGACCTGGAAAAGGACAAGGCCGATCCAGCTGAGTGTCGCCCGCCGGTAGGCGAGATAATTGGCGAAGAAGAGGATATGGCGGGCCTCCTCCTGCACGATGGGCCCGAAGGTCTCGACCAGCGGCATCGGAAAGAAGCCGGACCGCTTCGCGGGCTCTAACAAGCCGAAGGCGAAGAACGAGTTGATGCATTCGCCATGCCCAGTCCGCAGGAATCCAAGTTCGGGATCGCGGGGGCGGCCGCAGACAGGCTGCGGCCGCGTAGCAATCCCGTAACTGGCTAGCATGTGGTGAAGCACTTACTTATGGCGGCGTTCCTCCGCGGCGTTCAGTTTCAAGCCATCGCTGATCAGGGCATCATTGATGTGCTTGGCCTGCCAATCCATGCACAGCGCCGCCCTGCCCTCGATGGCGACCGCCGTATCCCAGAATGGCAAGGCTCGCATCCGAGCAAGTTCCGCCGACGAAAGGGCCGGCCAGTCGATGACGGCAGGTCGATAAGGATTGTAGGCCACGAGCAGCATACGGCAGAACGCGTCGCGGTGCTCGTTCGATCCGGGCGTGAGGTCTCCGGACCACGTGCTGATTCACTGCAAATAGGGGCGCATTAGAAACTGCATTGCCGATTCTCCATCGGTATCGAAATTGCTCTGTCGGACGAGTCTTAACAGCCATCATGACGACAAAGGCACACCGTCTCGTAGCTGACGGCGTTTTTGAACAAGCATCCGACCCACGAGGTAGAAGACAGCGCTCGACGGATCAGCGCCGGCAATTGGTCATAACCGCGCCGCGCACGGATGCGCTGGCATTAAGTTGCGCGATCTCCAGCGCCTCGCGCTGCGCGACCTGCTTCAGCGCGCACAGGCGTCGCTGCATGTCGAGCATTTCGCCATCATAGCCATGCTGCTGCTGCCCAATGGAAAGGACGTATTTTGTGAATACTATCGTGATTGTTGGATAGATTTTCGTTTCTCTTTCGCCGGGCAATCATTCTCCTCGAAGAGAATCCTCTGGGATGCTCCGTCGAGATCCTCATATTGTCCGTCTCGCAGTGACCATAAGAACGCGCCGAGCCCTGCTGCACCCAATAACAATGCAATCGGGACCAGGTATAGGAAGGTCATTATCGACGGTCCATCGGGATCGGCTCTGGCGTCGTCATTGTAGTCTCTCCGGAGTGGTCAGTATCGACCTTCTCTGCTTGCCATCCGAGACGTAATGCGTTGCCGACCACCATGATCGACGATGCCGACATCGCAATGGCGGCCAGCAGGGGTGTCACCTGGCCCAGGATCGCGACTGGGACGGCCACCGCATTGTAGGCCACGGCCAGCAGCAGGTTCTGGCGGACCAGGCGGCCCGCCTGGCAGGCGACGTCGATCGCCTGCGGCACCGCCATCAGGCTCTCCCGCAGGAAGACGAAATCGGCAGCGTTGCGCCCCACATCCGCGGCCGACGCCGGCGCCATCGAGACATGGGCCGCGACCAAGGCCGGTGTGTCGTTCAGCCCGTCGCCGACCATCAGCACCTTGCGCCCGGACGCGGCGAGCGCGGCGATGCGCGCGACCTTTCCGCCCGGCGACACGCGGGCGACATGCGGCGTGCCGAGCGTTGACGCCAGCGAGCGGACCGCGTCCTCCCGGTCGCCGGACAGGATCTCCACAGGCATTCCTTTCGACGTCAGCGTCGCGACCGCCACGCGCGCCCCGGCGCGCGGCTCGTCCCGGAATGTGAAGCCGCCCAGGAACCCGCCGTTCTCGGATAGCACGACGTCCGACGGTGCTCGTCCGGCATCCGGAGCGGCATGGCCGGCGAGGGCCCATTCGGGCCGGCCGAGCCGATAGACCGCATCGCCGATGCGGCCTTCGAGGCCTGATCCGGGATGCTCGCGCAGGCCGGCCAGGGCGACAGGAGGCACATTCCGGCTCCGGCCGGCAGCCGCCAGGGCCAGCGAATAGGGGTGACGGGAATGCGCCGCCATCGCCGCGGCGATGGCGAGCGTCTTCGCGTCGATGCCGCCTCCCTCGACCAGTTGCGGCGTGCCGCGCGTCAGGGTCCCGGTCTTGTCGAAGACGACGTGATCGGCTTCGGCAAGGCGCTCCAGCGCGCCGCCATCCCTGACCATGATGCCGCGCTCGAACAGGCGGCGGGCAGCGACCACCTGCACCATCGGCACAGCGAGCCCGAGCGCGCAGGGGCAGGTGATGATCAGGACCGCGATCGCGACCGTCACCGCGCGATGGGCATCGCCTGCGGCCAACATCCATCCGGCGAAGGTCAGCAGGGCGGTCAGGTGGATCACCGGGGCGTAGAGCCGGGCGGCGCGGTCCGCGATGCGCCGGTAGCCCGAGCGGCCGGCCTCGGCCGCCTCCATCATCCGCGTCATCTCGGCGAGGAAGGAGTCCTTCGCGGCGGCGGTAGCCACGACGATCAGGGGCGCGGTCAGGTTGAGCATGCCCGCCTGCAGCATGTCTTCCTCCGCGACCGGCTGCGGGAGGCTTTCGCCCGAGACCAGCGATCCGTCGATCTCCGATCGCCCCTCTATCACGCGGGCATCCACCGGCACGCGTTCGCCGGCGGACAGCGGGATGGTCATGCCGGGCTCGATCTCGTCGACCGGGCGATAGAGATGCGTCCCGTCGTCCTGCAGGACGAGCGCCCCGCGTGCGGCCAGCCGGGCAAGGCCTTTCACCGCCGTGCGCGCGCGTTCCCGCATCATGTGGTCGAGCGTACGGCCGATCAGCAGAAAGAACAGCAGCGACACCGAGGCATCGAAATAAGCGTGCGCCTCGTGATGCGCCGTCTCGTACAGGCTCATGCCGAAGGCGAGAAGGACACCGACCGAGATCGGCACGTCCATGTTTGTCCGCCCCCGGCAAAGGGCCTGCCAGGCGGATCGGAAGAACACGCGGCCCGAATAGACCAGCGCCGGGACCGCGATCAATGCCGACAGCCAGTAGAACAGGTTGCGCGTGGCGGGATCGGCGCCGGACCAGACCGCCACCGACAGCATCATGATGTTGCTCGCGGCGAAGCCGGACACTGCGAGCGCCCGCACCAGCTCCCGCAGGATCCCATCCTTCTCCTCTACGCCGACATCGCGGAGATGGGCGTCATGGCCGGCGGCGCTCAGCGTCGCGATGAAGGGAGGCGGCGCCGCGCCGCGCCAGCGAATGGTGGCTCGCTTGGTCGACAGGTTGACGCGCGCCTGCTCAACGCCGGGAAGGCGACCCAGCAACCGCTCGATCCTCGCAACGCAGCCGCCGCAGTGGATCGTCGGCACGGACAGATCGGTCTGCCGCAGTCCCTTCCCGAGGAGGCGGCTCGCCAGCAGCACCTCGCTGTCCTCGGTCCTCATGTCGGTCCCGGCGATCGGGACTGCGCCGCCTGGTTCGGGGCGGCTCATGAGGCGTCCCATGTCTCCGGCCGGATCGCGCGATAGGCATGCCAGGTCCCGTGCCCCAGCAGCGGGAACAACACGATCAGGCCCAGGAGGCCGGTCGCCAGGCTGACCAGGAAGAGCACGAGAACGATCGCCCCCCAGGCCAGCATGACCAGTAGGTTGTTCCAGACCAGCGCCATGCTCGTCCCCATCGCGGTCAGGGCATCGACGCGCTCCTCAAGCAGCATCGGGATCGAGAAGGTGCTGATGGCGAACGAGAAGGCGGCGAACACGGCGCCGATCACGATCCCGACGACCAGCATCGCCCCACCATCCAGCGTGGTGAACAGCACCGTCGCGATGTGCTGCAGGCCGGGGAAGGGCCGCAGGCCGAAGAACAGGGCGTAGACGATTACTGCCGCCCGCATCCACGCCAGCATCAGCATGCACAGGAGGACGCCCAGGAACAGGATCTGCCCTCCCGATGCGGCGCGGACGAAAATCATCCGCCCCAGACTGACCGGCTCGCCGGCCGCGATCCGGCGGCTCTTCTCGTAAAGGCCGATGGCGAAGATCGGGCCGACGACCATGAAGCCGGCGAAGGCCGGGAACAGGATGTAGTCCCAACCCAGGACGAAGAGGCCGAAGACGACCGCGGCGGAGATGGCAAAGACGATGGCGCCGTAGATCAGACTCGGGGTCGGCTGCATCAGCAGGTCGCCCCACCCGGCGGCGAGCCATCGGAGCGCTGTGTTCGGCGCGTAGTGCCGGTTCCAGCTGTCGGCGCGGGGCAGGGGCGGCACGACTGCGGGGATCGTTTCCATGATCTGCCTCACTCCGGATGCGCTGCGTCGTGGCCTGGGGGTTGCGGCGCGCAGGACGAGTCCGCGGCGCTCAGCGTCGCGCCCGGCCCCCCACCCTCGCCGGGCCCGACATGGGCGACGCAGCCGGGCGCGGAGGTTGTCGCCACATAGAGGAGATGCGCGTTCGCGCCGATGACGAGAAGCAGCCCGGCCGCCACGAGCCACCAGATCGTGGCTCGGCTCCTCCGGCCCTGCCGCATCGCCGGTGCCCTGCTCATGGGGCTGGAACCCGCAGGTCGACCAGATAGAGCGCCAGGATCTTCCGGTCCAGGCGAGGCAGCCTGGCCTCCCAGGTCGGCATGTGACCTTGTCGCCCACCCCACACGGTGGTGTAGATCGATTGGCGATCGCCGCCATAGATCCAGACCTGGTCGGTGAGGTTCGGCGCGCCAAGTTCCGTGTTGCCCTGGCCGGCCTCGCCGTGGCAGGCGACGCAGTTCGCGGCGAACACCGCCCTGCCGGCTGCGACCTGGTCCGCCGGCGCATCGATTCCTGCCGGGTTCGACAGGCTCCGCACATAGGCGACGACATTCTCGATGTCGCCGCGGGGAAGCACGCCGTCGCGGCCGAAAGCCAGCATCTGGGACGTCCGGCTTTCGGGATGGGCGGAATTGATCCCGACCCGGATCGTCTCGGCGATGGTCTCCGGGGCGCCGCCCCACAGCCAGGACTGGGCGGTGAGGTTCGGAAAGCCTTTGCCGCCCGTGGCGTTGCGGCCATGGCAGGCGGCGCAGTTGTCGCCGAACAGGGTGCGGCCGGTCTCGCGGGCGACCTCCATCAGGCGTGGGTCGCCCTGGATCTCGCTGTAGCTCTTCGCCTCGATCTGGGCCGACCAGATGGAACGATCCAGCGCCGCCCGCTTCAGGGAGTCGGCGACGATGGCGCGCTGGTCGATGCCGAGCAGGCCCTTGGTGTAGGCAGTTCCGGTTGGCCAGGCCGGCATCAAGATCCAGTAGCCGATGGAAAAGAGGGCGGTCGCGATCAGGAAGACGTAGACCGCCCGCGGCACCGGCGTGTTCAACTCCTTGATGCCGTTCCATTCGTGGCCGGTGGTCAGATAGCCGGTCTTGGGATCGCGCTCTTTTACCGACATGGCTTGTCCTCGTCATCAAGGATCGAGTCGGCAGCGCGATCGAACTGTTTCTTGTTGGAGGGCCAGTACGCATAGGCCACGACCGCGAGCGACAGCGCGATCAGGTAGAACAGGCCGAAGGACTTCGAGAGCCAGACGAGCGTGTCGTGATCGAGTGTCACTGCGACCCTCCCGCGGCCGCGACCGGCTTGTAGGCTGCGTCCGTGAGCCGACCGAGGACCTGGAGGTAGGCGACAAGAGCGTCCATCTCGGTCAGCTCGTCCGGCTGACCGTCGAAGGCGCGCACCGTGGTCGCCTCGCCGTAACGCTGGGTCACGCCCGCCGCGCCCGGGGAATCCGGCGCCCCTTGTCCGCGGGCGTCGGACGCGGCATTCGCAATCATCGCGTCGGTATAGGGTACGCCGACCGTGCGCAACGCCGCCAGGTTGTCGCCAAGATCGTCGATCCGCAACTCGGTGCGCGCCAGCCAGTCATACTTGGGCATGATGGATTCCGGCACCACGTCGCGCGGATTGATGAGGTGCGCCACCTGCCATTCGTCGGAATATTTGCCGCCGATCCGAGCGAGATCCGGCCCGGTGCGCTTCGAACCCCAGAGCATGGGATGATCGTATTTGGATTCGACCGCGAGTGAGTACGGCCCGTACCGCTCCACCTCGTCGCGCAAGGTGCGGATCATCTGCGAGTGGCAGGCGTAGCAGCCTTCGCGGATGTAGATATTCCGACCCGCGAGCTCAAGCGGAGTGTAGAGCCGCATCTCGGGGGCGTCCTCGACCGTCTGATGGATGGTGAAGAGGGGCGCAATCTCGAAGAGGCCGCCGATGCTGGCGACGCCGATGATGGCGAGCACCAGCGCGATGGATTTGCGTTCCAGCGAGTAATGAAGCCCGAACATGCCGGCTCACTCCCCGGGCTGGCGGATGGGTGTGTCTGCAGGCAAGGGTCCGAGGGGCTCGGCGACAGGCTCGCGCGCCGTCTGGGGCGCAGTCCGGATCGTCATCCAGATGTTGTAGCAGCCGACCACCGCGCCGGTGAGGAAGAGCAACCCGCCGACCGCGCGCGCGATGTAGTAGGGATGCATTGCGACCAGCGAGTCGACGAAGCTGTAGGCGAGCGTGCCGCTGTCATTGTAGGTCCGCCACATCAGCCCCTGGATGATGCCGGAGTTCCACATCGCGAGGACGTAGACCGTGGTGCCGGCGAGGGCGAGCCAGAAATGCGCCTCCACCAGCTTGGCCGAATACATGTTTTCGCGCTTCCACAGCCACGGCACGGAGGCGTAGATGGAGCCGAAGGTGATCATGGCAACCCAGCCCAGCGCGCCGGCATGCACGTGGCCGACGGTCCAATCGGTGTAGTGCGACAATGAATTGACGGGCCGGATCGCCAGGAACGACCCCTCGAAGGTGGTCAGGCCGTAGAACACAGCCCCGACCATCATGAACCGGAGCGTCGCGTCGTCGCGGACCTTGTGCCAGGCGCCGTTCAGCGTGAGGAGCGCGTTGCCGGCGGACGCCCAGGAAGGGATGAGCAGCATCAGCGAGAAGGTCATGCCGAGCGTCTGCACCCACTGCGGCAGGGCCGTATAGTGCAGGTGATGCGACCCGGCCCACATGTAGAAGAACGTGATTCCCCAGAAGCTGATGATCGACATCCGGTAGGAGAAAATCGGCCGGCCGGCGCGTTTCGGCAGGTAGTAGTACATCATGCCGAGGAAGCCGGAGGTCAGAAAGAAGGCCACGGCGTTGTGACCGTACCACCACTCTGTCATCGCATCCTGCACGCCCGCGAACAGCGAGTAGCTCTTGGCGCCACCGAGAGAGACCGGCACGGCGAGGTTGTTGACGATGTGGAGCATGGCGATCACGAGGATGAACGCCATGTAGTACCAGTTCGCCACGTAGATGTGCGGCTCCTTGCGGCGGACCAGCGTGCGCAGATAGACGATGAAGTAGGTGATCCAGACGATCACCAGCCAGAGATCGGCGTACCATTCCGGCTCGGCATATTCCTTGGACTGCGTGATGCCCATCATGTAGCCGGTGACGGCGAGGACGCAAAAGAGGTTGTACCCGAACAGCACGAACAAGGGGCTGAGCTGATCAGGCAGCCGCGCGCGTGACGTCCGCTGCATGACATAGAAGGACGTGGCGATCAGCGCATTCCCGCCAAATCCAAAAAGTACGCTTGTGGTGTGGACCGGCCGAATTCGGCCAAAACTCGACCAGCCGGCATCGAAAGTCAGATTGGGGTCGACAAGAAGCCACGCTACCCAGTCACCGACAAGCAATCCAAATATGAGCCATGCCATCGAAAATAAAATTCCAGCCTTGCTTGGCTCATCGTAATAGTAATTAAGGCGGCCTTCTCCCGGTTCGGGGCTGAAATAACCGGAAATAACGCCGAATATCGCGAACAGTGCCAACAGGGCCACGAGGCCGCCCTGTGCACCGAGAGGATCGTTCCGGCCGGCGACCATCATCAAAAGTCCGAGGACAGCCACGACACAGAGGATAACCAAAGCCAACTGACGTTCAGGCTTGGTGAGCTGCCCAATCATGCCGCACGCTCCGTGATGAGCCCTACTGCGCCCGCAATGGTCGCTGCGCATTCAGACCACGCACCTATCCCAGGGGGCACTTTTGCGCCCGCCCCCTGGGATAGTGTTTCGGTGTGAATCAACCTGGGGTGTCCGAGGTGAAATGCCTGCCAGAAGACCTCGATGGCCTCAGCATTTCGGCAATTGCCGGATGTCTATCCTCGTGTCGGCTCCCCGCTGCTGAACCTGAAATCAGTTGTCCAGGAGTCTATAGAACTGGGTCCAGACATCATCCTTTTTGGCGCTGGCAATATGGCAGTACGCGCATTCCTCTTTGGGCTTCACTTTTGCTGTCGCCGCCTTCGGCTCGTGGTGATTGAAGTTGAAATAACCCCACCCATCTGTGTCAGCAAAGCGCTTTGAATCTTTGACAGTTACGTCTGCGCCATTGAGCGCGCCTGGGAAGAACCCACGCCCGGAGGGCTCGGTGCGCGATCCATCCGGGTTCTCGGCTGGGAGCGTCAGCTGCAGTTCCTTGAAGAAGATCGTTCCCTCCGGGAACTCACCTGTCTTCTTGTAGATCTCGTATGAGCCTGGTTCGATG
>DASRRI010000071.1:0-9405 GCA_035695765.1 Dongiaceae bacterium
GACTGAATGGGAAGAATGGTTCGGCGCGATCGGCGTGCCGGCGCGCAGGCTGAAGACGCGGCGCATCAACAACTACGTCATCGCCTGGCAGGCCGCGCAGGACGGGCAGGGCGTGGCGCTCGGGTGGATGAGCCTGGTCGCACCGCTGCTGGAAGCGCGCAAGCTGGTGACTGTGACCAAGGCGGAGTTCGTGCCGCCCGAAGCCACCTACGTAAGCTGGAGCGCGCATCGTCCGCTGAGCGCTGAGGCGACCACGCTGCGCGACTGGCTGATGGCACAGGCAGCGCAGATGGGGAAGAAGTAGCGCAGCCTGTTCTCCGCCCAACGCCTACCCTAATCCGTCATCCCGGCTCGCGCTTCGCTTGGCCGGGAACGGTGTAGTTAGGGCGAGAGGGCGTAGCTCTTGCTCGCGACATGCCCCTCGTCCAATCTATCGCCGCACGAAAGTACCGCACGATTCTGGGGGACTTCTTGATCGACACAATACGGCCTCCGCTGGCCGCGCAATGGCCGCTGCCGGGGGCGCCGGCGAGCCTGACCTGGGGCAATTGGGATTGGCCGCCGCAGAATCGCTGGGCGTTCCAGCATGTCGGCGACTTTCTGCGTACGGCGCGGATTGCGCGCGGGCATGGGCCGGCGTGGCATTTCGGATCGGCGCCGCGCGATCTCTCCGGAATCACTTTCACGGATGTCGACGGCGCGATACGCACCGTAAGCGAGATGCTCACCGCGACCTACACCGACGGATTCCTGGTGGCGCATGAGGGGAACATCGTCGCCGAGATCTATATGAACGGCATGGAGCGCTCCACCCTCCACCTCTCGCAATCAGTCGTGAAATCCTTCACCAGCACGCTGGTCGGCATCCTTGTGGGCGCGGGCGAACTGGATATCGGGCGCCTGGTCACCGACTACGTGCCGGAGCTCGCGCAGTGCGGCTATCGCGGTGCCACGCTGGCGCAGGTGCTGGACATGCGGTCCGGCGTCAAGTTCAGCGAGGACTATCTCGCGCCCAACAGCGAAGTGGCGCAGCTCGACCGCGCCTGTGGCTGGAAGCCGCGCCACGGTCCTGCCGACACGCTGTCGATCAAGGGCCTCATCCTCGCCTTGCAGCAGGAGCGGCCGCATGGCGGCCCGTTCCTCTATCGCTCGATCGAGACGGAAGTGCTCGGCTGGATCATTTCGAAGGTCACGGGGCAGGATCTTTCCACCTTCTTGTCGAATGCGTTGTGGCAGCCGATGGGCGCCGAGGCCGATGCCAGCATCACCATCGATCATGAGGGCACTGGCCTTGCCGATGGCGGACTCAATGCGACGTTGCGCGATTATGCACGCTTCGGGCAGTTGTTCCTCGACCGCGGCGCGCGCGGAACGAAACAGGTCGTGCCCGAGTCCTGGGTGCTCTCCTGCCGCACCGGTGACGTCGAAGCTTTCCGTGCCAATTACACAGAAAGGGTCGAGCGTTTCCCCGACGCAGCCTACAGCAAGCAATGGTGGGCGCTTGACACCAGGAACGGGCTGCATTGCGCAAGCGGCATCTACGGCCAGCTCATCTATGTCGAACCGAGGCGTCGCCTCGTCGTGGCAAAGCTCTCCTCCTGGCCCGATCCCATCAACGTGCCGCTCGATGCCACGACTTATCGTGCCATCGACGCGATCGGACGGGCGTTGGTGGGTTAGATTGCGCCGACGCGATCTCCCACTCTACCGTCACCCGCGCTGCGCTTGGCCGGGATGACGGGCGGAGGGTGAGCGACTATGCAGCTTCGCTCAAGAACGCATCCAGCAGCGCGTTGAACTTCTTCGGCTGCTCCAGATTCGGCAGGTGCGCGGTGCCGGGCATCAGTTCGCTCTTGGCGACTTTGATGCGCTTGCCCAATATTGCGCAGCGTTCCTGCAGATGCGGGAAATCGAGATCGCCCCAGATGATCAAGGTCGGTGCGACGATCTCCTTCAACCGCTTGAAGGAATCCTTGGCCGGACTGTCCTTGCCTGGCGACGGACTCTTCAAGGGGATGATGTTCATGCGCAGGAACAGATCGCGCGCGGAACCCTGGACGCGGCCATCGACCGAGCGTGGGCCATCGAGCCAGAGATGTGCCTCGATCCGGTTGATCAGATCGAAATGCTTCTGGTCCTGCGCTCTCTCCGCCTGCTCCAGCAGGTTCTCGATATCCGGAGGCAGCTCCTCAGGCTGTGGCGCACCGCCGATCGCAGGCGCGATCAGCACCAGCTTGCTCACGCGCTTTGGATGCGCCAGCGTGAAGTCGACCGAGAAACGGCCACCCTGCGAGCAGCCGACCAGGCACGCCTGCTCGATTCCGAGTCCATCCAGCACGGCACCCAGGTCCCGCATGTGGGAGAACGCCTCCGGCTGGTAGCGCGTCTCGCCGAATCCACGCCGGTCGTAGGAGACGACGCGATAGCGGTCGGCAAACGCTGCCATCTGGTCGCGCCACATGCGCTTGTCGGCGACGCCGGCATGGAGGAAGACGACGGCCGGCCCCTTGCCATCTTCAATGCCGGTGAGCTGGGCCTTGCCGCTGGGGATCGAGAAGCTGCGCATCAGCTTCGCGGCTTCGAGAGGGAAAGATACACGCTGTCACTCCATTCATCGCCGATATGCCAAGTGCGCTCCGCGCGGCTGGTCTCGCGGAAGCCGAGGCGCGTCAGCAGCCGCAGGCAGCGCTCGTTGCGCGGGTCTGCTTCGGCGCGGATGTCCTCCAGCCCGCGGTCGCTGAATGCGCGGTCGATCACCGCCTGCAGCGCCTCGCGCGCAAAACCCTGGCCCCAGACCGCGGGGGAGAACAGGAAGCCGATCTCGTTCAGATGCCACAGGCCCGCCTTGCCGATCAGCAGGCCTTCATGCTCGACGAAGAAATCGTCGCACTCGCCGGCATTGATGGCGTCGATGGTCTTCGCGACCCAGGCTTCGGTCTCGGAGACTTGTGTGTGCGGCAGCGTCGACCAGTAGTGCATGGCCAGTGGGTCGCGCAGGATGGCGTGCATCGCGGCCACATCGTCGGAACGAGGCCGGCGCAGAATTAGTCGTTGGGTGCGTAGGATCGTGTTCATGTGCTTCACCTAGCACATAATTTACGTGATTCGGCGCTTCCAGGCCTTGGCCTTCGTCTGGGTGCAGGATAAGCTGTATACAGCTTCACGCCAAGCAAGCAGAAAGGGAGGCGAAAATGGCGAAGAGTGGGTTGCGGCGCTGGGTTGCGGCGCTGGGTATAGCGGCTGGGCTGGGGATGGCGCTCGGTGGGGCCGAGGCCGAGGCGGCGGACAAGGTGAAGGTGGGCTATTCCCCAGAACCTTACGCGCCATTCTGGGTCCAGGACACGGCCGGCACCTGGGGCGGCTTCGAGGTCGAGCTGATCGACGCTCTGTTCAAGCAGATGGGCAAGGACTACGAGCTGGTGCCGATCGCCTGGGACGGCCTCATCCCGGCCCTGCAAGAGGGCAAGATCGACGCCATCATGAATTCCATGTCGGCGACCGAGGACCGCAAGCAGGTCGTCGATTTCACCGACAAATATTATCAGACCACGGTCTCGTTCTACGCCCGCAAGGAGGATCCGTTCGATTATTCCGAGGCGGGACTCAAGGGCAAGATCGTGGCTGTCCAGACTTCCACCTCGCAGCTCAGCTGGGTGCAGAAGAAGTGGGGCAATGTCGTGGAGTTGAAGCTATATGACACCCAAGACAACGCGGATGCGGATCTGGCCGCCGGCCGGGTCGATTATGGCTTGGCGGACACCGTCTATACGGCGGAAGGCTTCCTGAAATCCGACGCCGGCAAGGATTTCGAGCTGAAGGGCGCGCCGATCGACGATCCGCTGATCGGTGGCAATGTCGGCGCCGCCATGCGCAAGGGCGACCCGCTGCTGGGCGAAATGAACACCGCCATCAAGGCGCTGCGCGAGAACGGCACCTATAAGAAGATCAACGACAAATATTTCGGCTTCGACGTCTACGGAAGCTGAACGTCGATCGCGCCGCGATCTCCAGGTCGCGAGCGGGGCCGGCTACCAAGCCGGCCCTCTCGCTGCCTTGACTTAGAGGTAGCTCGAGTAGCGCTGGCGCAGGAGCGCCGGGCGGCGGTCTTCCTCGTCGGTCTTCGCGCGCGGCGTCGGCTTCACCAGGGAAGCGGCCTCGAGCGAGATGCGGCCGATATCGGCGCGGCTCATGCCCATGTCGTTGAGTTCACGCTCGGTGTAGGTGCCGAGTTCGTGGCGGACCCGCTGATACGTCGCGAAACGGCGAGCCAGTAGGGCGATCTGTTCCAGAAGCTGAATCATCTCTCATCCTTCATTTCTTTGTTGGCCCTCGCTCCCAGAACTGTTGAGAAGGATATGGGAAGTCTGTGCTGCACCGCAAAATCGATTTCTGCAAATCAGGTCATGAAATTTCGCATTGCTCGATAAGTTATTGATTAATGGTCGATTAATAATGCGCCAGGACAATGACGCAATGCAAAATTATTGGGCGCGGCTGCCTGTTTTGGAGGCGGCTTCGGGCCGCTCTCAATCGTGCGCCCAGGGCGGCAGGAAGGGGTTTTCAAGCTCGATCACGGTGCGCTTCTCCAGGTTCAGGTCCGCCAGCGCCGCACCGAAATGCTTGTCGACGATCCGGTCGAACGTGCCGTCGCGCACCATCTCGTCCAGCCCGGCATGGATCCGCTCCGCCAGCCGCGGCGTCAACCTGGAGACATAGAAATATTGCGGGAAGGGATAGTGGATGATCAGCGCCTGCTCGATCGCCAACCCCGGATATTTCTCTCGATAGGCCTTGAATTCGCCTGCGACGCGGTCACCACCGGGATCCCGTTATGCTCGAGGATCTTGACGTCGCCCCAGCCCGCGCCCTGCGCCAGCTGGAAGCGCCGCAGGTCGTCGATCGTCTTGATGCCCGCGAGCGCCTCCTGCGTGCCGGCCATGATCAGCGAGATGCGCGTGCCATGCAGTCCTTTATCCAGCGCGATCGGGATATGGATCATCTCATCGTCGAGCGCCTTGATGCCGGCATCGGCGATCAGGATGTTGATGAGCTCGCCTTTCACCGCCTCGCGCTGGTCGCGCGATGCGTCCATCTCCTCGGTATAGGATGTCTCGATGCAGGGCCCGTATTTCGGCACGCTCCGTTTGAGCACTTCATCCAGCAGCTCGAACTGGTAGGCGAAGCTGACGGCAAGGCGGCCGGCCTTGAGTGGCTTCACGATGTCGGGCTCGCTCTGCGCTTCGGCGATCGAGCCGGTGGCGAACGAAAGGCCAAGTGCCACGACCGCACAGGCTCGGAGAATTGCGCGGCGATTGATCATCGGTGCGCTCCCGCCAGGATTGCACGAGCATCGGCGCGCAAACTGTAGCGCCGGCAACAACCGGAACGGGAGTGGTCATCGGGATAAGCAGATGCAGCGCGATGAGGCGTGGCAACGTTTCATCTGCTGGTTGACAGCGGCTCATCGTCTGACGCATGCCTTTGCCGCAATAAAGTTCGTCTTATGGTGAGGGATCATGCGGAAGCTGGGTGCGTTGCTGAAATCGTTGGGTGTTGATGTGCGGCCGTTGACAGTTGGCGATATTGTCGTGCATTCGCCGATCAACGGCATGGAGATCGCCCGGCTGAAATCGGATACCAGGAGCGCGGTCGGGAAAAAGATCGCCCGCGCCGACGATGCGTTCCGCGATTGGCGCTTAGTGCCAGCCGCGCGCCGCGGCGAGCTCATCCGCCGGTTCGGCGAGGAGCTGCGCGCGCATAAGGCAGAGCTCGGCCGCCTGGTTTCGATCGAAGCCGGCAAGATCCTTCAGGAAGGCCTCGGCGAAGTGCAGGAGATGATCGACATCTGCGATTTTGCGGTCGGTCTCTCGCGCCAGCTCTATGGCCTCACCATCGCTTCGGAGCGTCCGGGCCATCGCATGATGGAGACCTGGCATCCGCTCGGTGTGGTGGGCGTGATCAGCGCGTTCAATTTTCCGGTCGCGGTCTGGTCGTGGAACTTCTGCCTCGCCATCGTGTGCGGTGATGCCGTGGTGTGGAAGCCATCGGACAAGACGCCGCTGACCGCGCTCGCCTGCGCCGAGATCTTCGCCAAGGCGGCGAAGAAGTTCGGCGATGCGCCGAAAGGCCTGCTCGAAGTGGTGTTCGGCGGCAAGGAGGTCGGCGAGGCGCTGGTCGATGATCGCCGCATCGCCTTGGTCAGCGCCACCGGCTCCACCCGCATGGGACGCGAAGTGGGACCGCGCGTGATCCAGCGCTTCGGCCGCGTGCTGCTGGAGCTGGGCGGCAACAACGGCATGATCGTGTGCCCCAGCGCCGATCTGGAGCTGGCGGTGCGCGCCATCACTTTCAGCGCGGTCGGCACCGCCGGGCAGCGTTGCACCAGCCTCAGGCGCCTCATCGTGCACGAGAAGGTCTACGACCATCTGGTGCCGCGCCTGAAGAAGATCTATGGCAGCGTCTCGATCGGCAATCCGCTCGAGGGCAAGACTCTCGTCGGGCCACTCATCGACGAGGGTGCGTTCAAGCGCATGCAGGACGCGCTGGCCCAAGCGAAAAAGCAAGGCGGCAAGGTGACGGGCGGCGATCGCGTGAAAGTCGCGGGCTGCGCCGGCGGCTTCTATGTGAAGCCGGCCATCGTCGAGCTGCCCGCGCAGACTGACGTGATGAAGGAAGAGACCTTCGCGCCCATTCTCTATGTCGTGAAATACAAGGACTTCGGAAAGGCGATCCAGCTTCACAATGACGTGCCGCAGGGTCTCTCCTCCTGCATCTTTACGCGCGACGTGCGCGAGGCGGAGCAATTCACCTCCGGCATCGGCAGCGACTGCGGCATCGCCAACGTCAATATCGGTCCGTCAGGAGCGGAGATCGGCGGCGCGTTCGGCGGCGAAAAGGAAACCGGCGGCGGCCGTGAATCCGGCTCCGACGCCTGGAAGACCTATATGCGCCGCGCCACCAACACCATCAATTATTCCGACCACCTGCCGCTGGCGCAGGGCATCAAGTTCGACGTGGGGTGATCACGCGCTCGCTCAATCGTCATGGTCGGATTTGGTCCGACCATCCACGAGTCTAGGTGGGCAACGCACCGCTGCCGCAGACAAACTCGTGGGATGGTCGTGCCAAGCACGACCATGACGGAGTGTTGTGGGCTTGCTTGATTGGTGAATGTAGGACGCGCACTAAAGTGGCGGCTCTTCCTTCATCCAGTCGGTGTGGCTGAGCACCATGATCATGTTCACTGCGTCGCCGTCTTTCGACAGCGGCAGGAACAGGACGTCGTCGCGCTGGGTACGGGTGCGCAAGGGCTGATAGGTGCCGCGATAGAGGACCGGTGCGCATGTGCGCACCACGCGGTCAAGGTAGTCGGTCGTGTCCTCGGCGGATTCACCGTAATAGGCTTCGTCGACCGCCTTGCCGGTTGGATCCCTGCCGCGCATGTCCACTTCATGCGTGCCGACAAGGCGATAGACATAGCGGCGAGGATCCGTAACGACGTCGATCAGAATCAGATCCGGCAACAGCGACTTGAGATCGACCGGATCGATATCGCCGCGTCCCGGCATCGATCGCGTGCCGCGCTGCGCGTTCCAATAAGTGTAGAGGTTCTGGAGCGAGCGATGAGATTCGGCGAGCAAACTCGGTGACCACATCGCGAACACTTCGGGAGTGTCTGATAGTGGTGCTAGAGGGTCGAGTGGCTCAAACATCGAAAGGCTGGGCTCGCTTCCATGCATGATGCACTGTGCGCAATGTATCTTAACATTCCACGAAGATCGGCAAATACTCACACAGAGCTCTATCGAATCACCTACCCCATTTGATCGACGCACTGTAGGCACGTGCAATCTTCGCCGCCAATCGCGCGTTGTTGAGCGCAAGCGCGACATTCGCACGCTGGCTGTCTCCTTGAGTCAGATCGCGGATTCGCGCGAGCAGGAACGGCGTCACCTCCTTGCCCGCGATGCCGCGCGCATTCGCTTCCTGCAAAGAGGCGGCGATCTGTCCTTCGATGCGCGCCGCCGGAATTTCGTCGGCAATCGGAATGGGATTGGCGATCAGCGCGCCACCTCTGTCGGACAGGCGCCAGCGTGCGGCGAGGATGGCCGCGATTTCCTCTGCAGTCTCCGCGCGCGCCGGAATGCGCAGCCCCGACAGGCGGGAATAGAAAGCGGGGAATTCATCGCATTGATAGCCGATCACCGGCACGCTCAGGGTCTCGAGCATCTCGATCGTGCGCGGCAGGTCGAGGATCGCTTTGGCGCCGGCGGAAACGACGGCGACCGGGCTTTCCGCCAACTCCGTCAGATCGGCAGAGACATCACCGGTCGCTTCCGCGCCGCGATGCACGCCGCCGATCCCGCCGGTTGCGAACACGCGGATGCCGGCCAGCGCCGCGATCCGCATGGTCGAGGCGACGGTGGTTGCGCCGTCGCGCCGCGCGGCCATCAGCACCGGTAGGTCGCGCACCGACGCTTTCGCCATGTCGGGCGATTGGGCGAGCCGCTGGAGGGCAGCGTCGTCCAGTCCCACCTTCAACCTGCCGTCCAGGATGGCGATGGTGGCGGGGAGAGCACCTTCGTCGCGGACGATACGCTCAAGCTCGCGTGCGGTCTCGAGGTTGCCGGGATAAGGCATGCCATGGGCAATGATGGTCGATTCCAATGCCACCACCGCACCACCTTGCTGCAACGCCGCCGCGATCTCTGGCGCGATGTCTAGGTCTGGACGTCTCATGCGGCATGCTCCTTGGCGGTCGATCGGCGCGCGCGTTTCTTGAGCGCCGCCAGCAAACTGGCCGGCGTGAGGGTGGGGTTCACGGTCTCCGGCACGCTCACCGTCAGCGCGGCCGCGGCCTGGCCCCAGCGCGCCGCGTCGACGAGGGTTTGTTGATCCAGCAAGCCGAAAATCGCCCCCGCCAGTGCGGCATCCCCGCCGCCGGTCACGTCGGCCAGGATGGCAGGGAACGGCGCCACGCGGCTGCCGGAATCCGCATCGGCGCTCGACGCGTAGGTTCCGCGATCGCTGAGCCCGATCAGTACGTGCTGAACCTTCATCTGATGCAGAACGCGCGCCGCGCGCCGCAGATCCGCGTCGGACCGGACCTTTCCGCCGGCCAGGATCGCCGCCTCGTCGCGATTGAGCGCGAGCAGATGAACGGGCAGGCGCGCTTTCAGCACCGGCCGCAGCCGCTCCGCCTTGCGCGTGGAAACGGCGTCGATCGCCAAGGGTACCTTTGCGCCGGCGCATAGGTCCGCCAGGCGCATCAGCGCCGGTTCCTCTAGATTGCAGTCCGCCACGACCATCCGGGCCTGGGCGAGGGCTGAAGCGCGCGAACTGATCCGCTGGGGTGTCAACTCTTCCATCGCATCCATGGCTGAAATAGCGGCGGTCAGGTCACCA
>DASRRI010000072.1:0-31562 GCA_035695765.1 Dongiaceae bacterium
GCTGCCATTCGCGGACCCTGGCCATGGCGTACATTCCACTCCGCTTTCGAACGCATCCGCCGCTACCTCTGTGGGCCACCCCGCCGACGCACCAAACAATGCGATCGACTGAACGCATGCTTAACCTAGCGCCTATGACCCTAGCCCTCCCCCGTTTCGGGGGAGGGAAATCGCGTGCACGGTCTAAGGATGCACGCCGATTCCCTGACCCGCGCCAAGCTGATGACACTGGCGATCGGCATTCCCGGCGGCGCCCTGTTCTACCTTCTGCATCTCCCGCTGCCCTGGATGCTGGGTGCGATGGCGGCGACTACGATCGCGGCGATCTCCGGCGTGCGCGTGGCATTGATGCCGCGGCTGCGGCTTGCCTTCATCGCCATTCTCGGCGTGATGCTGGGCAGCGCCTTCACGCCCGAAGTGGTGCAAGGCTTGCTGACCTGGCTCGGCAGCTTTGCCTGGCTCGCGCTCTATGTGGTGGTGGCGACGGCCGGCATCTGGCTCTATTACCGCCGCATCGCGCGCTATGACACGATCACCGCCTATTTTGCGGCGGCGCCCGGCGGCCTCAATGAAATGGTGCTGACCGGCGGCGCAATGGGCGGCGACGAGCGACGCATATCCATGAGCCACGCCGCGCGCATCCTGATCGCGGTCTTCACCCTCTCCTTCGGCTATCGCTGGTTCGGCGGCTACACGCCGGTGACGAACGTCGTCGGCAATGGCGGCGACATGGTGTGGAACGACTGGCTGCTGCTGATTGCGTGCGGCATCGTCGGCTTGGCCGCCGCAAAGGCCCTGCGCGTCCCCGCTTATGCGCTGGTCGGGCCGATGATCTTGAGCGCGGTCGTGCACGCCGCTGGCCTCACGCATTCGCGTCCGCCGGTTTGGCTGGTCGCGGCGGCACAGGTCATCGTGGGTGCCATGGTCGGCTCTCGCTTCGACGGCGTCGCGCCGCGCATGGTGGGCAAGGCGATCCTGCTCGCGATCTTCGCGACCGCTGTCCTGCTGGCCCTGGCGGCGATGTTCGGGCAGGCGGTGGAAAGCACCCTCGGCATCCCCTTCTCCGCCGCCTTGCTCGCCTTCTCGCCCGGCGGCCTCGCGGAGATGAGCCTCATCGCGCTTTCACTGCACGTCGACGCCGCCTACGTCTCCAGCCACCACATCGTGCGAATCTTCGTGATCGTGCTGGCGGCACCGCTTGCCTTTCGGCTACTCAGCGGCGGCCGCTAACGCCTTGACCGCGCGTAGATCGACCTTGCCGGTACCCAGCACCGGCAGCGTCTCGATGCGCCTGAGGTCGGACGCTTTCGGGATCCAGAGCTTCGGCAGATCGGAGTTGCCCAGCGCCTGCCACACCAGCTGCGGCGCCATCGCCTCATTCGCGACATAGAAGCCGACCAGCCGCTCGCCGCGCTGCGCATCGGGAACGGCGGTCACACACGCCGCCTCGACGCCCGGAATGCGGAGCATCGCTTCCTCGACCTTCAGATGCGGCACCATCTCGCCGCCGATCTTGGAGAAGCGCGACAGCCGGTCGGTGATGCGGATGAACCCATCCTCGTCCACCACCGCGATATCGCCGGTGACGTACCATCCGTCACGCAAGGCCGCCGCGGTTGCGTTGTTGTCGGAGAGATAGCCCACCATGCGGCCAGGTCCCTTCAGCAGCAGCAATCCCTCCTGCCCTTCGGTCAGGTCGTGGCCATTCTCCGGATCGACCACTTTCGCAGCCACGCCGGGCAGCGGATGGCCGACGGTCCCCGGCTTGTGCCCGACCTGCTGCTCGCCCGCATGCACGACGTTGGGCACGTTGACGGACACCACCGGCCCCATCTCCGTACAGCCATAGCCTTCCAGCATGTCGAGACCGAACTTATCCTTGAACTGCACGGCGAAATCCGGCCGCAGGCGCTCGGCGCCCACGACGACGTGGCGCAGGGACTTGAAGTCCTCCGGCCCGCAGCTGCGATAGTAGGCTTGGCAGAAAGTCGGCGTGGAGATGAGGATGGTCGCCTTGTGCTCGCGCGCCAGCTTGCCAATGGTCTTCGCGTCGAGCGGATTGGCGTGATAGACCGCGCCGATGCCGCAGACCAGCGGCACGCATAGGGTCCCGGTGAAGCCGAAGGAATGGAAGAACGGCAGCACGCCCATCATCCGGTCGTCCGGCTGGATCCACAGGATCTTCGCGATCGCTTCCAGGTTGGACATGATGTTGTGGTGCGAAAGCATCACGCCCTTCGGTGTCCCGGTCGAGCCGGAGGAGAACATGATGGTGCAGAGATCGTCCGGCGTCTGCTTGCCGCCGCCCGCCAGGCGCTCGATCCACGACACCGGCAGCAGGCGCATGCCGATGAAAGCGAAAGCGCGCTCTGCCTTCCCGATCTTCTTCAGCAGGTCTTCGACGAAGATCATGCCGGGCCGCTCCTCCAGCTTGGCCTTGGCGAGGAACGGCCGCGCGGCGACGATGTGCGTGATGCCGGCTTTGTCGATCGCCGCCTGCATTGCCTCCGGCCCGATGGTGAAGTTGAGGTTGACCGGCACCTTGCCCGCCAACAGCAAGCCCATATTGACCAGGGCCGCGCCCACCGAAGCCGGCAGCAGGACACCGACATTGCGATTGTCCGGCAGGATCTTGTCGAGCTTGCGGGCCAGCAGGAACGCGCCGGTCAGCGCTTGGCCAAAATTCACTGTCTGGCCAAGCGAATCCGTCATGCAGAACCGTCGCCAGGAGTGCTTGGCCTGGGCGACAAACCGACGATGCACCAGGTCCACCTTCTTGCGTCGGTGGCGGAAGGCATCGCCACCCATCTCCAGCAGCTTCTGCCGCACATCCCAGGCGCGCGCGGAGACCGGCAGCGGCGGACCGAAGGTGATGGTCACCGGATAGAACAGGCGGCTCGGCCACTTCCAGAAGAACTTGCCGTTCTTGAAGCTGAAAATGCTGCCCCACACCTGGTCAAGATGCACCGGGATGACCGGCACGTCGAGGTCCGCGACGATCTTCTCGAAGCCACGCTTGAAGGGCAGCATGTTGCCGGTGCGGCTGATCGCGCCTTCGGCGAAGATGCAGACGACGTGGCCGGCCGCCAGTTCCTCGCGTGCCCGCCGGATCGCACCGACCGCGCCGCGCGGACCGCCGCCGCCCGTCGGGATCGCGCGCATCAGCTTGAACAATTTGCCCAGCAGCGGGATCTCGAAGAACGGGGCATAGACCATGAAGCGCACGAAACGCTGCACGCAGGAGCCAACCAGCAGCCCGTCAATGAAGGAGAGATGGTTGGAGACCAGCAGGGCCGGACCGTTCAGCGGCACATGCTCGAACCCGATGATGCGGATCCGATAGATCGAGTGGGTCAGCAGCCACAGGCAGAACCGGATCAAGAAATCCGGCAGCAGGATCAGCAGATAGGCGATGACGGCCAGCGCCGTCACGCCGGCCAGCGCGGTGATCACGTTGGGCGAGAGGCCGAGCAGCCCGCCGCTCACCGCCAGAAAGCCCGATGCCAGCATGATGCCAAGGGTGTTCATCACGTTGTTGGCGGCAATGAAGCGGCCGCGTTTGGCTTCATCCGATTTCTGCTGCAACATGGCGTTCAAGGGCACGCTGTAGAAGCCGCCGAAGAAGCCGAGGAAAGCGAGGCAGGTCGCGGCGGTCGCATAGCTCTGATGAACGCCCGCGAGCACGAAGGCGCCGATGCCCATGCCGACCGCGCCGATCGGCACGAGGCCCAGCTCGACCTTGTGGCCGGAAAGGCGTCCCGCTGCCAGGCTGCCGATCGCGATGCCGATGGCGATCACGGCACCCAGCAATTGGGTTTCTGTCGGCGCGGTCTTCAGCACCTCATCACCGAACAGCGGGATGATCTGCTGGACCAGCGCGCCAACGAACCAGAAATAGCTGATGCCCAGCACCGTCAGCCATAGGCGTCGATTGGCGTGGAGCTCGCGCAGGCCGAGCGCGACGTCGCCCACGGGGTTCCAGGAAAACGGCCGTGCCTTGCGGCCGGGCGGCGTGCGGCCGATCCCGAATGAGCACGCTGTGCCGAGGATCGAGATGATGACGACGATGACGCCGATCATCGGCAGATTGTCGTGGAAGCTTTCGTAGATCGTGCCGCCCAGCACCCCGCCGATGATGATGGCGAGGAACGTGCTCATTTCGATCAGGGCATTGCCGCGCGACAAGTCGTGGTTGGGCAGCAACTCGGGCAGGCTGCCGTATTTCGCGGGGCTGTAGAGCGCCGCTTGTGCGCCCATGAAGAACAGCGCGAAGATCATGGCGGAGACGTTGCCGAGGAAAAAGGCGGCAAGTCCGGTCGCCATCGCGACGATTTCCAGGCTCTTGGTCGCAATCAGGACCGAACGCTTGGAAAACCGGTCCGCCAGCTGACCTGCATAGTTGGAGAAGATCAGGAACGGCGCCATCAGGGTCGCACCGATGGTCGCGACCAGCACGTCGGCATCCCATGCCGCACCTGGCTGGCGCGCCAGATCCAGTGCGAAGAAGGTGATCGACCAGCGATAGATATTATCGTTGAGTGCGCCCAGGAACTGGGCAGCGAGCATCCAGGCAAAACCCGGATCGCGGATCAGGCGCCAATAGCTGCGATCGTCCATCATTCCCCTCGAACCAGCGGGAGGGCCAGTCGAAGGTCCGGAGCGCATATTGTCAAGATGAGTTAAGCGAGTGAGGCTCACTCATTAACGCGCTGTTAGCCATATCGCCGCGACAGCAAGTGGAGAGCAGCGCTAGATCGATTTATCCTTGATGCGCTGCTTCACGATCTCGATGTTGATCTTGGCGCTCTCGTTCTGCGGGTCGACCTTTAGCACGCGCTCGAAGGCGTCCAACGCCGCCTCGTCGCGGTCGAGCCCGATATTGACCAGGCCGAGGCCGGCCAGCGCGCCGAAATGGTGCGGCTCCAGCTCCAGCGTACGGCCGATGTCGGCCAGCGAGGCCTCGTAATTGCCCATCATGTAGTGAACGGTTGCGCGCTTGTTCCAGCCTTCGGCGAAGTTCGGTGCCTTCTGGACAATGACGTCGAAGACCTTGAGCGCCGTGTTGGTGTCACCGACCGCCATCGCCTGGCTGCCGACCTTGAATACCTGATCGAGGCTGGCATCGCCGGTCTTGGCCCAGATGTCCCAGATCTGGCCTTCCACGTCGGCCGCCGCTTCGGGCGACGATGCCGTCTGTAGATTCTCGAACAGCTCCTTGAGCCGCGGATCGTTTTGGTCGGCCCGCGCGTCGGCGAGCCCCAGGGCAAAAGCCGCAACCAGGATCGCAATCCAGTGTCGCATGTTACAAGGATAGCACTCGCCCTCCTGGATCGGCTATGCATATTGCACACCGAAACGCACCGGGCAGCAGCCAGCCATGAATGCCAGCCAGCATTTTCGTCCCACCTACGCAGCCGCCCGCGAGGCGTTCCGCGCGGCATGTACAGCACGCGGGCTCAGCGTCCATTCCCATCGCAACCCGGCCAAAGGGGCCGAGGGCGAGGAGCTGACCACCGATGTCGCACTCATCGGTCCCGAGGATGCGCGCCGGCTGATGATCGTGGTGTCGGGCACTCACGGCGCGGAGGGATTCTGCGGCTCCGGCATCCAGGTGGGCTGGCTCGCCGCTGCGCATCCCTTGCCGCCCGATACCGCTGTGCTGCTGATCCACGCCATCAATCCCTATGGCTTTTCGCATGTCCGGCGCGTGACCGAAGACAATGTCGACCTGAATCGCAACTTCGTCGACCACGGCAACGCCAAGCTGACGAATCCCGGTTACGACACGTTGCGCGAGTTCATCTGCCCCAGGGAATGGACGGAAGAGAGTGAGCGGAAGAATCTCACCGCTCTGCGCGCCTATGCGGCGGAACGTGGAATGGACGCGCTGGAGAACGCCATCGCGTCGGGCCAGTATGTCGATCCGCAGGGCGTGTTCTATGGCGGCACGCAGCCGACCTGGTCCAACCGCACCTTGCGCGCGATCCTTGCGCCCTTCGCCGCGAGGGCGCGGCACGTGGCTTTCATCGATCTGCACACCGGCATCGGGCCCTATGGCTTCGGCGAGATCATGTCCAACCACGGGCGAAGCGATCCCGGCGACCGGATCATGCGGCAATGGTGGGGCGGCGAAGCGACCTATTTCGACGATGGCACGTCGTCCTCCTATTACGTTGCGGGCGATACCCAGGTCGCGGTCGCGCAGACTCTGACGAATGCGCAGATCGCCGGCATCACGCTGGAATACGGCACGATCCCGCGCAAAGAGGACATGATGAATGCCGTCCGCGCCGACAACTGGCTCTATGTGCATGGCAAGCTGGATTCCCCGCAGGGCCGCGACATCAAGGCCCAGATCCGCGCCGCCTTCTACCAGGAAAAAGACAATTGGAAGGAGATGGTGGTCGAGCGCGGCCACTACGTCATGAAGCGCATGCTGCGCTGTCTCGGCGAAAGCTAGATCCGCCCGCGCAAACGTTCGGGCATCGGCCCACCGGTCGCCCAGTCGAGCAACTCCACCGTATGCAGGATCGGCGCCTGCACGAAACCATCCAGCTGCTGCATGCAGCCGATGTTGCCGGTCGCGATCAGCTGTGGCGCGAGGCCGTTGATGTTGGCGGCCTTGCGGTCGCGCAGTCCCGCCGACAACTCCGGCTGCAGCATGTTGTAGGTGCCGGCCGAGCCGCAGCATAGGTGCCCCTCCGGCACATCGACAATCTCGAAGCCGGCCTGCCGCAGCAGTGTCTTTGGTGCGTCCGTCACTTTCTGTCCATGCTGCAATGAGCAGGCGGCGTGATAGGCGACGCGCGCCTTCGCGCCATCGGTCTGGGGCAACGGCCCAAGCCGCGCGAGATATTCGCTGATATCGAGCGCGCGCTCTGAGACTGCCTGTGCACGATCCCTCCATTCCGGATCATTGCGGAACAGGTAGCCGTAGTCCTTGATCACCGTGCCACAGCCCGACGTCGTGATTACGATCGCATCGAGGCCCTCGCCCGCGATCTCGCGATGCCACGCGGCGATGGTAGCCTTGGCCGATTCGTGTGCCGCCTCTTCGAACCCCATGTGATGTGTGAGCGCGCCGCAGCAGCCGGCACCCTCTGCGACCACAACCTCAATGCCGAAACGATTGAGCAGGCGGATTGCCGCTTCGTTGATCTCTGGCTTCAGGACAGGCTGCGCACACCCTGCTAGGATCGCGACCCGTCCGCGCCTTTCGCCCTGCGCCGGGAAGATGCCAGGTCGATCCGTGACGCGCGGGGACGCCGGCCAATCCGTCGCAAGTCCCACCATCGAGCGCAGGCGTTTCGGCAGCCAGCGATGCCCCCCCACCATGCGCGCTATCCTTGCGCCAGCCAGTGCCAATCGAAACAGATCAGGCCGCGGCAGGATCGTCGCGAGCAGCCGGCGCACCCACCAGTCGGCCGTCGGCCGCGCATAGGTCTTCTCGATGTGCACCCGCGCCTGGTCCACCAGATGCATGTAGTGTACGCCCGAGGGACACGTCGTCATGCAGGACAGGCACGACAGGCAACGGTCGATGTGTTTCACCTCGACTTCGCCGGCGGCGCGGTCATTTTCCAGCATGTCCTTGATGAGATAAATGCGCCCACGCGGCGAATCTAGCTCATCGCCCAGGAGCACATAGGTCGGGCAAGTGGCCGTGCAGAACCCGCAATGCACACAGGCGCGCAGGATCTTGTCCGCTTCCGCGATATTCGGATTGGCAAGCTGCGCGAGGGAAAAGCTGGTCTGCATGATCGGCTATTTCAGATGCATAAGAGCGAAAACGAGCGAGCCGGCAAGACCCCACTCTCGAACGACATCAGCCTCGATGGCGTTGGACTTGCAGATCCCGAACTCTCCCTCGACGTCATCGAAGATGATCGTGGTCTTCCCATCGCTGGCGACAACGAACAGACCATCGCCGGCGTTCGGTCCGCTACGAAAGCAGCGCACCTTCCGGACTGGAACCTTGGTACGGTTGAACTTGGCGTGCTCATCAGCCGTGAAGTCAGCTTGCTCCGCTTTCAGGAGATTCTCCAGCTCTTCAATGCTGTATGGCGTCCAAGTCATGACCGCGGCGCCCCTCACCAGTCCCGATACATGCGGCCGGGATTCAAGATCCCGTGCGGATCGAATGCCGCCTTGGTCCGCTGCAGCAAGGCCGGCGGCGCTTCCATCGGGAACACGTCGATGGCGCGGCGCAGGCTTTCCGGGCCGCGCATCAAGGTCGCATGACCGCCGACAGCAGCCACTGCCTTTCGAACGACAGCCGCGTCATCAACGCTGGTCTCGCGCCGCGTGATCCAGACTCGACCGCCGCCCCAATCCATCAGCCAGTCTTCGCCCTCGCCCAGCTGTGCCGCGACTCTCTCGCCGGAGGCAGGCGGGACGGACAAGCGCCACAAGGCCCCTTCCGTTCCGGGCAGAAGCGACGCCACTTCGCCAATCTCCGCCCACAGTGCCTGCGAGCGCATGGTGTGCAGCTCTTCGCTCGTCATACCGATGGCCGCGCGCAAAGCGGCGCAGCGGTCGGCGACGGAGACCGGCGATCCCGCCAGGCGCAAAGCGGCGAGCGCACTGCCCGGACCGCGCACCAGATCGACGCTGGAACGCGCAGCCACCGGCGCCGGCAAGAGGGCAGCGCCATCGATCTCAAATGCCTGCTGCAGCTGCGTGATCAGGCAGCGATGGCCGGTCGCAACATTGGGAACCGATACGATCACCGTGCGCTGCTTTTCCGGCGCGGGCAGCACCTTCACCGTGACCTCGAGCAGGACAGCGAGCGTGCCCATCGATCCGGCCAGCAATTTCGGCAGATCGTAGCCTGTCACGTTCTTCACCACCTTGCCGCCGGCCTTGAACTCCTCGCCCAATCCATTGACGGCCGTGAAGCCGAGGAAGTGATCGCGCGCCGCACCGGCGCTCGGCCGGCGCGGTCCCGATAAGTTGCAGGCCAACACGCCGCCGATCGTCCCCGCTTCATTCGAGCCGTCATAGAATCCGGCGCCGAGGCTCGGCTCGAAGGCGAGATGTTGGCGCTTCTCAGCCAAGGCATCGGCGATCTCGCGCATCGACGTGCCGCTCCACGCGGTCAGCACCAGTTCGTCGGGCTGATAGAGGCGGATGCCGCTGAAGCCCCGCATCGACAGCGTCTGCTCGGCCTCGACAGGCCGTCCCAGTCCGCTCTTGCTGCCTGAACCTTCGATGGCGAGCGGCCGGCGCGCGTCGGCGCTGGCGCGGACAATATCGACGATCTCGCTGGCTTGCTCCGGCTGGATTCTCTGCACGCCCGTCAGAACCTCGGCAGATCCGGGAACGGCAGCCGCCCGCCGCTGACATGCATTGCGCCCAGCTCGGCGCAGCGCTGCAAGGTGGGGAACACCTTGCCCGGATTGAGCAGCTGATGCTCGTCGAACGCGCATTTGAGCCGCATCTGTTGCGCGAGATCGGTCTCATTGAACATCGTCGGCATCAGATCGCGCTTTTCGATACCAACCCCGTGCTCGCCGGTCAGCACGCCGCCAACCTCGACGCACAGCTTCAGTATCTCTGCGCCGAGCTGTTCGGCCGTCTCGAGCTCGCCCGCCTTGTTGGCATCATAGAGGATGAGCGGATGCAGGTTGCCATCGCCGGCATGGAACACGTTGGCGATGCGGAGGCCGAAATGCCGCGACAGCTCCGCCATGCGCGTCAGCACCAGCGGCAGCTTGCTGCGTGGGATCGTGCCATCCATGCAGAAATAGTCGGGCGAGATTCGCCCCACTGCCGGAAACGCCGCCTTGCGCCCGGCCCAGAATATCAGCCGCTCCTGCTCCGACTGGCTGACGCGCAGCGAGGTCGCGCCTTTCTGTTGCACGATCGCCTGCACACGGCCCATCAGCTCATCGACTTCCGCCGCCGTCCCATCCAGTTCCACGATCAGCAGCGCCTCGGCCTCCAGCGGATAGCCGGCATGGACGAAATCCTCCACTGCCGCGATCGCCGGCCGATCCATCATTTCCATGCCGGCCGGAATGATGCCGTCGGCGATGATGGCGGCCACTGCTTCGCCCGCTGATTCATTGCTGGCAAAGCCGGCGAGCAAAGCGCGCGCCGTCGGTGGACGGCGCAGCAGGCGCACCGTCACTTCGGTGACGACGCCCAGCAGCCCTTCGGAGCCCGTGAGAATACCCATCAGATCATAGCCGGCGGCATCGAAATGCCGGCCGCCCAGGCGCATCACCTCGCCATCCATCAGCACGACCTCGAGGCCCAGCAGGTTGTTGGTGGTGAGGCCGTATTTGAGGCAATGCACGCCACCGGAATTCTCCGCCACGTTGCCGCCGATCGAACAGGCGATCTGGCTCGACGGGTCTGGCGCGTAGTAGAAGCCGCGATCCGCAACCGCGTGGCTGATGGCGAGGTTGGTCACGCCCGGCTGCACGATGGCGCAGCGATTGTCGAAGTCGATCTCGAGGATCCGGTTGAGCTTGGCAAGTCCCAGCAGCACGCCATCTGCCAACGGCAGCGCACCGCCCGAGAGCGATGTGCCGGAGCCGCGCGGCACCACCTTCAGCTTGCGCTCATGGCAGTAGCGCAGGACGCGCACGACCTCTTCGGTCGATCCCGGCAGCACCGCGACCAGCGGCAGCTGGCGATAAGCGGTGAGCGCGTCGGTCTCATAGGCCTTCAGCGCCGCGGGCGCCGCAATCACCGAGCTTGGTGGGAGCAAGCCAGCGAGATCCGCCGCGATCCGCGCGCGGTTCCCGATCGCCTCACTATCCACTGGCGGCATGGTCAGCATGATGGTGCCAGTATAGAAACAGCTACACACAAAACAAAACCGCGCCGATCTTGCGATCAGCGCGGTTCGAAACTGGTCGGCTGCCTCGGGTTGTTAACCCTGGCGCGCCTTGTAGCGCGGGTTGGTCTTGTTGATCACATAGACCCGGCCCTTGCGGCGGACGATTCGGCAATCCTTGTGGCGCCGTTTCGCCGACTTCAGCGAATTGATGATCTTCATGGGTCGGTCCTCGAATTCCGGTCTTTGGGTCGGGCGCGGAACATAGAGATCGCAACGAATCCTGTCAACCCGGCCAAATCCAAGCCTAAGCAGCTGAAAAGGCTTGGTTTTATGACCAGTTCGACATCAGGGTCGCGGTGCCCATTTTGATTCCGTAGAAGCGGTACACCTTGAGCACGCCGGCTTCGATCGCCTTCATCCGCCGGTCCCACTCCTCGAACTCCGCCAGGAAGGCGTCCTGGAATGTGCGGATAACGGCCTTGCCCTCTGGGACCTTCGTGACCTGGTCAAACGCCATCAGCGCCATCAGACGATACTTGTCGGTGATGTCCTCGCTGACCCGGAGGTCGAATTTCAGTTCGTTGAAGCGCTTCTCGTATTCGCCCCTGGTCCACAGCGCAGGCGTGTTCGCCCCCAGCGCCGCGGCGATCAGCGGATCGTCCGGCGCGGCATGATCGGCGCGGACATAATCGCAGACTGTCAGCTGGCCGCGCGTTTTCAGGCAATTCTCCAGGCGCGCCAGGATGACTTCGCGCGACTCGAACCGGAACAGGGTCTCGATCGAGAGGATGCAATCGAAGCCGCCGGAGCGCGAGACGAAGTTCTCCGGATCATAGGCGATGATCTCGGCCTTGCGCTCGAGACCCGCCTTGGTGGAGAGCAGCTTGCCGAGGTCGACGTAGTCGCGGTCGCGCTCGATGCCGGTGATCCAGACATCGAATTCCTTGGTGATGGCGCGGGCGGGACCGCCGGCACCGCAGCCGAAATCGAGGATCGACATCGAATTGTTGATGGCGAAGGGCTTGACCAGCTCGAGCGCAAAGGGCGCCCCGCCAGGGCCCCGAAACCCCTCCCCCCAGATCGCGTGCCGGACTCGGATCGCGGGATTTTCCCAAGGTTCAAGCTTGATTGGCGGCGGTGGCGGCTCCGGTTCGCGTGCCGCGCCTGGCGGCGGCGCCTCCGTCGGCGGCAGCTCGACCCCTTCCCACCAGGCCATAAAGCGCCGTTTGAACGGCGCCTTTGGCACTCCGTCCGAGGGTTTTCGCCTGAGCAGCGTCATGGCCTTCAGCACTCGGGACCGTCCTTTGCTCCGCCCGCGCAGTCAGGCTTGCTAAAAAACCTGTATATACTGAGAATGTAAGGGTTAATAAGCCATCAAACGCCTCATATCACTGCTCCAACACAGATGAAAAGCGAATCTTCCGCGCCGAGCTGTCAATCGGGCGCTGCCGCCCACGGCCCTGGTGACGGGAATAGTTTCTCGTACCACCTCGGCCGCACGGCGCGGCTGGCGCTGCCAGTCATGCTCTCGCGCGCGGGGATGGTCTTGATGTTGACGGTCGATACGGCAATCGTCGGCCACCTCGCAGCGGCCGACCGCCAGCTCGCCGCGCTAGGCGCGGCGGTCATTCCGCAGGGTGTCCTACTGACCGCAGCCGTCGGTCTGCTGATCGGTGTCATCGTGCGAACGGCGCAGCTCGATGGCGCCGGCCGGCCGCAGGCATGCGGCGAAGTCTGGCGCCTCGGCATGATGCTGGCTCTGCCGCTCGGCGCCGTCTTCGCCCTGCTGTTTGCCAACGGCCAGGTGATCCTGGGCGATGTGCTGCGCCAGCCCCCGGAGGTTGCCGAGCTGGGTGGCGCAGTGCTTCGCGCCTTCGGCTGGGGCATGCCAGGCGCACTTGTCTTTATTGCGTGCGCCCATTTTCTGGAGGGAATCAACCGGCCCGTTCCGCCGATGCTGCTGATGTTCGTTGGCAACGTCCTCAACGCGATCCTGGCCTATGGCCTCGGGACGGGTGCGTTCGGTCTGCCGGCTCCCGGCGCGGTCGGCGTTGCCCTCGCGACCTCGATCGTTCGGTCGGCGCTGGGCGTCGGCGCGGTGCTGGTCGTGCTGCTGACAGTCGATCGCCGCTATGGACTCGCGGCGCGCCATGGCCAGGGATGGGCGAGCCTCGTCGCGTTGCTGCGCCTCGGCCTGCCGCTCGCTCTCGCGATCGGGCTTGAATCGGCCTGCTTCAACATGATCGTAAACATGTCGGGTTGGCTCGGCCCGATCTCGCTCGCCGCCATGCACGCGACGATCAACTACACGAGCTTTGTCTACATGCTGACCATCGGCATCGCGACGGCGGCCGCGGTCAGGGTTGGGAACGCTGTCGGTGCGGGCGACTGGCGCAACGCGCAGCGTGCCGGCTGGATCGCGGTGATGGTCGCGGGCATCCTGATGCTGGCCGTTGGATTGCTGACGACCCTCTTCGCGAAACAGGCAGCCGGCATCCTCACCAACGATCCCGCTGTGCTGGAGATCTTGGTGCCCGTCCTCGGCGGCGTGGTGAGCCTGCTCGTGATCGTGGACAGCCTGCAGGGCGTGCTGATGGGCGCCTTGCGCGGCTGCGCCGACACGCTGCTGCCCACCATCATCTACGGTGTCAGCTTCTGGATCATCGGCGTGCCGGCCGGATATTGGTGGGGCTATCACCAGGGTCTAGGACCAAACGCGCTGACGTGGTCGCTGCTCGCCGCCCTTGCCGCTGCGACCCTGGCGCTGGCCTGGCGGTTTCAGCATCTAACCCACCACCGGGCTACATAGTAGTCTAGATAGTTGGACTTAGATCAAAAGTCGCGTAAAGGTTTATTAAGACGCTGGACCGAAACTGGCCTGACAACGGCATCGACAGGATTCGGACCAATGAACTCCCCCAGATCATTCGACCGGCGTCCGAATGCATCCGACCGGCGTGCCTTTCCCCGCTATGCCATCGACCTACCGGCCAACCTGTCGATCAATGGAAAATCGGCGCCGTGCCACCTGGTGGACGTTTCGGCCAGCGGCGCATTGCTGCGCACCGAGCGCAGGCTCGGAATCGGGGATCGGATCTCTGTCGACTTGCCGCATTGCGGTCCGACGATCGGGACTGTGGTGCGCCTGACGCCCTCGCACGTCGCGGTCAGCTTCCGCGGCCTGCTGGTCGTCAGCAAGCTATGCGAACCCGCCCTCAACGCCTGAACGGCGTCACTTCTCTAATACGTTCTGAAGCCGCTGCAGGACTTCGGCCAATTCGAAGTCGCTGAGCTCGTCATTGCGCGGGATATGCAGGTGCAGCCGCCCAGTGCCGAGATCGACCACGACGGCCTCGCGCTTCTTGCGGTAACGCTCCGGCATCAGGAACAGGTGATCGCCGACCGTGAAGCTCTGCGCGTCCGGCGTGATGATGCAGGCGCCGCCCTTCGAGATGTTTCGGTAGTTGGTGATCGCCAGCGTGCGATGCTTGTTGATATCATCGAACACAAGCATGGCCGTGCCGCCAAAATCGAAGCGCGGCTGGCGCCGGAGATCCCTGCCCTCTGCATCACTCATTCAACCTTCCTCGCCCGCATTTCCCCAAGGCCGATCAGCGGTCGCGGCAACAGGAGATTAACACATCTCCCTTGGAAGTAATTGGTTAAAAGCGTTTGCTGATCGCAGTCTAAATACTTGTATCGGCTGAGTATTTTATAGCCCATTCAATACCAGGCGTCGCGCGGCCCCTTGAATTCCTGGATGGAATTGCCGCCATCCACCACCATCATCTGTCCGGTGACGTAGCTGGCCTCCTCGCTCGCCAGGAACAGGGCGAGCGCCGCCACCTCATCCGGCGTTCCGGAGCGGCCCGCCGGAGTCTGCTGGCCGGCAAGGATCTCCTTCTTCGAAGCAGAGCCGCTCGCGATCCAGCCGGGCGCGACGGCATTGACCGTGATGCCCTTGCTCGCGACCTCGATGGCGACCGCGCGGGTGTAGCCGACCATCGCCGCTTTCGCCGTGCCGTAGCCGGTGGACTTCGGGTTGATGACCAGCGGCCCCGTCACCGACGCGATGTTGACGATGCGGCCGTAACGGCGGCGCATCATCGACGGCAGCACGCCGCGTGTGACGGCAAAACAGGTCTTCAGGTTGAGATCGAGATGATGCTGGAATTCCGCATCGCTCATCTCGTGCGCGCGGCCATGCGGCATGCGCCGTCCGGTTTGCACCATGCCGGCGTTGTTCACCACGATGTCGATAGGACCGAGCGCGCGCCTGGCCTCGTCGAGCAGCCGCTTCACATCCGCCGCCTTGGTCAGGTCGGCGATCACCGCCAGCTTGTCCTTGCACCGAAGCTCATCGCCGCGATCGTTGATCCGCTTGGTCGTCGACGTGATCGCGACCCGCGCGCCGGCGGCAGCCAACGCCTTGGCGCAAGCAAATCCTATCCCGTTATGGCTGCCCGCGCCCGTGACCAACGCAACGCGGCCCTGCACTCCGCTCATCGGCTCCCCCTTGGTTGTTCGTTGAGAAATTGCGCCGTAGCTCGTTGCACGTCATGAAGGAGCCGCTCCGAATCGATGGCGATTTTGGCCTTTCTGACACGCTCGCCAATCACGCGAATGGCAGACTCGACCTCTGCCGCGAGGAAGCCACGAAATGCACCAACCTCCCTCGTATTCCATGCAGACATTGGCACATAGATGTCGGCGGTTGCGTACCGCAACTTTCTCTGCAAGCGGACGTGATCGACACCACGCCTGCCCCAGCTATCGATCGATCCATCGACGCGCAAAACGAGTGCGAATTCGTTGAAAGCCGAACTGTAGGGGCCAGGGCACTCCTGCTCCAGCAGGCGGCGAAGCGCTAGGATGTCGACGTCGGTCGCGGCATCGGCGTCCTTGCCACCCATCTGTGCGCCCAGAGTGATGACTGCCCGATCGGCGGTGTGTCCGTTAACGCCGCTCATCGGCTCCCCCTTGCTTGCTCCCTGCACGCCCCTGTATCACTCTCGGCGCGCATTACCAGGAGTATGCCGCAAAATGCGAAAGCTGGAAGCCGGCGTTCCGTCTGCGAACGTCGACGCCATGTTGCAGCGCGAGAAAGAGCTTTTCGTTCAGCGTCATCCGAAGTCCTACGCGCTCGCACAGCGTGCCAAGGCGCACTGGGCGCATGGCGTTCCGATGCATTGGATGCTGGATTGGGGTACGCCTTTTCCTATTCACGTCGCCAGCGCCAAGGGCGCGCGTCTCGACGATGTCGACGGCCATTCCTATGACGATTTCTGCTTCGGCGACACCGGATCCATGTTCGGGCATTCGCCCGAACCGGTGGCGCGTGCGATCGCCGAGCAGGCGGCCCGCGGCCTCACCTACATGCTGCCGACGGAAGACGTGGCGGTGGTCGGCGAGCTGCTTGCGAAAATGTTCGGCCTGCGATTCTGGCAAGCGGCGACGACCGCGACCGACGCCAACCGCTTCGTCATCCGCTGGTGCCGCGCGATCACGAAGCGCACTAAAATACTAGTATTCCACGGCTGCTATCACGGCGCGGCCGACGACACCTTCGTGCGGCTGAAAGACGGCAGGCCGATCCACCGGCCCGGATTGCTCGGCCAGGTCTACGATGTCACGCAATTCACCAAGGTGGTGGAGTTCAACGATATCGCGGCGCTGGAGGCAGCGCTGGCGCCGCGCGATGTCGCCTGCGTGCTGACCGAGCCGGCGCTGACCAATATCGGCATGGTTCTGCCGCAGCCGGGCTTCCTCGCAGCGTTGCGCGATATCACGCGCAAGCATGGCACACTGCTGGTGATCGACGAGACGCACACGATCTCTACCGGCTATGGCGGCTATACGCGCACGCACGAACTGCAGCCGGATTTCCTGACGGTGGGCAAGCCGATCGCGGGGGGCATTCCCTGCTCGGTCTTCGGTTTCACAGCGGAGGTCGAAGCCCGCATGCGCAAGGCCGAAGCGGAGAGTCCCGCCGGCTATTCCGGCATGGGCACGACCTTGAGCGCCAATGCCATGGCTCTGCATGCGATGCGCGCCAACCTGGAGCAGGTTGTGACGCCGGCAGCCTATGAGCACATGCTGCCGATGTCCGAGCGGCTCGCCCGCGGCGTCGAAACCAAGATCAAGGCGCGCAATCTGCCCTGGCACGTCTCGAACGTCGGGGCGCGGGCCGAGTTCGTCTGCGCGCCGGAGCGGCCGAAGAACGGGACCGAGGCGCAAGCCGCCATGCATCCGCGCGTGGAGCTTGCGATGCATCTCCATCTGCTCAATCGCGGCTTCATCATCGCGCCATTCCACAACATGACCTTGGTGAGCCCGGCTACCAGCGCCGAACAGGTCGACCGGCTGGTTGCGACCATCGATGGCTGCCTGGCCGAACTCGCTGCATAGAATTTCTGGGGAAGGAAAATCATGACCGCACTTGTTGCCGATGTTGCCGAGGCCGAGGAATTCCTCGCCAAGAATCCCGATATCGACACCATCCAGATCGCCTTCACCAACCAGAGCGGCGTGCCGCGCGGCAAGAACCTGCGCCGCCACGATCTGCTGGCGATCTATGAGCATGCCCGCTATCTGCCGGGCACCATGCTGGCGCTCGACATCACCGGCGAGGATGTGGATGAAAGCGGTCTGGTCTGGGCCAACGGCGACGCCGACTACCTGGGCAGGCCGATCCCGGGAACCCTGGTGCGGGCACCGTGGCTTGGCCCCACCTTCGCGCAGGTGCTGCTCAGCGTCTATGAACTCGACGGCAGCCCATGCGTCTACGATCCGCGCCACGTCCTGCAACGCGTGATCGACCGGTTCAAGGAGTTCGGCCTGACGCCGGTCATCGCCTGCGAGCTGGAATTCTTTCTGGTCGACCACGAGCGCGGGCCGCGCGGTGAGCTACGGTTACCGGCATCGCCCGTCACCGGCAACCGGCCGTGGGACATCCAGGCCTACGGCCTGCGCGAGCTGGATGATTTCGATCCGTTCTTCCGAGACCTCTACGCAGCGTGCGATGTACAGGGCATCCCGGTCGAAACCGCAATCTCCGAATACGCGCCAGGACAGCTGGAGCTGACGCTGCGTCACCGGCCGGACGCCATGCGCGCGACCGACGAAGCCATCATGTACAAGCGCGCGGTGAAAGGCGTCGCGATCCAGCACGGCGTCGAAGCCACCTTCATGGCCAAGCCCTTCTCCGACGTCGCGGGCAGCGGCATGCATCTGCACGTCAGCCTAGCGGACAAGAACGGCAAGAACGCCTTCGGCAGCGAAGCTCCGGAGGGGACAGAACTGCTGAAATTCGCGGTCGGCGGGATGCAGGCGCTGCTCAACGACTCGATGGCGGTGTTCGCGCCCAATGCGAACTCCTATCGCCGCTTTCGCGCGAACTCCTACGCGCCGGTGGCGCCGACCTGGGGCATCAACAACCGCACCGTCAGCTTCCGCGTGCCGGCGGGTCCGGCGCCGACCCGCCACATCGAGCACCGGGTATGCGGGGCGGATGCCAACCCCTATCTGGCGGTCGCGGCTTTGCTAGCCGCCATCCACCACGGCCTCAAGCACCGGCTCGATCCCGGCGCGCCGATCACCGGCAACGGCTACGCTAAGGCCGCGGAAATGGGCGTGAAGCTGCCGGACAACTGGTTCAAGGCACTCGATCTGTTCGAGGCGTCCGAGCGGATGAAGGATTATTTCGCCGCCGACTTCCACCGCGTGTTCGTAGCGGTCAAGCGCGCTGAGCAGAACCGGTTCTTCTCCCGCGTGACAGAGCTCGACTATGATTGGTATTTGAGAAATTCCTGAATCAAATCACTTATTTAGCCATCCTGAGGTTGTGTTGAGCGCGGGGCCGTTGCCGTGCTAGTCTTGGGTTGGGTGATATCGGGGCATTCGGTAAGCGATGTTTAAACTGTTCAAGAGTCAGAAGCACGCGGCGGTCACCGTGGGCTCGAAATATTACACAGCCGGCCTGCCTTACATGGTGTGGGAAGTCATCTCGCTGTTCGACGGGATCGACGGTACGCCTTATGCGCAGATCGCTGCCGTCAACGATCCGACCCGCCGCAAGACTGTCGCGCAGAGCTCGCTCGAATCCGGCAGCCAGTACGTCCCGGTGCCGCCGGACGAGGAATAGGCCGCCTGTAGTCGCACGCGATGATGCTGGATTGCGTCCGCGCCGTGGTCTTCGATGTGTTCGGCACAGTCGTGGATTGGCGCAGCGGCGTCGCGCGCGCGGCCGCGCCGTTCCTCGCGCGGCACGCCACGGCGAACGCTGATGCCGGGGCCTTCGCCGATGCCTGGCGCAAGCGCTACGATCCCGCGATGGAACAGGTGCGCAGCAGCCACCGGCCCTTCGCGCGGCTGGATGTGCTGCATCGCGAGAACCTGGAAGCGATCTTGCCGGATTTCGGCATCGATCCGGTGCGCGTGCCGGCGGCGGAGCTTGACGAACTCAATCTCGCCTGGCACCGGCTGGATCCCTGGCCGGATGTCGTGCCGGGCCTCACGCGGCTGAAGAGGCGCTTCATCATCGCGCCGCTCTCCAACGGCAATGTCATCCTGATGCTCGACATGGCCAAGCGCGCCGGCCTGCCCTGGGATGCCATCCTGGGCGCCGAGCTCGTGCAGGCCTACAAGCCGGCGCCCGAGGCCTATCTGCGTACCGTCGAAATCCTGGCGATGCAGCCGGATGAGGTCTGCATGGTGGCCGCCCATAACAGCGATCTTGCCGCCGCTCGCGCCTGCGGGTTGCGCACGGCATTCATCCCACGCCCGACAGAGCACGGACCGGGACAGACCAAAGACCTACGCGCCGAACAAGACTGGGATCTGGTCGCGCAGGATTTCAGGGATCTCGCGGACCAGCTTGGATTCTAATATCCAAGCGTAACGTGCCTATGGAAAATAGGTCGGATTGCGCAGGCGATCCCCGACAGCGACGCCGAGCTGCCGCATGGTGCCGGCCTTGACCTCCAGCACTGCCACCACCGGCTCGCCGGAGGGAATGCGGTCCTCCGACATCGGTGTCGTGTCCGCCGCGATGCGCGCGATCGTACCGTCCTTGCGCACGAACACGATGTCGAGCGAGAGCAGCGTATTCTTCATCCAGAACTCGACCGGCTGGGGCTGCGGATAGAGGAACAGCATGCCGGCATTGTCGGCGAGGTTCTGGCGATACATCAGCCCTTCGGCGCGCTCGCCCGGATCGTCGGCGATCTCCACCTCGAAGCGGAACTGGCTGGAGGCAGTCTCGACCAGCAGCGTGTCGCGCGGCAGCCCAGCGGCGTGAGCAGCGGACGAAACCAGCAGCGCGCAGATGAATATTAGCCTTTGGATCATGGCGCCAAAGTCCGACGTTGCTTGACAACATGTCAAGATTCGCTTCGATGGCACCCTACCTTGCACTTGGGAGAGCATGATGGACCTGACCGGCGACTATCGCATCCCGGCCCCGCGCGAGACCGTGTGGGCCGCGCTCAACAATCCCGAGATCCTGAAGGTCTGCATCCCAGGCTGCGAGGAACTGAACAAGACGTCAGATACCGAATTCGTCGCGCGCGTCATCGCCAAGATCGGGCCGGTCAAAGCCGGCTTCGGCGGCAAAGTGACGCTCGGCGACCTCGACCCACCTAACGGCTACACCATCACCGGCGAAGGCCAAGGCGGGGCGGCGGGCTTTGCCAAAGGCGGCGCAAAGGTGCGGCTGGAAGCGGTGGACGGCGGCGCGGCGACAGTCCTGCATTATTCCGCCGATGCCCAGATCGGCGGCAAGCTGGCGCAGATCGGTTCCCGCCTGGTGGAAGGGACAGCGCGCAAGCTGGCGGATGAATTCTTCGCCGCCTTCGCCGCTCAGGCATCGGCTGCCGCTCCCGCTGCGGCTGCGCCAGTTGCCGAAGCAGCGCCACAACCCGTAGCGCAACCCGCACCGGTGATCGCTAGCGCGGCGAGCAGCGGCTTGTCACCTGTGCTTTGGATCATTGGCCTCGTCGTCATCGTCGCGGTGATCCTGGGCTTCGTTGCACTGCGATGACGCGGGCGGCGCCTGCGACGATATAGCTTCGGGAAATTCCAGCACAAAACTCGTTCAGAGTCTGAGCCGCGCTTGACACATGCTTGAGCGGGGTCGTTAAACTGCTGATAAGGCCGGACCAACCGGTCTGACTCCGGACTAACCGGCGTGACGGCAGCGATGGCGATCGCCGTCGCTTGAATTCTGGGAGGGATCGATGCCGACCGTGGAAATGACGGTGAACGGCAAAGGCGCCTCGGCACAAGTCGAGGGCCGCACTTTGCTCGTTCAGTTCTTGCGCGAAAAACTTGGGCTCACCGGAACCCACATCGGCTGTGACACCAGCCAGTGCGGCGCTTGCGTGGTGCATGTCGATGGGCGCGCCGTGAAATCCTGCACCATGTTGGCGGTGCAGGCAGCGGGCGCCACCGTGACGACGATCGAAGGATTGGCGAACGGCGAAACGCTGCACCCGATGCAGGAAGCCTTCCGCGAGAATCACGGGCTGCAGTGCGGCTTCTGCACGCCGGGCATGGTGATGACCGCCATCGACCTCGTGAAGAATAATCCGAGCCCAAGCGAAGAGCAGATCCGCCACGGCCTCGAGGGCAACATCTGCCGGTGCACGGGCTACCACAACATCGTCAAGGCCGTTAAGGCCGGCGCCAGCGCGATGAAAGGGTGATGCCATGACAGCTATTTCAGCTACCGGGATCGGCGCTGCCGTCAAGCGCAAGGAAGATTATCGCTTCCTGACCGGCCAGGGGAGGTACACCGACGATATCAATCGTCATGGCCAGGTCTATGCTTACATTCTCCGCTCGCCGCACGCGCATGCGGAGATCGCCAAGATCGACCTGTCCGCAGCGAAAGCAGCGCCGGGGGTGATCACCATCCTCACCGGTGCGGATTACGACAAAGGCGGGCTGCCCGCCGGCTGGCAGATCCACAGCAAGGACGGCTCGCCGATGATCGAGCCGCCGCACCTGCCGTTGTGCAAAGACCGTGTGCGCCATGTCGGCGACCAAGTCGCCCTGGTGATCGCTGAAACTTACGCGCAGGCCAAGGACGCTGCCGAGCAGATCGACGTCACCTACAAGGAATTGCCGGCGATCGTTTCGACCGCCGATGCCGACAAGCCAGGCAAGCCGCAGGTCTGGGCAGATGCCAAGAACAATCTCTGTTTCGACTGGCATATCGGCGACAAGGCGGCGACCGAAGCGGCTTTCGCCAAGGCGGCGCATGTCACCAAAATCGACCTCGTCAACCAGCGCCTGGTTCCCAACGCGATGGAGCCGCGCGCCGCGGTCGGCGAATATGATCGCGCGACGGGCGAATACACCCTCTACACCACCAGCCAGAATCCGCACGTCATCCGCCTGCTGATGGGCGCATTCGTGCTGCGGATTCCGGAGCACAAGTTGCGCGTGGTGGCGCCGGACGTCGGCGGCGGCTTCGGGTCCAAGATCTTCCACTATGCCGAAGAAGCCTTGCTGACTTGGGCCTCGGCCAAGGTCAACCGGCCGATCAAATGGACGGCAGAGCGCGGCGAAGCGTTCCTGTCCGACGCGCAGGGCCGCGACCATGTCAGCCACGCCGAGCTGGCGATGGACAAGGATGGGAAGTTCCTGGGCCTCCGGGTCAGCACGATCGCCAACATGGGCGCATATCTATCGACCTTTGCGCCCTGCGTGCCGACCTATCTCTATGCGACGCTGCTGGCGGGCGTCTACACGACGCCGGCGATCTATGCCGAGGTGAAGGCGGTCTTCACCAATACCGTGGTGGTCGACGCCTATCGCGGCGCCGGCCGGCCTGAGGCGACCTATCTGCTGGAGCGGCTGGTCGACAAGGCGGCGCGCGAGATGAAGATGGACCGCGTGGAAATCCGCCGGAAGAACTTCATCCCGACCGACGCCTTCCCATACCAGACGCCGGTCGCTTTGCAATATGACAGCGGCGACTACTTCTCGACCCTCGACATGGCGATGAAGAATGCGGATTGGGCCGGCTTCGAAGGCCGCCGCGCTGAAGCGAAGAAGCGTGGCATGCTGCGCGGCATCGGCATCTCCACTTATCTCGAAGCCTGCGGCATCGCGCCGTCGGCGGTGGTGGGCAGCCTCGGCGCCCGGGCCGGCCTCTATGAATGCGGCTCCATCCGTGTTCATCCCACCGGATCGGTGACGGTGTTCACGGGCACGCACAGCCACGGGCAGGGTCACGAGACCACGTTCTCGCAGCTGGTCTCCGACACGCTCGGCATTCCGATCGAGAATGTCGACGTCGTGCATGGCGATACCAACAAGATCCCATTCGGCATGGGAACCTATGGCTCGCGCTCGCTGGCGGTCGGCGGCTCGGCCCTGGTCAAGGCGATGGACAAGATCATTACCAAGGCCAAGCGCATCGCCGCGCACCTGATGGAAGCATCAGTTGCGGACGTCGAGTTCAAGAACGGCACCTTCACGGTCGCCGGCACCGACAAGAGCGTGCCGTTCGGGACCGTGGCTCTCACCGCCTATGTGCCGCACAATTATCCGATCACCGAGCTTGAGCCGGGCCTTGAAGAGACGGCGTTCTACGACCCGCTCAACTTCACCTATCCGGGCGGCTGCCACATCTGCGAAGTGGAGATCGATCCGGATACCGGCGTCACGCAAGTCATCGGCTTCACGGCGGTCGACGACGTGGGACGGGTGATCAACCCGATGATCGTCGAGGGCCAGATCCATGGCGGCGTCACGCAAGGCATCGGCCAGGCGCTGCTGGAGAACTGCGTCTATGACGAGGAGAGCGGCCAGCTTCTGACCGGCTCCTATATGGATTACTGCATGCCGCGCGCCGATGACGTGCCGAACTACAAAGTCGGCACCCACGCGACCATGTGCACGCACAATCCGCTGGGCTCCAAGGGCGTCGGCGAGGTTGGTGCCATCGGCTCTCCGCCTGCTGTCATCAACGCCGTCCTCGATGCCCTCTCGCCGCTCGGCGTGACGGACATCACGATGCCGGCAACACCGCTCAAGGTCTGGCAGGCGATCCAGAGCGCGCCCACCAAGATGGCGGCGGAATAAGGGGAGGACGGATCATGCATGATTTCGGATATCACCGGCCAGCCTCCGCAGCGGACGCCGCCGGTCTCATCGCCAAGAACGCCGAGGCGAAGATCGTCGCCGGCGGGATGACCCTCATCCCGACTTTGAAGCAACGTCTGGCGCAACCCAGCGACCTGATCGACCTCGGCGGCATCGCCGAGCTCAAGGGCATCAAGGCCGAAGCTGGCGGCATCACCATCGGCGCGATGACGACCCACGCCGATGTCGCGCGCTCTGCGGACGTGCAGAAGACCATCCCTGCCCTCGCCGTCCTTGCCAGTGGCATCGGCGACCCGCAAGTGCGCAACCGCGGCACGATCGGCGGCTCGGTCGCCAACAGCGACCCGGCTGCCGATTATCCGGCGGCCGTCCTTGCCCTCGGCGCGACCATCCGCACCAACAAGCGGGAGATCAAGGCTGACGACTTCTTCAAGGGCATGTTCGAGACGGCCTTGCAGGATGGCGAGATCATCACTGCCATCCATTTCCCGAAGCCGGACAAAGCGGGCTATTCCAAGTTCCCGAACCCCGCCTCTCGCTATGCGATCGTCGGCGTGTTCGTGGCGAAGGCTGGCAGCGGCGTGCGGGTGGCGGTGACGGGAGCCGGCCCCTGCGCCTACCGCTCGAAGGAACTGGAAAGCGCACTCAGCGCCAGTTTCACGCCCGACGCGGCCAAGGCGGTGAAGGTGGGGGCTGATGGTCTCAACAGCGATCTGCACGCCACGGCGGCCTATCGCGCGCATCTGGTATCGGTGATGGCGAGCCGCGCAGTAGCAGCGACTTCCTGATAAAAGATTCGCAATTTTTCTGAATAATTAGGGCGGCTTAGAGATAGGCCGCCCTTTTTGTTTTTCTCACCCTCAGGGGTGCTTTTCGGTGATGCTTTGGTGTTATTTCGTCCATACTTTTGGGTAGTATGGTGCGGTGTTCAGTCGCACGCCTTTTGGGGAATACGGTCATCGTTAGAACGGACACAACGTCAGTGGTTGATGCTCGCGACACGCTTGTCCCGGTGGTCAGCGCGGCAACCGGCGCCCTGCTGGCGGTGGCGCTGCATGCGGCCTTCCCGAGCCTCGCTGGTGTGACCGGCGCGATGGCGGGCGCGGCCGCCGGCATCCTGCTGTTGCGGCGCAATTCCGCGGTCGAGCTTTCGCCTGCGAGCATTGACGGGCGCGACAGGCGCATCAGTGATCTCGAAGCCGAGCTGGCCGCCGAGCGGAGCGCCGCCGCCGCTTTCCGGCAGGAGGCCGAAGACCGCGAGGCGATGAACCAGCGGTTCCTGAGCGATCTGGAGATGACCCGATCGGTCCTGGAAGGCCAGGCATCGCAGACAGTCGAGCTGGCGGAAGAGCTCGCCGAGCAGAAGCAGCGCAGCGACTACCTTGCCAACCATGACCTGCTGACAGGCCTGCCCAACCGGCGCGCATTCCAGGACGAGCTGCGGCGGCGGATCGAGCTGGCATCGAGCATTGGTTCGACCATTGCTCTGCTGTTCGTCGACCTCGACTGCTTCAAGGATGTGAACGACACGCTAGGCCATGAGGCCGGCGACCACCTGCTGCAGCAGGTGGCGGAGACCTTTGGCGTCGCGATGCGCCAGGACGATTTCGCGGCCCGGCTTGGCGGTGACGAATTCGCTGTCATCGTCGAAATTCCGCCGGAGGAAGCGCGCGAAATTGCTCTCACCGTGGCCGAACGGGTGCGTCTGGAGCTCCAAATGACCGTGCCCGCGCCCAGCGGCGACCTGGCGGTGGGCGCAACGATCGGCATCGCCCTCTATCCGCAGGATGCCGAGACCGCGGAGGGCGTCCTGCACGCCGCCGACCAGGTGATGTATGTCGGCAAGCGCCGCGGCCGCAACCGCGTCGTCACCACCGACGAGTTGAAGGCGCTGGCCTAGCCAGCCGGCGGACGGAACTCGGGCGGCTTCAGGCGGCCAAGGCACGAGCTTCCCGGCATCTTCATCGGATCATCCAGGAACTGCTTTGCCAGCTCGCCGGCACAAGGCTCATTGCTGAGCACGTCGTGCCCGACGCTCAGGAACTCGAAATAGAAGCTGTTGATGAGGCGGCTGCCCGCCAGCCGCGCATATTGCGGCGGCGTGATGGGATCATAGAGGCCGGTCAGCAATAAGGCCGGCACATCGGAAAAGATCGGTTCGTTCTCCACCGCGTCGACCGGTCCCATCGGCCATTTCTCGCAGGCCGCGCCCCAGGATTCATCCTCTGCGAAGGACTTCAGCAGCGGATAGCGCAGATAGTCGCGCCGCAGCTTCGCAAGATCATTGAACGGCACCTCTTCATGGCAATCGATGGAGAGGCTGAGCGCGTCGCCCCAATCCGGCCGGTCGACATAAAGGTCCGCGAGATAGCCCACCTCGTTGGTGATGGCGCTGGCCGAGCCTTTCTCGAAGAGGTCGATGATCTGCGGGACGGTCTCGATGCCGGAGCGGTTATAGAGATTCTGGAACAGGTAGTTGAGCAGCAACTCGCCGGTCACCACGACCTTCACGTGCTTGCCGCTTTCCAGTTCCACGTCACGCTCGATCGGCGCCTGGTTCAGCTTATCCACCAGCGCCTGCAGCCGCTGTTCCAGGTTGGGATACCAACGCTCGCAATCGGCGCTGCGCCGGCAACCGTCGAACAGTACGCGGAAGGCGCGGTCGGTGCGCCAGGCGTCATCCTCCAGGAACGCGGATTCCGGCAGATAGACCGAATCCAGGATCAGGCTGCGCACATCATGGGGATAGTCGCGCGCATAGGTGAGCGCCAGCCTGGTGCCGTAAGACAGGCCATAGATGTTCCATTTCGACAGCTTCAGCGCGTTCATCAGATCATGCAGATCGGTGGCGCTGTCGCGGCTGGTGTAGGACAGCGGATCGTGCCCTTCCTTCTCCACCCGCGCGCGGCACTCGGCGGCGGCCTTCACCCACTCCTCGCGCGCGGCCGTGCGGTTGAGGCCGAAGCTGAGGGAACGGATCTGCGCGACCTCCTGCTCCGGGCAATCCATGCGCGGCTCGGTGAGGCCGGTGCCGCGCTGGTCCACCAGCACCAGGTCCCGTTCGTTCACCCAGGCGTTGTCGGCGACGAACTCCCACCAGAAATCGATGCGGTCGGAATCGAGCCACGCGCCATCGCCCGGCCCGCCGGCCAGGTAGACCACGGGGTCTTCGCGCTTGCGCGTCTCGGGGATGGAAATCACCACCACCGGCAATTCGAGCGTCAGATCGCTACGGCCGCTGCGGCTTTCGGGGACGGCCAGGTGATAGCAACGAGTGGTGATCTTGTCCGGCGCCTTGAACCAGCAATCCGCCCGCGCCAGCTTTCCCGGCTCCGCCGACGCGTTGTCCGCCGTCATAATGCAGGCGAGCCAGACGAGACCCAACGCTCCGATCCAAAGACTCGCTCTCATGCGTTGTGGCCGCTCGCCTCGACTCTCATGAATGCCCATCTTGCTGGCAGCGCGCAAGCGCGGCAAGCCTCCTTTGCGGCGGCGGCGCCGGACCGGTAGACTTCGCCCCGTCGTCACGAGGGTCGATCCTGCAAATGCGCCGCCGTACTGTCGTCATCTTTGGCCTGGTCGGCCTGCTCGTGCTGCTGCTTGCGGCAGCGGGCGCGGCTGCGATTTGGCGTGTCGGGCTGGCCGAGATCGCTATCGCCGCCTACGTCGAGCGCACCTATGGCGTGCCGGTCGCGATCTCCATCGGCGAGCTCGGCACGTCTTCGGCGCGCATCGATCATGTCAAGCTGGGCCGCGATCTGCCGTTCGAGGCCAGCAACGTCCGCCTGGAATACGATCTCGATGGCAATATCGCATCCGTGGCTGTCGGGAGCGCTTCGGCCCACGGGCGGATCGAAGGTGGGACGGTTACGCTGGGCGACCTGCAGCCGCTGATCGAAAGTGGCGATGATGAAGCACAGACGAAGAGCAGGCCGAAATTGCCGGACGCGATATCGGTCGATCGCCTCGATTTCGCGCTGGAGACTCCCATGGGCGAGGTTGCGATCGCCGGCTCCGCGCAGCTTGGCAAAGGCGCCCTGGCACTCGATCTGACGGCGATCGATCCAGGCGGCCACACCAAGGGGGCTGCCAAGGTCGACATCTCCAACGCACTGGACCAGCCGACCATGACGGGCGATGTGCGTATTGCTTTGGCGCCGCAATCGCCGCTCTGGGCCTTCGCGCCAAGCATCGCGCCGCAGGAGGGCACGGTCGAAGCCAGCCTGCATCTCGACGAGGTGGCGGCCAGCACCGACCCCGCGCCGGACGGCAAGCCGATTCTGGCATCCGTGCGGATTGACGGATTGCGCAATGCGCAGCTCACGGCACCGCTCTCTGGAGCTCTGACCGCGGACATCCGCTCCACCCACCTGCCGCTCAGCATCGAGAACGTCGCGCTCGATCTTTCCGGCGGCCTATCGCCCAAGGCCAAGGCGCGGGCGACAGGCGCCGCGACCGTTGCGTTGTCGGCCGGTCAGTTGGCACTTGACCTCACGCTGCTGGCCACCGCGTCGGATCAGAGCTTTTCGGTTTCCGGCTGGCAGATCCGCGAACCCAAGATCAGCGCGCCGGTCCATGCGACGTTTGTCGATGGTATCCTTGCCGCAGCGTTCTCGGCCGACGGCGAGATTGCGCATAGTGGAATTTCAGATGACGCAAAGAGCACCACGATCGGCGCCGGTGCTCTGAAGCTCACCAGCGAACGCACCAAATTTCACATGAACACGCATGATGGCACCTGGCAAGCAGCAACGATTACCGACGCGATTGCGCTCGCCGCCAAGTCCTGGGGCGAAACTGTCGATCTGCGTATTCCGGCAGTCGATGTCTCCGTTGCCAGCACGGGCGCTGGCCTGACGTGGAATGTCACGAGTTCCAAGATCGCCCTCACCAACAAGGCGCGCGGCGTTTCAGCCAGCAATGCCCTGATCAAGCTGTCGGGAGTCGGTGACGCCATCGACGGCGAGCTGCGCGTGAGCTCGCTGGACGCTGGCTACGGACTGCCGACCTTCACGCTCAACGGCACCGGCCGCATCAAGGCTGGAAAGCTTGCTGCACAGCTGAACGCGATCACCGGCGCCGGTGGCGGCGTGAAGCTGGGCGCGATCAAGCTGACCGGCAACTTCAACACGCGGGATTATGTCGCGAACCTCGACATGGGTCCGATCACCTTCGCGCCGAAGAAGCTGCAACCGGCGGACCTGTTTCCGCGCGCGAAGAGCTATCTCAGCGAATTCTCCGGCACAGTCCGCCTGACCGGCCCGATCACCTGGTCCAAGGGCAAGGCGCGCTCGGAGGTGAAGCTGGGCCTCGAAGGGCTGACCGGCGACGCGGGACCCATGCTGTTCCAGAATCTCAATGGCGTGATCGAGATTGATGAGCCCTGGCCACTCTCGACCAGACCAAACCAGGAGATCGCGATCGAGCAGCTCGTCGCCGGGTTGCCGATGACCAATGCCCTGGTCCGATTCGAGCTGGACGGCCCGCTGGTCAAGATCGCCGAGGGGCATCTGGAGATGGCGGGTGGCCATGCCGGAATCGCGCCCACCAGCATCGCGCTCAACGCAGCCGGGCAGCGCATGATGCTCAACATCGATCAACTTTCCGTCAGCGAGTTGTTCAAGATTGCGGGCGTGGCGGGTTTGAGCGGCGAAGGCGCGATCTCCGGCACAGCGCCCATCACCTTGTTTCCCAACGGCATTATCATCGACAATGCGAAATTCGCGGCCGGTGCACCGGGAATCCTGAAATACGATGCTGCACAGGCGCCCGCTTCTCTCAGCACCGCAGGATCGTCGGTCGGCATGGCGTTGCAGGCTTTGTCGGACTTCCATTACAAGGAATTGATCGTCACTTTGAACCGAAAGCTGACGGGCGACACAGAGCTGGGCTTGCACATATCGGGGAGCAACCCTAGCTTCTACAACGGCTACCCGGTGGAATTTAACCTCAACTTATCCGGGAAACTGGATGAGGTTCTGCGCAAAGGCTTGGCGGGCTACCGCCTGCCTTCTATCATCGAGGAACGGTTGAACGAGCTGCAATAGAGGGCCCCGCTGTGCGACACCTTCATCCACGCCAAACGCGCGTTCTGCTCATCTGCCTGATCGGCGGAATCGCCGCCGCGACCCTGGCGGCCTGCACCCCGACCGTGAAGGTCGAGGCGCCGGACAAGCCGATCGTGATCAACCTCAACGTCAAGATCGAGCAGGAGGTCCGCGTCAAAGTGGACCGTGACGTCGACACGTTGTTGCAGAATAATCCCAATCTGTTCTAACGGAGCACCGCGATGACGAGTTTCAAGATCAAGTCGCTGCTGGGCGGCCTGCTGATGGCGCTGGCGATGATGTTCGCCGCGCCGGCAATGGCCGACGCGCTCGATGATGCGCGCGCCGCCGGCGTGATTGGCGAGCGGCCCGATGGTTTGGCCGCTCCGGTTTCGCCAAGCGCTCCGGCCAATATCCAGTCGCTGGTGCAGTCTGTGAACGCCAAACGCATGGAAAAGTATCAGCAGATCGCGAATGAAAAGGGCGTACCGGTCGAGCAGATCGGTGCCATTGCCGGCGAGAAGATCATCGGCAAGCTGAAGCCTGGTTCGTACTACATGGATTCGTCGGGCAACTGGGTCCAGAAATAAGGACGGATGGATGGCGGCAGTCCCGCGGAACATCGAGGAGACCCTCACCCTCCTGCGGCAAGGCACCTACATCGCCGACCGCAGCCTCGCGACTGCCGTATTCCTGGCGCTGAAACTGAAGCGGCCCTTGTTCCTCGAAGGCGAGGCAGGGGTTGGCAAGACCGAAATCGCGAAAGTGCTGGCCGCGACGCTCGGGCGAACGCTAGTGCGCCTGCAATGCTATGAAGGGCTCGACGTCGCAAGTGCGGTCTATGAATGGGACTATCCGCGCCAGATGCTGGAGATCCGCCTGGCCGAAGCGGCCCACATCGACTCCAAGGACCGGATCGCGGCAGATATCTTCTCCGAGCGCTTCCTGATCAAGCGGCCGCTGTTGCAGGCCCTAGAAAGCGAAACCAGCGGACCCAAGGTTCTGCTGATCGATGAGCTCGACCGCACCGACGAGCCGTTCGAAGCCTTCCTGCTGGAGCTGCTCAGCGACTTCCAGGTGACGATCCCGGAGCTTGGCGTCATCCAGGCGGAGCAACCGCCGATCGTCATCATCACCTCCAACCGCACGCGCGAGATCCATGACGCGCTGAAGCGGCGCTGCTTCTATTACTGGGTCGATTATCCAAGCGCCGAGCGCGAGCTGGAGATCCTGCGCGCGCGCCTGCCCGCCGCCAGCCTCGATCTGTCGCGCGAAGTGGTCGGCTTCGTGCAGAAGCTGCGCGGGCGCGACCTGTTCAAGCTGCCGGGCGTGGCGGAAACCATCGACTGGACCGATGCCTTGGTGCAACTCGACACCGTCGCGCTGACGCCGGACGCGATCGACCATTCGCTGGGCGCCCTGCTCAAATACCAGGACGACATCGCGCGCATCCGCGGCAGCGAGGCCGCCAAGATCCTGGAAGAAGTGCGCGCGGAGATGGCCGCCGCACGGCACTAGGCGACACTATGGCTCAGCAAAGCAATCGCATGCGGCACGGAACACGCAGTTGTGCGAGCCCGCACGGTAAGCCCCTTCCCCCCTCGCGGGGGAAG
>DASRRI010000073.1:0-41426 GCA_035695765.1 Dongiaceae bacterium
GCTGCCATTCGCGGACCCTGGCCATGGCGTACATTCCACTCCGCTTTCGAACGCATCCGCCGCTACCTCTGTGGGCCACCCCGCCGACGCACCAAACAATGCGATCGACTGAACGCATGCTTAACCTAGCGCCTATGACCCCAACCCTCCCCCAATTTGGGGGCGGGAGTGGAACGAGCGGGGTCGGCTAACCCATGCAACTCTTCGCCGACCTGCTCGATGCCCTCTCCTACCAGCCGGCGCGCAATGGGAAGCTGCGGCTGATCGAGGATTATCTGCGCCATGCACCGGATCCCGATCGCGGCTATGCGCTGGCGGCCCTGTGCGGCGAGCTCGAGCTGCCGAGCCTCAAGCCGGCCTCCTTGCGCGAAATGACGGTGGCACGGGTCGATCCGGAATTGTTCGGCTGGTCGTATGATTATGTCGGCGATCTTGCCGAGACCATTGCTCTCATCTGGCCGACCGCCGACACGGCCACGCACGTGCCACCGCGCCTCAGCGACGTGGTAGAGCGGCTGCGCCTTGCCGGGCGTGCGGAAGCGATGATGTTGATGGCGGGCTGGCTCGACGGGCTTGACGCTACCGGTCGCTGGGCGCTGTTGAAGCTTGCAGCGGGCGCGCTGCGCGTCGGCGTTTCAGCCCGATTGGCCAAAACCGCGCTCAGCACCATCGGCACGGTCAGACTGGAAGATATCGAAGAGCTGTGGCCGCAGCATGAACCGCCTTATGCAGGCCTCATCCAGTGGGTAGCGGGCGGGGAGAAGCCGGCAGCGCGCAACACGCTCGGCTTCCGCCCATTGATGCTCTCCCACCCGATCGAAGACGCGGAATTCGCGAACCTCGTGCCGCACGATTTCTGCGCCGAATGGAAATGGGACGGCATCCGCGTGCAGATCGCAGCCGGTGCGGGCCAGACGCGGCTTTATTCCCGCGCCGGCGAAGATATCAGCGGCGCTTTCCCGGACCTCATCGAGCAGGTCGATTTCGAAGCGGTCCTGGATGGCGAGCTGCTGGTAGCGCGGCGCACGGACGGCGCAGTCGAGGTCGCGTCCTTCAACGACCTGCAGCAACGCCTCAACCGCAAGAAGCCGAGCGCGGCCTTGCTGCTCTCCAGCCCCGCGCATGTGCGGCTTTATGATGCACTCATCCTCGGCAACGACGATCTGCGTCCCCTGCCGCTGCGCGAGCGCCGGCAGCGGCTCGAAGCCTGGTATGCCGAATGCCCACGGCCGCGCCTCGACCTCTCGCCGCTCATCGAGTTCTCCGATTGGAGCGAGCTTGCGCGCCTGCGCGCCGATGCGCGGGCTGCCGGCATCGAAGGGCTGATGCTGAAGCGCTGGGAGAGCTCCTATGTCGCCGGCCGAGTCAAAGGCCATTGGTTCAAGTGGAAGCGCGATGCTCTCACCATCGATGCGGTCCTCATGTATGCCCAGCGCGGGCACGGCAAGCGCTCCTCCTTCTATTCCGATTTCACCTTCGGCTGCTGGCGTCCGATGGTCGATGAGGCTGGCGCGCCGGGGCGCGAGCTGGTGCCCGTCGGCAAGGCCTATTCGGGCTTCACCGACGAGGAGCTGAAGAAGCTCGACCGCTGGGTCCGCAACAATACCGTCGAGCGCTTCGGCCCGGTGCGCGTGCTCACGCCCGCTTTGGTCGCCGAGTTCGAATTCGACAGCGTGCATGAATCGACCCGCCACAAATCCGGTGTCGCCTTGCGCTTCCCCCGGTTCCACCGCATCCGCTGGGACAAGCCCGCGAACGAAGCCGACGAAGTCGAGACGCTGAGGAAGCTGATGACCTAGCTTTTCCCGCGCCGGCCACCCCTGCGCCCTTGAGCGCGGGCGGTGCCGGCGGTGGCCGTCTGCTCCAGCAAGGTGAGGAGGCGGCGGACGGGGTGCTTGCCGTCCATATGCGCGACCTGGGCGCGATGGCGTTCTGCCAGCAGCGCGGCAATCGACGGCGCATTGGCGTCGGCGGGCAGGGACAATATCCAGGACAGGAGCAGGTCCTCCGCCGGTCCGGGAAACTCCTCGCCCATCTCGAAGGCCTGTTCGATCAGCCGTTTCGGATCGTGCTGGGTGGTCGCGGGGTCGGTCATCGGGCCTGAAGGGTGATGTCGCCGTACCAGCCTTCTACCAGAGCGCCGGTTTGGTCGCCATCAGTCATCAGGCACACGGCATCGATCCGATCCACGTCCCGGTCAAAGGCGGCGCGGAAATCGGACGCGAGATCGCGCTGCTCGGCCCACCAGACGCCGGGGTCGGCGGGCCCGGTGCGGGCGGCCACTTCCCGCGCGTTGGGAACGAATGCGTTGGCCCAGGTGGCGCCTTCGGCTTCGTTCTGCGACCAGACATATTGGATGGCGAGGATGGACGGTGCTGTCGTGCTGCCGCGGTAGAGGAACGACAGCCGCAACCCCTGATCGTCGCCCTGCTTGCTGCGTTCGTCCGAACGGGTCGGCGCGCGGTCCAGGCGCCAGCTCCACCGCGCGACGGGTAGGGATTTGAGGTCGATCTGAACCGCCTTGCACAACCCCGACGCGCTGCCATGCGCCGTGGCATGAAGGGCCGGGCCTTTTCCGCCGTCTTCCCTGCGATAGAGCGTGCGGCCGGCAAAGGCCTGCTCCTGCCAGCCGGCGAGCTCGGCCGGCGATATGGTTGCCAAGTGGGAAGGCGTGGCGTCCGACCACGCCACCGATCCGGAGATGAGTGCCGATACGGCCACAACCGGCAGAAACCAGCCGATTTTCAGGGATATATCGGACTGTTGACGGAACTGCATCACGGTTTCTAGATTAATTCCAAGGATGGAAAGCCGGGATCACATCTCGGTCAAGATGGGGCAGGAGATCGGGGCATGTTCGATCGCTTGTTGGCGCGCGGCATCAAACAAGGATGCATCACTCTCATAGATCCGAGCGGCCGGAGTCAGACCTTCGGCCGCGGCGAACCGAAGGTGACGGTCAGGCTGGCTGATCGCGCGACCGACTGGTCGCTGGCCTTCAATCCCTGGCTCAGGGTCGGCGAAGCCTACATGGACGGCATGCTGACAATCGAAGAGGGATCGCTCTACGATCTCATCGATATCGGGATGGCGAATGCCGTGACGATGCAGACCGTGCGCTGGCAGGTTCTGCTCACCACCTTCCACACCCTGGCGCGCTGGTGGCACCAGCATAATCCCATCGGCCTCGCACGGCAGCACGTGGCGCACCATTACGACCTTTCGCGTCGGCTGTTCGAGCTGTTCCTCGATGAGAGCATGCAATATTCCTGCGCCTATTTCCTGAGGCCTACCATGAGTCTCGCGGATGCGCAGGCCGCCAAGATGCGGCACATCGCAGCCAAGCTGCTGCTGGAACCGGGCCAACGCGTGTTCGATATCGGCTGCGGCTGGGGCGGCCTTGCCATCTATCTTGCCAAGACGGCCGGCGCGGAGGTGGTCGGCGTGACTCTCTCTAAGGAGCAGCACCAGATCGCGACGCAGCGGGCGAAGGAGGAAGGCGTCGCGGATCGGGTCACCTTCAAGCTGCAGGATTACCGGCTCGAGACCGACACTTACGACCGTATCGTGTCGGTCGGCATGTTCGAGCATGTCGGGGTCAAGCACTACCGGGAATTCTTCGGCGCGGTCGAACGCCTGCTGAAGCCGGCTGGCGTCGCGCTGCTCCATGCGATCGGCCGGCGCGACGGGCCGGGCTTCACCAATCCGTGGCTGCGCAAATACATCTTCCCCGGCGGCTACAGCCCAGCCTTGTCGGAAGTCGTGCCGTTCGTCGAAAAGACCAGCATGTGGATCACCGACGTCGAGATCCTGCGCCTGCATTATGCCGAGACGCTGCGCTGCTGGCGCGAGAACTTCAACCGCCACCGCGCCGAGATCGCCCGCATTTATGACGAACGCTTCTGCCGGATGTGGGAGTTCTATCTGATGGGGAGCGAGCTGTCTTTCCGCCACAACTACAACATGGTCTGGCAGATGCAGCTTGCGCGCGATATCGAGGCCGTGCCGCTGACCCGCGACTACATGATGGACTGGGAACGCGAAGCCGCCGCGCCAGCCCGCCGCAAATCGCGCGACCGCGCAGCGGAATAAACCCAAAAAAATTTGTCGGACCCCTGCTGCGGTGGTGGGAGATGAAAAGATTCTCCTAGCGCCGGCTCAAACCTAGGAATTGAGGAGCGGAGACGCGCGGGCATCTCGCTGAACTGCTGCTGCACTTCATGGGGCGTTGCAAAGTGCGCTCCTATGCTCACGCGCCTAATTCCAATGGGATAATAGTCTAAAATATAGGGCGCTACTCCAGTGGATATACTGAAGTATAAGCGCTTCATACTTAGTAAAATCTCAATTTCTGGCGCGCTGATTGGAGAGCGTCGATGGTCTTTCAAGGATTCTCTCCATGTCTGCCTTGCGCATCAGTGGTCGTTTGTGGGTTGGCTTCGGCGCTCTTTGCGTCGTCCTCGCTGCCGCGGTTGGGTTCACGATCATCACGGTCGGATCCATCCTCGAGGATTCGGCGCGCATCGTCGAATTGCGCGCGCCAGTCGCGAATACCAGCGCCGACCTCACCGCCCAGGTCAACGGATCGCTGGCGATCCTGCGGGGCTATCTGCTGACCGGCAAGCCGGAGCTGAAGGCCGAACGCGCCGGGACGTGGCAGACCATCGACAAGCTGGCCACCACGATGGATACGCTCGCGGCGAACTTCACGGAAGCGGAGAATCGTGAGCACTGGACGGCAGTGCATGACCTGCTGCCGCAATTGCGCGCCGCCCAGGACAAGGCGGAGGCCGTCGCCTACACGCCGGACGCCTTCCCGGCCACCAAAATTCTGAGCGAGCAGGCCGCACCGCGGGCGAAGGCGCTGGCCGCCGCGATCACCAAGATGATCGATGACGAGGCAACCCAAGAGGCGACGCCGGACCGCAAGGCGCTGCTCAAGAACATGGCCGACGTGCGCGGAAATTTCGGCCTTTCGCTGGCCGGCATCCGGGCTTTCCTGCTCAGCGGCGATCCGCAGTTCCAGCAGGAATTCGCCGCGCGCTGGGACGTCGTGCAGAAGGCCCTGGCCGCGGTTTCGGCGAAGTCGGCCTTGTTTTCTCCGGTCCAGCAGGCGGCCTTCGCAGACTTCAACAAGTCGTTCGCGGAATTCGCGCCGCTCCCGCAGCAGATGTTCGATATACGCCAGTCCGATGGTTGGAACGTGCCAGTAAAGATTCTCGCCACCGAGGCCGCCCCGGTCGCAGCGAAGATCCTCGATGACCTGGAAGGACAGATCCAGGCGGACGGCACGCGCGCCGGCGGCCTGCTCGACAGCCAGCGGGCGCTGATGACCGCCGACACGCAGAATTTGGACGGCTCTCTCAATCTGCTCTCGCTGGTCGAATGGGCATTGTTCGCGGCCGGATTGGTCCTGGGCGGCGTCATTGCCTTCTTCACCGCGCGGTCGATCGTTCCGGGCGTGCGGCAGATCACCGACGCCATGAGCCGTCTTGCCAAGGGCGACGACAAGTTCGCCTTCCCCGAGCGCACGGCGCGCGACGAGATCGGCGAAATGTGGACGGCGATGACCGCCTTGACCGCGACCGCACGCGACGCATTCCAGCTCAGCGAAATGACGCGGCAATTGCCGGTCAACGTGCTGGTGGCCGATGCCCGCGATGAGTTCAAGATCACCTATGCCAACGACAAGGCCAAGGAACTGATAAAGGACCTTCACGGCAAGGGCCTGTTGCCGATCGACCCGGCGCGCGTCATCGGCACGTCGTTCGATGTCTTCCACAAGAATCCGGAGCATCAGCGCAAGCTGCTGTCCAACCCGGCAAACCTGCCTTATCAGACCAAGATCAAGCTGGGCGGCGACCAGGCCGACCTCAAGGTCTCGGCGCTGCGCGACCGCGACGGCAACTATATCGGGCCGATGGTGATCTGGACCATGGTGACGCGCCAGTTCCAGATCGCGAACCGGGTGCAGGACGTGGTCGGCGTGGTCGCGTCCGCCGCCAACGAGATGCAATCGACCGCCCAGGCGCTGAGCGCCACGGCGGAAGAGACCACGCGCCAGTCACAGACCGTCGCCGCGGCATCGGAGCAGGCGACAACCAACGTGCAGACCGTCGCCTCAGCTACCGAGGAACTGTCGACCTCGATCCTGGAGATCACCCGCCAGGTGCAGCGCTCGTCCGAAGTGGCGCGCAACGCCGTCACCGAGGCGAGCCGCGCTTCGACAACCGTGAAGGATCTCTCGGACTCGGCCCAGAAAGTGGGCGAGGTGGTCAACCTCATCAGCGACATCGCGGCCCAGACCAACCTGCTCGCGCTCAACGCCACCATCGAGGCCGCACGCGCCGGCGAAGCGGGCAAGGGCTTTGCCGTCGTCGCTTCGGAGGTGAAGAACCTCGCCACCCAGACCGCCAAAGCGACGGAGGAGATCGTCGCGCAGGTCACTGCGATCCGCGGCGCTGTCGATGCCTCGGTGCAGGCGATCCAGCAGGTCGGCACCACCATCGCAGAGATGGACCAGATCTCCACCGCCATTTCCAGCGCGGTGGAGCAGCAGGGCGCTGCGACCCAGGAAATCGCGCGCAATGTGCAGGAGGCCTCCTCCGGCACCCGCGAAGTCTCGGCCAATATCCTCGGCGTCAACGAAGCCGCGACCGAGACCGGCCGCTCCTCCGGCCAGCTGCTGACCGCTGCCGGCGAACTCGCCAAGCAAGCCGAAACCCTGCGCGGCGAAGTCGACGATTTCCTGGATTATCTGAAGAGCGCGTAGCGCGAGGCTGAATCAGCAAGCCCCTTCCTTCCTTGCGGGAGGAAGGGGAAGCTGTTTCAGCTCAGCGCTTCTGCGGCTGCTTGGTCTGCTGCTTGGCCGTGCTGCGCGCGTCTTCGGCGATGAGGCGGGCGAGGATATCGCGCCAGCGCAAGGCGGGGGCGTTGTAGCGGACTTCGAGCCCCTGTGCGTCGTTGCGCACCACCACGCCAAAGGTGGGCAAGGCGCGCTCCTTGCCGTCAAGCGACAGCACGAAAGAGAAGTCCAGCTTCTGCCGCGGAGCGATCCAGTCCGGCGCGCCGGCAATCAGCACGTCGACAATGTTCATGTTGACGATCTGATACGGACGCCCGTCGATCATCACATAGAGATTGCCGAGTCTGACGCGCCCAGCGGGCGCCGTGGTCAAAGTGGCTGCGGACATGGCTCAGTGGAGCCCATATGAGGGCCGCCCGATCTCCAGCTGTTCAAGCGCCCTATTATCACAGGTACTGCGTTACCAACTGGTTACTTGGTTAACGCACTGCGCTGAAAGCCGTTTCAGCCGTTCAGGCTAGCGATGCTTGAACCGAGGCGGCCGCTTCTCGGCGAAGGCCGCCATGCCTTCCTTCTGATCTTCCGTGCCGAAGGTGGCATGAAACACCCGCCGTTCGAACTTGAGGCCCTCAGCAAGGCCGGTCTCGAATGCCTGGTTCACCGCCTCCTTGGCGATGAGGGTTGTCGGCAGCGAGAAGGACGCAATCTTGGCAGCGATCCCAAGCGCCTCCTCCAGAAGCTTGTCCGCCGGCACGATGCGCGCGACCAGGCCGCTGCGCTCCGCTTCCTGCGCATCCATCATGCGGCCCGTGAGCACCAGATCCATCGCCTTCGCCTTGCCGATTGCGCGGGTCAGGCGCTGGGTTCCACCGGCGCCGGGGATGGTGCCAAGGGTGATCTCCGGCTGGCCGAATTTTGCGGTCTCCGCCGCGATGATCATGTCGCACATCATCGCGATCTCGCACCCGCCGCCGAGCGCAAAGCCGGCGACTGCCGCGATGGTCGGCTTGCGGCATTGCGCCAGCCGCTCCCAGCCCTTGGTGATGAAGTCGCTGGTGAAGACGTCGATGAAGGTGCGGTCCTTCATCTCCTTGATGTCGGCGCCGGCGGCAAAGGCGCGCTCGCTGCCCGTCACTACGATGGCGCCGATATTGGCATTAGCCTCCAGATCGTTCAGCACCTGCTCCAGCTCGACGATCAATTGCGCGCAGAGAGCATTGAGCGCTTTCGGACGGTTGAGGGTGATGAGGCCGACACGGTCGCGCTTCTCGAGGAGAATGGTTTCATAGCTCATTGCTGCTGGCTCTCGGCGCTGAGGGTGAAGGAGACATTGACGGGCGATCCGCCCTGCCCGCCCAGGACATCGATCTTCAGGGTTTCGGCCTTGCGGTGGAAGGTGCCTTCGCCGGTCTTTTCCCAGCCCAGAGGCGGCAAGGCGCTGTCATAGAAATCGCGCACGTCGTCGGCGTCCACTGTCCCGGTCGCGTAAGCCGTGATGATGCGCCCGAGCGGCGCGTCGAACACGGTCGACTTTTCCTTCTGCTCGGTAAGGCCGTCCGCGACCGGTAGATCGGCGATCTCCGAGAAATACTCGGTCGCCCAGGCGGGTGCCCCAAGCCCGAGAATGAGAAAGACGACAAGCAAGAGACCGCGCATGACCGCTCCCTTTCGGATTGGTACGGCCTTTAGCACGCCCAAGAGCCGCCTGGAAGAGCGACGGGGACCGTGCCCGTGACAATTCGGTTGCGGGCTGGCCAGGCGCAGACTACTTCGCCCGCCAGAGCCCTTCGCGCGTCAGGTCGTCCTGCACGTCGCGGCTGGCGCCGCGCAAGGCGGCGACGGCCTCATCGATCTCCGACTTGTTGATGGTGAGCGGCGGGGAGAGGACGATCCAGTTGCCGAGCGGACGGATCATGAGACCGCGTTCGCGGCAGCGTTCGAACACGCGCTTGGCGACACTCCACTCGGCAGGACACGGCGTCTTCGCGTCCTTGTCGGCGACGCATTCGACGCACACCATGAAATGGCTGCCGCGCACGTCGCCCACCAGGTCGAGATCTGCAAGCGTGCCAAGCTGGTCGCGGAAATAGGGACCCCATGCGCGCACGTGGCCGCAGATATCCTCGCGCTCCAGGATGTCGAGCGCGGCGAGACCGGCAGCGCAAGCTACCGGATGCGCCGAGTAGGTGAAGCCGTTGGCGAACATCTGGCCTTGGCCCGCCGCATCCAGCAGGCGATTGTAGAGCGCATCGGACGCGATGAAGGCGCCGAGCGGAACGTAGCCTGACGTCAAGCCCTTCGCGGAGGTGATGACGTCCGGCACGATGTCGAACACCGGCTCTGACGCGAACACGTGCCCCAAGCGGCCGAAGCCGGTCACCACTTCGTCGGAGAGATAAAGCACGCCATATTTGCGGCACACTTCCCAGGTGCGGCGCTGATAGCCTGGTGGCGGCACGATCACGCCGCCCGACGCCAGCAGTGGCTCCGCGATGAAACAGGCGACAGTCTCCGGGCCTAACTCCAGGATCTTGTTTTCGAGATCGGCGACGCATTGGTCGCCGAATGCCTCCAGGCTCATGCCCGCGGGCCGGCGATAGGGGTTGGGTGCCGGCAGGTGATGCACGATGTCGTTGGCGAAGCGCATGTTCGGCTTGTCGCCCGGCTTGCCGGAGATCGTCGCGGTCAGGTAGGTGCTGCCGTGATAGGCGTTGTCGCGCGAGATGATGTGGCGCCGCTCCGTCTCGCCCAGGAAATTGAAATAGAAATGGATGAAACGGATCGCTGAATCGACCGCGGTCGAGCCGCCGGTGGTGAAGAACACGCGGTTGAGATCGCCCGGCGTGTATTTCGAGATGCGGTGCGCAAACTCGATCGCCGGTTCGGTCGAGTTCTTGGTGAAGGGCGAATAATAGCACATGCGCTTCGCCTGCGCGGCCATCGCCTCAGCGATCTCGTTCCGGCCATAGCCGACATTGACGCACCACATGCCGCCCATGCCGTCGATCATGCGCTGGCCTTCGACGTCATAGACGTGCACACCCTCGGCCCGATCGATGATCAGCGGCTTCTGCGCCCGGACCGCGCCCAGGTCTGTCCACGGATGGATGAGATGCCGCCGGTCCAGGTCTTCGAGCCGCTCGATCCGCATGTCATCGTCGAGATTGGTGAGCATGTGCTTCCTGCTTTGACCTTTATTCTTCGTCACGGTCGTGCCCATTGGTTCAAGATTGGGCACGACCATCCACGAGTTTGCCTGCAACGACTTGCCTTGCCCAGAGAAACTCGTTGATGATCGTACCAAGTGCGACCATGACGGTGGAGGGTGACGCGCCCCGCGCTACTGCCCAGTCTTCGCCCGTGTGAATTCGCGGGTGATCAGGCGCAGCTCCTCCGGCTCGCGCAGCTCGGTCACATAGACGTTCGCGAGCCTCGATGGGTCGGGATAGAGCGCCGGGTTGTCGCGGATTTCCGGATCGACCAACGGCGTCGCTGCCTTGTTGGCATTGGCGTAGCCGATATCGTTCGTCACCTTGGCGATCACCTCGGGCCGCATCATGTAGTCGAGGAACAGCAGCGCTTCCTCGACATGCTTGGACTCCTTGAGGATCGCCATGCCGTCATAATCCATGTTCACGCCTTCCTTCGGCGTCGAGAAGTGCAGATCGACGTCAGCGCCGGCCTCTTCGGCGCGCGACTTGGCTTGCGAATAATCGCCCGACCACGTCATGGCAAGGCAGCGGCTGCCATCGGCCAAGGTATTGAGCGTGCCGACCGAATCGAACTGCGCGACATAGGGCTTGGCGCCGGCGATCAGATCGGCGGCCTGCTTCAGCTCAGCCGGATCGCTCTTGCCCGGATGCAGATGCAGATACTGGAGCGCGAGGTCCATCGCGTCCTCCGGCGTGTCGAGAATGCTGACGCCGCACGCCTTGAACTTGGAAATGACCTCCGGCTTGAAGAACATGTCCCAGGAATCGACCGGCGCCTTGGGATCGATCGCCAGCACTTTCTTGGCGTCATAGACGAACCCGTTGGTCCAGAACATGTACGGCACGACATAGACATTGCCGGGATCGGCGACCTGCAGCGCCTTCCAGAAGGTCGGGTCGATGTTGCCGAGATTTTTCAGCTTCGATTTGTCGAGCTTCAGATAGAGGCCCTGCTTCACGTGATATTGGATGTATTGCCGGCCGGGAAAGATGATGTCGTAGCCTGACGAGCCCGCCTGAAGGCGTGCATCCATGGTTTCGTAGCTATCGAACAGGTCATAGGTGACCTTGATTCCAGTTTCCTTTTCGAAATCGGCGAGCGTGGTCGTGCCGATATAATCCGACCAGTTATAGATGAAGAGCTGGCGCTCCTCGGCACCGGCGTGGCTGACGCCCACGAGCAGCGCCGCCGCCGCAATCATACCAAGCAATCCAGTTTTCGAGATCATGCGACTCTCCCAGTTCCCGGCCCGGCATTGTCTGCCGTCTTGCATTTCATGAATGATCGTTCATAGAATTGAATGTTGTCAAGAGCGCGCGAACAGACCAGTAATTCAGCGCCAGCGAGAGCATGGAAAAGAGTTGGGGGAGAGGCGGGCGGTATGAGACTGGCAACGAAGCAGCCGGTAGCGCGGCCGCGCCGCCGCGGCGAGGCCAAGGCTTACTTCAGGGCCAAGCTGATCGAGGCTGCGATCGAAGCGATCGCACGCCATGGGTTCTCGGGCCTATCGGTGTCGCGGCTGGTGGAATATTCCGGCCTCGCGCGCGGCATGGTGAACCTGCATTTCCACCGCAAGGATAAGTTGCTGCACGAGGTGCTGAAGCATCTCGCCGATTCCTATCGCGCAAGCTGGCAGGCAGCTGTCGCGCGCGCCGGCGGCGATGCCGCGTCACAGCTCTGGGCGCTGATCGAGCACGACGTGGCGCGCAAGGCTCACGATGACCGCGCTCTGATCGCCTGGCTCGCCTTCCGCCAGGAAGCGATCACGAATCCTAGTTATCGGCCGCTGTGCGATACGCGCGAAGCAGCCTTCTTCGGCACCGTCAAAGGCCTCTGCGCTGCGCTGATCAAGGAAGGCGGCTATGAAATCAAGCCTGACGTCGCTGCGCTCGGCATCACCTTCCTGCTGGAAGGCCTGTGGCTCGATTGGTCATTGGACCCGCATCGCTACCGCCCAAAGGTCGGCCGTGCGGTGTGCGAAGCGTACTTGGCCGCGATCTTTCCGAAGCACTTCGGAAAGAGGCAGCGCTCGGCGTAGCTACTTCTGCTTTCGCGGACAGAAATAGGTCGAGCGCCCAACCTGGGTGATGCGCTTCACGCCTTTGGTCTTTTCGACATCGCAGGTGCAACGCCAGCACGCCTTGCCCTCGCGTTCATAGACCCGCCAGTGATGCTGGAAATAGCCGAGCTCGCCATCGGCCTGCACATAGTCGCGCAGGGATGAACCGCCGGCGGCGATGGCATCGGTCAGCACGGCCTTGACGGCGGCAGCCAGTTTCTCCGCGCGGTCGCCTTGCACCGTATAGGCCATGCGCTTGGGCGAGAGGCCGCCGCGGAACAGAGCCTCCGACACATAGATGTTGCCGAGGCCCGCCACCACTTTCTGGTCCAGCAAAGCGGCCTTGATGCTGGTCTTCTTGCCCTTGAGCGAGGCGGCAAGCGAGGGGCCGTTGAATGCATTGCCGAGCGGCTCCGGTCCCAGGCCCTTCAGCAGCTTGTGGGCATCGAGCTCGGCCAGCGGATGCAGATCCATCATGCCGAAGCGGCGCGCGTCATTGAAGCGCAGGCACCAGCCATCCTCGGCCTGGAAGATCAGGTGATCGTGCGGCTCCAGCACCTCCGGCCAGCCCTGGGCAAGCAGCATGCGCCCCGACATGCCGAGATGGCCGATGACCGCCGTCCCGTCATCCAGCTCCCAGATCATGTATTTGGCGCGGCGGGCGATCCGGATGATGCGCCGCCCGGTCAGGCGCTTTGCGAATTCCAGCGGCAGGGGAAAGCGCAGATCCTTGCGCCGCTGCTCCACGCGGATGAGGAGCTTGCCCTCCATGCGCATGGCAAGGCCCCGGCACACGGTCTCCACTTCAGGCAATTCTGGCAACGCGATTCCCCTCAAGATCGGCGATCTTAACTCACGACGCCACTACATCCGATCCTGTCAGGACTGCCAAGTCTTTGTCCCGCTGCGCCCTTTTGCCGTTGGAAAGCCCGCTGGGCCCAAGCTATGGTGCCGGCCATGACAGAGGGGCAGGATAATCGCGAAACCTGGTTCGGCGACCGCAGGGTCGGCCGGGCAGATAAGACCATGCTGGTCCGCGACGTTTTCTCCTCGGTCGCGGACAAATACGACCTGATGAACGATCTCATGTCGGTCGGCATCCACCGCCTGTGGAAAGGCGCGATGATCGACTGGCTCGCCCCCCGCGCCGGGCAGAACATCCTGGATGTCGGCGGTGGCACCGGCGACATCGCCTTCCGCATCCTGGAGCGCGCGCCAGACACCCGCGTCACGGTCTGCGATCTCACACCCGCCATGCTGGATCAGGGCCGCGACCGCGCGGTCGACCGCGGCATCCTGTCCGGGATCGAATGGGTCGCGGGCAATGCCGAGCACCTGCCGTTCGACGACATGCAGTTCGACGCCTTCACCATCGCCTTCTGCCTGCGCAACGTCGCGGATTGGGACGCCGCCTTGCGCGAAGCGTGGCGGGTACTGAGACCGGGCGGCCGCTTCCTGTGCCTGGAATTTTCGCAGGTCGCGGTGCCTACCCTCGCCAAGGCCTACGAGCTCTACTCCTTCAAGGTGCTGCCGTGGCTGGGCCAGCAGGTGGCGGGCGATCGCGGCTCATACCAGTATTTGGTCGAATCCATCCGCCGCTTCCCGAACCAGGAGACGCTGGCCGGCATGATGGCCAAGGCAGGCTTTGCCCAGGTCTCCTACCGCAATCTCTCTGCCGGCATCGCGGCTTTGCATTCGGGTTGGCGCGTCTAGATGTTTCGTTCGATCCGTTCCATCCGCCGCATCATCATGATCGCGATCACCTTCGCGCGGCATGGTGCACTGGCGCCGTTCGAGGAGGCGATGGTCGGCGCCGGCCTCGCGCCCGTGCTGCTGTTCGTGATCCAGCTGCTGTTCGGCCGCCAGGTTGGCGACAAGCGCCCCGGCGAACGCCTCGCCCTCGCCCTCAGCGAGCTTGGCCCCGCTTTCATCAAGCTCGGCCAGGTGCTCTCCACCCGCTCGGACCTGTTCGGCGAACAGGTGGCCGAGGATCTCGCCAAACTGCAGGACCAGCTGCCGCCCTTCAGCACGTTCCAGGCGCGTGCCACCATCGAAACCGAGCTCGGCGCCCGCATCGAAGAGCTCTATACACAGTTCGACGACGAGCCGGTCTCCGCCGCCTCCATCAGTCAGGTGCACTACGCCGTCACACCGCCGGACGATGACTGGCCGGAAGGCCGCCAGGTCGCGGTCAAAGTCCTGCGCCCCGGCATCGAGGAAGCCTTCAAGGCCGACATCGAACTGCTGCTATGGATGGCCTATCTGATCGAGCGCACGCAGCCGCGCCTCCGCCGCCTGAAGCCGGTCGAGGTCGTGCAGACCTTCGCCGCCACGGTCAGCGTCGAAATGGATCTGCGGCTGGAGGCAGCCTCCGCCGCGGAGTTGCGGCAGAATTTCCTGGGCGATCCCACCTTCCGGGTGTCGGAGATCGATTGGCGCCGCACCGCCAGGCGGGTCATGACCCAGGAACGGCTGACCGGGGTTTCGATGGATGATCGCGTCGGCATGCTGGCGGCTGGGCTCGATGTCGACGACGTGCTGACCAAGGCGGCTGCCGCCTTCTTCAACCAAGCCTTCCGCGATGGCTATTTCCACGGCGACCAGCATCCGGGGAACATGACCGTCGGCTATGACGGCGCGATCCAGGTGGTGGATTTCGGCATCATGGGGCGCCTCACCAAGCGCACGCGTTACTTCCTCGCCGATATGCTGCTCGCGTTCCTGCAGCGTGACTATGGCAAGGTCGCCGAAGTCTATGTCGATGCCGGCTATCTGCCGCCTACCAAGTCGGTCGAGGATTTCACCCTCGCCCTCCGCTCAATCGGCGAACCCATCCACGGGCGGCCGCTGCACTATATCTCGTTCGCGCGCGTGCTCGGCCAATTGTTCAGCGTCGCCGAGAGCTTCGAGATGGAAGTGCAGCCGGAATTGCTGCTGCTGCAGAAGAACATGCTGATGGCAGAGGGCGTCAGCCGGCGCCTCAACCCTGCGCTCAATATCTGGACCCTCGCACAGCCGCTGATCGAGCAATGGATGCGCGACAATCGCGGCCCCGAAGCGCGCGTCACTCAGGCGGCGGAAGAGGTCCTCTTCATGGTGCGCCGCTTCCCCACCGTGATGCGCAACATGGACAGCCTGCTGCATCACTTGGCGGAAGGTGGACTAAAGCTCGATCCTGAAGCGCTGCAGGTCATCAACCGCCAGGGCAGCAACTGGTGGCTCTGGCTGATCATCGCGGTGCTGGTCGCCGGCCTGCTGTTCAGCGGGAATGAGCAGAATATCTATGTCCTGCCAGACGTGCCGGCCGATATCCCCTTGGATCGGACCCAAGCAACTCCATAGTCGTGTGTTGCCAATGGGTTAGTTGCCGGCGCGGCGCCACCTTGCAGCCGGTGTGATTCCACATTAAATACGATACAGAACTGTGGAATTTGCCTTGATGACTCCCTCCGCCCGCATCCTGGTGATCGTCTCCGGTGGCATTGCCGCCTATAAGTCGCTGGAGCTGATCCGGCGCGGGCGGGATCGCGGCCTGTCCTTTCGCGTAATCCTGACCAGGGGCGGGGCGGAGTTTGTGACTCCCCTATCCTTCGCCTCGATCAGCGGGGAGAAGGTCTATCAAGAGCTGTTCTCCCTGACCGATGAAGCGGAGATGGGCCATATCCGCTTGTCGCGCGAAGCCGACCTCATCGTGGTCGCGCCGGCCAGCGCGGATCTGCTGGCCAAGATGGCGCATGGCTTGGCCGACGATCTTGCCTCCACCACTCTGCTCGCGACCGACAAACCGGTCCTGGTAGCGCCGGCGATGAACGTCATGATGTGGGCGAACGCGGCGACACAGGCCAACATCGCGACCCTACGGGCGCGCGGCATCCATGTGGTGGGGCCAGGCAGCGGCGATCTCGCCTGCGGCGAAGAAGGATCCGGGCGCCTATCCGAGCCGCACGATATCCTCGACGCGATCGAGAAGGTTTTGGGCCATGAAAAGCTGTTGAGCGGCCTCAAGGCCCTGGTCACCTCAGGCCCGACGCATGAGCCGATCGACCCCGTGCGCTATATCGCCAACCGCTCTTCCGGCAAGCAGGGGCATGCCATCGCGGCGGCGCTCGCCAAGCTTGGCGCGGAAACCCTGCTGGTCTCCGGCCCGACGCGCGAAGCGGACCCCGCCGGTGTCGCGGTGCGCCATGTCGAGACGGCGGCGCAGATGCTGGCGGCCTGCGAAGCGGCTTTGCCGGTCGACATCGCGGTCTGTGCCGCGGCCGTCGCCGATTGGCGCCCGGCACAGGCCGGCAACCAGAAGCTCAAGAAGAACGGCGCGACGTCCAAGTCACTCGAGCTGACGGCCAACCCAGACATTCTCGCGACGCTTTCGCATTCCAAGAAAGCGCGCCCGCGCCTGGTCGTGGGCTTCGCGGCGGAGACGGAGCACGTGATCCGGCACGCAGAAGAGAAGCTGAAGAAGAAGGGCTGCGACTGGATTCTCGCCAACGATGTCTCGACCGGCACGGAGACGTTCGGCGGTGAGGCCAACACCATTCACCTCGTCTCCGCCGGCGGCGTGGAAGACTGGCCGACCTTGAGCAAGCAGGACGTGGCGCAGCGCCTGGCGCGCCGCATCGCCGATCATCTCAGAGCCGCGCATGTCTGATCCGATCGTTTCGGTGCAGCGTTTGCCGCACGGCGCCGATCTGCCGCTGCCCGCCTATGCCACGGCGCAATCGGCGGGACTCGATCTGATGGCGGCAGTTTCGAACGAGGTGAATCTCGCACCCGGTGCGCGGCAGCTGATTCCGACCGGCCTGGCGATTTCATTGCCGGCTGGATTCGAGGCGCAGGTGCGCCCGCGCTCCGGCCTGGCACTGAAGCACGGCATCACGGTGCTGAATTCACCCGGCACGATCGATGCGGATTATCGCGGCGAGGTCCAGGTGCTGCTGATCAATCATGGCACCCAGCCGTTCGTCATCAAGCGCGGCGACCGCATCGCGCAGATGGTGGTGGCCCCGGTCACGCAGATCACCTGGAACATCGTGGAACGATTGGACGAAACCGAACGCGGCAGCGGCGGCTACGGCTCGACCGGCATCGCCGCGGTCGCGCAATAGAACAAGCAAGAAACGCCTGAACAGGGGTTGGCAAATTGCTGCATCCATCCAAACGATTGCTGTTCGCGATCGAGTCCGTGCTCGACATCGCCTATTATGGCGGCTCGCAGCCGGTGCAGTCGGGCGACATCTCGGGGCGCCAAGGCATCCCGCGGCGCTATCTTGAGCAAGTACTACAGCATCTTGTGCGCAGCGGCATCCTTGCCGGCCATCGCGGCCCGAAAGGCGGATATCAATTGGCGCGCGAGCGCCGGCGCATTACGGTAGGCGAGATTGTGCGCGCTGTGCGCCAGTTCGAGGGTGTCCCGGATCCGATCCAGACTGCGAGCGGTTCGCGCGTCGGATTGGAGATCGTGCGGCCGATGTGGCGCGACCTGCAGCGCAAGATGTTGACGGAGCTGGATTCGGTTTCGCTCGAGGATCTATGCCAGAGGGCGCAGGCGGCCGGTATCCGCACCGACGCACAGGAACGCTTGGATTTTTCGATTTGACGCTCTTCCGCTAAGAAAGGCTCTTACGCTCATGTCATCCGCACTCACGCACTTCCGCGGCCGCATCTATGACAATCTGCTGCAGACCATCGGGGCGACGCCGTTGGTGCGGCTCTCCCGCCTGGCCAAGGCGGAGAACGTCAAGGCCGAGATCGTGGCCAAGCTGGAATTCTTCAATCCGCTGGCTTCGGTCAAGGACCGGCTCGGCATCGCGATGATCGAGTATCTCGAGGATAAGGGGCTGCTCAAGGAGGGCTCCGTTATCATCGAGCCGACCAGCGGCAATACCGGCATCGCGCTCGCCTTCATCGCGGCGGCGAAAGGATACCGCTGCATCCTTACCATGCCTGAGTCCATGTCGATGGAGCGGCGCAAGATGCTGCGCCTGCTCGGTGCGGAACTGGAATTGACGCCGGCGGCGCGCGGCATGTCGGGCGCGATCGCCCGCGCCGAGGAGCTGCTGAAGGAGATCCCGAACTCCATCATCCCGCAACAATTCAAGAATCCGGCGAACCCGGAGATCCACCGCCGCACCACGGCGGAAGAAATCTGGAAGGATTGCGAAGGCAAGCTCGATGCGGTGGTGAGCGGCGTCGGCACCGGCGGCACCATTACCGGCGTCGGCGAAGTGCTGAAGAAACGCAACCCCGCCATCAAGATGATCGCGGTGGAGCCGGAAGATTCGCCGGTGCTCTCCGGCGGCCAGCCCGGCCCGCACAAGATCCAGGGCATCGGCGCCGGCTTCGTGCCGGAGATCCTCAATCGCGAGGTGATCGACGAAGTGCTCGGCGTCTCCAACGCCAACGCCTTCAACATGGCGCGCAAGGTCGCCAAGCTCGAAGGCCTCCCCGTCGGCATTTCGTCAGGCGCCGCATTGGCCGCCGCCTGCGAGCTCGGCCAGCGCCCGGACTATGCCGGCAAGCGCATCGTGGTGATCATCCCGTCGTTTGCAGAGCGCTATCTGTCGACGGCGTTGTTCGAGGGGCTGGATTGAGTGACGTAAGACGAAAGGGCGAGTACGCCTCGATGCAAACCGACCTCACCGACGCCCAGCTCGAGCGTTACGCGCGCCACGTCGTGCTCGACGAAGTGGGCGAAGAAGGCCAGCTCAAGCTGCTCAATGCGAAGGTGCTGGTGGTCGGTGCAGGCGGGCTCGGCTCGCCGCTGATTCAATATCTCGCGGCCGCCGGAGTCGGGCGCATCGGCATCGTCGACGACGATACGGTCGATATCTCGAATCTGCAGCGCCAGACCATCCATCGCCTGGAAGACGTCGCCCGCCCGAAGGCACAAAGCGCCGCCGATTTCGTGCGCCGACTCAACCCCGAGATCAAGACCGACATCCACGTCGCGCGCCTCACGCAAGACAACGCGGCGATGATCGCAGATTACGATGTGATCGCCGACGGCACCGACAATTTCCGCACGCGGTATCTGTTGAATGACATGTGCGTGCAGATGAAGCGCACCTTGGTCTCCGCCGCGCTGCTGCGCTTCGACGGCCAGCTGGGCGTCTTCAAGCCCCATGCTGGTCCGAACTTCCCGTGCTATCGCTGCATCTTCCCCGAAGAGCCGCCGGCCGACCTCATCCCGCGCTGCGAGACCGCCGGCATTTTCGGCGCCGTCGCCGGTATCCTCGGCTCGTTGCAGGCAACGGAAGTGCTGAAAGAGCTGCTCGGCCTCGGCGACACGATGGCCGGCCGCCTCATGCTCTATGACGGCCTCTCGGCGCAAATCCGTATCGTGAAAGTAAAACGCCGCCCGGATTGCCCGAGCTGCGGCGCGGTGAAGTAGGCACGGACATAGTGTTGGAACCCGCCGCGACACACCCGCTTCACCGTCTCCCATTCGAGTGGCATGATCTCCAGGTCTGACGCATCTCCATTGTAGGGAAAGGCGTGGTGATCGACGCGCTTCCTTACAATGACAGAGCGGGCCGTTATGACCATTCCACGCTGTCCCTATTTGAAGCGGAGGTCTTTGCTTTCGACATTCAAGGGGCGGTTTCGTTTAGCGTTCTTGATCAGCTGGAAATTACAGATTTCGACTTCGCAGTATCGGCACCCGGCCGTATCACCGGCATCCTCGGCCTCCTATCTGGAAATCACGTGTATTGGACCATCCGCTTCAGGAATGCAGCGTGGCGTGTGGAGCAGCATGGCTCCGCTGCGGTGCAATTCCCTGATTATGCGTGATGGGTCAACGGATAGCCGCAGAAGTCCGGGCTTTATCCCGTCTCCGACTTCCTTGCCTTGTTACCTGAGTCGGGTTCCCACCCTTCGGGCGCCAGCTCGAAGCCTTCATATTCAAACGCCGGCGCGACCGTGCAGCCGGCCAGGGTCCAGTCGCCGAGGCTGCGCGCTGACTGCCAGGCATTGGCGGGCACCACGACTTGCGGCCGCGCGCCGGCGAGCACGTTGGAACCGAGCAGATGTTCCTTGGGTGGGACACCTTCGAGCTCCGCAATCGAAAGCCGGAGCGGTGCACCGGCGTACCAGTTCCAGATCTCCACCGCATCCACGCGATGCCAGCGCGAGATCTCGCCGGACTTCAGCAGGAAGTAGATGGCGGTGACCGCGCCGCGCTCACCGGTCGGCGGGCGGTCGCGGAAAGTCTCGACGAAATGCCCGCCTTCGGGATGCGGCTGCATGCCCAGTTCCGCGATCACTTCCTGAGCGGTCGCGGTGGCGAGGCTGACGATGGTCTTTTCTTCCACAAGCGGCATTGGCTGCTCTCCCCTGCCAGGCTCCGCTCCCCTCACGCAATCCTAGGCAAGGCGCGGAGGTGCAATCAATCACGCACCAAATAAGTCAACCATCGATACAGGCTGGTGTTCCCTGTTGCACCCATGTCATGCTGGTGACGGACCTGCACAGATCGTAGACCAAAACCCGAGTGGGAGGCCGCGTCCCATGTCGACCGAACTCTATTTCGCCTATCTGCTCGCCACCATCGTGATCGTCATCGTGCCCGGTCCGACCGTGACGCTGATCGTCGCCAACAGCCTGACCCACGGTACACGCGCCGGCTTGCTCAACGTCGCCGGCACGCAGCTGGGCCTTGCGGTCTGCATCGGCACCGTGGCGGTGGGTCTTGCCTCGCTCGTCCAGACCATCGGCTGGTGGTTCGATTGGCTGCGGATCGCGGGCGCGGCCTATCTTATCTGGATCGGCTGGAGGCTGATCCGATCTACCGGCAAGATCGACGAGATCGCGAAGACCGCACGCAAGCCGCGCGGCGGTTTCCTGCTGCAAGGGTTCCTGGTGATGCTGAGCAACCCCAAAACTCTGTTCTTCTTCGGCGCCTTCATCCCGCAGTTCATCGATCCGCATCGCGACTACTTGACCCAGATCGCGATCCTCGGCCCGACAGCGATGATCGTCGCCCTCACCAGCGACGGCTTCTACGCCATCGCCGTGGGCCGCGCGCGCAAGCTGCTGACCGAGCGCCGCGTGCGCCTGATCAACCGCGCGAGCGGTGCGTGCCTCATCGGCGGTGGCGTGTGGCTGGCGCTGACACGATCGCGCTGATTGCAACGCACCCTCAAGCTGTCACCCCGGACAGCCGCGTCAGCGGCTGATCCGGGGCCTATGCATTATCTAAAACCACGAAGGCGGAACTATCGCGCGCACGCTTTTTGAAGCGTCACGTGCGGAAAGGCCGCATGGGTCCCGGCGCTCGCTGCGCTCGGCCGGGATGACATGCAGAGAGTACGACGCGGTACGCGTGTCTTATAGCATCGACTCGATCACGCGGTCAGGCGGCTTGTGGCCGTCGACGAAAGTCTTGATGTTAATGATGACCTTCTCGCCCATGTCGACGCGGCCTTCGAGTGTCGCGGAGCCCATGTGCGGCAGCAGCACGACGTTGTCGAGGCGCAGCAGCTTCGGGTTCACTGCGGGCTCATGCTCGAACACGTCGAGCCCGGCGCCGGCGATCTCTTTTTTCTCCAGCATGCGCATCAACGCATTCTCGTCGATCACCTCGCCGCGCGCGGTGTTGACGAGATAGGCCTTGGGCTGAATCAGCTTCAGCCGCCGCGCGGACAACAGGTGATAGGTCGCCGGCGTGTGCGGGCAGTTGATCGAGATGATGTCCATGCGGGACAGCATCTGGTCCAGGCTCTCCCAATAGGTCGCTTCCAGCGCCTGCTCGATCTGGGGATTGACCCGGCGCCGGTTGTGATAATGGACCGAGAGGCCGAAGCCGCGGGCGCGCCGCGCCACTGCCGAGCCGATGCGCCCCATGCCGACGATGCCGAGGCGCTTGCCGTGGATCCGGTGGCCGAGCATGCCCATGGGCGACCAGCCCTGCCACTTGCCGGAGCGGATCAGGCGCTCGCCTTCGCTCACACGGCGCGCAACCGCCAGGATGAGGGCCATGGTCATGTCCGCCGTATCCTCAGTGAGGACACCCGGCGTGTTGGTGACGGTGATGCCGCGCTGCCGCGCGCTGGCCAGGTCGATATGGTCGACGCCGGTCCCGAAGGAGGCGATCAGGCGCAGCCGCTCGCCGGCCTGGCTCAGGACCGCAGCATCGATCCGGTCGGTGACGGTCGGTACCAGGACGTCTGCGGCCTTTACCGCCTCGACCAGGGCCGCCTGGGTCATCGGCGTGTCCTCGTTGTTCAGCCGGACGTTGAACAACTCCATCATGCGGGTCTCGATCGCGTCCGGCAGCTTCCGGGTGACGATGACCAGCGGTTTCGAGGACATGGATTGCCTACCCCTTTTCGGCCCGTCGCGGGGCGAGCCGGCCGTTGAGCAGCCGTGCGTATGGTCGATGCCATACCAGGAATAGCGCGGATTTGTCTAGCAACCGACCGCCCGGACCACAAAAGCCGACCCCGGCGCGTCCCTCAGCCTTGACCCAGTGCCGATGCCTGGATTATCAGGCAATTCAATATCTTGAAGAAGGGTGGGGAACATGCGCCGGCTGGCGTGGATGAGGGCCATGACGCGATCGGCCGCGGGCTTAGCCGCGGCCCTGCTGTGGATCGCGCCGGCCATAGCCCAGGACCACCTGCCGCTGCCGCGCTTCGCCTCGCTCGACAGCAGCGAGGCCAACCTGCGCGCCGGGCCGGGCAAGGACTATCCGATCCTGTTCGTCTATCAGCGCAGGGGATTGCCGGTGGAGATCATCCAGGAGTTCGACACCTGGCGCCGCATCCGCGACCGCGACGGGACCGTCGGCTGGGTGCAGCAGAACCTGCTCTCCGGCAAACGCTCCGCCCTCGTCATCGACGAGGCGCGCACCCTGCGCACCGATCCGACCGGCGGCGCCAAGCCGGTCGCCATCCTGCAGCCCGGCGTCGTCGCCCACATCAAGGAATGCGGCACCGACAATTGGTGCCGCATCGAGGTGCAAGGCTACAAAGGCTGGCTCCGCCGCGACGATTTCTTCGGCACTTATCCCGAGGAAGCGTTCGAGAGCGACTAGACGACACCGTCGTTCGCTCATCGCATCAGTCACTTCATCCACTCCAACCGTCACCCGGCCTGGGTCCACCGCCCCGCTGCACGGACGGATACATTGCCTCATCGCTCGTGCGGCGGAGGAGTGGATCCCGGGTCAAGCCCGGATGGCGTGGGTCACGTGGGAGCGTGTCGTTCGGCCTCGCCCTATCGCCGACCGCAATTGTCGTGTTTCTGGCGATAGATCACGTGGCTTTCGTGATGGTAGGCGTTGTTGAGATAGTGGAACTCGCGCGGGCCGATGTGGCCGTCGCGCATCGCGTAGTCGGTCGCGCGGTCCAGGCGATGATCGCGATGCTGCAGGCGCTTCGCTTCCCATGGCGTCAGGGAACCGTTCGCAACACCATGGCGGCGCTCCTGATGCTGGTCGCGCGCATTCAGCCAAGTGTTGTAGCGATTGTTCTGCCAGTCCGCGCTGGCCAAGGTCGGCGCCAGCGCGAGGCCGGCGGCGATCAATATGATGCGGGAGATGGTCTTCATGACTTCCGTCCCTTTCAAGCGTTTCTGACGGGAATGGGACGGCGTGAAGCGCCGATTTCCTGCGGCGCGCCGGTTTCACGAGTCCGTTATGAGCGAGCGATACCCTGGAGTTTCACCGCGCGCCTTCGCTTGACTGATCGGCCGGCTGTCCGCCGTCGTTGACACCTGCTTGCGCCACGACCATCGTAGCAATCGGCAGCAGCGACAAAGTCCACTCACGCGCAGCATCGATGGCCCGTATTGTCCTGATCCGGCACGGCGACGATCCCGATGATGATCGGGTCGTCACCTATTTCCGATCAAAAGGGCTCGAGCCCGATATCGGAAAGCCGTTCAAGGGCGAGGCACTGGGCCATTTCGATTCATCGGTCGCGGCAAGCGTCGTCTATGGCGGCCCATTTAGTGTGTTCGATGAAGAGAAGCACCCGTTCCTCCGCGACGAGAACCGCTGGATCGAGCAATGCATCAGGAACAACGTGCCGCTTCTTGGAATTTGCCAGGGCGCTCAATCCATCGCCCGGGTGCTCGGCGCGGAGGTGGGACCGAACGCCGGCGCGCTGCACGAATTCGGCTATTACGAGATCGCGGCGACCGAAGCCGGCAGGGCCTTCTTCCCCGAGAAGCTGGTGGTTTGCGAGTCGCATTTCCATGAATTCCAGCTTCCGGCCGGCGCGGATCTGCTCGCCTCGAGCCCGATGTTCGCGCACCAGGCTTTCAGGTACGGCTCCGCCACGTTCGGATTTCAGTTTCATCCTGAAGTGACGCCAGCGGGTTTCCGGAGGTGGCAGCAGAGCGACTGGACGGCCTATGGCAAGCCCGGTGCGCAGTCCCGCGCGCAGCAGGATGAAGCAATGGCCCTGCACGATCCGCGGCAACACGCGTGGTTCATGGGATTTCTGGACCGGCTCTTTGGATCCGCAGCCGCGAGAGCCTCTGAAACCTGAGATCGGCCGAGCATGGCCGGCTCAGTCGAAATCGCCCGCCAGCTCCTTGCGCGTCGCATCGGACATCACGGCCATGTGAGCGTAGTTTTCGTGGTCCATGCCGAGGATCACCGTCTCGCCCGCGTTTCTGAACTTCGCGATCTGGGCACGGGTGAAAGGGAAGTGCACGAACTGCACCGATGAAGCCTTGCCTTCCGCGGTGGTGCGGTCCAGGTCCTGTTCGGCGACGCCCATGATCTTCTCATCGCCGAGCTTGATGAACATGCTGTTCTCGATCCCGCCGAGGCGGCCGAGCGCGCGGCCGCGGCGCACAGGGTCGTCGATCTCGAACATCACCGTCGCGACCAGTTCGTTGCCCTTGGGGATCAGCGGATTGTAGGCGCGGAGCTCGTCCGCGATCTGCGCCTCGCCACCCTTCTCGATATGCAACATCTCCTGCACCTGCTGCAGCATGGTCTCGTAGCACTCGAAATAGAAGGTCGCGAACGGACCAACTTCCAGGCGGCGATTCTTCTTTTTCGCCACGATCTCCGTGCGCATGGCGGCACGGCGCTTGGCATAGTCCGCGGCGGAGAGGATGTCGGTGGGCGTGATTTCTTTCTTGGTGCTCATGATCATCACATCAGCCCGTAGGCTTTGGCAAAGAGTTGGATCGGATGTTGGGGCTCGTGCGGAAAGGCCGCGCCACCGGCGAGCCGCTCCATGCCCTGCACGATATGATCGGCCGCAAGCGGGCATTCCGAGGCGATATGCGCCTTGCCCGATTGTAACGCCTGGCGCGCCACAGGCTTTCCGACTTTCAGCGCGATGTCGAAATTGCCCTTCATCACGCCCCAGGCGCCGCCGTGGCCGGAACAGCGCTCGATCACCTGGAGATCGGGATCGGGGATGAGGCGCAGCATCTCCGCCGCCTTCTGGCCGACATTCTGCGCCCGCGCATGGCAGGCGATGTGCAGCGCGATGCCGCCGGAGAGCGGCTGCAGACCAGGCGCCAGCCCTTCGTGACCGGCGATCGTCACGACATATTCCGCGATATCGTAGGTCGCCTCGGACAAGGTTTTCACCTTCGCATCGTCCGGCAGCACAAGCGGCCATTCGAATTTCAGCATCAAGGCGCAGGACGGGACCAAGGCGATGACGTCGTAGCCGTGCTCGATATAAGGCAGCAGAGCTTCGCTCACCGTCTTCGCGTGATCGGCGACGCGTGCGACGTCGCCGCGCTCGAACTGCGGCATGCCGCAGCAGCGCGGGTACACCACTTCGGTTGCGACGCCGTTATGCGCCAGCACCTTGCGCGCCGCGAGGCCGATGTCCGGATTGTTGTAGTTGGAAAAGCAGGTGGCATAGAGCACCGCCTTGCGGCCATAAGCGGGCGCGGCTTCGTTCACTCTCACCGGCTCTTCGGCGGCGCGCATCACCAACGTGCGGCCGCAGAATTTCGGCAGCTTGGCTTCGGCATCGACATGGGCGGTCGCTTCCATCAGCGCACGCACCGGCTTCACCTCATTGACCCAGTTGATGACCGGCGCGGCAAAGCTCGCCGCCTTGCCATTCCGGTCGGTTTCGGTCAGCTGCTTGTAAACCTTGGAGGCCTTGCCCTGCTGCACCTCCGCCGCACGGTAGCGCAGCAGCAGATGCGGGAAGTCGAGCGCCCATTCGTGCGGCGGCACATAGGGGCATTTGGTCATGAAGCAGAGATCGCAGAGCGTGCAGGCATCGACCACCTGCTTGTAGTCGGCGGGCTTCACGCTATCGAGTTCGCCGGTCGCCGAATTGTCGATGAGATCGAACAGCCGCGGGAACGAATCGCACAGATTGAAGCAGCGCCGGCAGGTGTGGCAGATGTCGAAGACGCGATGCATCTCCGCTTCGATCTTGCCCATGTCGTAGAAGTCGGGATTCTGCCAATCGAGCGCGTGCCGAACCGGCGCTTCCAGGCTGCCTTCGCGCATCGTTCCGTCCCACCATGTTCAACAGAAGAAAGTGAGGACGGCGCGATACGGCGCCGTCCCCTCACAAAGATCGCTGGCTCAGCGCTGCTCAGCCCAGCGTATCCAGCGCCTTCTGGAAGCGGCCGGCGTGGGACTTCTCAGCCTTCGCCAGGGTCTCGAACCAGTCGGCGATTTCCTCGAAGCCTTCCTCGCGCGCGGTGCGAGCCATGCCCGGATACATGTCGGTGTATTCGTGGGTCTCGCCCGCGATCGCGGCCTTCAAATTGTTCGAGGTCGCGCCGATCGGCAATCCAGTCGCCGGATCGCCCACGCCCTCGAGGAATTCGAGATGGCCGTGCGCGTGGCCGGTCTCGCCTTCCGCGGTCGAGCGGAACACGGCGGAGACATCGTTGAAGCCTTCGACGTCGGCCTTCTGTGCGAAATAGAGATAGCGACGGTTGGCCTGGCTTTCGCCGGCGAATGCCGCCTTCAAATTGCCTTCGGTTTTTGAGCCTTTCAGAGCTGCCATGATCATTCTCCCTGGTACTTGTGGCTTAGGGTATTTCCGGGTCCCGCCCGGAACGCGGTGGCGGAGATGAGACGCCGCCGTCGGAAACGACTATGGGACGCTTTCCGCGCCTCGTCAAGAACTCTAGAATAGTTATAAACTTGCCGTCGAGCTGCTGATGAAGCTACATAAATCCGTAGCCAAACAGCTATTTTCCGCGGGTGACCCGCACCACCACGTCGACCCGGCTGATCCGTGTGCCGTCCGGCGGGGGCGGGACGCTGGCCAAAGCCAGATTCTCGCCCGGAATGTCGACCAGCGCGCCATTCTCCTCGAAGAAGAAATGGTGGTGGTTGGTGACGTTGGTATCAAAATAGGAACGGCCGGATTCGATCACTAGCTCGCGCATCAGGCCGGCAGCCGTGAACTGATGCAGCGTGTTGTAGACGGTGGCGAGCGAGACGGCGATGCGCGCCGACTGGGCCTCCGAATGCAGCTGCTCTGCGGTCACGTGCCGATCGCCCTGTTCGAACAGCAGGCGCGCGAGATAGAGCCGCTGCGAGGTTGGGCGCAGGCCGGCCGCGCGTAGGCGCTGCACGATCGGGGTAAAAGGACGTTGCTCGGTCTGTTTGGCCTCGGTCATAACCAAAATATTATCAGACAGACCGAGGATTTGAAGGCCTTTTTTAGAGTGGTTAAAAAGTCCGGCAGCGACTCAGACCTGCTGTCCTATTGGACCAGGATCGCCGCCAGGTGGCACAGCGACCAGCCAGCCGCCACCGCCCGCGCGGCGTCGAGGTTGCCAGCGCCCAGATCCGCGACGCAATCGGCGAGGGCGGTCTTGGCCGGCGTGGTCCTGGGCAGGGCCAGCGGCGCCGGGGTTTCGTCGGCATCAATCTCGGCGCCGGCCAATTTCGCGACCGCCGCAATCTCCGCATCTTCCGGCGCGAAGGTGACGGCGAGTTCCGCCGACTCGCGTGCCGGATCTTCTTCGCCCTGATGCTGGAGATAGAGCGCCAGGATCGCCTGCGCCATTCCTTCGCCCGGCTTGATGTCGACGGCGCGGCGCACCAACCCTTCGGCGGCGGATGTGCGGTTGGTCAGCAGCGCCACCATAGCTGCAACCGTCAAGTCCATCGCCCCAGTCTCCGAGGTGCCGACCGCGAGCGACATGGTGCGCCACGCGCCTTCGGCATCGCCAGCGCCGAGATAGGCGCGCGCCAGGTCGCGCCGCACGTCCTTGTCTTGCGGTGCGAGGTCGAGGGCGCGTGCGAGATCAACGGTCGCATCCGCATAATGCGCGAGCTGGAATTTCGCTCTGCCCCGCGCCTGCCAGAGCGGTGCCTTCGATGGATTTCTGGCGACCACGCGGTCCAGCTCCGGCAGCGCTTCAGCCGGGCGATCGAGGCGCAGCAACAGTTGCGCCCGCTTGGCGCGCGGATCATCGAGGTCAGGGCGCAGGGTCAGCGCCTTGGCATAGGCCTGCAATGCGCGCTCCGGATCGCCCGACGCGGCCAGCACGTCGCCCTGGCCGACATAGATCCAGGCATCGTCGGGCTTGCGTTCGATCGCGCGCTCGTAGTCCTTCAAGGCTGCCGCGTTCTGGCCGAGATTGCCGAGCGCCACGGCGCGGTCGAAATAGGGCAGATGCCAGTCTGGCTTAAGGCGGATCGCCTTGTCATAATCCTCGATCGCTTCGGCCGGCCGGCCGTCATGGATCTTCGCGACGCCGCGATTGAGGTGCAGGACGGCATCGTCGGGCGCCAGCACGATGGCCGAATCGTAGTCGGCGACCGCGCGCCTGTGATCGCCGAGATCATCCAGCGCCTGGGCGCGCGCGGCCAACAGGTCCAGTTGTTGCCGCTTGCCGAGGCTGGGCGAGGCCAGGGCACGTGCGCAGGCTTCGACCCGCAGCGGCGGCTCGAGCTTGAGGTCGCGGCACAACCGCGCTTCCGAATCCGAGGCGGCAAGCGCCGGCGCGGCGAATACACCGAGCAGAAGCAGCAAGGCGAGACGGCATATCATCGGTCGCATCCAATGCCGCGAATGGGGCATCCGTGAGGCAACATGGGCGGCATCATATTGACCTCGGCAGGTAAATTCACGCCAGATAGCACCCATGATTGAGCCCGATCAAATTGCGCTGGAGATCATGGAAGCCTGGACCGCGCGGCGCCAGATTGCGCCGCTCGCCGCGCGCCTCCCCGGCTTCGGCCTGGAGCAAGCCTATCAGGTGACAGCTGCCTTGCGCCGCATCCGGCAGGCGCGCGGCGAGCAGTCGATCGGACGCAAGATCGGCTTCACCAACCGCACCATCTGGGATGAATACCAGGTCTATGCTCCGATCTGGGGCGACATGTATGCGACCACATTGCGGGAGACGGACGGCGGAGCGACCCTCGACCTAGCCCCTTATCTCGAGCCGCGGATCGAGCCCGAGATCGCGTTCGGCCTAACTCGCGCGCCCGAGCCCGGGATGAATGAAGCCGCCTTGCTGACTTGCATCGGCTGGGTCGCGCATGGTTTCGAGATCGTGCATTCGATGTTCCCCGCTTGGCGCTTTGCCGCCGCCGATACGGTCGCGGCTTTTGCGCTGCATGGCGCCTATCGCCTGGGTCCGCACCGACTGATCGCACAGGCACCGGCCGAGGGGTGGATGGCCGCCCTCACCCGCTTCGAGATCAGCCTCTATCGCAACGGCGCCTTGATGGATCGCGGTGCAGCGGAGAACGTGCTGGGCGGTCCCTTATCCGCGCTGTGCCACCTCAACGATCTGCTCGCGGCGGACCGCTACAACCCGCGACTGGCGGCGGGCGAGATCATCACCACGGGGACAGTGACGCGCGCCTTTCCGATTGCCCCAGGTGAAAGCTGGCACACCGAGCTGCATGGTCTCGCCTTGCCTGGATTGACCATCCGCTTCACATGATGATCGCAGGGGTTCCGTCGGAGATGCGCGTTTCAGCATGGCCTGCACTTGGGAGACTTCAGCACATGATCGCTCTGTCGCGACGGCTGGCCGGGTTTCTGTTGCTGTGCGCGATTGCCATCCCCGCCAGTGCGGCAACGCCGCCGGGCATCAAGGTTCTGAAGGATATTGCCTATGGCCCGGCGAAGCTGCAGACCATGGATGTCTATCTGCCGCCGCAGCCGAAGGACGCGCCAATCATCCTGATGGTGCATGGCGGCGCATGGGCGTTCGGCGACAAGACCAGCCCGCAGGTCTATGAGAACAAGGTCGCGCGCTGGGTGACACGCGGCTTCATCTTCGTCTCGATCAACTATCCGATGGTGCCGGACAGCGATCCGGTCGAGCAGACCGACGATGTCGCGCGCGCCCTCGCGGCGGCGCAGCAGGCGGCGCCCGGCTGGGGCGGCGATCCCGATCGCTTCATCCTGATGGGCCATTCGGCGGGCGCGCACCTCGTATCATTGCTCAATGCAGACCCCAGCCGCGCGAGCAGGCTCGGCGTCAAGCCGTGGCTGGGCACGGTATCGCTCGATAGCGGCGCGCTCGACGTGCCGACAATCATGCAACACAAGCACTTCAAGTTCTATGACAAGGCGTTCGGCAGTGATCCCGTCTTCTGGAAGGCGGCGTCGCCGATCGATCATTTTGCCAAGGACGGCCCACCCTGGCTCGGCGTGTGCAATTCCAACCGCCCGGCTTCCTGCGGGCCGAACAAGCTCTATGCCGCCAAAGCCAGGTCCCTCGGCCTTAGCGCCGAGATCCTGCAAGAGCCGCTGCGCCACAGCGAGATCAACCGCGAGCTTGGCAAGCCCAGCGGATATACCGATGCGGTCGAAGGTTTCATGTCCTCCCTCGATCCCGCCGTGAACGCCTTGCTGCGTCAGTAGAGCCGATCCCACGCTGGCGTGGGCGCAAAGTTGCGGACCAGCTCATCCACCACGACGCGGATCTTCGGCGCGAGGTCGCGCGCTTTTGGCCACAGCGCATGGACCGCGAGATTGTCGAGCAGGTCGGGGAACACCAGCTCCAAAGACTTCTGCCGCAGATGTTCGGCGATCAGCCAGGTCGGCATAAAGGCCAGCCCATGCCCTTGCAGGACGGCATCGAGGATCGCTTCGCCATGGCCGAGGACCAGGCGCCCGCGCGGGGCAAAGCTGCGGACGTTCCCGCTCTCGTCTTTGCCCTGCCAGGTGGCCAGAAAATTCTCGCGCCCGTAATTGATGCAGGCGTGGTTGTCGAGATCATCGAGTATCCGCGGCCGTCCTTCTGCCTTGAGGTAAGCCGGTGATGCGCAGATCGCGGAGCGCTGGGTATAGAGCCGCCGCGCGACCAGCCCGGTGCTGTCCTCCAGCCTGCCCATCCGCACCGCGAGATCGATGCCTTCTTCCACAAGGTCGACCCGGCGATCCGTGAAGGTGATCTCCAGCGAGAGCTCGGGATAGAGCCGCGACAGACCAAGCAGCATCGGCGCGACGCACACGCGCCCGAACGAGACCGGCATGTCGATCCGTACGCGCCCGGAGGGAACGCGGCGCCGCGACGCCAGCAATGTTTGCGCCTCTTCAAGCTCGGACAAGGCCCGCAGGCAGCTTTGATAAAAGCTCTCGCCCTCGGCCGTCAGGCGGAGCTGGCGCGTAGTGCGGTTCAGCAACTTCACGCCCAGCCGCTGCTCCAGCCGCGCGATCGACTTGCCGATCGCCGATTTCGAGACGCCAAGGCGCGCTGCCGCCAGGGTAAAGCTGCCGGCATCCACCGCCTGAACGAAGGAAGCCAGACCCTGTAATCCGCTCGGGCCGATCATGTCATCGCCTTTGTAGAGCCAAAGTCCACAATATTGCGAAATCTTAACTCTAAAATGGCGCCTTATTCCACAATACCTTTCTGTCATGCGCAATTGGCGCGTCCAGACAGGAGTGCAATCCATGGCGACCCCGAGCATGAAATCCTGGCGGCTTCCCCAGTTCGGCCTGTCGCACCTGCGGCTGGAGGAAGTGGCGGTGCCACGGCCAGGCCCGAGCGAGGTGCTGGTCCGCGTGAAGGCAGCCTCGCTCAATTTCCGGGACAAGCTGATCGTCGAGGGCACCATGCTGCCCGATTTGGCACTGCCATTCGTGCCGGTCTCCGACGCGGCGGGTGAGGTGGTGGAGGTCGGCCGGGAGGTCAAGCGCCTGCACCCGGGCGACCGCGCGGTCACCCACTTCGTCACCAAATGGATCGACGGTGCGCCGTCGCGCGACTACGCGGCCTACACTACGACCCTGGGCGGGCCGCTGGCCGGCGTCCTCTCCGAGTACGTCGTGCTGGATGAAAGCGCGCTGATCAAGGCGCCCGGCACGCTGAGCGATGTTGAGGCGTCTACCTTGCCGATCGCGGCACTGACCGCCTGGTTTGCCTTATTCGAAACCGGCAAGCTGGCACCCGGCGAGACAATCGTGGTGCAAGGCACGGGTGGCGTCTCCATGTTCGCCCTGCAATTTGCGGCGGCGGCGGGAGCGCGCGTCATCGTCACCTCAAGCAGCGACGAGAAGCTGGCGCGCGCCAAGAGCCTCGGCGCGAGCGCCGGCATCAATTACGCGAAGCAGCCCAACTGGGACGAAGAAGTGAAGGAGTTGACCGGCGGCCGCGGCGCTGACCATGTCATCGAGGTCGTCGGCGGCAAGAATGTGCGCCGTTCCGTCAATGCGATCGGCAATGGCGGGCGCATTTCACTGATCGGCCTTCTGGAGGGCGCCTCGCTATCGCTGGAGGCCATTCCCATTTTTCTGAAGCGCATCACCATGCAGGGCATCGCCGTCGGCCATCGCCGTGCCTTTGAGGCGATGAATGCCGCGATCGATGCCATGCAGCTGAAACCGGTCATCGACTCCACTTTCGCTTTTGCAGATGCGCCGGCCGCGTTCAAACGCCTGGAACAGGGACCGTTCGGCAAGGTGGCGGTGACGTTCTAGCCCTGCGCCTTGCGGTACCACAGCATAACGGCGCCGTCTGGATAGGCTTGGCACCCAGTCAGCGTCAGCCTGTCCAACGGCCCGCGTGCCTCCAGCAGCGGGATGCCACCGCCGAGGATCGCCGGCACGATGCCGATACCATAGGTGGTGATGAGGCCGCGTTCGCGGAACGAGGCGGCGAGCTTGCCGCCGCCGACAATCCAGGCGCGCTTCAGGCCCTGGCCTTCGATCTCCTCCGCGATGTGCTCGGGCGGGGCAGCTGTAAAGGTGATGTCGGCGTTGCTGCTCTTGGCATAGCGCCGCTGACGCGAGAAGACCCAGCACGGCTTGCCGGAATAAGGCCAGGCGGCATGGCGCAGGACATTCTCATAGGTCGCGCTGCCCATCAGGATGGCGTCGATCGAGGCATAGAAATCACGATAACCGTAATCCTCGCCCTCGGCGTCGATCGGCGGCAGCCAATCGATCCCACCGTCGGGCGTCGCGATGAATCCGTCCAGGCTCGCCGCCGCGTAATAGACGATCTCCACCATGGCGCCGCCTCCCTCTCACGCTGGCGGCAAAGATAGGCGCAACCGGCGCGGAGGTCCACGCCGGCTGCGCACGCTCAGTGCGATCAACCGAAATCGACCGTGATGAAGTTGGCGAGATCGGCGAGATCGCTGATGCCGCTGTTCTGCGCGCCCTGCAATTCGACGCTGCCGCCGCCATCGAACGACAGCAGGATGTCGCCGTCGGACGAGGCGCCGACCGTGACACCGTCGTCGTTCCCATCGACGAGGTCGGCGAGCCGCAGCACGTCGACATGGACTTCGAAACCGGCAATCTCGTCGGTGCCGTTGTCGTTGCCGGCGAAGGACACGTAGGTGTCGATTCCGGCGCCACCCAGCATCTTGTCGTTGCCGCCGGCAAAGCCGCCCAGTTCGTCGTGATCGCCGTGGAAGCTGTCGCTGCCATCGCCACCCGACAGGACATCATCACCGTTGAAGCCGAACAGCATGTCGTTGCCGATGCCGCCGAGCAGCGTGTCGTCACCGTCACCGCTGCTCAGGAAGTCGTTGCCGGCACCCCCGTCGCCATAGTCGGCGCCGGCATTGCCGTGCAAGCTATCGGTGCCGGCGCCGCCATGCATCCGATCGTCACCGTCATTGCCGTTCAGGACGTCATCGCCATAGTCGCCATAGATCCGATCGGCACCGCCGCCACCCAGGATGGTGTCGTTGTCGCCACCGCCATGCAGCACGTCGTCACCGGCACCAGATTGGATGCTGTCATCGCCCCAATCGCCGTTGATCTGGTTGAGTCCGGCGCTGGTGATGGAGAAAACGTCATTGCCGGCGCCGCCATTCAAGACATTGTCGCCGGCACTGTCACAGAACGCGTCATTGCCGGCGCCGCCGTCGATCGAATCATCGCCGGTGGATCCGTCGATCTCGTCGTTGCCGTCACCGCCCAGGATCGTGTCGTTGCCGGAGCCGCCGTTCAGCGTGTCGTCAGCCACGTCGCCAAGCAGCTGATCGTTGCCGGAGCCACCCCACAGCTCGTCATCGCCGCTTTCGCCATCGATGATGTCGGATGAACCGCCGCCGGTGACCGTGTCGTCGCCACCGGCCGCCAGGATCATGTCCTGCTGAAGAGTGCCGGCGATATCGTCGTCGAGATTGCTGCCGTAGATGATGTTGTAGGCTGCCGGGAGCACAAAGGGGGCTTCCTGTACCGCCAGGATGGACACATCCTGCGGGCGCGAGAAATCGATCTTCCATTTCGGTGTCATGTTGATCTCCGGTCGCATATGGTCCCCGCGCTGGGTCGAAGCGCGCAAGAGCCGTTCGTGACCGGCATCACACACCGCAATCACAGATGGTTGACCGACCGGGCTTGGCCTGGAGCCGGCCCTGACGCTAGAGTGGCGGAGCGGAAGGGGACGCCATGGGTACCTTTGACGAGATCCGGAAAGCTTGCCGTGACGTCGCAGAGCAGGCGGCACGCGTGCACATCGATGAGAGGGCTCTCGCGGATTATGCGCGCGGCTTCCCGGTCGCGGAGATCGGCGCGGCCACGTTGGATCCGGCGACGCATTATCTCGGCCACGGCAAGGACACGCTGGCCTTCATTCTAGCCCTCGACGCGATCAATTTCGGCTCCGGCTATTTCCCGCATATCCGGAAAAGGCCGGGCCATTCCGGCTATTTCACCATGGCGGCCGGGCTCAATGACTGGTTCCAAGCGGAGGGCGCGCCCAGCGCCGCGCGCATTGCCAAGCTGACCCAAGGGGATTGCGCGCGCATTTTCGGCCAGGACCTTGGCTCGCCGCCAGCCGCGGAGCTGATGGGCCTGTTCGCCAAGGCGCTCAACGACCTGGGTGCGCTGCTGCTGGCGCGTTTCGACGGCGACCCGGTCAAGCTGGTCGAAAGCGCCGAGCACAAAGCGGACAAGCTGGTCGCAGCGCTGCGCATCATGCCGTTCTTTGACGATGTCGAGATCTGGCACGGCCATAAGGTGCCGTTCATGAAGCGTGCTCAGCTGACCGCCGCCGACCTTGGGCTCGCCCTCGGGAACGATGGCTGGGGCAGGTTCGACGACCTCGACCAGCTCACCATCTTCGCCGACAACCTGGTGCCGCATGTACTCAGGGTCGATGGAATCCTCAGCTACGATATCGATCTTGCCGCGCGCATCGACCGCGAGGACCCGCTCGACGTCGGCGCGGTCGAGGAGATCGAGATCCGCGCCGCGGCCCTGCATGCCGTCGAACTGCTGAAGCAGCGCCTGCATGCCGCCGGCCACCGCCACATCACCTCCATGGCGCTCGACTACCTGCTGTGGAACCGCGGCCAGGCCGCGCGCTACAAGGCGATCCCCCGCCACCGGGCACGTGGCGTGTTCTATTAGGAGCGTGCAATGAGCAGCTCTTTCGACGAACATTTCGAGCGTGGCCGGGCGGCACGATCGAACCGCGAGCATGCCGCCGCACGTGCGGCATTCGAAGCGGCACTCTCGGTCGCGGATGCGCCGCATGAACGCGCACTCGCATTGAATGAGCTTGCAGACAGCTACTATATCGACAGACAGAATGAGCGCGCCCTCGATCTGATGGATCAGGCGATCGCCGCCTGCCTGCCCCATCCAGATGCGGAAACACCCAGTGATGTACGCGCTGCCCGCGCCCTGGCCGAGGTCTGGCACGACAAGGGAACCCTCCTCACCGTCATGAGTCGAAACGAGGAAGCGCTGGCAGTATGCGACGAGTCGCTGCGCCGATTTCTCAATCAAGCAACTGCAGCAACCTCGCCTGATGACGATCCGTTGATTCTGCGGCGCGTAATCGCTTCAACGTCGAGCATTAGGATATCAGCATTCCTTTCCCTTGAGCGGCCACACGACGCGTTTGACGCCTGTGAGGATTTGATACGACGCTTCCAAGATATTGAGGATACGCGCATTCAGAGACGAGTAGCGTTGGCAATGCGCCGTCGCGCCTGGTTGTTCGGCCGTCTCGGTCGCCAGGACAAGGAAATTGCGGCGTATGATGAGCTGGTCGCGCGCTTCGGCGACAGCAAGAACCTTGATGTCGTCGAAACGGTTCTCGACGCGCTCGACCGAAAAACGCGAATTTATCAGGAGCAGGAAGACCACGAGATGGTCATCGAGATCTGCGATGAGATAATCCGTCGCTATGGCGCCGACCCATACTGGCACATTGCCGACAGCGTCGCGCGCGCGATAATCCGCCAAGCTGTCGCCCTTGGTAAGCGCGGTGACCATGGCAAGGAACTTGCCAACTATGATCGCGTTGTACGGCTCTATGGCGAATCCGCTGAGGAATTGTTGCGCCGGCATGCAGCCAAGGCGCTGATGTTCAAAGCCGTCACCCTCAACGATGCGGATCAGAGCGCGGCCGAGATCGAATGTTATGATGAGGTCTTGCGGCGCTACGCCGCAGACACTGATGCGGAGGTCCGCGCCGTTGCCGCCGACGCGTTGATCCACAAGGGGCTGAGCTTGGGTGCGATCGCGGAGGATGCGGCGGAGGATACCGGCGAGCGCGAGATCGAGGCGGAGATCGCCTGCTATGACGAGGCCGTCGCCCGCTATGGCGAGGACGACTCCATTCACCTCAAGCGCGCGGTGGCCGAGGCGCTGCTGCACAAGGGCGAGACGCTGCTGGAGGCCGGCCAAGTGGGCGCAGCCGCAGCGTGCCTCGATTCGATCCTCGCGGGCTATGCCTCTAGCGAAGACAAAGACCTGCAGGACATCGTCAAGGATGCACGCGATCTGAAGGCGCAGCTCTGAGCCTCCCTCAAACCTGACAACCGCGGGGACGACGTCATCAGGTTCCCGTCATGTCGTCCCGCATAGAGTTTGCCGTCCGGCTTTCTCGCCGGGCCGGAGCGCCGTTCCGGGGCTCCGCAATCGGACATCGGGCGAGGAATACATGAACCAGCGCTTCCACCGCGCTCTCTACCCTGCGGCCATGTGCATCATCATCGGCGCGTTTGCCGCGCCGGTATCGGCGGCAGACGGCACCCTTGTCAATGTCACCCTCTGGGACAAGGGGCCGGAAGCCAAAATGTCCACGGACGAAGGCATGGGCATGATGCATGCCAGCATGGCCGACTCGACGATGGGCGTGCAACTGTCCAAGAAATCGGTGAAGGCGGGCGAAGTCACCTTCAAGGTGACCAACAGTGCCAAGGGCACCGTGCATGAAATGCTGGTGGTGCCGGCGCCTGCCGACGGCACGCTGCCCTATGACGAGAAGGAGGCCAAGTTCGACGAGAACAAGGCAGGTTCCCTCGGCGAAGTGGAAGAGCTGCAGCCGGGCAAGAGCGGCAACCTCACGCTCAACCTCAAGCCCGGCAAATACGTGCTGTCCTGCAACGTGGCCAATCACTATGCCAACGGCATGTGGACCATGCTGATCGTGAAATAGCGACGAGCTTTTTGGGACGGGAGTCGAGGCGGCGAGGGCGCCATCAAACTGCAACCTCGCTGACTCGCAAATGTCGCGGCGGTGAACAGGGGGGCGTCATCGGACGCGCGGATGCTATTCCGCGATGGCACCGACCGATTGGCCAGACGCCAGGCTTCAGGGTGGCGTAAAGTTTCTTTCCCGCCGCGCCGCGCTGCGCATGGCCGGAGCGGCTGTTTTGGCCCTGCCGGCGGCGCCTCTGCTGGCGGCTCAGCTGCCCAGGCCGTCGATCCGCGCCGTGCCGGCGGCCCGGCAACCCGACGTCCACGATGATCCCTTCACGTTGGGCGTCGCATCCGGCGTGCCGCGGGCTGATGGCTTCGTGCTGTGGACGCGCCTCGCGCCCGATCCGCTAAGTGCCGCTCCGACCGGTGGCGTGACAAGCGGCGACCACGAGATCGGCTACGAGATCGCCGCCGAACCCACTTTCGCCCGCATCGTGCAACGCGGCCTCGCCCGCGCCGAGGCCGCCTTCGCCCACTCCGTCCATCTCGTCATCAGTGGTTTGGAGCCGGCACGGCCTTATTGGTATCGCTTCCACCTCGGCCCCTGGGCCAGCGCCATCGGACGTGCCGTCACCGCGCCGGCAGCCGATGCTACAGTGTCGTCGCTGCGCTTCGCCTATTGCTCCTGCGCCAACTACGAGCAGGGCTACTTTGCTGCCTATCGCCATCTGGCGGAAGAAGAACCGGACCTGGTCCTGTTTCTCGGCGACTACATCTACGAGTCCATTGATCCGTCGCCCGCCGCCATCCGCCATCACAGCGACGGCAAGGCAGCGACCAATCTCGCGCTCTATCGTAACCGCTATGCGCAATATCGCCTCGATCCAGATCTGCAGCACCTGCACGCGACTGCCACGTCGCTCCTCACCTGGGATGATCACGAGGTGCAGAACGATTATGCCGGCGCCTGGTCCGAGGATCTGATCCCGCCCGCCGAATTCCTGAAGCGCCGCGCCGCCGCCTACCAGGCGTTCTATGAGCACATGCCGCTCGATCCCGGCTTGTCGCGGCCGGCGGGCGACGCGATGCGGATCTATCAGTCGCTGGACTGGGGCAGCCTCACGCGCATCTGTGTGCTGGATGGGCGGCAATACCGTTCGCGCGGCGCCTGCTACGGCCCGGGCAAGGGCGGCGGCCATGTCGAGACATTGCGAAGCTGCCCGGAGCTGTCGGACCCTGCCCGCTCCCTGCTCGGCGAAGAGCAGGAGAGCTGGCTGTATCGCGAACTGGCAGCATCGCCGGCGCGCTGGAACGTGATCGCGCAGGATGTCCTGATGGCACGGGTGCAAGGCACGCGCCCCGATGGCAGCCATGGCCTCTGGACCGAAGCCTGGGACGGCTATCCGGAAGCGCGCAAGCGGCTATTGACGCATCTGCGCGACGGCCGGATCGCCAACCCGGTCGTCATCGGCGGCGATAACCACGCCTTCTGGGCCAACGACCTCAAGCCCGATTTCGACGATCTGAAAGCGCTTGCCGTCGCCACCGAATTCGTCGGCGGCTCCATCACCTCCCATGGTCCGCCGTACGAGGCGACCATGAAGATCGTCGCGCAGAACCCGGATGTGCACTTCTTCGACAGCCGCAAGCACGGCTACGCCATCGCCGATGTGACGCCGGGGCGCATGGAAACGCGGTTCCAGGTGGTGACCGACGCCGCCGACGCCGCCTCGCCCAAGGAAACCTTGGCGCGCTTCGTGACGGAAAGCGGCAAGGCCGGGGCGGTCATAGCCTAGATCAGCTTGCGCACTGCGGCACGCGCCAGCCTGGCATAGCGCACATCGCCATGAATGAGCATCAGAATCATCGCGCCCTCCACCAGAATCTGGATTTGCGCCGCGAGGTCAGGCGCACGGCCGGCGCCGCTTTGCGCGAGGCGCCGCGCCAGTTCCGCCTCCACCGTCGCTTTGTGCCGGCGCGTTGCCACGCGCGCCGGATGGCCGGGTAGATCCGCCAGTTCCATGGCCATGCGCGTGAAGCCGCCGCCGGTCCAGCGCTCCCTCCCCGCCAGGCCCTTTTCCGCCCAGCGGGCCATGCTGTCGAACAGGCGATCGACCAGCTTGCGGGCGTTCAGTTTCCCCGTTACAGGTCCGATCCAGCGCGCCATTTCCGCCAGCACGAACGCATGCTGGTGCTCCAGCATCGCGCCAGCCAGCTCATCCTTGCTGCGCACATGATAATAGAGCGTGCGCTTGGTGACGCCGGCCTTGGCCGCGATGTCATCCAGGCTCGTACGCTGGAACCCCTTGCGATAGAACAGCACATAGGCGGCTGCGTAGATGCGCGTGCGGGTAGCGGTGGGGTTGCGTGGCATTGTTCATCCTCCATATCCCAATCTGTCATCCCGGCCGAGCCCTCGGGTCCGCGCTATGCGCGGCCCAAGGACAGGCTCCGCGAGAGCCGGGACCCATGCAGTCCATCGGCGTCGCGTCGAGTGCGCATAGGCCCCGGCTCAAGGCCGGGGTGACAGAAGAGAGGAACTCCGAGAAGCACTCCATTGTATACTCGGTAGTGTATATACCGGCCGCCTCACCGGAACTACCATTCGCAGATCAAGCGGGAGGGTCGCCATGACCGATCTCACCATCCGGTCCCTGAATGCGCGCGCGGTGGTGGCGCCGCTGGCGCGGCCGTTGCGGACGGCGTCGGGCGAGATTCCGGCGGCGCCTTTGCTGCTGATCGACGTCGCGACACAGGAAGGCATCACCGGCCACGCTTATCTCTTCGGCTATACCAAGGTGACGTTGCGCGCGCTGAAGGCGCTGACCGAAGACCTCGCGCCACTGCTGGAAGGCAAGCCCTGCGCGCCATACGACCGCGCCCTGGATTTCGAGCGCACCTTCCGTCTCCTTGGGCGGCAAGGGCTGCTCGGCATGGTGCTCTCCGGCATCGACATGGCGCTCTGGGATGCGTTGGGCCGCGCTTTGAACCAGCCGGTGGTCGCGCTGCTTGGCGGCGCACCGCGCCCGATTGCAGCCTATGACAGCTACGGCCTCATCGACTTCAAGGAGGATGCGAAGCGGCTGGAGCGCTCGCTGGCGCAGGGCTTCCGTGCCATCAAGATCAAGCTCGGCGGCGGCGATCTTGCGGCGGACGTCAAGATCGTGCGCGACGTGCGCGGCATCATCGGCGAGGAGACGCGCCTGATGGTGGATTACAATCAGTCACTCAGCGCGCCCGAGGCGATCGGCCGCCTGCAGGCGCTTGCGCAATACGACCTCGCCTGGGTGGAAGAGCCGGTGTTCGCGGAAGACCTCATCGGCCATGCTGCTGTGCGCGCGATGAAACTCGCGCCCGTGCAGACCGGTGAGAATTGGTGGTTCGCGTCGGACATGGCAAAGGCGATCGAAGCGAAGGCCTGCGATCACGCGATGCCGGACATCATGAAGATCGGCGGCGTGACCGGGTGGCTGCGCGCTGCCGCGCTCGCCGAGGCCGCGAGCCTGCCGGTCTCCAGCCACATCTTCATCGAGGCCAGCGCCCACGTCCTGCCGGTGACGCCCACCGCGCTCTATCTCGA
>DASRRI010000074.1:0-137671 GCA_035695765.1 Dongiaceae bacterium
TCAGGCCGAGGAAGTCGAACTTCACCAGCCCGGCCGGCTCGACCCACTTCATGTTGAACTGGGTGGCCGGCAGCGATTCCTTGTTGTCGGTATCGCGATAGAGCGGCACCAGCTCGTCGAGCGGCCGATCGCCGATCACCACGCCGGCGGCATGGGTCGAGGCATTGCGGTACAAGCCCTCGAGCTGCAGCGCCAGGTCGATCAGGCGCTTGATCTCCTCGTCGCCCGAATACTGTTCCTTCAGAAGTTGCTCGCTCTCCAGCGCCTGGGCCAGTGTCACCGGCTTGGCCGGATTGTTGGGCACCAGCTTGCAGATCCGGTCGACCTGGCCGTAGGGCATGCCCAGCACGCGGCCAACGTCACGCAGCACCGCCCTCGCCTGCAGCTTGCCGAAGGTGATGATCGCCGCCACGCGATCGTGGCCGTATTCGTCGCGCACGTAGCGGATGACCTGGTCGCGCTTGTCCTGGCAGAAGTCGATATCGAAGTCCGGCATCGACACGCGCTCGGGATTGAGGAAGCGCTCGAACAGCAGATTGAAGCGCAGCGGATCGAGATCCGTGATGGTGAGCGACCAGGCGACCACCGAACCGGCGCCGGAGCCACGGCCCGGGCCTACCGGGATCGATTCCTTCTTCGCCCACTGGATGAACTCGGCGACGATCAGGAAATAGCCCGGGAACCCCATCTGGATGATGACGCCAAGCTCGAACTCCAGCCGATCGAGATAGGGCTTGCGCGCATCACCTTTGATGCTGAGCGTGGCGAAGCGTTGCTCCAGCCCCTCGCGCGCCTTCTCGCGCAGCACCTGTCCCTCGTCCGCGCCTTCCACGAAGGCCGGCAGGATCGGTTTGCGCGCCGGCGGCATGAAGGCGCAGCGCTGCGCCACAACCAACGTATTCTCGATAGCCTCCGGCAGGTCGCGGAACAGCTCCCGCATCTCGCGCGCGGACTTGAACCGGTGCTCCTGTGTGACACGGCGCCGGTCCGGGTTATCCACATAGGAACCCTGCGCGATGCAGAGCAGCGCGTCGTGCGCCGCGAACATGCCTTCGTCGCTGAAAAACACGTCGTTGGTGGCAATCAGCGGCAGGTCGCTTGCATAGGCAAGCTCGATCAGTCCTTCCTCGATCTGGTTCTCGTCCGCGAGGCCGTGGCGTTGTATCTCCACGTACAGCCGTCCCGGAAAAATGCCCTTGAGCCGGTCGAGCGAGATGCGCGCCGCATCGGCGCGGTTTTCCAGCAGGTGCCGCACCACCTCTCCCGCCATACCGCCTGTCAGGGCCAGCAGTCCGTCAGCATGGGCCGCCAGATCGGACACGGAAATCTGCGGCATGAGGCCCGGTTCCGTCTCCAGGAACGCCTTGCTGCTGAGCTTCATCAGGTTGCGGTAGCCGGCCTCGTTCTGCACCAGCAGGACCAGCTGATCCGGAGCGGGCCGCTGACCGGGTCCCTCCTGTTCGTCCGGGCGGGTCACCGACATCAGGCAGCCGATGATCGGCTGGACCCCCGCATCCTTGGCGTAGCCCGAGAATTCCATCGCCCCGAACAGATTGCCGGTATCGGTGACGGCGACGGCCGGCATCTGCTGGCGGCGCGCCAGCTCCACCAATTGCTTGGGCTTGAGCGCCCCTTCGGACAGCGAATAGGCGGAATGGACGCGCAGATGGACGAAATCGGCGAAGGGCATGTTTGCTCTGGTCGGTTACCGTCCGGCCAGTCTAGCGAGTCGCCGAGTCGAATCTGAGCGAAAAAAGTGCCCCTCCACTTCGGGAATGAAGGGGCCAGGACAGGGGAAGCCTCTGTGCCTCGGGGAATCAGATCGGAATTGCTCCGCTTACGACGCGGCCGGCATGCCGGTGAGATAGCCGACCGCACCGCCCAGCTTGCCACGGGCATCGGCGTAGTTCGCCTTGATCAGCGGTGTCAGCTTCTCATAGACCTTGACGTGCAGGCCGCCTTTGACCTTGCCGGACTCGTCCTTATCCAGCTCCCAATCGCCGGCATGCTGGAAATTGCTCATCACATAGGTGAAGCCGTTGACGTCATCGACCGCATGCAGTCCGGTCGATTCCGCACCCGACGGCGTTGAGAGCAGACGCGACAGCTGCTTGGTGTCGACATTGAACGCCCACAGGAAGTTGTTGACGTGGGTGCCGCTGTCTTCGCCGATGAAGAGGGTGCGCAGCTTCTCGGAAAACTTGATGTTGTCCGGGTTGCCGAGCTTGTCCGGGTTGGCGAGGTTGCCGAGCGCGTCCGCTTCCTTGAGATCCTCACCGACCAGTTCCGGAACAGCCGCCATGTGGGCGGATACCCACTCGCTATCGATCGGCGCGCCGGTGTCGTCCATCTGTCCGCCTTTCAGCGTGTGGGCATAGATCGCACCGGCATTCGGACCGTCAACGGAGATTCCGCCAGAGCCATTCTTCATTTCCTTCTTGATGTAGCTCATGACCGAATAGCCGATCTTGTCCTTGGCGTTGACCGTTGTTCCTTCCATCTTGGTGAAACCGAGACTGCCGCCCTTGAAGGCCGCATAGCGGTGCGTTTCGAGGAAAGCAGCCGCCTTCTGCCGGCCTTGCGCGAATTTCACCCAGTTCGGCTTTCCGCTGTAGACGATCTGCGTGTAGCTCGCGTCCTGCGGATCCTCGGTCTTCACATCGACGAAATCGGCCGCTTTCAACTGGTCAGCCAGCCCCTTGATCTCGTCGCTGGTCGCATGGCCCAGGTTGATCCAGGTGAGGTCGGCGGAGCCGCCGTTCTCCTTGGTCTTCTGGTTCCACTTCGCGACATAGAGCGTGCCACTCGACAGGTCGCGCGGCTTATCCGCGACAAACATGAAGAGGCCGCCATTGGTGGCGTCATCGCCCATCAACGCCGTGCGCTCATCCGGCATGACCTGGATCAGCTCATGGGAGATTCGGCCGAGGCAGTAATGCTTGGTGACACTGCCAGTGCCGTCGGCGCTGACTGTGATCTCGGGCAGATGGCCGTAATGGTACGGGTTGGCCTTCGCCGGATCACCGAACAGGTTCAGGCTGAAGCCGGCCAGCTGCTTGTTTTCGGCGGCAGTCGCGTCCGGCTCGTACTCCTCGCTGGAGAGATGGGTGTTCCAGGGCGAGAGGCTGGCGCCGCAGGTGATCCAGAGGCCATTCGCCGGCGCCGTATCGACAACGGAATACTTGACCAGCGTCAGCTTGCCCGAGCCCCTGTCCTGATCGAGAGTGAGCACCGCGATCGGCGACGGCAACATGCCGTACATCTTGTCGCCGGCGGCATTCAGCGAGGTGTATTCGAACTGCACGACGGCAAAGACGGTGTTGCCCTTGACACCGGACACGGATGCACCATCCAGCTTGATGAGGCTCATGCCATCCGGGCAGTCAGAGAAGAATTGCGGCTTGTCTACCTCCGAGGACGACGGGTCCTGGATTGGCTTGCCGTTGATGTCATAGTAACCGCCGGCGACGACGGTGCCGCCCTTCCCGTCCGGCACCTTGGCGCCCGTGATGAAGAAGGGATCATAGGCCAGCGTGAAGCTCTGCTCCTTCCCGTCGGCATATTTGACCGCCATGCTCGACCCGACGGTCGTGGTCGCCATTGCGGGGGCGTTCGCCAGGCTCGGCGCCGGCATCGAAACGAAGGTCGCCGAGGCGATGGCATTCGCCGCGAGCGCCGACTCCATGCCGAACAGGAAGCTGGCGCCGCCGGCAAGCGATGTCGCGAGAGGAAGCAAAGGGGCGCCGGCGATCACCTTCAAGGCATCGCGGCGGGACGTATCGATGGCTCGCGTCATGGCTTTTGGCTCCTCACAACATTTGGACAGCGAAAACTCGCCCCCGTTACCGCGAGACTCGCGGAGCGGCTGGCAATCCCACGCGAACCGTAGGAGGCGCCCATGACAGCCGCGTTTAAGTTCTATGACGAGACGATGTCACGTCAGAACGTCTCGACTGTGACAGATTGTAACGTGCTAAGCCGCTTCAAGGACGCCTTCGCGGATCGTGACGGCGCGGTCCATGCGGCGCGCGATCTCCAGATTATGGGTCGCGATCATCGCCGCCACCCTTTCCTCCCGCACCAGCTGCGCCAGCATCTCGAATACCTGATCGGCCGTGTGGACGTCGAGATTGCCGGTCGGCTCGTCGGCCAGCACGATAGCGGGGCCGTTCGCCAGTGCGCGCGCGATGGCGACACGCTGCTGCTCACCGCCGGAGAGCTTGGCCGGGCGATGATCTAGCCGTGCGCCAAGGCCGACGCGCTGCAGCAGCGCCGTGGCCCGCACACGTGCGTCGGAGCGCGACTTGCCTGCAATCATCTGCGGGATGACCACATTCTCCAGTGCGGAGAACTCGGGCAGCAGATGATGATACTGATAGACGAAGCCCATTTGCGTGCGCCGCAAGGCCGTGCGCTTGTCGTCGCTGAGCGCGCGGGTCGGCGTGCCCTTGATGACCACGTCGCCGTCCGCCTGATGCTCGAGCATGCCGGCGATGTGCAGCAAGGTCGACTTCCCCGAACCGGAGGGGCCGACCAGGGCCACCATCTCGCCGGGATTCAGTTGCAGATCGGCTCGCTTGATCACCTCCAGCCAGCCATTGCCGGCCTGGCGGAAGCGCTGCTGCACGCCTCTCAATTCCAGTGCGGCGTTACTCATAGCGCAGCGCCTCCACCGGATCGAGCCGCGCGGCGCGCCACGCGGGGTAGAGCGAGGCCAGCAGCGTGAGGACCAGCGCCATGGCGACGATCAGGCTGACCTCGAGCGGATCGACGATCGCCGGCAGCTTGGACAGAAAATAGATGGTGGCGTTGAAGAGAGGCACGCCGGTCAGCCCTTCGAGCCAGTGTCGGATGGTATCGATGTTCTCCGCGAAGGCGGTGCCGAGCACGCAACCGAGCAGGGTGCCGGCAACGCCGATGCTGGCGCCCGAGAGCAGGAATACGCGCAGGATAGCGCCCCGGGTCGCGCCCATCGTGCGCATGATGGCAATGTTCCGCCCCTTCTCCTTCACCAGCATGATCTGGCCGGAGATGATGTTGAAGGCGGCGACCACGATGATGAGGGTGAGGATCAGGAACATGACATTGCGCTCGACCTCGACTGCGCCGAACAAGTCGGCATTCAAGGCCTGCCAGTCGGTCAGGCGGAAGCCCTGGCCGAGAGCGCTGTTCAGCTCCTTCTTGACCGGGGCGACATGCTCGACATCGTCGACCATCACTTCCATCTGGCTGACCGCACCCTTCTGCTGGAAATAAAGCTGGGCGGCCTCCAGGGGCACGAAGATGAAGGATGAGTTGTATTGCGACATTCCAACGTCGAAGATCGCGACGACGCGATATTCCTTGATGCGCGGGATCGTGCCCATCATGGTCGATTGAGTCTTTGACGAGATCGCCTTGAACTCGGATCCGACGGTGAGGCCAAGGCTGCGCGCCATGCCGACGCCGACCATCGCGACGTCTTCGCCTTGAAAATCGTCCAGCGAGCCTTCGACGACCCCGCCGGCGATCAAGGTGCGCTTGCGGATGTCCTCGTTGCGGAAGCCGCGCATATAGGCACCAGTGCCCGTGCCATTGGCCGAGGCGAAGACTTCGCCATCAATCATGGGGGCGACGCTTTGCACGCCGGGCAGGCCTTTCACGCGATCGACGATCTCCTGATAGTTCTTCAGAGGCCCTTGCAGCGACGAGATCGTGATGTGGCTCTGCACACCGAGGATGCGGCCCAGCAATTCCGCCTTGAAGCCGTTCATCACCGACATGACGACGATCAAAGTGCCGACACCGAGCGCAATGCCGAGCAGCGAGAAGCCGGCGATGACGGAGACGAACCCCTCCTCCCGCCGCGCGCGCAGATAGCGGAAGGCGACGAGGCGCTCGAACGCGGAAAAGATCATGCGCCGATCCGCTGCAGGGCAGCGTCGACTCCAAGCTCGACCTTCTCGCCGGTCTTGCGGTTCTTCACCTCGACCTGACCCTTGGCGGCACCGCGCGGGCCGACCACCATCTGCCAGGGCAGGCCGATCAGATCCATCTCCGCGAACTTGGCGCCGGCGCGCTCGTCGCGATCGTCATAGAGCACTTCGATTCCGGCGTTCTGCAGCTTGACGTAGAGGTCGTCGCACATCCTGGTGCTGGCCGCGTCATCGATCTTGAGATTGATCAGACCGACCTTGAAGGGCGCAACCTCTTCCGGCCAGATGATGCCGTTGTCATCGTGGCTGGCCTCGATGATGGCAGCCGGCATGCGTGACACGCCGATGCCGTAGGAGCCCATGTGGACGGCGACGGGGTTGCCGTCCTTGTCCTGCACCTGCGCTTTCAACGGCTCGGAATACTTGGTGCCGAAATAGAAGATGTGGCCCACTTCGATCCCGCGCCCGACATAGCGGCGCGCCTCCGGTACTTGGCTCTCGAACACGGACGCATCATGCTTCTCGTCGGTCCGGGCATAGAGCGAGGTGAAATGGTTCACGACTCCCTCGACCGCGCCCGCATCGTCATACGGAATTTCCTTGCCGAGCACGTCGTAGTCGAGGAAGTCGCGGTCGCAATAGACCTGGCTCTCGCCGGTATCGGCGAGGATGATGAATTCGTGGCTGAGGTTGCCGCCGATCGGCCCGGTCTCCGCTTCCATCGGAATAGCCCGCATGCCCATGCGCGCGAACGTGCGCAGGTACGCGACGAAGAACTTGTTATAGGACCTCCGCGCACCCTCGTAATCCATGTCGAAGGAATAGGCGTCCTTCATGAGGAACTCGCGCCCGCGCATGACGCCGAAGCGCGGCCGCACTTCGTCGCGGAACTTCCACTGGATGTGATAGAGCATCTTCGGCAGATAACGGTACGACTTGATCGAATCGCGGAAGATCTGCGTGATCTGCTCCTCGTTGGTGGGCCCGTACAGCATCTCGCGATCACGCCGGTCCTTTATGCGCAGCATCTCTTTGCCATAGGCATCGTACCGGCCGGACTCGCGCCACAGCTCGGCCGACTGGATGGTCGGCATCAGCACTTCCTGGCAGCCGGCGCGGTCCTGCTCCTCGCGCACGATCTGCTCGACCTTCTTGAGGACCTTGAAGCCGAGTGGCAGCCACGAATAGATGCCCGCGCTTGCCTGGCGGACCATGCCGGCGCGCAGCATCAGGCGGTGCGAGACGATCTCGGCCTCGGCCGGGTTTTCCTTGAGGGTGGGCAGGAAGAACTGGGATGAACGCATCTGGCCTCGCTAACGGCGGCTTTGAGAATTAACAGGAATCCGGGCGGAATTTAGGCAAACGAAGCTGGCCTGTCCATGACGGGAGGCCAAAAAGTGAGAGGGTCCAGCTATTTCAGGTCGGCCCGCTCCCGGCAGGCGGCCTCCAGGGCCGCTGTCTCAGGGTCGGACAGGAGCTGGTCCTGATAATAGACCTGATTGCCGCGCAGTTCCGCGACACCGACCTCGGCCGTCGCGTTGAACAGCACTGAATTGGCCGGGATATGGAACCGGTCCTGGATCAGCACCTCGATCGGGATATAGATCACGTCCGGCAGCTCGATCTGTGATCCGCCGCCCAGATCGGCAGGAACCACCGGCCGGCCATGGACGTCGACGCCGGGCTGATAAGCCACATCCGGCGCCGGCTCATGGCGCACCAGTTGCTGGCAATCGCGGCGCGATATCGCGATTTCCGCACTCGCGGGCGCGGCCCATGATGCCAGGAGCATGAGGGCGATCGTTCCGAGGATCCGCATGGCCAGATGGTAGCACGAGGCTGCCGGTCAAGCGATCACAGTCGCATGACGTGGACCTTGGTCACCGGCTTCTTGTCGTAAGCCTTGTGGAACCAGCGGCGCGCCGCGAGGCGGCAGATTTCCGTCAGTTCCTCATTGTCCTGCAGCTGCCCGCGCGAGAGCCCGTCAATTGCATCCGCGACAGCCTGGGACATTGCGGCCGTGGCCTGGTCCGCAAGCTCGCCGCCATCCAGCAGCCCTTCCAGGCTGACTTGCGGCGGTGCAAGCCGCTTGCCGTCCTTGCCCAAGACGACTGACACCATGATGAGGCCACTGAAGCTCATCCGGTGGCGGTGGCGGATGAGGTCGCCCTCCAGGCGAACTAGCGCCTTGCCATCGAGACCAAGCCGGCCGGATGGGACTGCGGCCACGATCTCCGCAGCGCCCGGCGCCAGCCGGATGATGGCGCCGTTGGCGGCCTCGAGCGCCTGGGGCACCTGGCATTCCTTGGCCAGCGCCACATGTTCCTTGATATGGCGCGCCTCGCCATGGACCGGGATCGCGATCGTGGGGCGGATCATCTGATACATCTCGATCAGCTCGTCGCGCGCCGGATGGCCGGAGACATGGATGTCCTCTTCGCGATCGGTGATGACCCGGACATCCTGGCGCGTTAGCTCGTTCTGCAGATGCGCGATCGACTTCTCGTTGCCGGGGATGGTGCGCGAGGAAAAGACCACGGCATCGCCCGGCTCCAATGCCACGTGCGGATGCTCCTTGCGTGCGATGCGGGCCAGCGCCGAGCGCGGCTCGCCCTGGCTGCCGGTGCAGATCATCAGGATCTTGTCGCGCGGGAAATAGCCGACATCGTGCTCCTGGATGAATTCCGGTAGGCCGGTGAGATAGCCGTTCTCCTGCGCCGAAGCGATCATGCGCCAGAGCGAGCGGCCAACCAAGGCTACCTGCCGCCCATGTTCCATCGCAACGTGCGTGATGGTTTCCAGGCGCGCGACATTGCTGGCGAAACAGCCGACTGCCACGCGGTTCTGCAGCGTGCCGATCAGCCCGCGAAGCGACTCGCGCACATCGGCTTCCGAGCCGGACGCGCCTTCAACGAACACGTTGGTGGAATCGCACACCATCGCCAGCACGCCGCCATCGCCGAGCTTGCGCAGCGCGGCTTCGTCGCTCGCCTCGCCGATGAGAGGCGTCGGGTCGAGCTTCCAGTCGCCGGTATGCAGTACCGCACCAAGCGGCGTGCGCACGACAACGGCATTGGGCTCCGGGATCGAGTGCGTCAGCGTGATGAGCTCGACTTCAAACGGCGCCAGCGACACCTTGCCTGACATCGGGATCGGAGTGATCGGCGCTTCCTTGGCGAGGCCCGCCTCTTCCAATTTGCGGCGCAGCACCGAAGCGGTGAAGGGCGTGGCATAAAGCGGGCATCGCAGCTGCGGCCAGAGATAGGGAACCGCGCCGATATGGTCCTCATGCGCGTGGGTGAGCACAAGCCCGACCAGGTCGCCCACCCGCTCCTTGATGAAGGAGATGTCGGGCATGATGACTTCGATCCCCGGCGTCGATTCATCGCCGAAGGTGACGCCGAGATCGACCATCAGCCACTTGCCGGCGTGGCCGTAGAGACTGAGATTCATGCCGATCTCGCCCGCACCACCGAGGGCAAGGAACAGCAGCTCGTCGGACTTGGGTGAAAAGGCGTCCGTCATCCGCCGCGATTCCGGCGATAGATTTCGATGAGGCCGCGGGTCGTGATCTCCTGATCCAGGTGCCGCAGCACCGGCGTCCCGCCATGGAACAAGGGCGCGAGGCCGCCGGTCGCAATGACTTCGAGCGGCGCGCCGAACTCCGCCGCGATGCGCGCGACGATCCCTTCGATCAGGCCGACATAGCCGAAGAAGATGCCGGATTGCATGGCCGTCAGCGTGTCCTTGCCTATGGCCCTCGCCGGCCGCTCCACCGCGATGCGCGGCAGCTTGGCCGTCATACTGTGCAGGGCCTCGAGGCTGAGATTGATGCCGGGCGCGATCGCGCCGCCCACATAGTTGCCGGAAGCATCGACCACATCGAAGGTCGTGGCCGTTCCGAAATCCACCACCACCAAAGGCTTCTTGTATTTGATGTGGCCTCCGACAGCATTGGCGAGGCGATCCGCGCCGACGTCCGAGGGCGACATATCCAGCAGAACCTCGATACCGAGCTTGACAGCCGGATCGCCGACCACCAATGGCTTGGTCTTGAGATGCTTCTCGCACAGCATGGTCAGATGAAACAGGCTTTGGGGCACCACCGTTGCAATGATCGCGCCATCGATCTGTGAGAGCGACATGCCAGCCATCTGCATGAGCTGGTGCAGCCAGACGATATACTGATCCGCTGTCCGGCCCGGATCGGTCTTGAGCCGCCAGTCGCCGACCATGCGCTCGCCCTCGCAGGCCGCGAACTTGACGTTGGTGTTGTTGGCGTTGATCGTCAGCAGCATGGTCAGCCCCTCCGCGTCGCGGGGAAGTATACATCGCCGGCGGCAATGCGCCGCTCCGTCCCGTCGGCCAGGGCCAGGCGCAGCGTCCCATCCGGCTCAAGATCCTTGAATATGCCGGATAGCGTCTCGCGTTCCAGCCGGACCTCGATGGTCGCGCCCAGGCCCGCCGCACGGCGGCGCCAGGCAGGCAGCAGGGCCGCGAACCCCTCCGCCTCCCACCGATCATAGAGCGGCGAAAAGGTTGTCAGTACGCGCTCCAGTAGCGCTTGCGGGGATATCGGTGCGGCGCCCTCCGCCACCAGGTCAGTCGCCGGATAGGGCGTTTCCGCCGGATGGCTGGCGATATTGACGCCGATCCCGACGACCAGAAACTCCGGCTGAGCTTCCAGAAGGATGCCGCTCGCCTTGCGCCCATTGATCAGCAGGTCGTTGGGCCATTTGTGCCGCACCTCCGCGCCACCCGGCAACAGGGCCTCGGCAACGTCACCCATGGCCGTGACAGCGGCGAAGCCCAGGGCCGCAGCCTCCGCAACCGGCCGATCGGGCCGCAGCAGCAGCGAGGCGTAGAGATTGCCAATGGGTGAGTTCCAGCTCCGCCCACGTCGGCCTCGGCCTGCCGTCTGGCTATCGGCCCGGATCACCAGGCCGGCGGCCTCTCCCGCCAGGGCGCGGTGCCGGCAGGCTTCGTTGGTGCTGTCGATCTCGCTGACTTGCTCGATCCGGAAAGCGAGACTCATCCCGGGAATAGCGACGATGCGGCCGCGATGGTCGAGGTCTGTAGCGGATTGATGAAGAAGATGCCGATCACCACGACCGCCAGCGACGCCGCGAGCACGAGCTTGAGCGAGCCGTCGACGCGGTCGAACGTCCCGACCGGCTCGTCGAAATACATCACCTTGATGACCCGGACATAGTAGTAGGCCGACACCACGCTGGTGACGACGCCGATGACGGCGAGCACGTAGAGGCCCTGGTTCACGGCGGCCACGAAGACCATCCACTTGCCGAAGAAGCCGGCAAGAGGCGGGATGCCCGCCATCGAGAACAGGATGGCGGCAAAAATGTGAGCAAGCCAGGGCTGGCTCTTGGCGAGGCCGGACAGGTCCGCGATCTCCTCCACCATTTGGCCCTTCTGGCGCATGGCGAGGATGACGGCGAACGAGCCGAGGGTCATCGGCACATAGATCGCCATGTAGAACAGCAGGCCGCTCACCCCCTGCTGCGTGCCGGCTGCGAGGCCGACCAGCGCATAGCCGATATTGCCGATCGAGCTGTAGGCCATCAGGCGCTTGATGTTGCGCTGGCCCATGGCCGCGAAGGCACCGAGGATCATGGACGCGACGGCGATCGCGAAAATGATCTGCTGCCACTGATGGGTCAGGCCGCCGAACGCATCGACCAGGACGCGGGTGAAGAGAGCGAGCGCTGCCATCTTCGGCGCCGCCGCAAAGAAGGCCGTGATCGGCGTCGGCGCGCCTTCATAGACGTCGGGCGTCCACATGTGGAACGGGACGGCCGAGATCTTGAAAGCCAGGCCGGCGCACAGGAACACCAGGCCGACGATGAGGCCGAGCGAGGGCGGCGTCGCTCCGCTCAAGGCGGTCGAGAGGCCGGCGAAACTGACCGTCCCGACGAAGCCATAGATCATCGAGGCGCCATAGAGCAGCATGCCGGAGGACAAGGCGCCGAGGACGAAATACTTGAGGCCGGCCTCGGTCGATTTCACCGTGTCGCGCCGGATCGCGGCCGTCACATAGAGTGCAAGGCTCTGCAGCTCCAGCCCGACATAGAGCGAGATGAGATCGTTGGCCGAGATCATCAGCATCATGCCGAGGGTCGCCAGCAGCATCAGCAGCGGCAGCTCGAAGCGCGCCATGCCCTCCCGCTCGGCATAGGAGAAGGACATCCAGACTGATGTCATGGAGGCCAGCAGCGCCAGCACCTTGGCGAACACGCCGAACTTGTCGACGATGAAATGGCCGTTGAAGGCGAGCTGCGGCACAGCCGATACGTCGATACCGAGCAACACGACGATCGCGATCGCCATCACCGCGATCGTCAGCAGGCCGATCAGACGCATGGCGCGGTCGCCGACATAGGCGCCGACCAGCAGCAGCACCATGGCGGCCACGGCGATCCAGATTTCCGGCAGGGCGGCGTGGAGGTTGAGCGAAGTCATCTACTGTCCCTCTGCCGGGGCCGCCGGAGCGGGTTGCGTCGTTGGTTCGGCGGGCGCCGCTTCAGCTGGCGCAATGATTGTGCCGGGCTGGGCCGGACCGACCGCGACCTGGTAGTTGGAGATCAGCTGATCGATGGCCGGGCCGGTGATCGACGTGAAGCTCGCCGGATAGATGCCCATCCACAGCACGATCAGGATCAGCGGCACGAAGATCGCCACCTCGCGCGGACTCAAATCCAGCATCGCCTTCACCTCGTCCTTCTCCAGCTTGCCGAAGACGACGCGGCGATAGAGCCACAGCATATAGGCGGCGCCGAGGATGATGCCTGTGGTGATGAGGAAGGCGACCCAGGTGCTGGATTGGAACACCCCCACCATCACCAGGAACTCGCCGATGAAGCCGCTGGTCCCCGGCAGGCCGACCGAGGCCAGCGTGAAGATCATGAAGGCGAAGGCGTAGCGCGGCATGTTGTTGACGAGGCCGCCATAACGCGCGATCTCGCGGCTATGCAGCCGGTCATAGACCACGCCGACGCAGAGGAAGAGCGCGGCGGAGACGATGCCGTGGCTCAGCATCTGGAACATCGCACCTTCGATGCCCTGCCGGTTGAAGGCGAACGTGCCGGCCGTCACGAAGCCCATGTGCGCAACCGAGGAATAGGCGATCAGCTTCTTCATGTCGGTCTGCGCCAGTGCGACCAGCGAGGTATAGATCACCGCGACGATGCTGAGGCCGAAGACCAGTGGCGCAAGGGTGTGAGAAGCGTCAGGCAGGATCGGGATCGAGAAGCGCAGGAAGCCGTAGCCGCCCATCTTCAGGAGCACTCCGGCCAGGATCACGGAACCCGCCGTCGGCGCCTCCACGTGCGCATCGGGCAGCCAGGTATGGACCGGCCACATCGGTACCTTGACCGCGAAGGACGCAAAGAAGGCCAGCCACAGCCAGATCTGCATTTGCGGATCGAACTTCTGCGTCATCAGGGTCGAAATGTCGGTCGTGCCTGCCTTGCTATAGATGGTCAGGATTGCGACCAGCATGAGGACGGAGCCGAGCAGTGTGAACAGGAAGAACTTGAAGGCAGAGTAGACGCGGCGTGGCCCACCCCAGACGCCGATGATGATGAACATCGGAATGAGGACGCCTTCGAAGAACACATAGAAGGCGACGAAATCGAGTGCGCAGAAGGTGCCGATCATGAAGGTCTCGAGCACCAGGAACGCGATCATGTACTCCTTGACCCGGACCTCGATCGCTTCCCAGCTCGCCAACACGCAGATCGGTGTCAGCAGAGTTGAGAGCAGCACGAACGGCATGGAGATGCCGTCGACGCCCATGCGGTAGGCGATATTGAGCGCGGGGATCCACTCCGCCCGCTCCTCGAACTGAAAGCCGGGATTGGACCGGTCGAACCCGAACCACAGCAGCAGCGAGAGCAGGAAGACGGCGGCGGAGGTCCACAGCGCGACCCAGCGCGCATTGCGCGCCACGTGCGCGTCCTCGCCGCGGATGCCCGCGATGAAGATCGCACCCACCAGCGGCAGGAACGTGATGATCGTCAGGAGATGAGGAATATTGCTCACGATCTCACCAGCCGCTACCGAACAGATACCAGGTCACCAGGAGGACGACGCCGATCAGCATCGCGAAGGCATAGTGATAGACGTAGCCGGATTGCAAGCGCGTCGCCTGCTTGGCGACATCCTGCGAGAACGAGGCAATGCCGTCGGGACCGAGACCGTCGATGATGCGGCCGTCGCCGCCCTTCCACAGGCTGAAGCCGAGCTTCTTTGCGGGCTCGACCAGCGTCGCCTCAAAGAGCTCGTCGAAATACCACTTGTTGAGCAGGAAGCGGTACAGCCCGCCGAGCGCGCCGGCCAGCTTCGCGGGTAGATCGGTGCGGAACATGTAGAACATGTAGGCGATCGCGATCCCGGCGAGGCCGACGACCAAAGGCGCCAGCTTCACCCAGAGCGCGACATCATGCGCGTGATGCGGCACCTCGTTCTCCGGGCCGAACAGGATCGCCCCGCGCCAGAACTCTTCCATATGCTCGCCGACGAACTTGTCGAAATAGACGTAGCCGGCGGCCGCCGCGCCCACCGCCAGCACGATCAGCGGCACCAGCATCACCCACGGGCTCTCATGCACATGGTGATAGGTCTCGTGATCGGCGCGCGTCTCGCCGTGGAAGGTCATGAGGATGAGCCGCCAGGAATAGAACGCCGTCATCATGGCCGCGCCAACGCCGAGCCAGAAGGCGAACATGCCGGGACCCGTATGCGCGGCGAACGCGGATTCGAGGATGATGTCCTTGGAATAGTAGCCCGCGAAGAACGGAATGCCGGCGAGCGCCAGGCTGCCGATCCACATCAAGGCATAGGTCCAGGGGATCAGCTTCCAGATGCCGCCCATCTTGCGCATATCCTGCTCGTCCGACATGCCGTGGATGACCGAGCCGGCGCACAGGAACAGCAGCGCCTTGAAGAAGGCGTGGGTGAACAGGTGGAACATCGCCGCGCCATAGGCGCCGACGCCCGCCGCGAAGAACATGTAGCCGAGCTGGCTGCAGGTCGAATAGGCGATGACGCGCTTGATGTCGTTCTGCACCAGGCCGACGGTGGCCGCGAAGAACGCCGTCGCCGCGCCCACAATGGTCACCACTATCTTGGCGTCCGGCGCATATTCGAACATCGGCGACAGGCGGCACACCATGAAGACGCCCGCCGTCACCATGGTCGCGGCATGGATGAGGGCCGAAACGGGGGTCGGGCCTTCCATCGCGTCCGGCAGCCAGGTGTGCAGGCCAAGCTGCGCCGACTTGCCCATCGCGCCCACAAACAACAGCAGGCAGAGGGCAGTCAGGATATCGACGTTCCAGCTCAGGAAATGGAAGCTCTGCCCCACTTTGCCCGGCGTCGCCGCGAACACGGCGTCGAAACTGACCGTCCCGAAGATGAAGAACACGCCCATGATTCCGAGGGCGAAGCCGAAATCGCCGATGCGGTTGACCAGGAATGCCTTGATCGCGGCGGCATTGGCACTCGGCCGGTGGTACCAGAAGCCGATCAGCAGATAGGAGCAGAGGCCGACGCCTTCCCAGCCGAAGAACATCTGCATGAAGTTCTCGGCCGTCACCAGCATCAGCATGCAGAAGGTAAAGAGACTCAAATAGGCCATGAAGCGCGGGATCGAATGGTCGTGCCCCATGTAGCCGATGGAATAGACGTGGACCATCGACGACACGGTCGTCACCACCACCAGCATCACGGCGGAAAGCTGGTCGACCTTCACCGCCCATTTGGCCTCGAAGGGGCCACTGGCAAACCACGTGAAGAGTTCGGTCGTGCGCGCGGTCCCGTCATATTGCAGGAACACGACCCAGGACAGCACGAACGAGATCAGCATCAGTCCGCTGGTGATCCATTGCGCGCCCTTGTCGCCGACCCGGCGGTTGCCGAGTCCCACGATGATCGCGCCTAACAGCGGCAGTGCGACGATTGCAACGTCCATCGCGCCTTTACCCCTTCATCACATTGAGGTCTTCGACGGCGATGGAGCCGCGATTGCGGAAATAGACCACGAGAATGGCAAGACCGATCGCCGCCTCCGCCGCGGCGACGGTGAGGACGAACATGGCGAAGACCTGCCCCACCATGTCGCCCAGGAAACTGGAGAACGCCACCAGGTTGATGTTGACCGAGAGCAGGATGAGCTCCACCGACATCAGGATGATGATGACGTTCTTGCGATTGAGGAAAATGCCGAACACGCCGATCGTGAACAGGATCGCGGCGACGGTCAGGTAATGGGTCAGGGTGATTTGCCACATGATGCTAGATCCCCGTCCCTGTCGGCACTTTCCGGACTTCGACGGAGCGGCGGTCGCGCATCAGCTGCGCTGCGATCCGCTGGCGCTTCACGCCTTCGCGCTCGCGATGCGTCAGGACGATGGCGCCGATCATGGCGATCAGCAGCACCACGCCCGCCGCCTGGAATAGATAGAAGTAATCTGTGTAGAGGATCTGTCCCAGCGCCTGGGTGTTGGAGACGCCCGCCGGCGTCGGCGATCCCGCGAGCGTGCTGACGGCCGGCGCCATCGCGCCACTCGAGACCACGAAGATGATCTCCGCCACCAGGATGATGCCGACGATGCCCCCGATCCAGGCATAGCGCACGAAGCCCTGGCGCAACTCGGCGAAATTGATGTCGAGCATCATGACGACGAACAGGAAGAGGACAGCGACCGCGCCCACATAGACCACGACCAGCATCATGGCGAGGAACTCCGCGCCCAACAGCACGAACAGCCCCGCGGCGTTGAAGAAGGTCAGGATCAGGTACAGCACCGAATAGACCGGATTGCGGTTCGCGACCACCAGCACGCCGCTCACCACCAAGACCAGCGCGAATACATAAAAAGAGAGTGCCTGAACGATCATACCGTTCCCCTACGCGCGCCCCGCCTCAGCGGTACGGCGCGTCCGCCTGCAGGTTGGCGGCGATTTCCGCTTCCCAGCGGTCGCCGTTCGCCAGCAGTTTTTCCTTGTTGTAGAAAAGCTCTTCCCGCGTCTCGGTCGAGAACTCGTAGTTCGGTCCCTCGACGATTGCATCCACCGGGCAGGCCTCCTGGCACAGGCCGCAATAGATGCACTTGGTCATGTCAATGTCGTAGCGCGTCGTCCGCCGGCTGCCATCTTCGCGCGGTTCCGCTTCGATGGTAATGGCGAGCGCGGGGCACACCGCCTCGCACAGCTTGCAGGCGATGCAGCGCTCTTCGCCGTTGGGATAGCGGCGCAAAGCATGCTCGCCACGGAAGCGCGGAGAAAGCGGCCCCTTCTCATACGGATAGTTGATCGTGACCTTGGGCCGGAAGACGTATTTGAACGTCAGCCACATGCCGCTCAACAGTTCGTAGAGCAGGAAGCTCTTAGCCGTGCGATTAAGGACGGTCATGACGCTCCCTCACTTATTCGGCAGCAAATCAAAGAACACCAGGACACCCGCCGTCAGGACAACGAAACCCAGCGAAAACGGCAGGAACACCTTCCAGCCGAGGCGCATGAGCTGGTCGTAGCGATAGCGCGGGAAGGTCGCGCGCACCCATAGGAAGCAGAAGGCGACGAACCCGATCTTGATGGTGAAACAGATGCCATGCCAGATGATCTGGCCCGCGCTTCCGTCGGCGAACGGCTCGAGCCCGAACGGCGGCAGCCAGCCGCCGAGGAACAGGATCGAGGTCATCGCACTCATCAGCCAGATGTTGGCGTATTCGCCGAGGAAGAACAGCGCAAAGGTCATCGCCGAATATTCCGAGAAATACCCGGCGACCAGTTCCGATTCCGCTTCCGACAGATCGAAGGGCGGGCGATTGGTTTCCGCCAGCGCCGAGATGAAGAAGATTGCGGCCATCGGCAACAGCGGGATCACGAACCAGACCGTTTTCTGTGCCCGCACGATGTCGGAAAGGTTCAGCGATCCGACGCACAGCAGGACGGTCACCAGCACAAATCCGATGGAGACTTCGTAGCTCACCATCTGCGCCGCCGAGCGCAAAGCGCCAAGGAACGGATATTTCGAGTTGGAAGCCCAGCCGGCCACCACCACGCCATAGACGCCGAGCGAGGAGATCGCGAACAGATAGAGGATCCCGACATTGAGGTCGGCGATCACCACGCCGTCGCCGAACGGAATGGCCGCCCACGCGATCAGACTCAAGGTGAAGGTGATCATGGGCGCGATCAGGAATGGGATGCGGTTTGCACCCGACGGAATGATGGTCTCCTTGAACATCAACTTGAGGCCGTCAGCGATCGGCTGGAACAGGCCCCACGGCCCCACCACGTTCGGGCCGCGCCGCATCTGCATTGCCGCCATCACCTTGCGCTCCGCATAGGTGAGATAGGCGACCGCCAGCAGCAGCGGCAGGATGATCGCAAGGATCTCGATCAGGATGATGACAGTGACGCCGACCGGCGTATCCCAGAAGCTAGCCATGAGTGCCGGTCCCCGCCACGGGCGCGACGAAGGCATCGGTGCATTTGGCCATGGTCTCGGATGCGCGGCTGATCGGATCAGTCATGTAGTAATTCGCAATCGGCAGCTGGAATGCGCGCGCCGTCACGGCGCCGCTTGTGCCGAAGCTCTCCCACTTTGCCGGTGTGGTGGCGCCCAGCTGTTGCAGGTTCGGCGCCGCCTTGAACAGGGCGCGCCGCAATTGCTCCAACGTGTCAAACGGCAGGGTGCGGCCCAGCTTCTCCGACAAGGCGCGCAGGATCGCCCAATCTTCCTTGGCTTCACCCGGCGGCTCTACCGCGGGGCCGGTCATCTGCGCCCTGCCCTCGGAATTCACATAGATGCCCGATTTCTCCGTATAGGCAGAGCCCGGCAGGACCACGTCGGCGCGGTGCGCGCCGGCATCGCCGTGATGGCCCTGGTAGATCATGAAGGCCTTGCCGAGCCTGGTCATGTCGATCTCGTCGGCGCCCAGCAGATAGACGACCTCGATCTCGCCCCGGCCCGCCTCTTCCAGGATGCCGGCAACGTCGCGGCCATTGGCCTGCGGCACGAAGCCGATCTCCATCCCGGCGACCCGCCCCGCCGCGGATTGCAGCACGTTGAATCCGTTCCAATCCTCGCGCACCAGGTTGCAGGCTTCCGCCGCTTTGCGCGCAAGGCCGAGCACCGCCGCACCTTCCGCGCCGCGCAATGCACCCTGTCCCAGGATGAGCATCGGCGCCTTGGCATTCTTCAGCTTATCCGCGAACGGATGCGGTCCCGATGCGATCTGCCCCAGCACATCCGCTGTCTGGCCAAGATGCTGATAGGGATAGGTGAGATCGAGCTTCGGCCCGATCACGCCGACTTTGAGCCCGCCCTTGAGGTAGCGCTTGCGGATGCGGGCGTTCAGCACAGGCGCTTCCCAGCGCGGATTGCTGCCGACGATCAGGATCGCGTCGGCCTTGTCGATGCCGGCGATGGTGGAATTGAACAGCCACGACGCGCGCGCATTCGGATCGAGCGCAGCGCCATCCTGCCGGCAATCGAGATGCGGCGCGCCGAGCGCATTCATCAGGCTTTTCAGCGCGAACATCGATTCCGCGTCGGCGAGGTCACCTGCGATCGCGGCGATGCGCGAGCCCGGCAGACCGACCACACGCTTCGCGATGGCATCCAGCGCTTCCGGCCAGCTTACCGGCTTCAACTTGCCGTCGACGCGGACATAGGGCCGGTCCAGCCGCTGGCGCCGCAATCCGTCCACGGCATAGCGCGACTTGTCCGCCAGCCATTCTTCGTTCACGTCGTCATTGGTGCGCGGCAGGATGCGCAGCACTTCGCGGCCTCGGGAATCGAGCCGGATGGCCGAGCCGACCGCGTCCATCACGTCGATCGATTCCGTCTTCCGCAGCTCCCACGGGCGCGCGATGAAGGCATAGGGCTTGGACGTCAGCGCGCCGACGGGGCAGAGATCCACTAGGTTACCTGACAGCTCGGAATTGATCGTCTTCTCGACGTAGGTCGTGACTTCCATATGCTCGCCGCGGCCGGTGGCGCCCAGCACCTCGACGCCCGCGACTTCCGACGCGAAGCGGATGCAGCGCGTGCACTGGATGCAGCGCGTCATGATGGTCTTGACGATCGGGCCGAACTCTTTGTCTGGAACCGCGCGCTTCTCTTCCTTGTAGCGCGACGAATGGTGACCGTACGCCATCGCCTGGTCCTGCAGGTCGCATTCGCCGCCCTGATCGCAGATCGGGCAATCGAGCGGATGGTTGATCAGCAGGAACTCCATCACGCCCTGGCGCGCCTTCTTCACCATCGGCGAATCTGTTTTGATCACCATGTTATCGGCGACCGGCATGGCGCAGCTGGCGATCGGCTTCGGCGCCTTCTCCTGCTCCACCAGGCACATGCGGCAATTGCCGGCAACGGACAAGCGCTCGTGATAGCAGAAGCGCGGGATCTCCTTGCCGGCCATCTCGCATGCCTGCAGCACGGTGATGCCGGCCGGCACTTCGATCTCGATCCCGTCGATGGTCATCTTGGGCATGATTTCGCTCTTACTCGGCAGCCTTTGTTGCGCCAGTCTGCCGCGCACGATAGTCCCGGATGCGGCGCTCGACCTCGGGCCGGAAGTGACGGATCAGGCCCTGGACCGGCCAGGCGGCCGCGTCCCCCAGGGCACAAATGGTGTGGCCTTCGATCTGCTTGGTCACGTCCAGCAGCAGGTCGATCTCGCTGACCTCCGCCTGGCCGCGCACCATGCGCTGCATCATGCGATACATCCAGCCGGTGCCTTCGCGGCATGGCGTGCACTGACCGCAGCTCTCATGCATGTAGAAGTGGGACAGGCGCGTGATCGCATCGACGATGTCGGTCGACTTGTCCATCACGATCACCGCCGCCGTGCCGAGGCCCGATTGCACCGCGCGCAATGAATCGAAATCCATCAGCACGTCATCGCAGATCGCTTTCGGCAGGACCGGCACCGACGCACCGCCTGGAATGACCGCCAGCAGATTGTCCCAGCCGCCGCGCACGCCGCCGCAATGGCGCTCGATCAGTTCCTTCAGCGGAATGCCCATCTCTTCTTCGAAGGTGCTGGGCTTGTTCACGTGGCCGGAGACGCAGAACAGCTTGGTGCCGGTGTTCTTCGGCCGGCCGAGGGCCGCAAACCAGCCCGCGCCGCGGCGCAGAATGGTCGGCGCGACCGCGATGGATTCGACATTGTTGACCGTGGTCGGGCAGCCATAGAGCCCGACCGCCGCGGGGAATGGCGGCTTCAGGCGCGGCTGGCCTTTCTTGCCTTCGAGGCTTTCGAGCAGCGCCGTTTCCTCGCCGCAGATATAGGCGCCAGCGCCGCGATGCAGGTAGATGTCGTGATCGTAGCCGGAGCCGCAGGCGTTCTTGCCGATCAGCCCCGCATCGTAGGCCTCATCGATCGCGGCCTGCAGGTTCACCGCCTCGTTATAGAACTCGCCACGGATATAGATGTAGGTGGCGATTGTCTCCATCGCGAAACCTGCGACCAGACAGCCCTCCAGCAGGATATGCGGATCGAACCGCATGATCTCGCGGTCCTTGCAGGTACCGGGTTCCGACTCATCGGCGTTGACCACCAGATAAGCGGGCCGCCCGTCCGACTGCTTGGGCATGAAGGACCATTTGAGGCCGGTCGGGAATCCCGCCCCGCCGCGTCCGCGCAAGTCCGACTTCTTGATTTCGTCGATGATGGCATCACGCCCGCGTGCCAGCAGATCCTTGGTGTTGTCCCAGATGCCGCGGCGGCGCGCACCAGCTAGGCGCCAATCATCCTGGCCGTAGAGATTGAGAAAGATGCGGTCCTGGTCTTTCAACATGTTCGGGTCACTCAGCCGGCGCGCCGCTCGGGCGGCGAATGTCTTTGAGCGTGGTCGGGCCGCCATCGGGCGCGGAGCCTTGGCGTCCGGTCTGCGATCCGAAAGGCGGCTTGCGGCCGGCGGCCAGCTCGTCCAGCAGCCATTCCAGCTTCTTGGGGTCGAGGTCTTCGTAGAAATCGTCATTGACCTGCACCACCGGCGCGTTGACGCAGGCGCCGAGGCATTCCACCTCGACCAGCGAGAACAACCCGTCCCTGGTGGTCTCGTTAAGGCCGATGTCGAGCTTCTTCCTGCAGGTCTCCGTCATCTGGTCGGCGCCGCGCAGCCAGCACGGCGTCGTGCGGCAGACCTGCAGGTGATATTTCCCGACCGGCTTGAGATGGAACATGGTGTAGAAGGTCGCGACCTCGTAGACGCGGATCGGCGCCATGCCGAGGATCTCGGCGATATGGTCCATCGCCGCGCGCGGCACCCAGCCTTCCTGGCGCTGCGCGACATAGAGCAGCGGCAGAACCGCACTCGCCTGCCTGCCAGCCGGATACTTCGCGATGATGCGATCCGCTTCAACACGGTTCTCCGGCGTGAAGGCGAAATTCGCCGGCTGTACCACGTCGTGATTGTTGTTGCCGCTCATCGATCGATCTCGCCGAACACGATATCCATGGACCCGAGGATCGCCACCGAATCCGCCAGCATGTGGCCCTTGGAACAGAATTCCATCGCCTGCAAGTGCGCGAAGCCGGGCGCACGGATCTTGCAGCGATAGGGCTTGTTGCTGCCGTCGGAGACGAGATAGACGCCGAACTCGCCCTTCGGCGCTTCGATGGCCGTATAGGTCTCGCCCGGCGGCACGTGAAAGCCCTCGGTATAGAGCTTGAAGTGGTGGATCAGCGCTTCCATCGAACGCTTCATTTCGCTGCGCGGCGGCGGCGTGACCTTGCGATCGACCGAGGTGGCCGGCCCGCCGGGCATGTTTTCGATGCATTGATGGATGATCTTCAGCGACTGGCGCATCTCTTCGACGCGCACCAGATAGCGGTCGTAGCAATCACCATTCTTGCCGACCGGGATATCGAAATCCATCTTGTCATAGATGAGGTAGGGCTGCGCCTTGCGCAGATCCCACGGCACGCCGGACGCGCGCAACATCGGGCCGGTGAAGCCCCAGGCAATCGCATCCTCCGCCGAGACGGTTCCGATATCGACCAGTCGCTGCTTGAAGATCCGGTTCTCGGTCAGCAGTGACTCCAGATCGTCGATCTTCGCCGGGAAGCGGCGCGCCCAGGCGCCGACATCGTCGAGCAAACCGGCAGGCACATCCTGGTGCACACCGCCCGGACGGTAATAGGCCGCGTGCATGCGTGCCCCGCTGGCCCGCTCGTAGAACTCCATCAGCAGCTCGCGTTCCTCGAATGCCCAGAGGAACGGCGTCACCGCCCCCACATCCATCGCATAGGCCGGGATACTCAGCAGGTGATTGAGGATACGCGTGATCTCGTCGAACAGGACGCGGATATATTGCCCGCGCGGCGGCACCTCGAGGCCCATCAGCTTCTCGACGGCGAGCACGAAGGCGTGCTCCTGGTTCATCGGCGATACGTAGTCGAGCCGGTCGAAATAGGGAATCGCCTGCAGGTAGGTCTTGTATTCGATCAGCTTCTCGGTTCCGCGATGCAGCAGGCCGATATGCGGATCGATCCGGCGCACCACTTCGCCGTCCATCTCCATGACCATGCGCAGCACGCCGTGGGCGGCGGGATGCTGCGGCCCGAAATTCAAGGTCAGCGGCTTGATCTGGGTTTCGGCCATCTTCAGGACGCCTTCTCGTCGCCCGGCAGGCGGCGCGGCTGCAGCATGCCTTCCCACGGGCTTTCGAAATCGAACGTACGGAATTCCTGCCGCAGCTTCACAGGCTCGTAGATGACGCGCTTCTGCGTCATGTCGTACCGCATCTCGACGTAGCCGGTGAGCGGGAAGTCCTTGCGGAACGGATGACCCTCGAACCCGTAGTCGGTCAGGATGCGGCGCAGGTCCGAGTTGCCCTCGAAGAAAATGCCGAACATGTCGTAGGCTTCGCGCTCGAACCAGCCGGCAACCGGCCAAAGCCCCACCATCGACGGCACCGCTTCATCCTCGGTCAACGGCACCTTCACGCGGACACGGTAATTGTGCTTGAGGCTCAGCAGATTGTAGACGGTATCGAAACGCTTCTCGCGATCGGGATAGTCAGCGCCACAGATATCGACCAGCATCTCGAACCGACAGTTGCTGTCGCTCTTCAGGAACTTCATCACCTTGATGAGATTGCCGGGCGCGCAGGTCAGCGCCAACTCACCAAGTCTCACCTCGACATGGTCAACCGCCGGGCCGAGGGCTGCCGCGATGAAATCGCCGAGTTCGCGATAGACGTTGGTCATATTGATCGGCCCCACCCCAAACCAGCCTAGCGCGCGATGGTCGTGGTGCGGCGGATCTTCTTCTGCAATTGCAGAACGCCGTAGACCAGGGCTTCCGCCGTGGGCGGACAACCGGGCACGTAGATATCCACCGGAACGATCCGATCGCAGCCGCGCACGACGGAGTAGGAATAGTGATAATAGCCGCCACCATTGGCGCATGAACCCATGGAGATGACCCAGCGCGGCTCCGCCATCTGGTCGTAGACCTTGCGCAGGGCCGGCGCCATCTTGTTGCAGAGCGTGCCCGCAACGATCATCACGTCGGACTGGCGCGGCGTGCCGCGCGGCACGACACCGAAGCGATCGAGGTCATAGCGCGCCATATAGGCGTGCATCATTTCGACCGCACAGCAGGCGAGGCCGAAGGTCATTGGCCAGAGCGAACCGGTACGTGCCCAGTTCACCAGCTTGTCGAGCTGCGCGACCACGTATCCGCGGTCACCCAATTCATCAGTCACCGCCTTCAGGACATGGTCCTGGTCCGCGCCCGGGGGCAGCGGTTGCGGCGCTCGCACGAGGGTTGAATTCACTTGGGCATTCGCCATTTCATCACTCCCACTCCAGCGCGCCCTTCTTCCACTCGTACACAAATCCGACGGTCAGCACGCCGAGGAAAATCATCATCGACCAGAAGCCGAACATCCCGATCTTGCTAAGCGAAACAGCCCACGGGAACAAGAATGCCACTTCCAGATCGAAGATAATGAACAGGATCGAGACCAGGTAGAATCGCACGTCGAACTGCCGGCGGGCATCGTCGAACGCCTCGAACCCGCATTCATACGGCGACAATTTTTCCGAATCGGGCTTTTGCCGCGCCAGGACCAGCGATGCAATCACCATGATCCCAGACAAGCCGGCAGCCACGACGATGAATATCAGGACCGGCAGATATTCGCGTAGAAGCTCGTTCATCCAATCACCCGAGACCGGCCAATCGGCGAACGCCGCCGGCCACCCATATCCCATCCTCGCAGCACTGGCAGAGCCGCGAATAGGATCCGACTCACCCCCATCAAAGCGCCGCCACTATAATGACCTATGTCGCAGTGCGAAAGCGCAAAAAGCGTCGCAGCAATCGCGAAAATACGTTTATTTCTCGGCGGTTACGTATGGGTACGCAGAGCCGCGAGAGGGTCTGCGAAAGGCGAGAAATGGCGCGAGCGACGGGACTTGAACCCGCGGCCTCCGGCGTGACAGGCCGGCGCTCTAACCAACTGAGCTACGCCCGCGCATTGGGCAACACCTTAACGGTGGCGGTGAGATATATGATGCCCCCTGGAGTGTCAACAATACTTCCGCGGGTTCAAATCACTATCGAATCATGCGTTCGATGATTGCCGGATCGAGGCCATTCTCAGCAACATGGCGGCGAAACCTCTCGAGCCGCGTGAACACATCCTCGAACCCGACTTGCTGGCCGCGCTCATCGGTGTAGATGAGCGCGCCGCGGGTCACGAAAAAAGTCGTCATGCCGGTCTTCGGATCGGCCTCCAAGGTGTGGATCTCGCCTGGCGGCTCATAGACAAAGGTCCCCTCGCCCGCCACCCAGTCATGCTCCAGATAGCGCCAGGAGCCTTTGAGCGTGAACGCATGCACGGGGCCTGTGTGATAGTGGCACTTGAGCCGCCCGCCCGGCCGGATGCTGAGCAGATTCGCCCACGCGCCGTTGGTGCAATCGAACATCAGTGGCCGCTGCCGCACGTCGTCGGTCAGCTGGATCCAGTGCGTGTTGTCGCCCTCGGTGTCGATCACCAACTCGCTCATCAGATTGACGGGCGAGAATATGTGCGGACTTGCCAATTCAACCCTCCTGCTCAGCAGCGATGCGCTGGCGCCGATTCTCGAACAAGGTCGCACCGATAATCGCAGAGAGGATCAGCCCACCACCGGCAACCGTGCCGGAGGGTGGCTGCTCGCCATGCACCAGCCAGACCCAGAATGGATTCAATACCACATCGGCCAGGGCAATCAGCATGGCCGGCACCACCGGCACATGCTTGGCGCCGGCCGCGAACAGGATCAGCGGGAGCGCCAGCTGGACCAGCCCCATCAGCGCCAGCAGGCCTATCTGCCGCAGAGGCAAGGGCGGGAGGCCGACGAAGATCGTCACAAAAGCGAACACCATCAGCCCGCCCAACGCGATCCCCGGAATCATTTCAAGGTTGCGATAACGCCTGAGCCAGACGGTCTGGCCGGCGAAACAGAATGCGGTGCCCAGCGAAATGATGGCGGCCGAGAGTCCGGTTGCCAGAGCCGTCATCTCCGCCTGCACCACGATCGCGACGCCGGCCAGTGCCACAACCGTCGCCGCCATTGAAACCGCAGATGTGCGCTCCCGCATGACGAGCCAGGCGAGAAGTGCCGCGAAGAACGGGCTGGTAGCGCCCAGCACCGATACGCTGGCCACTGTCCCCATGGTGAGGGCGTATACGTAGAGCGTTGAGCCGACGCCGAAGAAGAGCCCGACCACAAATAAGGCCTGCGGCTGTTTCGGCCACAGGTGCTGCATCAGATCAGCGCGGTAACGCAGAGCCAGATAGATCAGCAGGCAGATCGAGGTGGCCGGCGCCCGGTAACCGTTCACGCCCCAGCCGTCCAGCCCTGGGACCCAGCGCACGAACAGGCCGCTGAGGCTCCACCCCAATGTGGCCAGGCAACAACAGGCGATGCCGAGGAGATATTTGCTGGACCCCGCCGATATACTCACTTCACACTCCCCGAAAGCCTGGACCCTAGTGGAAGGCGGTGATCGCCGCCACCGGCCTCGCGTGACTTATCGACCTTGAGCCTGCCAGAAACGTGCTGTATAGACTTGTATATACAACTTGCATCGAGATTCTGTCATGACCGGAACCCGTTTCAACGCCCGCACCATTCGCGCTCCCCGCGGCCGCACCCTCAGCGCCAAATCCTGGCTGACCGAGGCGCCGCTGCGCATGCTGATGAACAATCTTGACCCCGATGTAGCCGAGAACCCGAACGAACTCGTGGTCTACGGCGGCATCGGCCGGGCCGCGCGCAATTGGGAATGCTTTGACCGGATCGTCGAGAGCCTCCGGACGCTCAATGAAGATGAGACCCTGCTGATCCAGTCCGGCAAGCCGGTCGGCATCTTCAAGACTCACAAGGATGCGCCGCGCGTCCTGCTTGCGAACTCGAATCTGGTCCCTCACTGGGCGACCTGGGAGCATTTCCGCGAATTGGATGCCAAGGGCCTGATGATGTACGGCCAGATGACGGCCGGCTCCTGGATCTATATCGGCAGCCAGGGTATCGTACAGGGCACCTACGAGACCTTCGCCGAAGCCGGCCGGCAGCATTACGGCGGCAATCTCAAAGGGCGCTGGATCCTGACCGGCGGTCTCGGCGGCATGGGCGGCGCACAGCCGCTCGCGGCGACCATGGCTGGCGCCTCCATGCTCGCGGTGGAATGCGAGCCCTCGCGCATCGAACGGCGGTTGGAAACGCGCTACCTCGACATCAAGGCCAATTCGCTCGACGAAGCGCTCGCGCTGCTCGATCGTGCGAAGAAGGATGGCAAGGCGATCTCCGTCGGCCTCCTCGGCAACGCAGCGGAGATCTTCCCCGAAATCCTGAAGCGCGGCGTGCGGCCCGACATGGTGACCGACCAGACCAGCGCGCATGACCCGCTGAACGGCTATCTGCCGGCCGGCTGGTCGCTGGTCCGGGCGGCCGACATGCGCCAGCGCGATCCGCAGGCGGTCGTGAAAGCCGCGAAGGAATCCATGGCCGTGCAAGTGCGCGCCATGCTCGGCTTCCAGAAGCTCGGCATTCCGACCTTCGACTACGGCAACAACATCCGCCAGATGGCGAAGGAAACCGGTGTCGAGAACGCGTTCGACTTCCCGGGCTTCGTGCCGGCTTACATCCGTCCCCTGTTCTGCCGCGGTGTCGGCCCGTTCCGCTGGGCGGCTCTGTCCGGCGAAGCCGAGGACATTCACCGCACCGATGCCAAGGTGAAGGAGCTGATTCCCGACAACTCGCATTTGCACAACTGGCTCGACATGGCACGCGAGCGCATCAAGTTCCAGGGCCTGCCCGCCCGCATCTGCTGGGTCGGATTGGGTGAGCGCGCGCGCCTCGGACTCGCCTTCAACGAGATGGTGGCAAAGGGCGAACTGAAGGCGCCGATCGTGATCGGCCGCGATCATCTGGATTCCGGTTCGGTCGCCAGCCCGAACCGCGAAACCGAAGGCATGAAGGACGGCTCCGATGCCGTCTCCGACTGGCCGCTGCTCAACGCGCTCCTCAACTGCGCGTCGGGGGCGACCTGGGTCAGCCTGCATCATGGCGGCGGCGTCGGCATGGGCTTTTCGCAGCATTCCGGCATGGTGATTTGCTGCGATGGCAGCGCCGAAGCCGCGCGGCGCATCGAGCGCGTGCTCACCAACGACCCCGGCACGGGCGTGATGCGCCATGCCGATGCGGGCTATGACATCGCGGTCGACTGCGCGCGTGAGCAAGGATTGAAGCTGCCGATGATCAACGGCTGAGATGGCTTGGGATATCCTCCTCACCGATTGCCACGCCGCCACCATGGCGGAGACTGAGGGCTATGGCGCGATCGCGGATGCCGCCATCGCCATTGAAGGCGGTCGTATCGCGTGGATCGGCCGGCGCGTCGACCTGCCGCGGCAATCGGCGAAGGAGACAATCTCACTCGATGGCCGCTGGATGACGCCGGGCCTGATCGATTGCCATACTCACCTGGTGTTCGGCGGCGAACGCGCCGGGGAGTTCGAGCAGCGCCTCAAAGGTGCGACCTACGAGGAGATCGCCAAGGCCGGCGGCGGCATCGTCTCCACCGTGCGCGCCACGCGCGCAGCCAGCGAAGCGGAGCTGTTGAGCTCGGCGAAGGCGCGAGTGGCGAGGCTGATGGCAGAGGGCGTGACCACCATCGAGATCAAGTCGGGCTACGGTCTCGACGTGGAGAACGAGCGCAAGCAGTTGCGTGTCGCCCGTGCCCTCGGCCGCGAATGCGGTGTGACGATGAAGGCAACCTGTTTGGCCGCGCATGCTTTGCCACCGGAATTCGCGGGCCGGCCTGACGCTTATATCGACCTGGTCTGCAACGAGATCCTGCCGGCCATTGCAAGTGAAGGCCTGGCCGACGCAGTCGATGCGTTCTCGGAGCGCATCGCTTTCACCGCCGCACAGACCGCGCGCGTGTTCGACAAGGCCAAATCACTGGGCTTGCCGGTCAAGCTGCACGCCGATCAGCTGTCCGACATGGGCGGCGCCGCTCTGGCGGCGCGCTATGGCGCATTGTCAGCCGACCACATCGAGTACAGCGCGGAGTCCGGCATCGCCGCGATGGGCAAGGCCGGCACCGTCGCGGTCCTGTTGCCGGGCGCGTTCTTTTTCCTGCGCGAGAAGCAATTGCCGCTCATGGAGCAACTGCGCCGGCACAATGTTCGCATTGCGATTTCGACCGATTGCAACCCCGGCAGCTCCCCTGCCCTCTCTTTGCTGCTCATGATGAACATGGCCTGCACTCTTTTCCGCATGGCCCCCGAAGAAACTCTGGCAGGCGTCACCCGGCACGCGGCCGCCGCGCTCGGCATGGGCGCGACGCACGGTCAGCTCCGCGCCAGCTACGCTGCCGATCTCGCGATCTGGAACATCGGCCAGCCGGCCGAGCTCAGCTATTGGCTCGGCGGCAATCCGTGCGCGGGCGTGGTGCAGGCTGGGCACTGGCGCGCCAGGAGCTTCTAGCCATGAGCGGCCGCGTCCTGCGCAGCAGCGACTACCAGCGCATGCCATGGAAGAATGGCGGCGGGACCACGACCGAGATCTGGAAGGCGCTTTCGCCGGCTGGAGAGATGCTGTGGCGCCTCAGCATCGCCGACGTGGCGAGCGATGGCCCCTTCTCGCTCTTCCCCGGCATCGATCGCACGATCATGGTGATCGAGGGCAAGGGCATGGAGCTTGCCGTCGAAGGGCAAGATGTCCGTCGGCTGAACCGCCTGTTCGAACCGTTTGCCTTCTCCGGCGATGCCAAGACCGATTGCCGCCTGATCGCAGGACCGATCCGCGACTTCAACCTGATGGTGGCGCGAAGCTACGGAAGCGGCGCGTTGCGCATCTCGCGTCTCGCGCCGACCGAGACCGTAGCTCTCGCAGAGAATGTCGCTGCGCTCCATGTGTGGAGGGGCAGGGTCGAACTGGAATCCGGAACGGTCCACGAAATGTCGGATGGCGACAGCTGGATTGCAGGCACCTACGGCGGTGCCACCGCGCGTGCACTCACGACAGCGATCCTGGCGGCCATCGTCATCGATCCAAACCAGAGGGCCGCATTGTGAGAATCGAACATCCGTACGAGTTCCTGCAGGGCGATACGCCGCTGCTGATCTCCATGCCGCATCCGGGATTGCTGCTGCCACACCAGGTTGAGCAGCTGTTGACGCCAGAGGCAAAGACCCTGCCCGATACCGACCGGCATCTGCCACAGCTCTATGCGTTCGCATCCAAGCTGGGTGCGAGCCTGCTGATGGCGCGCTATTCGCGCTTCGCCATCGATCTCAACCGGCCCGAGGATGACAAGCCGCTCTATCAGAGTGCGACCACGGGCCTGTTCCCAGAGACCTTGTTTGATGGCACGTCGATCTTTCTACCTGGTGCAGCGCGCGATGACGAGATCAAGACCGACTGCAAGGAGCGCATCTGGCGCCTGTATCACGGACGCCTGATGGCGGAGCTGAACCGGATCAAGGGCGAATTCAGCTACGCGGTCCTGCTCGATGCGCATTCCATCCGCGGCGAGATCCCGCGATTGTTCGATGGCTTGCTGCCGGACTTCAACATCGGCACCAACGACGGCAAGAGCTGCGCGCTCTCACTTTCCGCTTCGGTCGTGAAGGCTTGCGATGCACCAGGCTATCGGCACATCCTGAACGGTCGATTCAAGGGCGGCCACATCACCCGCCACTACGGCCAACCGGATCGCGCCTTCCATGCCGTTCAGCTTGAACTCGCGCAACGCACCTACATGAACGAGCAGGCGCCGTTCGATTATCGCCCTGATCTCGCGGAGCAGGTTCAGCCAGTGCTGCAGCAGCTGGTACAAACGATGATTGATTGGCGGCCTTAGGCAGCCATCAACGCGCTCATTGCTTCACCGAACGCGCGTTCCGCCCCTTCTTCGCCGGCATGGTGGCGATCCTTCACCACCCACTTGCCGGCAACGATCACATCCTTCACCCACGTATCGTTGCCGCCGAACAGCCACCGTCCGAGCAACTTGCCGGGTGCGACATTCGCCAGCATCGGATGGGCGCCGTCGAGCACGACCAGATCGGCGCGCTTGCCGGCGGCGATCGTGCCGATGTGCTTGCCCATCGCCTGCGCCCCGCCTTGCAAGGCTGCGGTATAGAGGGTGTCGGCGACCTCCGGCCTGTTCCCTGCACTCAGGCGATTGCGGCGCTCGTGCTTCAGGCGCTGGCCATATTCCAGCCAGCGCAGTTCTTCGAGCGCGCTCACCGACACATGTGAGTCAGAGCCGATACCGAAGCATCCATTCGCCGCCAGGAACTCCTGAGCCGGGAATATCCCGTCGCCGAGATTTGCCTCGGTGGTCGGACACAACCCCACCACCGCTTCGCTATGTCCCATCATGTGCACTTCGTCAGGCGATACGTGGGTCGCGTGGATCAGGCACCAGCGCTTATCGATCTCGACCTTGTCATAGAGCCATTCGACCGGCCGGCGGTTGGACCAGGCGAGGCAATCCTGGACCTCCTTGGTCTGCTCGGCGATGTGGATGTGGATCGGCCGCTCGCCCGGATACGCGGCCAGCACGGCCTTGATATCCGCCTCGGTCGCCGCCCGCAGCGAGTGGAAGCAGAGGCCCCAATCGGCGCCGATCCGCTTGCTGGCGCGATCGACACCTTCGGTCAGCTTCAAGTAGCGCTCGACGTCGTTCCTGAAGCGCATCTGCTTGTCAGCCAGCGGCTTGCCGCCGAAGCCGCCATGGGCATAGAAGGCCGGCAGCAAGGTCAGGCCAATGCCCGAGGTCTCCGCGGCGGCAGCGATGCGCTCCGCCATCTCCGCAAAGTTCGCGTACGGCGCACCACCGGGCTGGTGATGCAGATAATGGAACTCGGCGACCGAGGTATAGCCGCCTTTCAGCATCTCGATATAGAGATGGGTCGCGATCGCCTGAACCTGCTCCGGATCGAGGCGTCCAACCAGGCGGTACATCAGCTCACGCCAGGTCCAGAAACTGTCCTCGGGGTTGAGTGCCTCTTCCGCGAGGCCCGCCATTGCGCGCTGGAAGGCGTGTGAATGCAGGTTCGGCATGCCGGGCAGCAGCGGCCCCGCAACGCGCTCGTCACCCGCCTGGGCCGATCCATGCGACACCGCTTTGATCGCCCCGTCGGCCCCGATCTCGATGCGCACGTCGGACTGCCAGCCATCGGTCAGCCAGGCAAGCGGCGCGTGGAGGACTTTCATGGGCGAATGGCTTCTTTGCGATGTTGAAAGGGGGAGGTACCCTTGTGGTTACAAATCATGTCTGGCATAAGCCTGTCTAGACAGGAACGGACACGAATCTGTTGAATACCGAACTCCTGCCCCGATATTCGCGCGTCAAGCGCATGATTACCGAGCGCATCGATTCCGGCGAATGGCAGCCGCGTCACCGCATTCCATCGGAATCAGAGCTGGTGCGCGACCTCGGCGTCAGCCGGATGACCATCAACCGCGCCTTGCGCGAGCTGACCTTGGATGGGCGCCTGATCCGCGTCCAGGGCGTCGGCACATTTGTCGCGGAACCAAAGCCGATCTCGGCCCTGTTCGAGGTGCGCAACATCGCCGACGAGATCGCGGCGCGCGGCCATCGCCACAGCTCGCAGGTGCTCACCTTGCGCAAGGAGAAGGCGAATGCCGATATTGCGCAAGCGCTGGGCATGAAGGCCGGCGAAGCGATTTTCCACTCAGTCCTCGTACATGCCGAGGATGACATGCCGGTGCAGATCGAGGATCGCTATGTCGTGCCGGGCTCAGCGCCGGACTATCTGGCGCAGGACTTCGCGACGCAGACGCCGTACGTCTATCTGATGGCGGCGGCGCCGATCTCCGAGGCCGAGCACGTGATCGACGCGGTCCATGCGACGCCGGCCGAGCGCAAGCTGCTGAAGATCGAACCCAATGAACCGTGCCTCTGCTTGACGCGCACCACCTGGTCGAACGGCCGAAATGTCAGCTACGTCCGCCTGCTCTATCCCGGCGGCCGCTATCGCCTGCGCGGCAAGTTCAAGGCGCTGTAAGCTCCAGCTCCCAGTTCTGGCCCACCAGATGGTGGCCGAAGCTGTGGTGGCGTTCCTCGCTCACGAGCTTGAAACCGGCCTGCTCGTAAATGTGACGGGCAGTGGTGAGGATGTCGTTGGTCCACAATGTGATTCTCTTGTAGCCCTTCTGCCGCGCGAACCGGATGCATTCCTCCACCAGGCGCCTCCCGACGCCGAGGCCTCGCGCCTTCGGGTCGACCAGCAGCAGGCGCAGTTTCGCAACCTCGTCACTGTCGCGCACCAGGAACACGCAGCCGACATTCTCGCCGTCCTTCTCTGCGATCCAGGCGCGCTCCTTCTTCGGATCGAACTCCCTGATGAACTTGGCCGCGATCTCCGCCACCAGCGCTTCGAAGGTTTCGTCCCAGCCATATTCCTGAGCATAGAGGGCGCCGTGGCGCTGTACGACCCAGCCCATATCGCCGGGCTGATGCGGTCGGAGGATATAGGGCGCGCCGCGCTCGGGCTCGGCGGACAGCAGAGTTTCGATCTCGCTCATCGCGACGATCAGGCGCTTCTGCTGGCGGGAAGTCAGCACGCCCAGCATCTGCGCCATGTCGTTGCGCGAGCGCGCGTTGAGTTCGGCAAATCGCCGCTGCCCCGTCTCGGTCAGGCTCAACAGTTGCTGCCGCGCGTCGGTCGGTGACGCTTGCTTGCGGATCAGCTCGCGCTCTTCGAAGCTTCTGAGTATCCGGCTGAGATATCCGGGATCGAGGCTGAGCCACTTCACCAGGTCGGACGCGGTGGCGGTTTCGAGATGCGCGAGCTCGTACAGGATGCGCGCCTCGGTCAGCGAGAATTCGCTGCGGACCAGCCCCTCCTGCAGCACGCCGATCTGCCGGGTGTAAAACCGTGAAAAGCGCCGCACCGCTTCGACGCAAAGCGCCTGCTCTTCCATGCCGAGCCTCCACGACACGCCATATCGTTGCCACAGTTAACAGATTTAGTTGACTAAAGCAACTATCTGAAAGCCGCGTCGATCTCTGCGAGCCAGTCCGGCTCCAGCAGGCCGGTCTCGATGAGGGCGATGTCGGGGCTGAGGAACCGGTCCTGCTCCATTGAGGGGATCTGGGTCCGCAGGCGCCGATAGGCGGCGCCGGTCCCCTGCCCCAGCGCGAGCTTGGGCAGGAACTCAATTGCCTGGGCGGCGCACAGATATTCGATCGCGAGGATGCGCCGCGTATTGTCGATCACCTTCAGCGCCTTGAGCGCGCCCGGCGTGCCGAGGCTGATGTGATCCTCCTGCTGCGCGGAAGTGACGTAATTGTCCGCGACTGCCGGCTGGCTGAGGCGCTTGTTCTCCGCCGCCAGCGAGGCCGCGACGTACTGCACGATCATCAGCCCGGAATTGACTCCCGGCTGCTTGACCAGGAACGCCGGCAATCCGCTGGTCGCCGGATTGAGCAGGCGGTCGATGCGCCGTTCCGCGATCGAGCCAAGCTCCGCCACCGCCAGCGCCATCAGATCGACCGCCATCGCGACCGACTGGCCATGCGGGTGCGCATTCGAAATCACGCGATAGGAATCCGGCGTCCCGATGACGAGCGGATTGTCGGTTGCCGATTTGAGCTCGACGACGATCTGCCGGCGCGCATGATCGAGCTGATCGCGCGTCGCACCATGTACCTGCGGGATCGAGCGCAGCGAGAGCGCATCCTGTGTGCGATGCCCACGGAAATGCGCCATCACCTCGCTGCCCTTGAGCAGGCTGCGCAGGCGCTTGCCGACTGCGACCACGCCGGCATGCGGCTTCAGGTTCAGCACCTCCTCATCGAACGCGTCGGTCTGGCCCTTCAGTGCCTCGAACGACAAGGACGCGATGACATCGGCCCAATCCGCCAGCCGCGCTGCCTCGACCACGCCAAGACAGGAAAGACCCGCGAGGCAACGCGTGCCGTTGACGAGGCACAAACCATCCTTCGGTCCGACATCGATCGGCTGCAATTCTACAGCGGCGATTGCGTCGCTCGCTTTCATGCGCTGTCCGGCAAGCTCCACGTCCCCGATACCGAGCAACGCGAGACCGATATGCGCGCCATGCACGATATAGCCGACCGAACCCTGGCTCGGCACAACCGGATTGATGCCGTGATTAAGGAAGGCGACGAGCTGATCGATCACCGCCGGGCTGATGCCCGAATAGCCGTGGCACATGTCATTGACCAGCGCGACCATGATGGCGCGCGTCTCTGACATGTGAAGCGGCTCGCCAACGCCGCAGGCATGGCTCAGCAGCGTGTTGCGCGAAATCTGCGCGAGCTCGTCGGGCGCCAGTTTCACATCGCTCAGCGCGCCAAGGCCGGTGGTGATGCCATAGGCGCGCTCGCCGCTGGCAAGGATGCGCTGCACGATCGCGCGGCCATTCTCCAGCTTCGCGCGCGCGGCGGGACCGATCGCGAGGCGCGCGCGGCCGTGGGAAATCGCGGCGATCTCCTCGCAGGTCAGCGGCGCCGCATCGCGCAAGATGGTTGGCTGCCCAAGGTCTCGAGCCGACATGGATGCCTTCTTGTATAGACAGGTACGTATGTGGCTTACGGCAAGCGCTTCCGTGGGTCAAAGAAAAAGGCCGGTCTCCACGACCGGCCTTCTTGAGAAATTCGAATAAGCTTTAGGATCAGAACAGGCCTTCGACCTCGCCCTTGGGATTGAGCTTGATGGAATTGGCCGATGGCACGCGCGGCAGGCCGGGCATGGTCATGATTTCGCCGCAGATGACGACGATGAATTCCGCGCCGGCGGACAGCCGCACTTCGCGGATCGGCACCACGTGGTTGCTGGGCGCGCCCTTGAGGTTTGGGTCGGTCGAGAAGCTGTATTGGGTCTTGGCCATGCAGACCGGGTAATTGCCGAAGCCCATCTTCTCGAGGTCGTGGAAACGATCGCGCACCACCTTGTCGGCGATGATCCCCTGCGCGCCATAGAGGCTCTGGGCGACCGTGCGCACCTTGTCCCACAGGGGCATGTTGTCGGGATAGAGATAGGTGAAGTTGCTCTTCTGCTCGGTCATGCGCACCACCGCATGAGCCAGCTTCTCGATGCCCGCCGAGCCATAGGCCCAGTGGTTGCACTCGATCGCCTCGACGCCGAGCTCGCTGCAGATCTGGCGCACCGTATCCATCTCCGCATCGGTGTCGGCGACGAAGCGGTTGATCGCGACGATCGGCGCAACGCCGAACTTCTTCACGTTCTCGATATGGCGCGCGAGGTTGGCGGCGCCCTTTTTCAGCGCCTCGATATTCTCCTTGCCGAGATCTTCCTTGGCGATGCCGCCATGCATCTTGAGCGCGCGGATGGTGCCGACGATGACCGCGGCAGCCGGCTTCAGGCCCGCCTTGCGGCACTTGATGTCGAAGAACTTCTCGGCGCCCAGATCGGCGCCGAAGCCAGCTTCGGTCACGACAAAATCGGCGAGCTTCAGCGCCGTGGTGGTCGCGATCACCGAGTTGCAGCCATGCGCGATGTTGGCGAACGGGCCGCCGTGGATGAAGGCGGGATTGTTTTCCAGCGTCTGCACCACGTTCGGCGCAATCGCGTCCTTCAAGAGGACGGTCATCGGCCCTTCGGCCTTCAGGTCGCGGGCATAGATCGGCTTCTTGTCACGGGTATAGCCGACGATGATGTTGCCGAGACGCTGCGTCAGATCCTTGAGGTCGCGCGCCAGGCAGAAGATCGCCATAACCTCCGAAGCGACGGTGATGTCGAAGCCGTCCTCGCGTGGGAATCCGTTCGCCGTCCCGCCCAGCGAGTTCACGATCGAGCGCAGCGCGCGATCGTTCATGTCCATGACCCGGCGCCAGGCAACGCGGCGGGTGTCGAAGCCGAGGTCGTTGCCCCAATAGATGTGATTGTCGATGAGGGCGCTGAGCAGATTATGCGCGGTCGAGATGGCGTGGAAGTCGCCCGTGAAATGCAGGTTGATGTCTTCCATCGGTACGACCTGGGCATAGCCGCCACCAGCCGCACCGCCCTTCACGCCGAAGCACGGCCCGAGGCTCGGCTCGCGCAGGCAAATGACCGCCTTCTTGCCGATCCGGTTGAGGCCGTCACCAAGGCCGACGGTCGTGGTGGTCTTGCCCTCGCCCGCCGGCGTCGGGCTGATCGCAGTCACCAGGATCAGCTTGCCGTCCGGTTTGTCCTTGAGGGATTCCACGAACTTCATCGAGATCTTGGCCTTGGTATGGCCATAGGGCAGCAGATGCTCGTCCGGAATGCCGAGCTTGTTCGCGACCTCGCGGATCGGCTTCATCCTGGCGTCGCGCGCAATCTCGATGTCGCTGCCGACCTTCTTATTCATGGACCCGTTACTCCTGCAGACCTTGTGGTTCCCCTGGCGCCCAGTGGCTGGCCGCCGGCAAAAAACGCTGAAGCCTATGGAGATTCCCCTGCGATCGAAAGTCTGATCGCGACGGTTCTTGTCGAGTTTCCGTTATCCAAAGGTCGGATTTCATTGCACTTTCGGCCGCGACTAGTCCGGCTGAATGCAAAAAAGTTCAATTAAATCAATATAAAAGCCGATCTTTTCTTTATCTCTGATTCATGCCTGGCCCTTAAACTGGCAACGTCCCAGCCGGGTGAATGCCCCGTCCCCCATCGATGCCCGGCTACCGGGCCGCTGTCGCAAGGCAGCGGCCCGTATTATTTGGCGATGATATGGAGAAGATTGGTGGGCGATGACGGACTCGAACCGCCGACATCTTCCGTGTAAAGGAAGCGCTCTACCAACTGAGCTAATCGCCCGGCTTCAATCCCCTTAGAGACTAGCCGCGAACAGCGCAAGTCACCCTTGGCCTATGAGCCAGAAATTGTAAGCCGCACAGGTAAGCCAGACCAAGGTCATCGCTGCTTAGCAACTCCGCCTGGCCACACCGCGAGCTCTTGGCATCAGCCAGAGAAGTCCCCCCAGAATGACCGTAGCCAGTATGTAGTAGATGAGCAATTCAGTCACAGTCGGCGACGAAGCATGAGGGATGACAGCAAATCTTAGAAAGCTGATTGGCCCCAGGACTATCCAGAGAAAGAAAGAAGGTAAAAAGCGAAAGGCGACCGAAACTCAGAAACATTGCCGCGATGGAGACGGCGAAATAGCCAAGAGCGACTCTGCGCTTCATCTCAATTCATCCCCGAAACGAAACCGGCCGCTTCATCAAAGAGCGGCCGGTCTTTCATCACATCGACGATGTGGATTCAGTTCCAATTCTAGTTGACGGCGTCCTTGAGGCCCTTGCCGGCTTTGAACTTCGGCAGCTTGGACGCGGGGATCTGGATCTCTTCACCAGTGCGCGGATTGCGGCCCTTCGACTTCGCGCGCTTCGCAACGCTGAACGTGCCGAAGCCGACTAGGCGCACTTCGTTGTTCTTCTTGAGCGCTTTCGTGATGGCGTCGAAGACGGCGTCGACAGCACGGGCCGCATCTGATTTGGAAAGGCCGGTATCATCGGCCACTTCCGCAATCAAGTCGTTCTTGTTCACTGGGTACCCCCCTTGCTCTTTTAGATCGGAAAGATTGCTGGATTGATTGTGCTAGGCCCTGAACGCGGGATTTTAGAGCCCGGTTTTTGAAACAGTCAATGCGAGAACCGCGATTATCCCCAGGATAATCGCGGCTCTCAACGCGTTGTCAGATGTTTGTTAGATGCAGAAAATGCTGTGCGATCAGTGCGTCACGATGCCGACGTCCTCATCGCCCGACTTCTCAGCACCGACAGGCGTGCCGGGTTCCGCAGGCTCGATCCACTCGATCGGTGTCAGCGGACCAGCGAGCGCTTGGCGCAGCGCTTCTTCAACTGTCGCCGCCGGCACGATCTGCAGACCACGCTTCACGTTGTCCGGAATCTCCGCCAGGTCCTTCTCATTCTCGGAAGGAATAAGGACCGTCTTGATGCCCGCACGCAGCGCAGCCAGCAGCTTCTCCTTCAAGCCGCCGATCGGCAGCACGCGGCCACGCAGCGTGACCTCGCCGGTCATCGCAACATCGCGGCGCACCGGAATGCCGGTCAGCACCGACACGATCGTCGTCACCATCGCGACACCGGCCGACGGTCCATCCTTCGGCGTCGCGCCTTCCGGCACGTGCACGTGAATGTCCTTGCGATTGAACAAGGTCGGCTTGATGCCGAACTCGGCAGCGCGCGACTTGACGAAGGATTCCGCGGCCTGAACCGATTCCTTCATGACGTCGCCAAGCTTGCCGGTCGCGATCACCTTGCCCTTGCCGGGCACCGTGACTGCTTCGATGGTCAGGATGTCGCCGCCCACTTCGGTCCAGGCAAGACCGGTGGTGACGCCCACCATGTCCTTCGCCTCCGCCTCGCCGTAGCGGAACTTCCGGACGCCGGCGAACTTCGCCAGGTTGCGCCGGTTGACCGTGACCTTGGTGAGATTCTTCATCAGAATCTCTTTGATCGACTTGCGCGCCAGGTTGGCGATCTCGCGCTCCAGGTTGCGGACGCCCGCCTCGCGCGTGTAGTAGCGCACCAGGTCGCGGACCGCGTCTTCCGACAGCGTCCATTCAGTCTTCTTCAGCGCATGATCCTTCATCTGCTTGGGGATCAGGTGGCGGAACGCGATCTCCACCTTCTCGTCCTCGGTGTAGCCGGGGATGCGGATGACCTCCATGCGGTCCATCAGCGGCTGCGGCATGCGCAGGGTGTTGGCGGTCGTGATGAACAACACGTCCGACAAGTCGTAATCGACCTCGAGGTAATGGTCGTTGAAGTTGACGTTCTGCTCGGGGTCGAGCACCTCGAGCAGCGCCGACGACGGGTCGCCGCGCCAGTCCTGGCCCAGCTTGTCGATCTCGTCGAGCAGGAACAGCGGGTTGGACGACTTCGCCTTCTTCATCGCCTGGATGACCTTGCCGGGCATCGAGCCGATATAGGTCCGGCGATGGCCGCGCACTTCGGCTTCATCGCGCACGCCGCCGAGCGAGATGCGGATGAAGTTGCGGCCGGTCGCCCGCGCCACCGACTTGCCAAGCGAAGTCTTGCCGACGCCGGGCGGGCCGACCAGGCACAGGATCGGGCCCTTGATCTTCTTCTGGCGCTGCTGCACGGCCAAGTATTCAAGGATACGCTCCTTGACCTTCTCCAGGCCGTAATGGTCGTCGTTCAGCACCTTCTCGGCGAGCTTGATGTCCTTCTTGATCTTGGTCGGCTTGCTCCACGGAATAGAGAGCAGCCAGTCGAGATAGTTGCGCACGACCGTGGCTTCTGCCGACATCGGGCTCATGCTGCGGAGCTTCTTGACCTCGCCCGCAGCCTTCTCGCGCGCTTCCTTCGAGAGCTTGGTCTTCTTGATGCGCTCCTCGAGTTCGGCCAGCTCGTCGCGGCCGTCCTCGGACTCGCCCAGCTCCTTCTGGATCGCCTTCATCTGCTCGTTGAGGTAGTACTCGCGCTGCGTCTTCTCCATCTGGCGCTTGACGCGCGAGCGGATGCGCTTTTCCACCTGCAGGACGCCGATCTCCCCTTCCATGAAGGAGAAAACTTTCTCAAGCCGCGCCGACACCGACGCGATCTCGAGCAGCTCCTGCTTGTCGGAGATCTTCAAGGTCAGATGCGATGCAACGGTATCGGCCAGCTTCGAGGGATCCTCGATCTGGTTGACCGAAACCAGCACCTCGGGCGGGATCTTCTTGTTGAGCTTGATATATTGCTCGAACTGCGTGATCACCGAGCGGGCCAGCGCCTCGACTTCCTTGCCTTCCTTGTCGCTCTCGCCCACCTCGCCGGCGCGCGCGACAAAGAACGGCTCGATTTCGGAGAATTCCTCGATCTTGGCGCGCATGCCGCCTTCGACCAGCACCTTCACGGTGCCATCCGGCAGCTTCAGCAATTGCAGCACCGTACCGACCGTGCCGACCCCATACATGTCCGTCGGCCCGGGGTCATCCTGGGCGGCGTTGCGCTGGGTGATGAGCAGGATCTGCTTGTCCTCCTTCATCACGTCTTCGAGCGCGCGCACCGATTTCTCGCGGCCGACGAACAGCGGCACGATCATATGCGGGAAGACCACAATATCCCTCAGCGGGAGCACGGGATATTTCGGGAGAACGGGATTTTCTTGCGTCATCGCAATGCAGACTCCGGTTATTCAACGGGCAGACTAGCCCCGCCTTTACCCCCTATCAACCTCGCGGCCGGCCAAGGTTTGCCAGCCGCGATCGGGGCAACGCGCGCTGTCGTTTTCCCTGCACGAACCATGCCGACGATTTGGGCGATTGGCGACAGGCGCGACATAACGGCGCACGATGGAAGGGCGACGGGCCCGATGTTCTGTTAACTATCTGGTAGACCGCTCGGGAGCCTTCAAGGCCCCCAAAGGTGACGGTCCCAAATGCGCTGGATGCGTGGCTTCTCAGGCGCCGGCGCCGACATCGCCGCGACGGTCGGTGTAGATGTAGAGCGGCTTCGCCTTGCCCTCCACCACTTCCCGGCTGATCACGATGGCTTCGACGCCGTCGAGGCTCGGCAGATCGAACATCGATTCCAGCAGGATCGCTTCCATGATGGACCGCAGGCCGCGTGCGCCGGTCTTGCGGGCGATCGCCTTGCGCGCGATCGCGCCCAGCGCATCCTCGGCGAAATCGAGGCGGACATCCTCCATCTCGAACAGCCGCTGATACTGCTTCACCAGCGCGTTCTTTGGCTCGGTCAGGATCTTGACCAGCGCCTCTTCATCCAGGTCCTCGAGCGTCGCCACCACCGGCAGACGGCCGACGAATTCCGGGATCAATCCGAACTTCAGCAGATCCTCGGGTTCGACCTCGCGCAGCACTTCGCCCGCGCGCCGGTCATCCGGACCGCGCACGTCGGCGCCGAAGCCGATGGCGGAGCCGCCGCGGCCGCGCTGCGCGATGATCTTCTCGAGGCCCGCGAACGCACCCCCGCAGATGAACAGGATGTTGGTCGTGTCGACCTGCAGGAACTCCTGCTGCGGATGCTTGCGGCCGCCCTGCGGCGGCACTGAAGCGATCGTGCCTTCCATGATCTTCAGCAGTGCCTGCTGCACGCCCTCGCCCGACACGTCGCGCGTGATGGAGGGGTTGTCCGACTTGCGGCTGATCTTGTCGACTTCGTCAATATAGACGATGCCGCGCTGCGCACGCTCGACGTTGTAGTCGGCAGACTGCAGCAGCTTCAGGATGATGTTCTCCACATCCTCGCCGACATAGCCGGCTTCGGTCAGCGTCGTCGCATCGGCCATGGTGAACGGCACGTCGATGATGCGCGCCAGCGTCTGGGCCAGCAGCGTCTTGCCGCAACCGGTCGGACCGACCAGAAGGATGTTGGATTTCGACAGCTCGACGTCGTTCTGCTTCCCGACATGAGCGAGGCGCTTGTAGTGATTGTGCACGGCGACGGAGAGCACCTTCTTCGCGTGCTCTTGCCCGATCACGTAATCGTCCAGCACCTTGCAAATGTCGCGTGGGCTCGGAACACCGTCACGCGAGCGCACCAAGGTCGTCTTGTGCTCTTCGCGGATGATGTCCATGCACAGCTCGACGCATTCATCGCAGATGAAGACGGTCGGGCCGGCGATCAGCTTGCGAACCTCATGCTGGCTCTTTCCGCAGAATGAGCAGTAGAGGGTGTTTTTTGAATCGCTGCCGCTGGACTTGTTCATTCGCTATCCGTTCGCACCTCGGCGGGCCGGATTCGGCCCTGCCTCGAATGCCATGTTAGCCTTGGAAGAATCGTCCGCACAACGGGTTTATGCCGCCGCGCGCCGTCCGGCCGCCGCACTGTGGCGCCGGACCAATATATGACACTGGTTCGGGGCCTGCGATCGCCCGATCGGCCTATTCCCGGCCGAATCCAGCCTAGTCCCGGATTGGTCAGCAAAGGGTTAAGAACTGGATTTCGAGCCGGTTCGCTCATCCGTCCCTGGACGTTCGGCAATGACCTCGTCCACCAGGCCGAAAGTCTTGGCTTCTCCCGGGGTCATGAACCGGTCGCGCTCCATGGCGTCTTCAATAACCTTCAGTTCCTGGCCGGTGTGCCTCACGTAAATCTTGTTCAGCCGATCGCGGGTTTTCAGGATTTCCTTGGCGTGAATCTCGATATCGCTCGCCTGGCCCTGGAAGCCGCCCGACGGCTGATGGATCATGATGTTCGAATGCGGCAGGCTGTAGCGCTTGCCCTTCGCGCCGGCGGTCAGCAGCAGCGACCCTGCGGAGGCCGCCAAGCCGACGCAGATGGTCGAGATATCCGGCCGAATGTACTGCATGGTGTCATACATCGCGAGACCAGAGGTGACGACGCCGCCCGGCGAGTTGATGTAGAGCGAGATCTCCTTGCTCGGATTCTCGGATTCCAGGAACAGCAGCTGGGCACAGACCAGACTCGCCATGTGGTCATTCACCGGACCCACGACGAAAATGATCCGCTCCTTGAGCAGGCGGGAGTAGATGTCGTAGGCCCGCTCGCCGCGCGCGGTCTGCTCGACCACCATCGGCACCAGCAGATTGTCGTATACCTCGATTGGGTTGCGATCTCTGATCATGTAGCCCTCACTGGCGTCAAAACGCTGTAAACCGGCATCGCCGGCGAATCATCGGATGGAGCCGATCATACGCCGCGTCCTTCGCCGCGCAATCACGCTCAGGCAGCTTCGCCTTCCTTGCGGAACTGATCGGGCGTCGCGCGACGCTCCGAGATCTCGGCCAGTTCCAGAATGAAATCGATCACCTTGTCCTCATATATGGGCGCGCGCAGCTGATTCAAAGCCTCCGGCGACTTTTGATAATAATCGATGACCTGTTTTTCCTGGCCCGGGAAGCGCCGCGCCTCGGTAATGATCGCGCGGGTCAAATCATCGTTCGGAACCTGGATATTATTGGTGCGCCCCACCTCGGACAGCAGCAGGCCAAGCTTCACGCGCCGCTTGGCGATGTCGCGATACTCGCTCTTGAGTTGTTCTTCGCTTTTGCCCTTGTCCTCGGCATCCAGGCGGTCGGCCTTGAGGTCCGCCTCGATCTGCTTCCAGATCGCTTCGAATTCCGAATCCACCAGCCCTTCGGGCAGCGTGAAGTCATGCATGTCCGCCAGCTGGTCCAGCAGCCCGCGCTTCAACCGCGCGCGGCCGGCAAGGCTGTAGTCGCGCTCGATCTGCTCACGCACACGCTTGCGCAGGGTCGCCAGATCGTCGGCGCCAAGGGCCTTGGCCATCTCGTCATCGATCGGCTGGTCCTTGAGCTGGCTGACCTGCTTCACGGTCACGTCGAACTCGGCCGGCTTGCCGGCCAGTTCCTTGTTGCCGTATTCCGCCGGGAACGTGACCGTCACGAGCTTGGTCGCGCCCTTCTTGAGACCGATCAGCTGATCCTCGAAACCGGGGATGAACATGCCGGAGCCGAGCTCCAAGTGGAAATCCTCGGCCTTGCCGCCTTCGAATTCCTTGCCGTCGACGCGGCCGACGAAATCGATATGCACGACATCGCCCGACTGAGCAGCATGATCGTCCGGCGCCGCCTCTGGCTTGCGCTGACGCTTGGCGAGGCGCTGCAGGCTTTCCTCGATCTCGGTCTCCGGCACGTCGACCACCGTGCGCTCGAGCTTGATGGTCTTGAAATCGACTGGCGTGATGTCCGGGATCACTTCCATCGCGACGCTGAATTCCAGATCCTGGCCGTTCTCGAATTTCACGATCTCGACCTTGGGCTGGCCGGCGGGGCGCAGGTTGCGCTCGTTCAGGAGCTGGTGCGAGCCTTCGTGCACCGTCTTCTCCAGCACCTCGCCCATGACGGACTTCTCATAGCGCTGCTTCAGCAGCTGCAGCGGCACCTTGCCGGGACGGAAGCCCGGCATGCGGATCCGCTCGCCCAGCTCCTTGAGGCGCGTCTCGATCTGGCCCTGGAGCGCATCGGCTGGAACGACGACCTTGAATTCGCGCTTCAGGCCGGCTGCGTTGGTTTCGGTGATCTGCATGAAAGGCTCTACCCGCTGATTGATCGTGTGGAACGGTTTGGGCAAAACGACGGTGGCTTGCGGCGGTCCGGGTGGTGCGGGCGGAGGGACTTGAACCCCCACGACTTGCGTCACTGGAACCTAAATCCAGCGCGTCTACCAGTTCCGCCACGCCCGCCCGGCGCTCGATTCAGCCGCCGTCGCGGGTTGCCGCCCCGCGTTGTCGGGCGCGGATGTATCCCAGGCGCGGCGTTGGCACAAGAAAAAAGCCGATTTCCGAGCCGCAGCTGCTCAATTCGGCCGCGGCGGAATTAACCCTTCTGGCCCAGGGCTTTGGCAAGAGCCAGCGGCAGCCGGTCGGGCAAGTCTTCCGCAATCAGCCCCAGACCCGCGCCCTGCGCCGCCCGCCCGTGGAGCCAGACGCCCATCGCGGCCGCTAGGAATGGCTGCAGATGAAGTCCAAGTAGACCCGTGATGATACCGGCCAGGACGTCCCCTGAGCCCGCCGTCGCCAAAGTGGCGGGCGCACCCTCCGAGATGAGGCTCCTGCCGTCCGGGGCCGCAATGACGGTATCGGACCCTTTCAACACGATGGTGCAGCCGGCGCGCCGGGCGGCCTCCAGCGCCCGCCCGACCTTGCTCTCGCGCGCCACCAGGTCCGGGAACAAGCGCCCGAATTCGCCCTCATGCGGGGTCAGCACCAGGTCGGGCCATCCTTGGGCCAGGAGCCCGTCGCCCGCCAGCACGGTCAGCCCGCCGCCATCGATGACCGTGGGGCGGCTGAGAGCAATGCAGGTCCGCACCAGGTCGGCGGTCTCCGCATCGGGTTCGAGGCCGCTGCCGACCAGCAGCGCGGAAATCCGCTCGTCGCCGGCAATCGCGATCAGTGCGGTGCGGTCGGCGACGGTTCGCACGATCGCACCCGGCTGGTCGCCGGCATAGATCGGCCAGACTTCCGGCGGCACCGCCAGGGTCAGCAGACCGATCCCAACGCGCCGCGCCGCACGCGCCGCGAGGCGCGCGGCTCCCGTCATGACCGCGCCGCCGACGATCACCGCGTGGCCACGCTGATACTTGTGGTCCGTGGGCTGCGGCACCGGATAGACCGCCGACCACAGGGCCGGCGCGTTCAACCAGCAGCCAGGCGTCGCGGCCGCAAGGTCGGCGGCCGTGAAGCCGACATCCGCCACCAGGATCTCGCCGCATCTCACCGCACCCGGCAGTAGGAACTGCCCGGCTTTGCGCCAGCCGAACGTGACCGTCATGTCAGCCGTGATTGCCACGCCGAGCACACGGCCGTCATCGGAGTGAACACCGCTTGGGATATCCACCGCAACGACCGTAGCTCGCGCCTTGTGGACCGCATCGATCAGCGCGGCGGCATCGCCTTCCAGCGCGCGATCGAGGCCGATCCCGAACAGGGCATCGACCACGACCGCAGTCTCATCGAGCGTGGCCAGCGCGGCTGCGTCCGGTATTGTTGCCTCGCCGCGCCACAGAGCGGCCGCACGCGCGGCATCGCCGGCGTAACCCGCCTTGGGCCGAAGCGCGTGAACCACCACGCGATAACCGGCATCGCGCAAGGTCGCGGCCACCACGAAGCCATCGCCGCCATTGTTGCCCGGCCCGCACAGCACGTGCACCGCGCCGCACGAGGCGGCGGGCCAACGGGCCATGATCGCATCCGCCACGGCAAGGCCGGCGCGATGCATCGCCTCGAAGCTTGGCAAACCGCGCGCGAAGGCGGCTTGCTCCGCCGCGCGCATCTCAGCGCCCGTCAACAGCACCAGATCCGGATGATCGCCTGGCTGCATTGTCGGCACACCTCGCGCACGAATTCGTTTGCAGCTAGTTGAGAACGGTCCGGCAGAACTGGCCCCCGGACCGCATCTTGATATCCTCGCAGGCTTTCTGCGCATCGGCCAGCGTGTCGAACGGACCTGCGAACACACGATAAAGCGAGCCTTTCGCCTCGCCCAGGAAATATCGCCGCAAATCCAGCTTCAGCTTGCTGAGCAGGCGCGGATATTGCTGGTTCAGCTTGTCCCAATAGGAGCGCGCGTCCCCCTCTTGCCCGGAGGTATAGAGCCAGATCCGATATACCTGCACATCGCCAGTCAGCGACGTGGCGACCGGCAGGTCGGACGGCGGATTGGCCGCGTTCATCGCCGCACCGTCGGCGGGCGCCATCGGATGCTTCGTCTTCGCTTGATCCTCCGGCTCCGCGTTTGCGGGAACGCCCTCTTCCTGTGCTGGCGCCGCGGCGCTGGGTGGGCTCTCTGCCGGCGGCGGTGTCTCGGGCTGCTTCGGCGCCTCCGCCGGCGGCGTGGTAGCCTGTGTTTCCGCAGGCGGCGCTTCCTCAGGCTTCATCTCGGCGGGCTTCTCCGGAGTCTTGCTTTCATCGCTCTGAGACGCCGGCGTTTCCGTCTTCTGAGATTGCTGATCCTTGCTCGGCGCCGCCGCGGAATCTTCGATCGCGGGCTTCGCGGTGACAGCGTTGTTCGACTTGTCGAGCGCTGCCAATTCAGCACGCGCCGGTTCGAAGCCGGCGGTGGCGGCGCGGTCAAACCACTGGCGTGCGGCCTCGACGTTCTTCGCCACGCCCTTGCCGTCGCGATAGAACTCGGCGACCGCAAACTGCGCCTCCGGCAGGCCGCTCTCTGCTGCCTTCAGCAGATAGTCGGCGGCCTTCTTCATATCTTTCGGGACACCGCTGCCGGCCGCATATTGCAGGCCCAGATTGAAACCGGCGGTGACATTGCCGGCGTCTGCGGCGCGCGACCACAGCTCAATCGCCTTGGGCAGGTCCTGCGTGACGCCCCGGCCATCGGCATAAAGCCGCGCCAGGTTGTTGAGCGCAGGCGCGTAGTTCTGCGCTGCGGCCTTCTGATACCACTCGGCAGCCGCTTTCGGGTCGGCCTTGGGGACGCCATGCCCCAGCTCATACAGCATGCCTAATCCGTGCTGGGCATGAGCATCGCCGGCCTTCCCGCTCTCGATCCATTCGGAGAAGGCGTGCGCGAAATCCTTGCGGTTGAAGGCCGCAAGGCCGGCGGCGTAATCCGCCACGGCAGCCGTGGAGATCAACAGGACCATGGCGCCCACGGCAGGGCAACCGCGCCAGGAATGATAGGCACTCGACCGAATGATGGTGGTTAGGCCCCGAATCATGGTGCGAATCGCCATGGCAATACTATGCGCCGCTGGATTTATGCGTGCAACGCAGGCCCATTGCACTCCGCTCCTCTGCTAGTTCCGCGCTGGTCCGGGCGTGCCGGCGACGACCGGAACGGGGCCGGCGATAGGACCGGCATGATGGTGCACCATGCGCCAGATCTTGCCGTCGCGTACGAACAGGTTGGTCGCGATGAAGCCGTGGCCGGACACCGATTCCAGGCAGCACACAATGCCCATCTCGCCGATCAAGTCGCGCGCAAGGACGCGGTGCGCGATCGGCATGGCCCCGGCATTGGCGAAGATCTCGGCCCAGCTGCGCAGGACGGCTTCGCGTCCATGGATCGGCTGCCAGCCGGGGTGACAACAGAAGACGGCGTGGGTCGTCGCCCACAGGTCAGACATCTGATCGATATTCGCGGTCGAGAACGCATCGTAGAATGCGCTGTTCGCGAACTCGATGGCGGGCAAGGCGCTCATCCGCTATGGCCGCCTTTCTGATGGAGATTCAGGCTCATCATCCCTTTCTCGATTCGCCAAAAAACATAGGCAAATGATATACTTGATTAATTGGCAAACCTAGCTGCAAGGCCATCGCGGCCGACCACGCCAATCGCATGAGCTTGACCCACCAGCTTGTGACGACACTTTGAAGTTAAACTGCCAACCGACCCTTGCGTGCGCTCCTTGGCGCTGCAACATTGCGGCCAACAGGAGGACCCCATGATCGGCCGGTTGAATCACGTTGCTATTGCAGTGCCGGATCTGGCGGCGGCCTCCGCCACTTATGGCGGGGCCCTCGGCGCCAAGGTTTCGGCGCCGATCCCGCAACCCGCGCACGGCGTCACTGTCGTCTTCGTTGAACTGCCCAACACCAAGATCGAGCTGTTGCACCCCCTGGGTGATGCCTCGCCGATCAAAGGTTTCCTGGAGCGTAACCCGAGCGGCGGCATCCATCATGTCTGCTACGAGGTCGAAGACATCTACGCGGCGCGCGACCGCCTGAAAGCGGAGGGCGCGCGCGTGCTGGGCGACGGTGAGCCGAAGATCGGCGCCCACGACAAGCCGGTGCTGTTCCTTCACCCGAAGGATTTCTACGGCACCTTGATCGAACTGGAGCAGGCATAACGTGGGTTATTGGTTTTCGCAGGCCGCGATCTTCATCCTGATCTGGTCGGTCGTCGTATTCGCGGTCCTGCCATTTGGCGTCCGGCGGCCATCCGATCCGGAACCGGGGCATGATCCCGGTGCGCCGGTCAATCCGCAACTCGGCCGGAAGGTCATTATCACCACTGCCATTTCCTTGGTGCTGTGGGGTGTCTACTTCTATCTCACGCAGATCCTGGGATTCTCGCTGTTGTCATTGTCACTGCCACAAACCGCACCATGAGCACCTATTGCGACGTCGCACCCGGCCATGAATGGCACGGCCCTTATCATGAATCGCACTACGGATTTCCGATCGCCGATGACGATGAGTTGTTCGAGCGGCTGATCCTGGAGATCAATCAGGCGGGCCTCAGCTGGCTCACCATCCTCAAGCGGCAGGACGCCTTTCGGAAGGCGTTCCGCGACTTCAGGATCGACAAGGTGGCGCGCCTCAGCACGCGCGACGTCGAGCGGCTGATGCTGGATGCCTCGATCATCCGCAACCGCATGAAGATTGAAGCGACGATCGAGAATGCGAAACGCATCAGGGTCATCCAGCGCGAAACGGGGTCCTTCGCAGCGTGGCTCAAGTCACATCATCCGAAGCGCAAGGATGAGTGGGTAAAGCTGTTCAAGAAGAATTTCGTCTTCACAGGCGGCGAGATCGTGGGCGAATTCCTGATAAGTATCGGCTACCTGCCCGGCGCGCATGCTGCCGGCTGTCCGATCTACAAGCGCATCGCCAGATTGAAGCCGGCCTGGAGCGAGGCCGAACGGAAGGGTTTCGTTTATTCCGAAGCCTGAGGCTGGCCCACCGACTTGGAATCCGCATCGTCCATTTCGGCTTCCAGCTCGGCTTCCTGCTGCGCGCGCTTCTTCTCGATCATCTTCGCAAGGATGATCGAGATCTCATAGAGCGCGAGGATCGGCACCGCGAGGCTGACCTGGCTGAACACATCCGGCGGCGTGACCACCGCCGCTACCAGGAACACCACCACGATCGCATAACGCCGCTTCGCCTTCAGCCCCTGCGAGGTCACGATGCCGACGCGCGCCAGCAGTGACAGCAATACCGGCAGCTCGAAACAAAGCCCGAAGGCGAAGATCAGCGTCATGATGAAGCCGATATATTCGCCGACCTTGTTTTCCATTTGGACCGGCAGTACGTCGACGCCGCCCGGCTGTTCGAAGCCGGCGAAGAACTTGATCGCGTACGGCAGCAGCACATAATAGAAGAATGCCGCGCCCACGATGAACATGAAGGGCGTCGCCACCAGGAACGGCAGGAATGCCTGGCGCTCGTTCTTGTAGAGGCCAGGCGCGGCGAACGCCCAGATCTGCCCCGCCACGATCGGAAACGAAACGCACAGCGCGCCGAAGGCCGCCAGCTTCACTTGCGTGAAAAAGGGCTCGGTGAGGTCGGTGTAGATGAAGCGCCGGCCGACGGCATCGTGGAAATACTCGGCGAGCGGCGCCGCCAGGAAATTGAACATATCCTGTGCGAAGTAAAAACAGACGAGGAAGGCGAGGATGAATCCGATGGCCGAATACAGCAAGCGCCGGCGCAGCTCGACAAGATGCTCGAGCAGCGGCATTTTCTTTTCTTCTTCCGCGCCTGCCATGGGAGTTACGCTTTCGCCTCTGCCTCGACCTTGGCAGGCTCGTTCTCGGCCGCATCCTCGCTCTTCGCAGGTTCCGGCGCAGCGATCGGGGGATTGGCTGACGGCGTTGCGGCGATTGCGGGCGCTGGCGGGATCGGGCCGACCGGTGAAACCGGTGCGGCTGCCTTCGCGTCGTTCTCGACACTGGTCACGGCGGATTTCATCTCGCCGGTCGGATCGACGGCCTTTTCAATGGCCTGGGAGATCGAGCCCTTGCTAATGGATTGCGCGGCCTTGCGGGCGTCTTCCAGCTCCGCCTCGCGCACGATTTCATTGATGCCGCTCTGGAACTCGCCTGCCAGTTTGCGGGCGGTCTTGGTCAAGTTGCTGACGGTGCGGAGCGCGTTCGGCAGCTCCTTCGGCCCCAGCACGACCAGGGCGACGACACCGACGACCAGCAGCTCGCCCCAGCCCAAATCGAACATCGGGAACGCCTTCTAACGAAAATCGACCGCCGCCTAAGAACGGTCGATCACGCTGTGCTGCTTGTCGGTGTTCTCAGTGGACTGCGGCTGATCACCATCCTTGTTGTCCTTGAGGCCCTTGCGGAAGGCAGTAATGCCAGTTCCGAGGTCCTTCATCAGCCGCGGAATCTTGCCCCCGCCGCCGAACAGCAACACGATGATGGCCAGAACGATCAGCCAGTGCCAAATACTCAAGCTCCCCATCGGGGCTCTCCTTAGGTGTTTTGCGGGCGGACTATCGCAGAATGACCCTGGGGCTGCAACAAGCCGCTGCGTGCTATCACGATTGAATTACGGTCGTGTAAACCGTTGGATTTTCACGTTTCCGGGAACATGAGAATTGCCTCCGGCGGGACCTTGAGAGCGACCCGCTCGCCGGCCTTGGGCGGCCTGCCATGGAGCCGGACGGACAGTTTAACGTCCCGCCCTTCAGCGTCCTTCACGAGCACATGCACGACCCATCCCGTTCCCAGGAAATGGGTATCCTGCACCTCAACATTCAAGCTGTTGCTTTCATCGCCATGCGCATGCGACAGGCTGACCGCCTCCGGTCGGAAGGTCACGACGACCTTGGCGCCCTCTGGCTGGTCCGGAGCGCACAGGCGTCCCACCGGGCTCTCGACATGGCCGCCCTGCACCAGGCCGCGGATTTCGTTAACACGGGAGAAGAAGCTGGCAACGAACAGATCTGATGGCCGGTAATAGAGTTCCTGCGGCGCCCCACTCTGAACGATCTTGCCGGCACGCATCAGATAAATCCGGTCCGCCATGAACAGGGCTTCTTCCGGATCGTGGGTCACCAGCAGCGCCGCCGTTCCGTTACGCCGCAGCAGCCGCAGCGTGTCGTCGCGCACCTGCTCGCGCAGCCGTTCATCGAGACCGGAGAACGGCTCGTCCAGCAGCAGGACCGACGGCTCTGGCGCCAGCGCGCGTGCCAGCGCCACGCGCTGCTGCTGTCCGCCGGACAAGGCATGCGGATAGGTATCGAGATAAGTTTCCATATCCACCTGGCGCAGCACTTCGCGCACCCGCGCGTCACGCTGCGCCGGCGGCAATTGGCTGAGCCCGAAGGCGACGTTGCTGCCGACCGTCAAATGCGGGAACAGAGCAAAATCCTGGAACACCAGCCCGATATGGCGCCGCTCCGGCGGAACGCGGACCCGCGTGGCGGGATCGCCAACCACCTCGCCGCGCATCAGGACGCGGCCGCTCTGCAAGGTTTCGAGGCCGGCCGCCAGCCGCAGCACGGTCGATTTGCCGCAGCCCGACGGACCGACCAGGCACACGACCTCGCCTGCCTTCACCGACAACGACACGCCATCGACCGCGCGCACGCGGTCATAAGCGTGGTCGAGATCCTGCAGCACCAGGGCGTCCTGCGGCTGCATCTAAATCTCCTGCCCCGCGCCCGGACGCGCGGCGCGGATCGCGCGCGACAGCAGATAGACCGGCAGGATGCCGACCAGCCCGATCGCCAGCGCAGGCCCTGCCGCCTCCACCAGCCGCTCATCGGATGCGAGGTCGTAGGTGCGGGTGGCAAGCGTATCGAAGTTGAAAGGACGCAGCACCAACGTCGCCGGCAGTTCCTTGAGCACGTCGACGAAGACCAGGATTGCCGCCGTCAGCAATGTGCCGCGCATGATGGGCAGATGAATGAGGCCGAGTGTTTGGCCCGGCGACCGCCCAAGCGACCGCGCCGCCAGATCCATGCTGAGTGTGATCTTGCCGAGGCTCGCCTCCACCGCGCTGAAGCTGATGGTGAGAAAGCGCGCAAGGTAAGCATAGGCGACCGCCGCCAGCGTGCCCGTGAAGATGAGACCGACGCTGAATCCAAGATGCGCCTTCGCCCAACTGGCAAGCGCGTGGTCGAGCGCCGCCAAAGGCAGCAACACCCCGATCGCCAGCACGGCGCCCGGCACGGCATAGCCCGCGCTCGCCACACGCACAGCCATCCTCGTTGCGCGCGTCGGATGCAGCCGCAGCGCATAGGCGAGAAGGATAGCCGCAGCCAGCACCAGCAGCGCAGCAAGGCCCGACAGCAGGAAGGAATTGCGCAGCAAGCCGAGAAAGCGCGCATTCTCCCAATATTCCGGGCTGCTCAGCGCCCAATGCAGCAGCATCGCAGCCGGCAGCACGAATCCGAGCACGACCGGCAGCGCGCAGCCGATGATCGCACCGAACGAAGCCCAGCCGCGCAACTGAAAGCGCGGCAGCGGCCGGTAGCGCGCCGTCGAATGGGCATAGCTCGCCCGCCCGCGCGACCAGCGCTCCAACGCCAGCAACGCGAACACGAACAGCAGCAGGATCGCCGCAATCTGCGAGGCCGCGACCGGATCGCCCATCCCGCGCCACACCCGGAAGATGCCGGTCGCCAAGGTATTGATCCCGAAATAGGAGACCGTGCCGTAATCGTTCAGCGCTTCCATCAGTGCGAGCGCAACGCCGGCTGCGATTGCCGGCCGCGCCAGCGGTAGGGCAACGCGGCGGAAGCTGCTCCAGGGCGAGCAGCCGAGGGTGCGGCTCACTTCCAGCACGCACACCGACTGCTCCAGGAATGCCGCGCGCGCCAGCAGGTAGACGTACGGATAGAGCACCAGCACCAGCATCACGATCGCGCCGGGCAGAGAACGGATTTCCGGCAGCCAGCGCAACCCATCCGGATCGCCGATCAGGTTGCGCAGGCTGGTCTGTACCGGCCCGGCGTAATCCAGCAATCCGGTATAGGCGTAGGCAATCACGTAAGCCGGAAACGCCATCGGCAGCAGCAGCGCCCAATCGAACAGCCGCCGTCCGGGAAAGCGGCACAAGGTCGTCATCCACGCCGCGGGAACACCGACAATGAGCACGCCGAACGTCACGCCGCTCATGATGAGGAATGAGTTGGCGACGTAGTCGCCGAGGACGGTCTCGACCAGATGCTGCCAGATTTCGCTGCGCGCACCGAAGGCGTTGATCAGCACCGAGATCACCGGCGCCGCGATCAGCAGCGCAAGGCTGCAGGCCAGGATGGTCCAGCGCGAGGGCCAAGCGAGATGGCGCGCACCAAAACGAACCGAAGTGGCGGCTTGCGGGTGCGACAACAGGCTCAAGGGTTAAGTTCCGTCCGGCGCGGCAGCCCGCGCAAAGGGTTCAAGGACGCCGGGCATCTACCGGCGGAAGCGTTCCCGACCCTAGTGCGACTTATTCTGAATTGCAATTCGGCGCCTGGAGACGCCTTAGGCCGACTGAGCCGCGGCCTTGGGCTCAGTAGACCCGGACAGATCGTCGCTGTCCTCCTCGGACTCCGGCTCTTGAGCACCCTCCCCCTGGGGTTCGCCAGGCTCGGGGGCCTCGTCTGCCTCGATCCGGCGCAGGACCTCCGCCTCATAAGCGTCGTCCGCCGCCTGAGCCTCCGTCTCATCCTCCGGCCGCGGGGACAGCATGTCAGAGATGTTGCCCTCTTCGTCCTCCGCCTCTTCGCCCACCGGCGCGCCGCCCGGCAGGTTCTGGGTGCCGAGGGTCGCTACCGTAGCGCGGGCATCCAGCAGGCCGGCAGCCTTCAGCTCCTCGACGCCCGGCAGTGCATCGCAGCTCTCCAGCCCGAAATGCTCCAGGAACGCGTCGGTGGTCGCCCAAGTCACCGGGCGGCCCGGCGTTTCGCGCCGGCCCTTCGGCCTGATCCAGCCGATCTCCAGCAGCATGTCGAGCGTGCCCTTGGAGATCACAACACCGCGGATCTCTTCGATCTCCGCCCGCGTCACCGGCTGGTGATAGGCGATGATGGCCAAAGTCTCGATCGCGGCGCGGCTCAGCTTGCGCACCACTTCGCGCTCGATATGGAACTTGGGGGCAAGGTCTGGCGCGGTGCGGAAAGCCCAGCGATCCTCGAAGGCGAGCAGATGCACCCCCCGATTGGCGTATTGATCCTTCAGCTCCTGCAACAGGCCGTTGATGTCCGCGCCCTCGGGCATGCGGCCCGCCAGCTCCTTCTCGCCCATGGGTTCCGTCGAGGCGAACAGGATGGCCTCGAGCAGGCGCAGCAATTGATAGCGATCGTCAGTCATTGCATTCCTTCGGTATTCACAGTCTCGGCCGCAAGGTTGTTGCCACTGCCCCGGCGCATGAAGATCGGGCCGAACAATCCATCCTGTCGCAGTTCGATCCGCCCAGTGCGCGCCAGCTCCAGGCTCGCGGCAAAGGTCGCCGCGATGGCCGCACGGCGCGGCAGACCACGCTGCAGTCCCGGCGGCAGGAAGGCCTGCAAGGTCGTCCAGTCCAGCACCTGGCCCAGCATCTCGCCGATGCGATGCAGCGCATCGTCCATCGAGAACAGGTTCATCGGCGCGATCTGCAATAGGCCTTCATTGCGCCGGCCGGGATAATTGCCGTAGGCCTTCAAGAGGTCATAAAGCGCCAGCTTGTAAACCGGATTTTCGACGATCTGCACCGGCTCCGGCAAACCGCGGCCGAAGAAGTCGTGGCCATATTGCGGCAGGCCCATCAGATCGCGACCGGCCTTCTGCATCACCTCGAGCCGTTGCAACTGGAAGGCCAGGGCCGCAGCGAGCTCGGCACCGCTCGGTTCGCCATCCGCCGGCGGTTCGGGCAGCAGCAGGCGCGACTTGAGATAGGCCAGCCAAGCCGCCATCACCAGATAGTCGGCAGCGATCTCCAGCCGCAGCCGGCGGGCGCGCGCGACGAACGCCAGATACTGGTCGGCCAGCTCCAGGATCGAGATCTTCTTGAGGTCAACCTTCTGGTCGCGCGCCAGCGTCAGCAGGACGTCGATCGGCCCTTCGAAGCCATCGAGATCGAGATGCAGCTCAAGTTCACCACCGGGCGCCACTGGCGCTCCGTCGTCGGGCGTGAAGGTCTTATCGAACTCTTCGTCGGTCACGATCGCATTCATAGTCCGCCCGCATTGTTCCCCGTTACCCAGTAAATCAAGCCCTCGACATAATCGGCCAGCGGATGAAGGACCCAGCCGATGACGTCAAGGTCCATGCCGATCTGCCGTCCCAGCCATGGCAGCAGAAAGATCACTGCCAGGAGGATGAACATCCCGTGGCGCTCCAACCGCGCCAGATACAGGGATAGCGGATACGGCAGCAATCCCACAGCGACTCGCCCACCGTCCAGAGGCGGCAGCGGCAGCATGTTAAAAAGCGCCAGGATCACATTGGTTATGATCGAAATCGCCAGCATTTGATCGGCAATCCCAGAAACCGCGGATCCTTGCGGCACCAGGTGGAGCGCCAGGGCCGAAATCATAGCAAGCACGATATTGATGCCGGGTCCGGCTGCTGCCACCAGAACCATGTCGCGCCGCGGATTGCGTAGCTGCCGGAAATTGACGGGAACCGGCTTGGCATAGCCGAACAGGAACGGCGAGCCAGCTGCCGATGACACGTAATACAGCAGCGCCGGAAGGATGATCGTGCCGAACGGATCGATGTGCTTCAGCGGATTGAACGTCACTCGGCCCAACCGATAAGCAGTGTCGTCCCCCAGCTTCCAGGCGACGTACCCGTGCGAGGCCTCATGCAGCGTGATCGCCAGGATGATTGGTACCGCGATGATCGCGATAGTCAGCAAAAGTGTTGAAATATCAGAGGACAATACGCGACTCCGGACAAATTACGTGAGCCGCGACGAGCGTGTCAGGCAAGCAAGGCGGTCAGCTCCTGCGCGACCTGGTCCAGCTTTGCGGGCTGGCCCTTGCCGACCTGGCGGCGGCCACGTGTGTAGCGCTCCAACCCCGCCTTCGACAAGGGCGGAGAGCCGGCGGCCACCTGCACCATTTCCTCCATCTTGCCGTTGCAATGAAGGGCGACGTCGCAGCCGGCCGCGACCGATCGCCCGGCCAGCTCGCCGAGGGTGCCCCGCAACGCCTTCATGGACAGATCATCGCTCAGCAGCAAGCCGTCGAATCCGATCTCGCCGCGGATGATCTCTGCGATCACTTTGGGCGACAAGGTGGCCGGCAGCTCCGGATCAATCGCCTCATAGACGATGTGCGCTGTCATGCCCCAGGGCAGGTCTGCCAGTCGCTTGAAGGGCACGAAGTCGGTGCGCGACAGCTCCGCGTGAGAGGCCATCACGCGCGGCAGGTCGTGATGGCTGTCGACCATGGTTCTTCCATGGCCGGGGATATGCTTGATGACCGGTGTCACGCCCGCCGACATCAGGCCATCGGCGGCGGCGCGGCCTAGCGTCGCGACCTGGTCCGGATCACCGCTGAAGGCGCGGTCGCCGATCACATCATGAGCGCCCGGCTGATGCACGTCGATCAAGGGCGCGCAATCGACGTCGATGCCGAGTGCCATCAGCTCGGCGCCGATCAGCTGGTGATTGAGGAAGACAGCCTTACGGCCGGCCTCGGCATGCTGCATGGCCAGCGTGCCGAACTTCGCCGCCGCTGCTGCAGCCCGCCAATGCGGCGGCCGCAAACGTTGAACCCGCCCGCCTTCCTGGTCGATCAGGATCGGCGCCTCCGCGTGCTCGACGGAGGCGCGCAGGTCATTCACCAGGCGCCGGACCTGGTCCGGATCGGCGATGTTACGCGCGAACAGGATGAAGCCAAGCGGCTGAACGTCGCGGAAGAACGCGCGCTCCTCACCGCTCAGGGTCTGCGCCGCAACCCCGAAAATCGCCGCCAGCATGCCCGTGTTGTCCTTTACTTGCTCACGACGAGACAGGGCTGGTTCTGCTGCTTCAAGCTGGCGCACAGCTTCTTCGCCGCCGCCTTGTCAGCCAATGGCCCGGCCTGCAGGCGATAGAAGATGCCTGCCGCGCCCTTGTCGATGCGTTCGATGGTCAAGCTGAGCGAACCGAGCAGATCGGGATGGGCCTTTTGCATTGCCGCCCATTCCTTCTTGACGGACTCTTCCGACTTGCCCGCCGCCAATTGGACGCGGGTATTGCCGGCTGGCGCCGTCGGCGTGACGGCAGCTTCCTGCGTCGCAGCCGGCTGCTCAGGCTGCGTCGGCTTGGCTGGCTCAGGCTGGCTTGCGACCGGAGCGGGCGCAGGCTCCGCCGGCTTTTGCTCGGTTGTCGTCGGCGCAGGAGCAGCAGGCATTTCCGCTTTTTGCGTCGCTTCTGGGGTGGGCGCGGGCGTCGTTGGCTCGGCCTGCGGGCTGGGTGGCGTCGCATCCGCGGCCGTGTTGTTGTCCTGCTCTGGCAGCGGAGCGGTGCTCAGCGGCGCTTCCGGCGCCGGCGGTGCATCGGCGGTCGGTGCCTCCGAGGTCGTCGGAGCGTTGTTGTCCGGAGCGGAGTTGTCCACCACGGCTGGCGCTTGCCCGGCGCTCGGCGATTGTTCGGCACTTGGGGCAGGCGGCGTTACCGGCTGCTCCGGTTCCGGCATAACCGTTTCGCCCTGCGATTGGGCCGAGGCGCCGTCCATATTCTCCAGTACCTGGACATTCTGGTTCGGCACCTGCAGGCCACCCTCGTCAGCGGGCTTGATCTTCTCCGGTGTCGTGTCTGCTGCGATGACCGGCACTTCGGTGCTCTGCTCGCTGCCGGTCCACAGCCAGGCGCCGACGGCAACCACGATGATGACCGCCGCAGCCGCCAACATCCGCCGATTGCGCCGGCGGCGGCGCATGGCGCTCGATTCCGTATCGCCGCTGAATGGTTCGCTGATCGGTGGCGGCGGAAGCCCGGCCAGCAGGTCGCGCTGAGCCGGTTCCGGCGTACCCGCCGACGTAGTCTCGGGCGCCGCCGCGCTACCGCGCATCATGCGCGACAGGGGGCTGTTGTTGCCAGCCAGACCAGCTTGCGGCTGTGGCTGCACAGGAGGCGCCGGTTGCTGGGATCCTTCAGTGGGCTTGGTATCGGGCATCGGAACCAGATCAGGTGCGGCGGCGCGCGTTGGCATTTCCGGAATTTCGATGGTGGAGCTTGGCTCGGCCGTCGAGGCCGGCTCGTCGGCCTGCGGGATTTCCGACGCCGGCTCCTGCGGAGCTTGCATGCGCGCGAATGGGGTCATGGGGATCGGCCCGCGGCTCCCTCCCGCCATGCCGGTTTGCGCAGGCGGCGATTGGATGGACCGGAAAAACGGATCGCCCCGTACGTCATTGGCCGGCCGAGCGCGCTCGCCTGGCGCCCCATCGCCGGCTTGCGGCTCATCGATTTTCGGCGCGGATGCAGTGGATGGACCGAGGTCGCCGCGCAAACGACTGAGCGCTGCGGCGACGCTCGCTTGAATCTGATCGGGCTTTTCTGACGACATGACGTGCTTCTCCAGCAAAGTACGGCCTGCGATCGCCGCACTTCTGCTCAACGTCCGTGCGGCTGACGCGCCCCCTGCCCGACCGGCTTCCCCCTCGCCCGGACAGCTGCAAGCTGATCTCGACCCAGAGAATCAGCGATCTCCCGAGTCGGTCAAGCAAACGAGTAGTGGATAACTCTATTAACACTCGGATTCAACACGCTTTTTCTCAGACTCACAAGCGCTCGTATAAATCGAACAAGTGTCTATGGGTTTCCAGCGCAAACTTGTCGGTCATACCGGCAATATAATCGGCTACCAGGCGCGCCGCTGAAGCCTCATCTGCCCCTGCCACCTGGGCCTGCCATTCGGCTGGGAGGCATTGCGGCTGCTCCAGATGGAGGTCGAACAATTCGCCGACCACGCGCTTGGCCTTCATCGTCATCTGGTTCACCCGGTAATGACGATACATACGCGCGAATAAGAACTCCTTAAGAGCGCGATCATTGGCCCGCATCGCTTCGGAGAACGCAATGACCGGTGCCTTGCGCGCGCGCACCTCCGCAACCGACTTGATGCCGGCGAGGTGGCGCGTGGATTCCGCGATCACGTCGCGCACCATCAGATTGATCATGCGCCGGATCGATTCATGGATCAGCCGGGATAGTTCCAATCCGGGATAGCGCGCAGAAACTTCGGCGATCACGGGACCAGCCAGTGGCACGTCATGCAAATCGCCAAGCGTGAACAAGCCAGCGCGCAATCCATCGTCGATATCATGGTTGTTGTAGGCAATGTCGTCGCTGATCGCGGCGACCTGCGCCTCGGGTCCCGCGAACCCGCCAATCTCGAGGTCCCATTTGTCGCAATAGCTCGAAATCGTCTGCGGCACAGGCCTTGCCTGCGCCTTGGCCGATGCCTGCGGCCCGGTCAGCGGACCGTTGTGCTTCACCACACCCTCGAGCGCTTCCCATGTGAGATTGAGGCCATCGAACGCCGCATAGCGCCGCTCCAGGAGCGTGACGATCCGGAAGGTCTGCTCGTTGTGATCGAAGCCGCCGAACCTCGCCATGCAATGATCGAGCGCTTCCTCCCCCGCGTGACCGAACGGCGTGTGGCCGAGGTCGTGCGCCAGCGCGACTGCTTCCGCGAGATCCTCGTTGAGACCGAGCGAGCGCGCGATCGAGCGCGCGATCTGCGCCACCTCGATGCTGTGCGTGAGGCGCGTGCGATAATGATCGCCTTCGTGGTAGACGAAGACCTGGGTCTTGTGCTTTAGCCGGCGGAAGGCGGTGCTGTGGATGATGCGGTCGCGATCGCGCTGGAACGGCGACCGGTTCGCGCTCTCCTCCTCGGCCACCAGGCGGCCACGGGTCGCCTCGGGATTGCTGGCATATGGCTGCATGGGCGGAAGCTAGTGTAGTGCCCCGGCCCTGGCAACGGAGCCGGCCCGCGCCAGACTCGCAACGGTAGAAAGGATGCCAACATGCCATCCGCCCCTGACTACCCCGTGGTGACCGGTCATTGCCTGTGCGGAAAAGTGCGCTACCGCGCCACCGCCGCGCCGATCTGGGTGGCCTATTGCCACTGCCCCAGTTGCCGCCGGGCGACCGGCAGCGTGATCGCCCCTTATGCCGGCTACCTGCCGCAAGACCTGGTTTTCGAGGGTGAAGCGCCTGTCCGGTATGCCTCCTCTCCGGACGTGATCCGGCAATTCTGCGGTACCTGTGGGACTCCCATCAGCTACCAATCCCCGCGCTGCCCGGACCAGATCCATCTGCTTTTGGGCTCCGTGGACCATCTGGAGGGCCTGAAACCCGAAAGCCACGGCTATTGCGAATACCGGGTACCCTGGTTCGAGGTCGCCGACGACCTGCCGCGACGGTAGTTCTTCTTCCCCGTCAAGCACTTAGCGCATGGGAGGCAGTCCCGCCGGGCGTTTGACATTCCGCCCCGGCACCCTACATTCAATGCCGAGAGTTCGACTAACAGCGGTTTTGCCCCATGAACGACATGTCGCCCATGCCGGAACGCCAAGTCAGCCTATCCGACAGTGCTGTCAAACGCATCGCCAGCCTGATCTCAGCCGAAGGCGATTCCAGCCTGATGCTGCGCCTCAGCGTCTCGGGTGGTGGATGCTCAGGCTTCCAGTACGGCTTCACCTTCGACAACGCGGTCCAGGTGGATGACCACCTGTTCGAGCGGGACGGCGTAAAGGTCGTGGTCGACGACACCTCGCTTGAATTGCTGTCCGGGGCCGAGGTCGACTTTGTCGAGGACCTCGTGGGGGCGTCGTTCCAGGTGCGCAATCCGAACGCCAAATCCTCCTGCGGCTGCGGCAGCTCCTTCTCGGTCGGCTAGCGGCCAGGGCGCCGCGTGCTGACCATTGCCAGTTTCAACGTCAATTCGCTGCGGGTCCGCATCCCGCATTTGATCTCGTGGTTGAAAAGCGCGGCGCCGGACGTCGCGCTGCTGCAAGAGATCAAGTGCCTGGACGAAGAGCTGCCGCGCATGGAAATCGAAAGCCTCGGCTACCAGATCTCCGCGGTCGGCCAGAAGGCGCGCCATGGCGTTGCGCTGCTCTCTCGCGCCAAGCACACAATTGAACATCGCGCCCTCCCCGGCGATGATACCGACGATCAGGCGCGCTATCTGGAGGCCGTGATCGACGTGCCAGCGCCGCATGGCCGACCGGTGCGTGTCGCCAGCATTTATCTGCCGAACGGCAACCCGATCGATACCGAGAAATTTCCATACAAGCTGCGTTGGATGGAGCGGCTGAACCGCCACGCGCGCGATCTGCTTGCGCGCGAGGAGATCGTGGTGCTGGGCGGCGACTTCAACGTCTGCCCGACCGATGAAGACGTGTTCGATGTCGCCGCGATGGCGGACGATGCGCTGTGCCAGCCGGAGACGCGGCGACGCTGGCGCGAGCTCGCCAATCTCGGCTACGTCGATGCGTTGCGCGCGCTCTATCCGAGCGGCCGCCACTACACGTTCTGGGACTATCAGAACGTCCGATGGCAGCGCGACGAAGGGCTGCGCATCGACCATCTGATGCTCTCGCCGCAAGCCGCTGATTTGCTGGAAGCGGTCGGCATCGACCGCGAGCCGCGCAAGCTCGACCGCCCCTCGGATCACACGCCGATCTGGGTGCGCCTCACGGCTTAGCCTCCGAAGGGCTCGCCGAGCGGCATCAGGCGGATGCCCTTCCGGATCCGCCTATAAGGCAGGTCGCGGTTGTCGACCGGATTGGCGCCCGGTGCGGCGACGATCAGGATCTCTTCGGCGATCGGCTGGAAGTCGGCGCGGAAATGCACTGAGCTCTTGAGTGCTAGAATCTTCTGCTCCTTGGGCTCGATGCCCACATGGCGCAACATCGCCTGATCAGCGCATTGCTGCTTGCGGCTGGTCAGCACCACGCGCACGCCATCCTTCTTCAGCACCGCCATGGGGCCGAGCTGCATGCGGTTGCCGCGATAGAATGGACCGGTCGCTGGGAAATTGCCGTCGCCGATCGCTTCCACCGTGAAGGTGCCTTGATAGGGCGCGTTGCCCGCTCCGCCAGCCCAGCCGCCGATCGCCAGCGATATCTGCGCGCCGACGCCGGCGCGATGGGCCGCTTCCGCCGATTTCGGATCGCACAAATTCGCGAACACCGCGCCTTCTGCCCGCCCGTCGACCAATGCACGGAGGAGGCCGACCGTATCCGAAGTTCCGCCGGCGCCCGGATTATCCTGCGTGTCGGCGAGCACCATTGGTTTGGTTGCGCTGTTGCCCTTGGCACGGGCATAGGCGACAGCCTCTCCCGGCTGCCAGATCTTGCCGGCGAAAGCCGCTTCCTTCGTATTCACCAAGGCCAGCAGACGGTTCGCGGCTTCGTCCGCCGCAGCTTGCGTCGCTGCATAGGCGACGATGGCCGGACCGCATTCCGCGATATCAGCGGGCGGAAAGCCGAACGCGAAGGATGCGCTGACGATGTCGCCGCGCTGCGCCTCTGCCACAGCGGCATAGATGCTGCGGGCCGGCTCGATCAATGTGCACTGAGCGGTCAGCGGCACCAGGAAATCTGTGCGCCGCAGGGCCTTGAATAAAGGTCCTTGCCGCGCCAGCCGGTCCAGCACAATCGCCGACGCTTGTCCCGATTCAGCCAGGTCGACATGCGGATAGGTGCGGCATATTACCAGCGCCGAGGCATGCCGCACCATGCGTTCAGTCACGTTGGCGTGGAGGTCGAGGCTGACCACGATCGGCAGATCCGGGCCGACCTGCTTGCGCAGGCGCTCCAGCAGCTCGCCCTCGCCATCCTGCCGATGCTCCGTCACCATCGCGCCGTGCAGATCGAGATAGATGCCCTCGATCTTGCCCAGCTTGCCGATCCGCTCCAGCAATTCGCCGGCAATGATTTCATAGGTATCGCGCTCGACCTCCGCCGAGGGCGACGCGGAGCACCACAAAGTTGGCAGCAGTTCGTGGCCTTGGCGGCGCCCTTCCGCAAGGAATCCGGCGATCGGCAGGTTGATACCCTCGAACGCGGTCAGAATCGCATCGCCGCGCGTCAGGCCCGGCCAGCCATCCGCCATCTCGAAATCGCGGAAGCTCGCCTTAACCGGCGCGAAGGTATTGGTCTCGTGCTGGAATCCACCGATCGCGAAACGTGCCATGAAGTCCTGCTATGCTTGAATTGGCTGGTTGGAAACCTGGTCGGGATTGACGCCCGATGCCGGAAAATGCGCGGCGCAAGCCGTGCCGATCTTCGAAACCGCGCCGGCCACCGCCTCGCTCAGATCCGCTTTTCGCATGTTCTGGCGAAACTCGTCTACGATCGCGGCCCACGCCTCGGGCTTGATTGCCGCGGCGGCGGCACGGTCGGGCAGGATCTCGACATAGCGTTCTGCGCGGCTGACGAACAGCAGGATTGCGTTGCGTTCCGGCGTATTATCGAGGCCATGGTCAAGGAACGCCGCACGGGCCGCGCGCCGCGCATCCTTGACTACCCAATGCGGCGGCAGGCAGCGCAGGCCGAGATCGAAATAATCGCACAGCGCGAACGCCACGATCGCTGCGCCGATCGCGATGCCGGCCCAGATCAGGGGATTGATGCCCCACTTGAGCTCCGGACCGCCGAGGACAATCAGCACAAACACCAACGCCGCAACGATCGCAGCAGTACCGCGATCATCGCCGGACGATGGCACGATGCACACCACGATTTCGGAGCTGGTGCCGGACTCCGCCTCTGCGACGGCGGATTCGATGCGCTGCGATTGAACCTGGCTCAGCATCACCACCGCCCCGAGGCGCCGCCGCCGCCAAAGCCACCGCCCCCTCCGCTGAAGCCACCTCCGCCGCTGAAGCGCCTGCCGGAATGGCGGTTGCTGTCGACATAGAGCCAGCCGCCGGCGCTGCGGTAATAGCGGCCGCCGAAACGTCGCCGCTGCCGGAATTGGCCGAACATAACGAGGATGATGAACAGCCCGACGAACAGCACAGGCACCCATTGCGCCAAGGTCTGGCTGGCAGCCTCAGCGTGCGACGGCACGAACTCTTCGCCCGTGCCGGTCAGGACAGCCATGACGGCGTTGACGCCGTCGGAGATGCCGGCGGCCATGTCGCCCGCCTTGAAGCGCGGCACGATCACGTTGCGGATGATGGCGTCTGCCGTCGCGTCGGGCAGCGTTCCTTCCAGCCCGTAGCCGACCTCGATCCGCAATTCGCGGTCGTTCGGCGCCACCACCAGCAAGACGCCATTGTCCTTGCCCTTCTGGCCGATGCCCCAGCCGCGACCAAGCGCGAGGCCCCAATCCTCGATCGGCCGATCTTGCAGGCTGGGTAACGTGACGACGACAAACTGGATCGAGGTCTTGTTCTCGAAATTGTGCAGCTTGGCGGTCAGGCGGTCCTCGTCGCTGCTATCGAGAATGTCCGCCTGATCGACCACGCGGCCGGTCAGCGTCGGAATCGGCAACGTGTCGGCAAAAGCATGAGCGGCCACCGCCGTCAGCAACAGCACCGCCAGCAATCCCAGCCGGCCAAAAAACATACACGCTCGCATCATGGGCTGGTGCCGAAATCGACCTTCGGCACCTGCGTCGCGGCCTCCTCCACCTGGAACTGCGCCAACTCCTTGGCATCTGGATAGAGCAAAGCCGCCCACCAACGGCCCGGAATGGTCTTGAGCTCGGTATTATAGAGCCGCACCGCATCGATGTAGTCTCGGCGCGCGACGGCGATACGGTTCTCGGTCCCCTCCAACTGCGCCTGCAGGGTCTGGAAATTCTGGTTCGCCTTCAGCTGCGGATACTGCTCGACCACCACCATGAGCCGGGACAAGGCCGCGGTCAGCGCCCCCTGGTTCTGCTGGAATTGCTGCATCGCCCCGGGATTGGTGAGGATATCGGCGGGGATCTGCGTCTGGGTGACCTTGGCCCGCGCATTGACCACGGCCTCCAGCGTCGAGCGCTCGAAATTGGCGGCGCCTTTCACGGTATCGACCAGATTGGGGATGAGGTCGGCGCGGCGCTGATACTGATTCAGCACCTGTGCCCAGGAGGCCTTGGCCTGTTCCTCATAGCTCGGAATCGCATTGACGCCGCAGGCCGACAGCGCCGCTCCCATCGCGATCAGTAGAAGCGCGACGAATCTACGCACTGGCATTCGCAGTCTCTCCATCAACGGGCGCTCGTATTCTGTCGGCGCGACCGCCGGTCCGGTTCAAATGCACCCTGCTGGATAACGCGCGGAGACGGCGAAAGCTCCGAAACCGGCTGAAGCGGCTCCTGGAACAGATAAAATTTCTCAACAGGCGACATGTCCGTGATGAGAAAGGAGAATTGCGCCGACTCGCCCGGCGACACAGTCTTACCGGAGAAACCGAGCGTGTCCTGCGGCTCGTCGTAACGCTGCAGGTCCGGGAATGTGCTGGCGGTAAAAGCGCCGGCTATGACCGTGTTCTGCGCAAAGCTCAGTCCGTCTTCGTACGGGCTGTGCCGCGTTTCCACCTCGCGCAATTCCATCTGGTAGTTCTGCCAGACATCCTTGCTGCGGTTGAAGACAATCTTGGTGATGGCGACGCCAGCGATGTGGTGCGTGCCGATACGGTTTCCAACCTGCTTCAAGCCACGGATGGTGAGGACGGCCTGGCGCGGTCCGGATACATCTTCAAGGACGACATAGGGGTCGTCCAACGAGCCGCGTCCCGTCACGGACTTCAGCGTAAAGCCGCCTCTCTCATCACTGAAAGACAGCCCCTCTTGTGTGATTTCCGTCCCCAGCGCGGCTCCGGCCCAAAGCAGGCTACACATTATCGACGCAGCAAGGCCCAGCGCGCGCATGCACCCATTATGACTGCGCGCGCATGTTGCCGTAAAGCCGCACGCGGCGTGCGGCCGATCACAGGCCCGTCAGACGGAAGCCTGACCTTGGCACCGTGAAGCGCACAGCCCCGTCGGGCCATGGCCTGATAGTCACAAGTCCTTCAGCCGGTCGAGGGCCTGGGTCAGCTTTGTAACGGCCAACCCGACCTCTTCCAGTTTCTGCCGCTGTTCTGCGACGACATCCGGATTGGCCTTGGCCAGGAACTGCTCATTGCCGAGCTTTTTCTCGATCTTCTCGGCTTCGGCCTTGGCCCTGTCGAGCTCCTTCTTGAGGCGCGCGCGCTCCTGGCCGATGTCGATCACGCCCGCGAGCGGAACGAAGATCGTCGCTTCATCCAGCACGAGCTGCGCCGCGCCCTTGGGCGGCTCGGCATTCGTGACCTCAATCTTCTCGGCCCGCGCCAGGCGCTTCACCAGGTCGCCGAACTGCTCGAGGCGGCCGCGCGTGGCCGCGCTGGCATCGCGCAACAACAAGGTCAGGAGCGGACCCGGCGCGATGTTCATCTCCGCGCGCATGGCGCGGACCGCTTCGATGAGGCGGATCACCCAGCCGAGATCGGCATCGATGGTCGGATCGATCAGCCCGCTGGAATATTCCGGCCAGCGGGCGGCGATCAGCAGATCGCGCTGGTCGGACCGCACCTGCTCCCACAGCTCTTCAGTGATGAAGGGCATGAAGGGATGCAGCAGATGCAGCATCTGGCCCAGCGCCCATGCTGTCGTTGCGCGCGTCTCGCCCTTGGCGCTCTCATCCTCGCCTTGCAGGATGGGCTTGGTGAGTTCGACGTACCAGTCGCAGAACTCGCCCCAGACGAAGCGATAGAGCGCGCCGGCCGCATCGTTGTAGCGGTATTGTGCCATCGCCTGATCGACCGCGCCGCCGGCCACGACCAGGCGCCCGACGATCCAGCGATTGACGGGATCCCTGAGCGCCGCGGGATCGAAGCCCGCGACCGGCTTGCATTCGTTCATCAGCGCAAAGCGCGTCGCGTTCCACAGCTTGGTCGCGAAGTTGCGATAACCTTCGACGCGGTTCTCCGACATCTTGATGTCGCGGCCCTGTGCGGCCAGGGCGGCCAGTGTGAACCGCAGGGCATCAGCGCCATATTTGTCGATCAGCTCCAAGGGATCGATGACGTTGCCCTTGGATTTGGACATCTTCTGCCCGTGCTCATCGCGCACCAGAGCGTGGATGTAGACGGTGCGGAACGGCACATCGCCCATGAAATGGAGGCCCATCATCATCATGCGGGCGACCCAGAAGAATATGATGTCGAAGCCGGTGACGAGCACGTCGCCGGGGTAGTAGCGCTTCAGCGCCGGCGTTTCGTCCGGCCAGCCCAGGGTCGAGAACGGCCACAGGCCGGACGAGAACCAGGTATCCAGCACGTCCGGATCGCGCTTGAGCGCAGCCGCCTTGCCATACTCCTTGCTCGCCTGGGCCTGAGCTTCGGCTTCGTCATGCGCCACGAAAACCTTGCCGTCCGATCCATACCAAGCGGGAATCTGGTGCCCCCACCACAGCTGACGCGAGATGCACCAGGGCTGGATGTTGCGCATCCAATCGTAATAGGTGTTCTCCCATTGCTTGGGCACGAAGACGGTGCGCCCCTCTTCCACCGCCTTGATGGCCGGCTTCGCAAGCGTCGCGGCGTCGCAATACCATTGATCGGTCAGCCACGGCTCGACCACGACGTCGGAACGGTCGCCGTACGGCATGGTCAGCTTGTGGTCCTCGACCTTGTCCAAGAGGCCGAGCGCGGTCAGATCCTCGACCACCTTGTCCCGCGCCTTGTAGCGATCGAGGCCGCGATAGGATTCCGGCGCGTTCTCGTTGATGCGCGCATCGGCATCGAAGATGTTGATCATTGGCAGCTTGTGCCGGCGGCCGACTTCGAAATCGTTGAAATCGTGTGCCGGCGTAATCTTCACCGCACCGCTGCCGGTCTCGGGATCGGCATATTCGTCACCGACCACGGGAATGCGGCGGCCAACCAGCGGCAGTATCAGGTGCTTGCCGATCAGATCGTTGTAGCGCTCATCGTCCGGATGCACCGCGACAGCGGTGTCGCCCAGCATGGTTTCCGGCCGCGTGGTTGCAACGATGAGGAACCGGTCCTTCTCTCCCTCCACCGGATAGCGCAGATGCCACAGGTGCCCCTGCTTTTCCTTCTGCACGACTTCGAGGTCGGAGATCGCGGTGTGCAGCTTCGGATCCCAATTGACCAGCCGCTTGTCGCGATAGATCAGGCCCTGTCGGTAGAGATCGACGAACACCTTGCGGACGGCGCGATTGAGGCCCTCGTCCATCGTGAAGCGTTCGCGCCTCCAATCGGGTGATGCACCCAGCCGGCGCAATTGATGCGTGATCGCGCCGCCGGATTCCGCCTTCCATTCCCAGACCTTCTCCAGGAATTTCTCGCGGCCGAGATCGGTGCGCTTGACGCCCTGCTTCGCCAGCTCGCGCTCCACCACCATCTGGGTCGCGATGCCGGCATGATCGCTGCCCGGCTGCCAGAGCGCGTCGCGCCCGCGCATCCGCTCGTAGCGGATGAGGACATCCTGCAACGTGAAGGTCAGCGCATGACCCATGTGCAGACTGCCGGTGACGTTTGGCGGCGGCATCATGATGGTGAAAGGCGCGCGGTTCGAATCGTCATGCGCCGCGAATGCGCCGGATTGCTCCCACGCGCCATAGTGTTTCTTTTCGACCTCATCGGGCCGGAAAGTCTTTTCCAGCATTGCTGGCCTTTCTCAGGGAAATCGCGAAATTCGGGCTGTTATAGCGGCCGACCGAAGCCCGTCAACCTGGGCTGGACCGCCTCACGAAAGCCACCGGACGCTCAGCTCAGCTCTGCGCGTCGGGCGATCCGTTCGACTTCACGGCGGACCAGCCGCTCGACGATGGCCTGCAGATTGGCATCCAGCCAGTCGCGCAGCATCGGCTCGACGGCCTGACGCACGAGTGTTTCGACCAGCAAGCCCTGGCCCGGTGATTGGACTTCGACCACGGTCTGCGCCCTCCGTGCAATCAATTGCGCCATTACGGAAGCCGATGCCTCGGCAACGTCGGGGGATACCAGGGGCGGCTCGCCCACGCCCGGTCCCGCCACATGTTCAGTTGGCTCGGCCATCTGCGGCGCCGGCGCAGACCTCCGGGGCGGCGGAGGTGGCGGCTCGGCTGGTGCCAATTCAATCTCCTCTTCCTCCGCCGGCTCGGGTTCCGGCTCAGGCTCGGGTTCCGGCTCAGGCTCAACCTCGGGCCCGGGGGCGGGCGGTGGTACGACCTGCTCCTCGACCTCGTCAGTCAGCACCAGCTCCTCTTCCTCCTCCGGGGGCGGCGGAGGGGGTGGTGGTGGCGGAGGCGGCGGCGGAGCAGCCGCGGCCGGCGGCGGTGGCGGCGCCGCTACCGGCGGTTCCGGCTTCTTCTCCGCTGCATCCTCCGCATTGCCTTCTTCGGAGATGATGCGCCGGATCGAAGCGAGGATCTCCTCCATCGACGGTTCTTGTGTAGCTTTGGCGTCGTTCATGACCTCGTCCCCGGAGGTGCTACTCCCGGCGTACAAACCAAATGTGCGCCATCGGCCGGCCTGTCCCCGGCTGGCTCGGGCGCAACCCCAGCAATCCTAGCTACTTCGGTGTGGTTTCTCAAGGAATGGGTTATATCGTCACGCAGCCGAAATCAGCCCAGTCTATTCAAGGCGTTATTCGACACCAGGACCGGTTCCAATGAACTTATTCCGGACCGCGTCGTAATGCTGCCTGGGATCGTAGTATTCTGCGTTGAGGGCCAGATTTTGGGCAGTCAATGAGCCCCCCGCCGCCAGCACGCGAAACTCCGCCACCACGCGGTCGGTCTGGGACGAAACCAGGCTGACCTGCGCGTTCAGCACCTCTTGCTGTGCGTCGAGGACGTCGAGGATGGTCCGGGCGCCGACCTCCTGCTCCTGCCGCACGCCTTCGAGGGCGATCTCGGTCGCTTTTACTTGTTCCTCAAAAGACCGCGTTTGAGCGATCGCGGTTTGCAGGGCCGTCCAGGAGTTGACAGCCTCCCGCTCCGCAGCTCGCAAGGCTTCGTCGGTCTGACGCTTGGCTTGCATGTACCGCTGCTTTGATTGCCGCACACGGGAGTCGGGCGCACCCGCCTGATAGAGGGGGACCGTCACTTGCCCGATCACCGAACCCACATCCTCTTCGCTGCCGCGTGTGCCGAGGTCCTGCTGGCGCTGATAGCTGCCTTCGATCGCGACATTTGGCAGCATGTCGCTGAACTGCACGTCGATATCGTCCTTGGCGGCGCGTTCCTGGAATTGCGCGGCGCGGACGGCTGGGGCACCCTGCGAGAGGGTCGTGGATTCTTCGCGACTGGAGGGAAGGTGCGGCGTTTGATCCGGCATCTTCACATCGACCGGATCATCACCGATCACTTGACGATAGATCGCCTGCGAAGTCGTCAATTGACCTTGCGCCTGGATGCGCGAAGCGACGGCGCCCTGCAAACGCGCCTCGGCCTGCGCGACGTCGGTGCGCGTCAACTCGCCGACGTCGAACCGCGCCTGAGTTGCCTCGAGCTGCGCCTGCAGCACCTTCTCGTTATTGCGGTTGAGATCGAGCACGGAGGCATCACGCACGACGTTCATGTAGGCAGTCACCGCCGCCAGCAACACATTCTGCTCCGCGTCCGTCAGCTGGGCGCGGCCGGCCTCGACCAGGTTCTCCGCCTCCGACGTGCCCGCGACAGTGCCGAAACCGTCAAAGATCGGCTGGCGGACGGTGACGCCATAGCTGCGCGGATTGGTCTCCTGCTCCAGCGGCAGAGGCTTATGCTGGTCATCCCACTCGTGTCCGCCCTGCGCAGTGCCAAGCACCGTCGGGCGCCATTCGGACAGCACTTGCGGCACGCCCTCATCGGTCGCACGCAATTGTGCGCGGGCGGCCTCCAGCGTCGGGTTGGAAGAATAGGCCGCCGCCAGTGCGTCATAGAGGCTGGCGGCTTGCGCCGTGCCGATGCCGCTTGGCAACGCCAGCATGGCTGCGCCCAGCATCCCACATCGCAAAAAAGGCATAGCTGAGACCGGCACGATCTCTAGAACACGAACCGAGCCGGCGCAGCGAAGCCCGGCAGCGGCGCAACGTTCGCGTCGAACAGGATGCGGTGAGAAACCGTGTTGCCGCTCTTGATCCACAAGGCTGCCCGACCAACGCCCCGATCCATCAGCACGCCGACCATGCGTCCGCCATCGGCCAGCTGGCTCGTCACGGCAGTTGGCACCTGCTCGACCGCGCCATCGAGATAAAGAATGTTGTAGGGCGCGTGCTTGCTGCAGCCGGCATTCAACGCGCCTTCGACGACGGCCGCATTGTCGATCGCCAGCTCGCCAAGGACTGCGCTCGCACGCTGCGCCAAAGCAGACTCCGACTCCAATGCAACCACAGTGTTGACCAGGCGAGAGAGCAAGGCCGCGGCGTACCCGGTCCCGGCGCCGACGACCAGCGCGATATCGTCCGGCTTCGCCTCTGCCGCCTGGATGAGGCGCGCGGTCACCATCGGCTCCATCAGGTAACGGCCCGGCGCGATCTCCAAGTCATCATCCACGTAAGCGCGCGCACGCGCTGCCTCCGGCACGAACCGCTCGCGCGGCAAGGAGCGGATCGCTTCGATCAGCTGTTCATCCGTCACCTTGTTGGTGCGGACCTGGCTGTCCACCATGTGCTGGCGCGCGATTGCATAATCCATTTTCAAGTCTTGCCCTCTCGACTGAGGCCCCTTTGACGGACAAGGAAGTGGCTGGTTTTGCCGCCAAATTCCGCCGGATGTCCAATGATCTTTCCAGGATGGTTATAGCCGCCGGAACATCCAAACTCAACGCGCGCGCCCCCGTTCTGGCCCCTGCCATACCCGGCCCTGCCGCGCTTGACCGGCTCGCCGTCTCGGCCCTATACGTGCGCTCGCCAAACACGGCCGCCCCCTCGGGACCCTCCTGATCCGGCCGCTTCCGGCCCGGTGGCAGAGTGGCCATGCAGAGGACTGCAAATCCTCGTACGTCGGTTCGATTCCGGCCCGGGCCTCCAACTTCCTGTCTGAAACGAGCCTTCCTGACCGAAACCTGCGGCCGGCTAGTCAAGCTCGGCGAACCGGTCGAGCCGGCGCAGCATCGGAAACAGCCCCACCCAGGATAACGTGATCAGCAGCGTCATGCTGCCGCCGACCAGGACTGCGGCAACCGGCCCCAGCAGCGCGCCGCCGCTGCCGGCGACGAACATGCCAAGCTCGTTCGAGGCACCAATGAAGACCGATTCGACTGCCGTCACCCGGCCACGCAGCTCATCGGGCGTTGCCAGCGGCACCAGCGTGCCGCGGATGAAGACGCTCACCATGTCCGCCGCGCCCAGCACCAGCAGGGCCGCGAAGGACAGCCAATAGTCGCGCGACAGACCGAAGGCTACGGCGGCAACGCCGAACAGCCCGACCGCCATGAACAGCCGCCGTCCGACGTGCCGCTGCAATGGGAACTGCGTCAGCAGCAGCGCCGTCGCCGTCGCACCGAAGCCCTGGGCACTGCGCAGCAGGCCGCCGGCATCCGCACCGACATGGAGAATATCCTGGGCGAACACCGGGATCAGCGCGGTCGCGCCGGAGAACAGAACGGCAAACAGATCGAGCGAAATGGTCGCGAGCAGCAGCCGGTTGCGGAAAATCAGGATGAGGCCCGCCAGGATGGCGGCCAGGTCGCCGCCTGTCCGCGCGGAGACCGCGACGGGCCTGCCGCGCATCATGAAGGCGCAGATGACCGCGCCGGCGAATCCAAGCGTTGCGCCGCCATAAGCGACCGAAGGCCCCAGGGCATAGAGCAGGCCGCCCAGGCCCGGGCCGGCTATGGTAGCGACTTGCCAGCTGGTTGAAGACCAGGCGACGGCGCTGGCAAAGTTTTCTTTCGGCATCAGGCTCGGCATCAACGCCCGCGCCGCAGGCGTCGCGATCGCGCGCGCCACGCCGAAGCAGAAGGCCAGTGCGAGGATAGCGATTTCCGTAACGTGGCCGGTGAAGGCCAAGCTGACCAGGACCAGCGCCGCGGCAAGCTCTGCGCCGATCCCTGTCAGGATGAGCCGCCGCCGGTCCCTTCGATCCGCCATATGCCCCGCCGGCAGCGCAAGCAGCGCAGCGGGCAGGAATTCCACCAGCCCGACCAGGCCGAGCTGGAACGGATCGTGGGTGATTTCATAGATCTGCCAAGCCAAGGCCGTCGCCTGGATCTGGAGGGCAATGGTCGCCAGGAAGTTCGCCCCGGCATAAAGCGCAAAATCGCGCGCCCGGAGTGCAGCCAGACCGGGCCCCCACCTTCTTGCAGTCATGATCGCTAGCTCAGCCGGCCAAATCCGCAGTACCGCCGATGTCGCAGGACGCTTGATGGAAAATCTATCCTAACATGCCATGGCCGGTGAGGGCCGGCTACGCCTTTGACATCTTTGCAACAGCGCCAAACAAAAACCGCGCGTGAAGATCACGCGCGGTCTGTAGTCAGGAGCGCTCGTAGTGAGGGGACGGCTCAGCCGCCCTCGCCCGGCGCCTTGGTCTCGAACTCCACCTCGCCCGGAGTTGCTTCCGTCGGGAAAGCAACGCCCAGCGCCTGCACCAGCTCGCCCTGAGAGGCCAGGATGCGGTAGTTGGCGAACAGCTCTTCGTAGTTGGCGGTAATCAGGTCGTTCTTCGACAGGAACAGCTCGTTGGTCGCGTCGAGCAGATCGAGCAGGCTGCGCTGGCCGATGTCGAACTGCTGGGCGTACACGTCGCGCGTGTTCTGGTTCGCCTCAACCTGATCGGTCAAGGTCTGGATCCGGTTGCGCTGCGTGTCACGCTCGCTCCACGACAGGCGAACGTCTTCCGCCACCTCGCGCTCGCGGACGCGCAACTGTTCCTGCGCCTCCGCCTTGCGCCACTTGAACTCGCGCACGCGCGCCAGATCGGCGCCGCCACGATAGAGATTGTAGCGCGCCACCAGCAGGAACGTGGCGCTGTAGGTCGTGTCTTCGCGACCGGCATTGTGACGGTTGTTGTTGCCGATCACCTCGAGATCAAGGCGCGGATAAAGTGGCGCCGCTTCCTTGTCGATCTCGGCGTCGGAAACCCTGACGTCCGCCTGGGCCAGCAACACCTTGGGATTGGTCGTCAGACCTTTCGCCACCGATTCTTCTTCGCTCGGCGAGATCATCGAACCGTCAAGCGTCACGGCTTCCAGATCCTGGGGTTCGACGCCGATCACGCGCTGGAAAGTCGCACGCGCATCGCGCAGATCGCCTTGGATCTCGTTGAGATTGGTGCGGGCGGTCGCCAAGCGCGCTTCGGCCTGGCGGACGTCGGCCACGTTGCCGCCGCCGAGTTCCGCGCGCCGCTGCACCAGGCGCAACGTCTCCTCATGGGCCCGCACGTTCTCTTCGGCGTTGGCGACACGCTCGGTGTGGCGCTGCACGTCGAGGAATACTTGCGTCGCATCGAGTGCGGAAACCTGGCCCTGATCCTGGACACGCTGGCCCGCAGACGCGATGCGCTGCTTCTGACGCTCGACCTCGGAGCTGGTCTCGAAGCCGTCGAAGATGCGCTGCTGCAGCGTCACCTGGGCGTCGCGCCGGCCATACAGCCAGCGGCCGTGATCGTGGACGCCCTGGTTGGTCCGAGCGTTGCCGACGTCGGTCGTCTCGTTTTCCGAGAAATCGATGCCGGCATCGAGCCGCACGTCGATCTGCGGATAGTAGAGCGCGCGCGCCTGGCGCAACTCGTAATCGATCGCGCGGCGGTCTTTGACCGTAACGCCGACCTCTGGATTGGTAGAGATCACCAGTCCGACCGCGTCTTTGAGCGACATGGCGGACGAAGATCCCGCAAACCCGGCAATGCCGGTCAAAAGTGCCGTACCAAGCAACAGCGTTGTACGACGAAGCGACGAAGCTCCCAACTTCATTGGATTTCCCCCAAATACTGACTTTTTGGCGAGGCCCCCGCGGACCCACGACAGCTAAGAACCGAACTCTTTAGTAACCATACACTAAGATTGTGTCCCTTTCGCTTAGTACCAGATTTGCGAGTCGCCCGCACCTATTTTTTAACGCTCTGACAGGGCGGTATCTCTCGCCTTTAGGATGGGTTTAAGGAGGTATTCTAGGACCGTTTTCTTACCAGTCAAGATATCGACGGTTGCAGTCATGCCCGGAATGATCTGCAACTCCCCGCCGTCCTTGCCGATCAGGTAGTTCCTATCGGTGCGCAGACGAACGCGGAAGAACATTTCTTTCTTCTCATTTTCGATGGCGTCCGCGCTGATCTGTTCGACCTTCGCGTCAAGGCCGCCATAGATACTGTAATCGTACGCCGTGATCTTGATCTTGGCATGCTGTTCGGGCGCGATGAAGCCGCGGTCCTGCGGCCGGATCTGCGCTTCGATCAGCAACGTGTCCTCGATCGGCACGATCTCCATCAATTCTTCTGCCGGTTGCAGCACGCCGCCGAGGGTGTGAACCTTGATCTGCTTGACCGTGCCATAGACCGGCGATTTCAGGCTCTGCTCGCTGCCCTGCTCCACAGCGCCAGAGAGCAACTCCCGCACCGAGGCGAGCTCGGCGCGATGCTGGTTCATCTGCTGCGCGGCGTCAGCGCGGAAGGTCGCATCGATCTCTTTCAGCTTGGCCTGCGCTTCGGCGAGGGCCGCACGCGCCGGCGGCCGCGAGGCCTCGGCGTTGGAGATCTCCGACTGATATTGCTGCACTTCCTGCTGCGCGCGCAGCAGGTCGACCTTCGAAGCGATGTTGTTTCTGACCAGCGGCTCCAGGATGTTGACCTGCTGTTGCGCGATGTCGAGGCTCTTGCGTGCCGTCGACACCTTGGTATCGATCTGCCGCAGCTCCTGCTGCTTGGTCTCGACCTGCGACTGGAGCGTCGTGCGCTGGGACTGGACCTGCTGCTGGCGGATGACGAAGACCGACTTCTCGGTCTCCACGACTTCCGGCGCCTCCTTCATAATATCTTCGGGGAAGGCGATCTGGGATGGATCGTCCTTGCCGCCGATCTCGGCCTGCAGCCGCGCCAGGGCGGCAGACGAGGTCCATTTGCGCTGCTTCAGCTCCGCTTCGTTGGTCGAGAGCTCGGTATTGTCGAGGACCGCAAGCACCTGGCCCGCCTCGACGATGTCCCCTTCCCGCACGTTGAGGGCCTTGATCTTGCCGCCCTTCACGCTCTGGATCACCTGGGTCTGGCTGGAGGGAATGACCTTGCCCTCGCCGCGCGTGATCTCGTCCAGCACGGCGTAGTGCGCCCAGACCAGGCCGGCCACGACAATGAAAATGAGGCTGAACAGCAACAGGTGGCCGAACAGCTTGGTGCCTTCGCGTTCCGTCTCGGACGGATCGATCCAGAGATCTCGATTGGTCAGCGACATGGTATTATTCCCTGGCCTGCACGCGCCCGCCCATCAGGGCTTCGAGCACGCCGGACTTCGGGCCGTCCGCCACCACCTTGCCGCGGTCCAGCACGATCAGCCGGTCGACCAGCGCCAGCATCGAATGGCGGTGGGTGACAAGGATGATGGTCTTGCCGCGCGCGATCGCACCCAGGCGCTGCTTGAACGCGGCCTCGGTGCTGTTGTCCATCGAGCTGGTCGGCTCGTCGAACACCATGATCTGCGGATTGAGCAGCAGGGCACGCGCCACTGCCACCGACTGCCGTTGGCCGCCCGACAGCATGCGGCCATTCTCGCCGACCGGCATGTCGTAGCCGAGCGGATGCTGGCGCACGAACTGGTCGACGCCGGCCAAGGTCGCGGCGCGGATCACGGAGGCTTCGTCCACATAGGGCGCGCCGAGGGTGATGTTGTCCTTGACCGAGCCGAAGAAGAGATGCGGGTCCTGCAGCACGCAGCCGATATTCTGCCGGAGGTCGGTGGGATCGAGCTGACGGATGTCGGTGCCGTCCACCAGGACAGCGCCCTCGGACGGTTCATAGAGGCCGAGGATCAGGCGCTCGATGGTGGTCTTGCCCGACCCGATGCGGCCGAGGATGCCGACCCGTTCGCCCGGCTGGATCTTGAACGAGACGCCGTCCAGCGCCGCGGTCTGCGCACCGGGATATTTGAAGAGGACGTTACGGAATTCGATTGCGCCCTCGATCCGCGGGCGGCGGATGAAGACCTTGCCGCGCGGCCGCTCCACAGGGAGCGCCATCAGCTTGTTGAGGCCCTTCAGCGAGGTGAAGGACTGGTGGAAGCGGATGATGAGGCCGGCGATCTGGCCAAGCGGCGCCATGGCGCGGCTTGTCAGCATCGAGGCGGCAATCAAGGCACCCGTCGTCATATGGACGTCGCTGGTCGGGCCGGACTGGAAGATCCGGTAGCAGCCCCACAGGATGACGCCCGTAGTGGCCAGGTTCGAGGCGAGCATCACGAAGTTGATGCCGAGGGTCGACCAGCGCTTCGACGTCTCGGATGAGGCGGAGGACGCGGCCACATAGCCGTCCCAGTTGCGCTGCAACTGGCCTTCGGCGGACGTCGCCTTGATCATGTCGAGGCCGTTGATCGCCTCGACCAGGGTCGCATGCTTCTGCGAGGATTCGCGGTAGGAGCGTTCCACCGCGCGCTTCATCGGGAACTGCACGAGAATGCTGACCAGGATCACCGTGGGGATCAGCACCGCCGGCACCGTCACTACGGGTCCGGCGATGAAGAAGATGATCACCAGGAAGATCAGCACGAACGGCAGGTCAATGAGCACCGAGAGGCTGGCCGAGGTGAAGAAGTCGCGCAGCGTTTCGTATTGCTGCACGTTGCTGGCGAAGGCGCCGGAGGATTGCGGGCCGGCCGCCATCTTGATCGACAGGATGTGCTCGAAGATCGCCGAGGAGACCTTGCGGTCGAGCGCCTTGCCCGCCTTGTCCAGGAACACCGCGCGCATGCTGCGCAGCGCGAAGTCGAACACATAGATGAGGAGGATGCCAATCACCAGCACCCACAGCGTCTCTTCCGCCTTGTTCGGCACGACGCGGTCATAGACCTGCATCGAGAAGATCGACGAGGCGATGGTGAAAAGGTTCATCAGCAGCGCCGCCAGCACGACCTCGAGATAGACTGGCGTGTGGCGCATCACCTCGCCCCAGAACCAGTTGCGCTCCTTCGCCTCGGTCATTTCCGAGGAGCGGCTGTCCAGGCGGATCTTCGGCCGGACCACCAGCATGGTGCCGGAATATTGCTGCTCCAGCTCCGCGACCGGGACAGTCACGATGCCGTCGAGGTTGTCGGTGGTGGCAATGTCGACCTTGGCGTTCTTGATCGGCGAGAGCATCACCACAGCCTGCCGGTCGCGCAGCAGGAGGACCGCGGGCAGGTTGATCGACTTGGTTTCGGCGAGGCCGCGGCGCACCTTGCTGGCCGAGAGGCCGGCATTCTCCGCCGCGCGCACGAACAGATCCGGCGTCATGCCGGCTTCGCCGATCGGCAAACCGGACGCCAGCGCCGCCAGTGACTTCGGGTTGCCGAACAGGCGCGTGAGGATGACAAGGCACGAGAGCAGCGGATCGGGCCTTGTCTCGACATCCATCAGCTCGGGCAGGCCGGCCTCGACCGACGGCGCCGGAACATTGGCCGCGCTCGCTGCCGGTACCTGGGGCCGCGCGGCCTGGATCGGAGTGGCCTGAGCGCCTGCTGTATGGGCACTCGCGGGATGGGCGCCGGGCTGCGCAGCATCCCCACTCGCCGGTTGCGCATTGGCCAGCTGGGCAGCAGCAGCCTTCATGCTGGCGCCCTGGGTGATGGCGCTTTGGAATGCATTCTTGGGCGCGCCGTCTGGGCCGCCTGCAGGGGCAGTACCGTTCCCGACCGGTGTGGGGCCGGACTTCTGCACCACGAACATCTGTTCGGGGCGCTTGGCGGCTGGCGCGGCTGTGCCGTCGGCAGGCTTCGAGGCGGCGGCCCCGCCGGGTTCGTTTGCGGCTGCTGGCTTGGGTTTGCCCTCCGACGAGGGCTTGGCGGCATCCATGAGGTCTTACGTCCGGCTTTCCGCAGTTCTGTGCAAGTACTGCATATTTAAGGTTATATTCTCGTTAAGACCCGCTTCCAAGCGGTCGGGCGGACATGCTTTCCGGCGGCGCCAGCACTTGCACTTCGTGCAGGTCCACGCAAGTCATCCGGAAGGCCTATCTCAATCATTCTCATCACAATCCCGGTCCGCGTCAGCGACGCCGCGCACAGACCGGTCCCCATTCTCCTCGATTCGCAGGCCGAGGATGATCCTTTACGCCAGTTCGATGACGCCCAGGCGATGCAGTATTGGCGCCTCGTCCGTCCAGAACCGCTCAAAGAACTGAGTCGCCCGGCCAGCATCGTCCAGCGGCTTTTCTTCCTTCGCCGGCTTGCTGAAGCGAATGCGGCGGCGCCTCACCTCGGCCATCAGCCGTTCCTTCAGCTCATCCTTGTCCTTCCAGGGCTCAGCACCTTGGGCAAGGATGACTGCGAAGATCGGATCCATGCTGAGGGCGTTTCCCGCGAGCGTCGACACCACATTCCCCGGCGTCAGGTTGTCAACCATGCGCTTCACCAGCGCGCGGTTGGTGGCGAGCGGGATCTTGACCTGTTTCGGATTGGCCGGCATCGGCGCGGGCCGGCTGCTCACCGTGCAGGGCACGGCGATTCCGGTTGCCGCCAGCAAGGTCAGCGTCCGCTCGACGTCGAGATGCGTCAGCTTCTTCGCCAGCATCTCCTTGCGCAGGTCGCCGGTCGACCAGGTGCCCTGCTGCAGCGCTTCCTTCAGCGCCGGGAATGCCTTTTCATCGAACTTCACTTCGCCGCGCGCCACCTTGGCTACGTGGGTGACGGGCTTGAGGTCGCGCAACGCGCCGAACACCTGGCCTTCCATGTTGCGCATGATGCCGGCGCGGTTGAGTTGGGCATGGCCGCGCACGAACACGTCTCGGCGGAAGCGCTGGTTCTGCGCCAGGTCCTGGAACAATTGCCGCAGGCGCTGGCTCGGCTGGGCCTTCACCTTGGCCTGCAGATCATCGCCGCCGAGCAGCTCCAGATGGTTTTCCGCGAGCGTCGCAGAGCCGACGAAATTCAGCTTGGCGTTCGCCATCTCGTCCGCCACGTCGGAGCTGTAGAACGGCGTCCAATGCTCGTTCAGGAACTCGTGCGCCAGATAGTTGGCGTTCCGCTCCGCCATCTTGGCGGCCATCTTGCCGGCCGTCGGCGTCGCGGTGAAATAGGCGAACTTGGCCCCGACCAGCTCCTCGATCTGCTTCATCGCGGCCTGGGTGCGCTGGGTCGCGTCGCCGGAGAGGTGCTGCGCCGTTTCATAGATCAGTTTCTGGAGCGGGCTGTCCGCCGCCCAGCCGGGCAGGCAATTGTAGCTGTTATAGACGAGGCCGCCGGGCTTCAGCCGCTCGCGGATGATGCGCTGGATGCCGGCGCGTACCTCCGCGCTGACCCAGGCATAGACCCCGTGCAGCACGATGAAGTCGCACTCCGGCACTTCCTGCGCCGCTAAATCGAGGAAGCTGCGCTCGAGGAACTCGACATTGCAGATGCCGGCCTGGGCGGCATAGCGCCGCGCCCAATCGACATGGGCCGGATTGAAATCGACACCGAAGAACCGCCCCTGCGAATGCGCCCCGGCCAGCAAAGTGACGGTCTGCCCCAGGCCGCAACCAAGCTCCATATAGGTGAAACCGGGATCGAGCGGCCGCGGCTGGCAGCCGTTCAGCACGGCGACGTAGTTCAGCCACGCCGGCGCCAGCTCACGGAAGAAATGCTCCGTGTAGAGGACTTCGGTGACATAGCCCTGTGACCAGTCGGAATCCATGCAACCCCCAATTAGGCAGCAGCGCCCCCTACATGCACCGCAGCCCATCCGCCTCATACCGGCGGCGGCGTGGTTAATGCCACGAAACAGGCCCCGCGGTCAAAGGCTGGCCCGGGGGTCATCCTGGCGGCAAAGCTTAAATATCGTCTAAAGCCGGGCTCTTAGCGGTCAGATTTCACAGCAAAAATGAGGGCGCCCGAGGGCGCCCCGCACTACTTTCCCAAGAGAAACTCGGGGCTCCGAAGGAGCGCCCGGAGTTTTAGTTCAATTTCGAGATATTCCGTCGAGCTCGAGACGCTATCGGCTCGAATTTTAGATGTCAGCCGCCAGCATTGTTTTCGACGTCGATCGTGTTCTGGATGAAAAGCGTGGCGCCGCCGTTGGTGTACTGCGTGAAGGTGAGGCCATTGATGTCCGGGTGACCCGGATCATTGGCCACCGCCGTCGCACCGACAGTCCAGCTACCGGACAGCCGCACCTGGTCATCGTTACCCGGCGATGCGCCGTTGCCGTCGCCCAAGATGTAGAGGACGCCGGACTCGGTCATGTCGATGACATCGGCGGTGCTCAGGTTGTTGTCGCCATCACCGCCATTGCCAGTGCCGAAATCATCGCCGGTGTTTCCGTTCCGCAGGTCGATCGCCTCGATATTGTTGACCCGGCCAATGATGTTGAAGCTGTCGCCACCGACATCGTTGTCAACATTGATATCCAGCGCGCTCTCGATCCGCAGCACGTCGAAGCCGGTACCGCCGTCGATCGAGCCATCGGCTGTGTCATAGATCAGCCAATCGTCGCCGATACCGCCATTCATGGTGTCGTTGCCGCCGCCGCCGAACAGGACGTCGTTGCCGCCGTTTCCGTTCAGCGCCTCGTTTGAGCTTGTGCCAACGATGATTTCGTTATCCACGCCACCGTCCAAGCTGCCGCTGGTGTCTTCGCGAACATCAACCGTCGCCTGATCGGTGTCGCTACCGTCGGATGCCTTGTAAGTGAAGTCGTTGTTGTGATTAGGATCGATTGTGAAGCTGCCGCCTGGATTGTTGGCAGTGCTGGTCGGGGTGTCGAGGCCGCTACGGTTCACTTCCGAGATGAACCGCGCGGCATCGCCATCCGCGTCGTTGCGCAGGAACCAGGCCGACTGGACCGTGTAGTCGTCGTTGTCGCTGGCATCGCGCGCGATCAGGATGTCGTTGACCGCATCCGGCACGTCATTCACAGCATTCACCGTGATGGACGCCGTCGCTGGCGACGCGTCTTGCAACGCGCCGTTGTCGATCGCCGCATACTGGAAGTTCTGCGCGCCGTTGAAGTTGTGGTCCGGCACGAAGAACACCGTGGCCGCGTTGGCGAACGCGGTCACGATTTCGTTCAGCGTGATCTCGTTCGTCAGCAGGGCATCAGCGTAGAGCTTGCCGTTGGTTGGCAGGCTGGTGATCTTGAACTGAGCCACGCTGCCGTCGAGATCGGAACCCGACAGGTTGATCGAGATCGACGCCGCATTCTCGTTGCCCGACGCCGCGGTGTTGTTGGTCGTGGGCGCGTCGTTCACCCCCGTGATGTTGATGGTCACGGCTGCGTCGTCGGTCTTGCTCCCGCCAGTGCCGGTGTTGCCATTGTCATTGACGTGCAGCGTCAACGTGGTGCTGGACGGTGGGCTGTCGGAGTTGGCGTTGTAGTTGATCGTGCCCGCCGAACCCGGACCCGTGTCGATACCGCCCAGCAGGTTGTTGATCTGCGTCACGGTGCCGGTGACCTGCACCGACGACGTGCCATTGCCGGCGCCGATGATGGCTCCACTGTTGCCGGCACTCAAAGTCAGCGTGCCGAAGCCCACCGACAAGGTCACCGTCATGGAGCCCCCGCCGGCATCGACGTCGCTGATCGACAGACCGGTGCCGTGCAGAGGAAGGCTGGTCTGCTCAGTAGCACCGTAGGCGGCCACAGGCGCAACCGCATCCGGGGCATCGTTCACCGGCGTCACGGTGATGGTCGAGGTGTTGGCGACGCTGTCGCTGGTGCCGTCGTTCACCACCACCGTAACGCTGCGCGGCGTGGTAGCCGGCGTATCGCTGCTGTTGTTGTACGCGATGTTCCGAAGGGCCGTCTGATAGTCAGCCACGGATGCAACACCGGAGATGGTAAGCGCGCCGGTTCCCGAGTCGTAGCTGGCGAGCAAGCCGCCGGGCAATGAGCCAGGCGACAGGGATTCCACTCCATTGCCGTCCGGACGGTTGGTCAGCGTCACCGTCATCGACACCAGGGTGCCGTCATCATCGCCGATGGTCGCGTCGGGCGCGATCAGCGCCGGGGTCTGCTCGGTGAAGCCGACTGCCACATCGTCACCGACGGCTACGCCGTTGAGATCAGTGAACGGTGGAGAGTTGAGGTTGAAGAGCAACTTGGCGGTCGACGTGTCGCCATCGCCGTCGCGGATCGTGTATTCGACGAAGAACGGCGTGCCATCCACCGCCCCGCCCGAGGGCGGGGTGTAGGTGTAGGTACCATCTTCGTGGATCTCCAAGGACCCACGTCCGACACCCAAGTCAATCGTGAACTGGTGGGTGATGGCGTCGAAGGTGTGCGGGACGGCATTGTAGACGACCGAGACCAACGCGGGCGCTCCATAGCCATCGCTGCCCGCATCGTCATTCGTCAAGGCATTGCCGACTGACGGCGGGATCACCGTGCCGAGCAAGTTGTCCAAGGTCTCGGTCAGATCGGTGAGGTTCGCGGTCGGGATGACGACGACGTGGTCCTCGTCCCCGATCGGCGGGTTGGTGTCGGTGTTTGGATACGCGACCGGCTCCAGATTGCCCACATTCACGCCGTCTCCCATGCCGATGGCGAAGACATGGGTGATGTTGTTGGCGGTGACGAAAGCCTCCCATTCCTGGCGGCTGATCACACCTGGGTTGTTGCCCGCGTCGATGCCTTCTTCGTTGATGCCGCCGCCGTCGTTAGGCGCGCCGTCGGACAGGAAGTAGACCAGGTTCTGGTGATTGGCGGGCGCCGGCGGCGTCACGGGGCGGACGCTGTTGCCATACTCGTCCATGGCTTCGCCGAGGGCGAGGTCGTAGTTGGTGCTGCCGCCGCCAACGAAGTTGGCGTCATTGGAGATGTAGGTCAGTGCATCCGCCCGGCTCAGCCAGACACTGGTGGGTGAATTGACGTCGCCATCGAACTTGACGAACTGGACGTTCAGGATCTCCGGGTGATTCTGCAGCAATTGCTGCATCGAATACCGCTCCAGTCCCAACCGCGTGTCGTCGAAGCCAGGCACATCGGCAACGAACCCGCCCATGCTGCCCGAAACGTCGACGATGAAGAGAATGTCGGCCGTGCCGGATACACCGGGCGCTACGTTGACGGTATCATCGGCAGCGGTCGGCCCGTCATCGTCGAACGAGACGGAACCGCTGATGTCGCGCATCCACGAAGCCTTGTCGCCGTCATTGTCGATAACCGTCAGCGACACCCCGAGAACGCCCTGGTTTCCGATCATCGACCGGACTTCATCGGGGTTGTTCGGATCGGCATGGACGATGGCGCGATACTGAGCCATCGACACCAAGCCCGTCCCTTCGTCGATATGGAAGGCGAAGGCAACCGCTGGGCCGACGCCGACCTGGCCTTGGACCGCATCGCCGACCTTGACCAGATTTATTGGGAGGCCGGTCGCCGTGTCGGTCAGTCCGGTCACGCCGCTGTTGGTGACGACCAGCTCGTACGAATGATCAAACTCGCCATCCGCACCCGCGCTGTAGGCGAATAGAGCCCCGCCATTGCCGTGAGTTGCGCCAATGACCGTTCCCGGGATCGACGTCAGTTCAGGCGGCAACACGAACAACGTTTCGTCATTCTCGGGTGCCGTGCCCGGATCCGGCAGCACGTCGGCGCCGCCGCCCAGCGATTCGTCCACCGCCGGCATGATGAAGCCAGGTGTCGTTGGCGAAACCCATGGCATGTCGTCATCGACGTCGATGGACAGAGTCCGGGTGATGTTGCCGCCAGCGTTCGTGTAAGTGACGCTGACGGGGATGGTGATGTTGTCCTCGAAGCCGCCCACGCCGAAATCGGAGGCATCGTTAGGATGGCTGCCATCGCTGTCCGGATGGAGCAGCGGCTTCAACAACGTCACCTCGTATTCGCCGCTTGTCGCATTGATGATGTGGACCGTGAACACGACCTCGTTTGTGCTCGCGTCCTTACCCTGCAGCGCATCGGTGCCACTGCCGGTCACGTTGATCGTGTGATTGTCGATCGTCCGCAGGGCGCTCAGATCACCCGGGGCGAGCGTAATCGCGCCCGGATTGCCATTCCAATTCACCGGCAGGGTCGCGTGGAAGATGTGCTCATCCGGCGTCGCCGTGTCTGGCGCGACGTCAGCATTGTCATCGCCCGGTGAGCTGTCGTGACTGCCGATCACGGGGATGCCGTCTTCATCCACCGCGGCCGTTGCGTCTTGGGCGCTCGGCGGCCGGGCGTCGGTATGGCCGTTGATGGTGATGGTCAGCGTGCTGCTGGTCTTGTCGTCGTCACCGTCCTTCACATAGTAGGTGAAGATCTCCGTCAGGTGCTGGCCGTCATTAAGCGCGTTCACCAGCGGGTTGCTGTTGTTGAGCTCATACCGGTAGTCGCCGTTGGCATTGACGAAAAGCGTGCCGTATAGGCCAACGACATTGCCGTTGGTGTCGATGCCGCTCGGCGCCGCCGGATCCGCCCACTGGACGCTGCCGGCCTTGAGGCCGTCGGAGCCGCCGCTATCGGGGTTGCCGTCGGTCGGGTTGCTGTCGTGCTGGATCGCGGTATCGGCGCCGGTGACGACGTTGCCAGTCGCATAGAACTCGGCGGCGTCCTCGGTGACGCTGTCGACATCCGGATAGGCCGTCGGCCCGTCATCGTCGAACCGCACTTGGTTGCCGATATTGACGCTGTCCGTGGCCTTATCGCCGTCGCCATCCGTGACGGTCAATACGACCTGGAGCGCGGTGTCGCTGATCGTCGCCGTCTCGTCGAACGAGCCGGTATTGTCGTGGTGGATCGACAGGTACTGCGCGACGTTGAGCTTGCCGTCCGTATCGATCGACACGACGAAGGCCACGGCGCCCGCCGGATTCGGCGTGTTGCCGCCGATACCCGAGCCGACGCGGCCAACCACAACGTCACCTTCCTTGTAGAGGAAGATGCTGCTGCCCGCCATCGTGTCGAGGCCGGAGTTCACGCCAGTCGACGATACCTTCAGCGACAGCACCGCGGTGCCGCCTTCGTCGTCCGAGCCGAACGAGCTGCCGGCCGTCGTGACGACCGAGCTGTTGCTCTTGGCCCAGCCGATCAGCGTGCCCGGCGCGACCAGGTTCGCCGGCAGCGCGCCGGACTGATCCATGTCGCCGTCGCCGGGGTTTTGCACGCCCGCGGTCTCGTCGTGCTGGACGTTGGCCGACGTGTCGTCGATGCAGGCCGTCGGCCCATCATCGCCGAAGCGCACCAGGCTGCCGATGTTGGCCGAGCCGGTGGCGGAGTCCCCGTCCGCGTCAGTCAGGGTCGCGACCGCCTGCAGCGCGCCGTCCGCGAGCGGAACGGTCTCGTCGTAGTCGTTCGGGAAGTCGGGGTGCTTGATCGAGTCATACTGCACGACCGTCAGTTCGCCGTCGCCGTCGATCGCGATCGCGAAGATGATCGCGCCGGACGGATTCGGGGTGTTGGTCGCATCGCCTTCGCGGCCGACCACCATGCCGTTGGCCAGCTGATACAGCCAGATGTTGTGGCCATCAGTGGTGTCGACGCCGGAGTCCGTGCCCGGAGCCGGGATCTTCAGCGCATAGGTGGTGTTGCCCGGACCGTCGGCGCCATACTTGGAGCCGCCGAGGTCGAGCACCGAGTCACCGTCGTGCGCCCAGCCGATGGCCGAGCCTGGCGCCGGCAGCTGGCCGGGCAGGTTGAACAGCGCCGGCACCGGATTGTTCTGATCATCGTCGCCCGAGCCGAAGTTGCGGCCCGGCGTCTCGTCATGAGTCGTCGTGCCGGCGCTATCGGCCTTCACGACCACCTTCGGCATGTCGTCGTCGATCACGACCTTCACGGTCGTGAAGGCGACGTTGCAATCCTTGTCCTCGATCTGCACGTTCACCGTGATGAACGGATCCGGCAGATTCTCGGTATTGTCGCCGCCTTGATCGACGTTCGCATGCTGGATCGACTTCAGCAGGTTGAACGTGACGGCACCCGTGTTCTGGTCGGTGACGGTCATCGTGAACACGCGGTTGCCCGCATCGCTCGGATCAGTGCCGGCGATGAAGCCGATCAGCGTATTGCTGGCCGCATCCCACGCCGCGAGCACGGTCTGGCCGGACAGCGTCTTCAGTCCGGTGTCGCCGCCGTTGCCAACGCTGAGCTCGATCGTGACCGGATCGGCGCCGGGCGTGAACGGAATGAAGCCGTTGGCGGTGGCGCTGTTGGTGCTCGTGTCGTCGTTCGGCGAGTCGCTGTTGCCGATGCCCGCCGGCAAGCCGTCCTCGTCCACCCGCAGGCACAGATTGCCTTCCTGCGGAACCCGCGGATAGGTGTCCTCCACGCACACCGTGAGGCAGGCGGTCGACGTGTCGCCGTCGCCGTCGCGCAGCGTGTAGTCGAACTTCTCCTCCACCTTCTCCTCCTCGCACACTTCAACGTTGACGAGGAGGAAGTCGGAGTTGTTGCCGTTGTTGCCGGCGCCGTTGTTGTGCGGCGTCAGCACGATCTTGGTGAAGTTCGAGGCCGTGTCGATGTCGAGCGTGACGAGGCCATCAAAGTCACCAACGATCACGCCGGAGGCGATCACGTTGTCGCCGGCGTCCTTGGCCTCCCACTTCAGGATCTCCTGGCTGCCGTTGTCGAACTGCACGCCGTTGAACAGCGCGCCGATCAGCAGTTCGGTGTTGTTCACGCCGCCCGGGAACTTCACTCCGTCGAACTGCAGGGTGAGGCTCTCGTGATCGGTGTCGACCTCGGCGTTGTCCAAACCGGTGTCGACGCCAATACCGCGATAGTCTTCGGCGCCGCCGAAGCCGGTCTTCGGATTGACGTCGACATTCTTGATCGCGAGGCTGCCGCCGGTCGGAATGAGCGTGATGCCGCCTGTCGTGAAGGCGCTCTGCCAGGCAGGAACATTGTTGAATGCGGGGCTGCGTGTGGCCGCCAGATCGGCCGGACCGACATGCACGTCCTCCGCATGGATCGGCGCCGGACCCGCGGTGTATCGATATTCGCCGACGTCAGCCTGCGTCGGGCTGACCATGACGACCTCGAGGGTCGCACCTTCGGCCGTTGTGATCGTCAGCTTGCTGCCATCGAACGTGTCGCCACCGCTCAGCGGCAGGCCGTCCTTGAGGACGGTCGTGCCATCGAGGCTCAGGGTGTAATTGTGGCCGTTATGAGCCAGGTTGCTGATGGTGTATGGCCCATCGACGCCTGGGTTGTCGGCGTTGCCGTCAGTGCCATTGCCGTCGGTGCCGAGCACCGGATTTTCCGGATTGATGCCGGTGACCAGGTTGCCGGTCGCGGTGTGGCCGGGCCCTTCTGTGACGGAGTCCCAGTCGCAGGTGGCCTTCGGGCCGTCGTCTTCGAACTTGATCGCGCCGTGGCCCTCCTGCCCGTCGAGTGGCAGATAGGCCGTGACGGCGTCGCCGTCATAATCCGTGACCTTCGCCGCGATCTGGACGACCGCGTGGTCGCCATCGCCGCCCAGCAGCGTGACGGAATCATCGGGATCGGTCGCGTCGGGGTGCTGTATGGCGCGATACTGCGCGACAGACAGATTTCCGGCGTTGTCGATGTTGAGCACGAACGAGATCGCACCGCCCGGATTGGGCAGGCCGCCGCTGCCGACCAGGCCGACCACAAAGGCGCCCTGGGTGTAGAGGAAGATCGGCTGGCCGGTGCCCGTGTCATGCAGATTGGTCGCCGCGCCGACGAAGGGCGCACCGCCCGCGCCGGTCAGCGAGAGTTCGACCGTGCCGGGGCCGTCGGCGCCGAACGCCGCATTCGGATCGCCGCCGCCGCTCAGGTCAATCGTGACCAGCGTGGTCGCGTAACCGAGCGCTGCGCCGAAGGGCGCGAACACTGGCAGCGGGCCAACGACGTCGTCAGGATTGTCGACGCCCTTCGTCTCGTCATGGACCAGCGCGTGGTCGCCCTGCGGGTCAACGTTGATCTGGACCAGGCTCGCGTCCGGGCTGTCGTCGTCCACATTGATCTTGAGGTGGCCGGTGACTGTGTCGCCGTCGTTGTCGGTCGCGCTGAACTTCAGATTGAAGATCAGGTTGTCCTCGAACGAACCCTTGCCGCTGTCGGTCGGGTCATCGGCATGGTCGTTGTTGGAGTCCGGATGATCCAGCGGCTTCAACAGCGTGAACTTGTACTGGCCGCCGTCATCCAGGCTCTCCACTGCGACCGTGAAGACCCAATTGGCGGGGTTGTTCTTGCCGCTGCTGGAACCGGTGTAACCGATCAAGGTGTCGGTCGCGGCATTCCAGAAGTAGTGCACCTGATTGCCGTGGGAGGTCAGGTCGGGCTGGCCGGTCTGAGAGAACACAATCGACTTGCCGCCGTCGGCGCCGAAATTGACGCCGAGCGAGCCGGTGAAGCAGGCGCCGATCGGGCCGTCATCGCCAGGGCCGCCTTCAATGCCATTCTTGAGCGCGTCTTCGTCAACCAGGGCGCACGCGGTCAGCTTCACGTCATCAATGAAGCCGCCGAGCTGGTCCGCGGTGCCGACGGCCTTAAACTCCAGGCGCGATGAGTCAGGCGTGCCGTCGCCCTCGCCCGCTTTCACGACAAAGGTGTAGTCGGACCACTTGCCGACTTCGCCGGAGTCGATGGTCGCGGTCAGCTTGCCGTCGAACCAGACTTCGATCCCGTCGGTGCTCTCATCACCGGTGCGCGGCGAATATGAGAAGCTGAGGACGTAGTTGTCGCCGCCGATGGTGTCGACGTCCTGGTAGATCGAGGCATTCGTCGTGCTTGGCGCCGGATCGCCAGGATTCAGGGAGTCCGAGTCCAGCTCGACGTAGTTGTTGCCGCCATGCGGCGTGAGACCGACCGCGCCGGCGGTCTGGACCTCAACGCCCGCCGCAGTCGAGTCGGACTCGTGGCCCGACGTCCAGCCCGGGATCTTGCTGAACACGCCCCACGAGCCGCGATCCAGGTTTCCGCCATTTTCCGCGCCGAGGTTCTCGAAGCTGCCATTGACCAGCAGGTTTATGTCGTTGCCCTGCTCGTCATGGCACTCGGTGATGACCGGCATGTCGTCGTCGATCGTCACCTTGATCTTGGTGGTCGCGACGTCGCAGTCCTTGTCCTCGATCTCGACGTTGACGATGAACGACAGGTCGTGCTGGTTCTCAGTGTTGTCGTTCTCCTTGCCCGGATCCGTATCCGGATGCTTAAGCGGCTGCAGCAGCTCGAATGTGAACGCGCCGCTCTGCCCATCCGTGATGGTCATCTTGAAGACCTGGTTCGCCGGATCGCTTGGATCGGTGCCATCGACGTAGCCGATCAAGGTCTGCGAGGCCGCATCCCATGCTGCAAGCACGAACTTGTTCTGGAGTGTCAGGAGTCCAGTGAAGCCGCCCAATCCGACGTTGAGCTCGATCGTTACCGGGTCGGCGCCCGGCGTGAACGGAATATTGCCGTTGACGACCGCGCTGTTGCCCGGCGCGTCATAGGGCGAGTCGCTGTTGCCAATGCCGTTGGGCAGCCCGTCCTCGTCGACATTGATGCAGACCGAAATCTCCGGCGTATGGTCCGGGAGCTCGGGTTGCGTATCCTTCACGTCGACCTTGAGGGTCGCAGTCGACTCATCCCCGTCCGCGTCGCGCAGGGTGTAGTCGAATTTCTCGGTGAACTTGTCCTCCGGGCAGCAGATCTCCGCATTGATCAGCAGGAAGTCCGAATTGTCGCCGAAGCTCTCGCCCCGCTGATCACCCTGGCCATTGTCAATCGGCGTCAGGATGACATGGTCGAACTTCGCGCCGCCCGTGTCGATGTCGAGCGTCACCAGGCCGTCCGGATCGCCCAGGATCTGGCCGGAAGCAACCAACACAAGGCCGTTCCAGACGCTCCACTGCAGGATTTCCTGGTGGCCGTTGTCGTACTGCTGGCCGTCGAACAGCGCGCCGATGGTCAGCTTGATGTTGTCCACGCCGCCGGGGAACTTGCTGTTGGAAATGTCCAGCTTGAGCCCTTCGGGGAAGATGAAGTTGCCATCGGTGTCGACTTCCGGCTCGTCGCCGCCACCGCCGCCGAGCACGCCGAAGCCGGCGTACTGGCCGGGTGCGCCCGGTTCCGGAGTCACATTGACGGGGTCTTTGATGGTCAGGCTGCCGAAGAGTGCGGACACGTCGATGCCGCCGTTGTGCCACGCCGTGGTCCAGGCGCTCAGGTTGCCGAAATTGTGCGATGCCGCGGCATCGGGGCCGATCTCGTGCTCGACGTGGTGGTCCGCGAACTCCGGCACGGTGTACTTGTAGTCGCCGACATTCGCCGGGTTGCTGCTGATCATCACGATCTCAAGCGTGCCGCCTTCGGCCGTTTCGATCTTCAGGATGCCGCTCGCCGGATCGAAGCTGTCGTGCGCGCCGAGGTTGCTGACGGTCTGCCCGTCGGCGCTCAGCTCGTGGGTAACGCGATCGTGCGTCAGCTTGCTGATGGTGTAGGGCTGGTCGGCGCCCGGATGGTCCTTGTTGCCGTCCAGGTTGTTGGCGTCGTTGCCGAAGCTGGTGTTGCCGTTGCCGGTCACGACGTTGCCGGTCGCGAAATTCAACTCGCCTTCGCCGTGCGTCCCTTCCGTCACGCAATCGACGTCGCACTCGGCCTTCGGGCTGTCGTCGTCGACCCGAACCTTGATGTGGCCGGTCGCCGTGTCGCCGTCGACATCTTCGCCGACCACAGTGAAGTCGAACTTCAGGTTGTCCTCGAAGCTGGTCAGCGGGCCGTCGTTCTTCGAGTCAAGATCGTGGAAAGGATGCTGGAGCGGCTGTTCCAGGCAGAAATCGAACGCGCCGATATTCGGCTGTGTCGTGTGGAGCGTGAAAGTGAAGGCGGGATCGCCGTCCTCATCCTTGCCCACGATAGTCAGGATGCCGGTGCCTGCGTCCAGCGTCGCAGTCAGAGTGATGGCTTCGCCGTTCGCCGTCTTGAGGTTGTTCAGACCGGTCACGTCGATTGATCCGTCATTCGGATCGATCGAGAGCGCCAGGTTCAGCAGCGTGTTGTGCGCCGAGTCCTTGACCACCAGGTTGCTGACCTCAAGATGGCCGGGCTCGTCTGCGCCGAAATCGAACACGATCGTGCCGTCGGCATGGGTGCGGCCGTGGTCGTCGCCGGGCGCCCAATCCTTGTTGCCGTTCGGGCTCAGCCAATCCTCGTCGATCAGGCCGGTGCCGTTGATGCGATGGGTCGCATCGTCGTCACAGCCCCAATCGACCTTGCAGAACCTCGGACCGTCGTCCTCGATCACGATGTTGACCGGCTGCGTGGCATGGTCGCCGTCGGAGTCGGTGATGCGCACGTGGACGAGCTGCGTCTCGCCATCCGCCGCCAGGATGGTGAAAGGCTCGTCGTGGCTGCCCGGATCCAAATTCGGCAGATGGTTGACCTGGTGCAGCTGCACGAAGGTCAGAACGCCGGCGTCATCGATGTTGATGATGAACACCGCCTCCTGGCCGGCGACGAGGTCCAGCGCCACGCGTTCGTCCTGAGCCGGCTGATCCTCGCCACCTTCCGCGATGACGTAACCAACGATGGTGTGCGCATCGATCTGGTGCAGGAAGACCGGCAGGGGGGGTTGCGCGCCATTCCAGGTGACCGTGGCATTGGTCATCTGATCGGCGACAGTGAGATTGTTCGGCTCGTGCGCCGGGGTATTCGGATTGTCGAACTCAGCCGGGGTCGAACCCAGCGTGGGATCGATCATGAACAGCTCGAACGGATGCTCGTTCTCGCCGGAGCCGGAAACCGCGCCATAGACGGAGTCGCGCGCGGTCGCATCGCCTGGATTGAACACCGCCGCACCGTCGGCACCGAAGCTGGCGATCACCTGAGACTGAGCTACGCCGTAATCTGGCAGCGTGCCTGCGCTCTGTCCCTCGGTCGGCTTGACGAAGCCGTTCGCGATCGCGAGGTCAACGAGATCCTGAGGCAGCGAACCGAGGTCGGGGTCACTGAGATCCTGGTCGTCCGCATCATCGTCCGGGCCCGCGGTTTCGTCGTGCGTGATGCCTGGATCATCGTTGACGATCTGCATGTCCGCGCCAACGCCGGCGACTTCGCCGAAGGCCGGGATGTCGTCTTCGACCTGGATCGGCAGCGTGCCGCCGACCGTGGAGCCATCTGAGTCGGTGATCTTGAAATGGACCGGGAGGTCGAGCAGTTGCTCATTGGCGCTGAGCAGGTCCGGCGAACCGTCGCCGTTAAGGTCTGGCGCCGCGTTGTCGATGTTGTCGTGCAGCGTGAAGGTGACCTTGAATTCGCTGTCCGACTTGTCCTTGTCGACATGGACTTCGAAGACCAGGCGGTCGATGCCGGCCTGATAGCCCGCCCCGCCGCCGCTCTCCACGTAGCCGAAGATGCCGTTGCCATGCAGGCCCGCGACGGCCGGATCGATCGCGTAGCTGATCAGCTCGCCCTCGGAGGTCAGGCCGGCTGGCAGCTTGGTCAGGTCGACTTCGAGCTTGCCGGGCACATCGCCGTGGAAATCGACCTTGACGGTCGCGACGGTCGAGAGCGGCTCGCGATCCGGATCGGCACCGTTGAGGTTGCTATCGTCGCCATCGCTGTCGAGGCCGCCTTGTTCGCGGTCCTTCACATCGAACGGATCGTTGCCTTTGCCGTCGTTGCCGCCTTCCTCGAACACGAACTTCGCCGCCAGTTCGATTGGGCGGTCGATCTCCTTGTCGGCGTCGAGATCGTCTTCATTGACGATGCCGCCGAGGATGTCGAACGAAATCGTGAAATCGGGTGACTTGTCTTCCTCGAGGTCGAACTCTTTCCGCTCATCGTCGATCAGCTTGTACTGCAGCGCGGTCGCGCCGAGCACGCCTTCGGCGCCGATGCCGCCGAGACCGGGACCTGCGACGAACGGAACGAAGATGCCGCTGCCATCGGCGCTGTCGCCCTGGCCGCCGGTGGCTGGGCCGGCTGCGGTCTGGATGTCGAGCGTAGGGTCGGTCGCGGCAACGACGTCGGCTACGTCGACCGGATCGCCGTCATTGGTGACGATCTTGACCGCGGATTGCTCATTGGCGTGGACATAGCCCTGCAGGATGATTGTCCTGCCATCGACCACGATCGCGAGGTTGCCCTCCGGCGCCGGGCCGATCTTGGCGAGCAGGCCGCTCGCGCTGTCGGTCGGCAGCTCGATGGTCTGGCCGGGCTGAACCGGGATCAGGGCGACCTGATTTCCCTGTGGCAGCTCGACGGGCTGCGCTCCCTCCACCTGTGCCAGCTGGACCGACGAGAGATCCAGCTCGTTGCCGGTCATGTCCGCAACGGCGTCAACATTCGTCTCGCCCATCGGGAGATTCGTGGAGTCCGTAGCCATGTTTTCAGCCCTCTAAAATGAACGCCGCGTGCCGTTACGCGGCGGGTTTGTGGAGGTCGGGAGCTCCATCGTCCCCAAGACGATCCCCTGTTTCTGAGCTCTGACCGGGCCGGAGTATCGAATGGGACGAATGCCCTACGCAATTCGCTCGAATGCGGTATATGCATACTGGAATGTATCACTCTTTTGAATCAGAGGCGTTTTAGCAAAATTTCGCCCCTCCGCGTTCATTTCTCGTTAAGCGATATTCATCTCGAGTTCATCTGGATGAATGGCGTTCAGCTTTGAGTCAGCCTTAATCCGGGGGTCCCAAGCCCCCGGCCGGCCAAAAAACACAAAAAAAGAGGCGCCCGAAGGCGCCCCAATTTTCCCCGACCATGCCCTCCCCAAAATCAGGGCTTGTGGGCCGTCACAAAGAACTGTGTCGGCCCGATACTCGCATCAGTCCAGAACGATGTTGTCGTTGAGAACGCCTGCCTGAGCGTTGACGAGCGTGACAGTCGTCAGGACTGCAACGGCGGTCGCGGTGTAAGCGGTTCCGCTACCGTCGATGTCGACATTGACCTGAACATTGCCGCCGCCACCATCTGTGAAGGTCACAAAACCTCCAGCGATCGCGTCCACAATTGTGTTGCCATCGGTCCAGGTGTTGCCGGCGTGATTTAGGACCTGGCTGATGTCGAGCTTGTCGCCGCTCGCCAAACTGTCGAAGTCCGAAATCGAGTCCTTTCCGTCGACCAGCGTTTCATAGACGTAGGTGTCGGAACCGGCCCCGCCGCTCAAGTTGTCGTTGCCGGATCCGCCGATGATCGTGTCATTGCCGCTGCCGCCATTAATCGTATCGTTGTCGGCGTTGCCAGCCAGAAGATCATTGCCATCCGCACCACTGATCGTGTTGACACCCTGTGTCCCGAGGAACGTGTCGTTCCCCGAAGTACCGGCAAAGCTGGTGCCGCTGGATGACGTGGCATCCGGGTAGAGCGACACGTCGATCGTGCCATTCGTTGCATCGCCGTCGCCATCGGTCCCAACGACATTGTAGTCGAGGTCGATGGACGTGCCGGCGCTGTCAGTGCCGTATGTGAAGAAGCTCAAGCTGAACGTGTCGGTAGTCGCCGCCGCGTCGATTTGGACGGCGCTGAACTGGTGCGCCGCGTCGGTGACGATTTCGTACGACATCTTGTCGGTCAGGCCATTGATCTGGATTGAATCTCCCAGTTCGCTGAGCGAAATGCCCAAGCCGGCATAGTTCGCTGGATCAATCAGCGACCCGCCGCTGGTGTAGATGTGAATGTTGGCGACGCTGAGATCAATCTTGGCTTCATCGACATCAGTAAAGAACAGATTGTCCGCGTCAGCAACGATCGCAGAAACGATGATGTCCGCATTCTGGCTGACGTTTCCGGTGATGAAGATGGTCTGCTTCCACCTGGTCGTCAGATTGTGCGTGCCATCATAAGAGTAGGTATCATCGGCGGGGTTGTTATTGTGCAATGTCAACCCGTTCACCAGATCGAAGCGGATACCTTCGCCCGGTTGGAAGGTTTGGCCGCCGCTGATGCCGATATCGTTGACGTCGGAGTTGACCGAGTCTCCGATCTTGGTGGTCATCGCAACGTCTTGCGTCGAGCCGCCGACATCGATCAGCAGCTTGAAATTGACGTTGCCTGCGCCGACGCCCGTCAGATTGGTCGCCGATATCTCGGTGCCGTTGGAAATGGCGGCTTCCTGGTCGTAGGTGTAGGTTCCCGTCAGCGGATTGATATCGATGGTGAAGCCAACTGTGCCGGTCAGCGTCTTGGCAACTAGGATGGTGGTGTCGGTACCACCGGCCCCGCCGTAGTAGAGATAGAGCAGTTGCCCACCGACCGAGAGCTGATGGCCATCGCCATCGGTAGCCACGACCGTCACGCCGGAGGTAACTCCAACCGGGACGCCCGCCACATTGAACACAGTATTGCCGACGCCGTCGGCACCGGTTACGAAGTTGAGATTGGCCGTGACCTGGTCCGTCGTGCCGACGATGCCCTTGTTCTCCAGATGGAGTGTATCTGGAGAAATCTGCACTGGGTTGGTGTCGCTGATGGTCAGCGACAGCGGTGCGACCGCATCGAGCGAGTTCACGATCTGGTCGTTGTCCCCGTCCGTCACCGTCACCGTCGCAACTACGTTGATCAGCGTGCCGAGGTCGAGCGTGTCGTCCTCGGTGTTCTGCGGATTGTTGGCGTGCTCCAGCGCCACCAACGAGGTCAGCGTCACCTGGTTGCCCGACAGCGAGACCGTGAAGGCCGTCGCGTCCAGAGAACCGTTGCCGTCGCTGTCATACTTGCCGGAGATCTGCGTGGCGGAGTCCACCACCAGCGTGATCGGATGGTTGCCGATCGTCGTCAGCAGGCCCGTAGCGATCGGGCCGGACAGCGCCAGCGCAAAGCTCACCGAGCTCGTGAACCCGTCAACCGCAGTCGCATTGAACGTCGGCGGCGTGATCGTCACCGTCTGCGAACCGCCCGCATTGCTCGCCTCGACCACGGACAGCGCACCGATCACCGGATCACCCGTCACCGACAAGGTCGGGCCATCGTCCTGGAATACGATTCCGGGATTGCCACCAACCCCTGTGAACGGAACCTGCTTGGTGACGGCGTCGCCGTCCGCATCGATGACAGTGATGGTCGCGTAAATAGGGATCAGCGCTTCACCGCCATTCAGACCAAGGGTGACAGACTCATCGTCGGTGAAGTTGAAAGGATGTTGGATTGCCCGATACTGCGCCACCTCGAGACTGTCGCTGTCGAGGTTGACGGCGAATGCGACCTCACCGCTGGCAGCAGAGATGGCGTCCACACCGACCCGACCGACAAGCAGTCCATTCTCGGTGAACAACCAGATCGGATCACCGGTCGCTGTGTCGAATAGATTCGATTGCACCCCGTTCAGCGGATTGCCGGACCCGTCGGTCAGCGCAATGGAAGTCGTGCCAGGGCCGTCCGTTCCATAGGCCGCGTTCGGGTCCAGTCCACCACCGCTGAGATCGATATCGACGATGGTCGACGCGTAGCCGATTGCAGCCAACGTCGCGTGCAATGCTTCGAACGCAGCGAATGCGGTTGGACGCGTCGCTACATCATCTTCGTCCTGCCCGCTCGCATCCGGATCCGGGGCACCGGAGCCATTGCCGCCATTCTGGACGAGGGCCGTCTCGTCTTGAACGACCAAGTGATCGCCAGCCTCGTCCACCTTGAGCGCGATCAGATCAGCCTTCGGGCCGTCATCCTCGATCGTGAACACGCCCTTGCCGAGATCGACTGCGGCCGTGTCGAAGTCGCCATCCGCGTCCGTCACCGTCTGCACCAGCTGGAGGTCGCCGGCGGACAGGGTGTTCAGCACCTCGGGATCATCCGGGTTGCTGGTGTCGTCGTGCCAGACGTTCAGCAGCTGCTCGAACGTGACCTTGCCGTCGTCGTCGACGGTGATGGTGAAATAGGTGGTGCCGCCGACCCGGCCTTCAATCGTGTGGGCATCCACCTGGTAAAGCAGGATCTGATCGCCCTGGCCGATGCCGTCGCCGTCGCCGCCTGCGTCTTTGGTGTCGCTCGGCTCGAGCGCGTAGAGCCCCGACGCCGTGCCATCCACCACGAGCTTCAACGCGTATTCCGTCTTGCCCGGCCCATCGGCGCCATAGTCCGGCGCATCGAACACGAAGCTGAAATTTGCGCTGACCGAGCGGATTCCGTCGCCGTCGAACGGCAGCGGGCTTTCGTCGACGAAGATCGGGTAGACACCGCTCTCGTTTTGGGCCACCGCCGCATCCGGGCCATCATCCTGGACTTCAATGTTCAACGGCTGGACCGCATGGTCGCCGTCGTAGTCGGTCGCGCGGACATAGATGAGAGACGTGCCGTCCGGAGCGGAGATCAAGAACTGGCCCGAGGCGATCTCGCTGTCGTCGTACTCGCCATTCGAGTTGTCGCCGTCATCGGCGTGATTGATCTGGTGGAACTGCTCGTAGGTGACGTTGCCAAAGTCGTCGATATGGACGACGAACACCGCCGCCAGGTCGCTCTGCACTGCGATCGCTTCGACAAATTCGCCAGTGTCGATGTCGCTGGTATCCACATATCCGACGATCGTCTGCGCGTCGATCTGGCGCATGATGACCGGCAGGATTACCGGGTTTCCCTCACCATCGTGCCAGGTGACGGTCGCATTGGTCAGCTGATCGATGACGGTGATGTCGCCGTCCGTCGGCGAGTTGCTCAGGCTATTGGCGATGAACAGCTCGAACGGATGCTCGTTCTCGCTCGTGCCAGACACCGCCCCATAGACAGAATCCCGCGCAGTTGCATCAGCCGGGTTGGGATTGAAGATCGTCGGACCATCGGCACCGAAGCTTACTTCGATGTGCTTCCAGGCCGCCCCATCCAGCGCACCGCTGCTGTCGCCGCTCGTGGGAATGAAGAAGCCCGCGCCGGTGGCCTTCGTCTCCAGGGGAATGAAAGCCGGATCAATATCGTCGGCATCCCCATCGAGGCCATCGGTCTCGTCATGGACGATGGTGGTCGGGCCGGTATTGACGATGAACACCTCGCCGTCCTCGATCGCCGTACCGAAGAAGGGAATGTCGTCACGCATTTCCACCGTGAGCGTTCCGTCGACGGGTGTGCCGTCGGAGTCGGTCGCGATCACATGGATCGGCAGAGCGAGATCCTGCTCGTTCGCGCCGAGCAGCGAGCCAGGCGCCTCGTTGTCGAAGCTATCGTAGAGCTTGAAGTCAATATGGAATGTGCCGGTGGAGCTGACTTCCACGATGTTCAGCTCGAAGACCTTGCGATCGCCGAGATCGAAACCGGGCAAGCCGGTATCGACGAAGCCAATGAGCTGGCGCCCATCAGTACCCGGAACTACGATATAGGAGATCGGCTCGCCCTGCGACTTCAGATCGGGCGGCAGCAGCGAGGGATCGAGCGCCAGCTTGCCTGGAATGTCCGGACCGAAATCGACGGCAACCGTGGCAGTGATCTCAATTGGCTCGCGGGTGGAATCGGGAACCGTGGTGTCGTTTTCATCCTCGTCCGAACCATCGAACGGATCGTTGCCACCACCATAACCACCAAACAAGGGCGCCTTGAGCTGGATGAAATCTTCCAGGATGATCCGCTCCGGCGGCAGGTCGTCTTCATTCACCTTCCCGCCAGTGATGACCAGTGGGCCGGGCTCGGTGTCCGGCTCTTCCTCTTCGAGTACTGGAAACAGGATGCGTTCGTCGGTGATCGTCTTGTAGCCGAGCGCCGTCGGATCAAGAACGCCGGCCGGATCGAAACCACCCAGCAGCGGGCCGACTGCAAACGGCACGAAGATGCCGCTGCTTCCCGCATCGCCGCCATCTGTTCCGCCCTGCGCGCCGGCCGCTGCCGGACCTGCGGCGGTCTGGATGTCGAGCGCAACGTCGGGGTTGGTCGCGACGATGACGTCGTTGATGTCGACCGCGTCGCCGTCATTGGTGACGATCTTGATCGGCGCTTCCGCGTTGGCTTCGGCATAGCCCTGCAGGATGATGGTGCGGCCGTCGACCACGATGGCGAGGTTGCCGTCGGCGCCGAGCTTCGCGAGCAGGCCGTCCGGCGAGTCGGTCGGCAGCTCGATCGTCTGGCCCGGCTTGACCGGGATGACGACGATCTTTGCGCCTTGCGGCAGCTTCACGGGGATGGGCGCATCGGCCGACGCAGCCGCCAGCTGGACGCCGGCGAAATCCTGCCCATTGGCCATGTCGGTATCAGTCTCGACGCTGGTGTCGCCAGGCAGCAGATGCGTGGAATCGGTCGCCATGTGTTAGCCCTCTCATGTGAAGCGTCGAGCGCCGTACCCGACGGTGTTTCGCCGATCGGTCAGACCTTTCCGACCGAGTCCCAAGTCCCCAGAAGCCCTTGCGATGGATGTGGCAGAAGGAAAAAATGCCGACTCAAAATGCGCAGGCGGCACGCGCGGAGACCCGCGACCTGCCCCAAGCGTTCCCTCCTCACCCCAGCCCCTCGCTGAGATTGCGGCCCGATCGACCGCGACTCCCTATGCGTGTTTACATTCCGAAGTGATTTCAGTGCCTTGAGTGACGAAGACAGTTGTTTTCGCGAGGCGCTAAAACGTTAAGGAATGGTGTCGTTTTGGTGAGGCAATTATCGAAAATGCAGATGAACGCCAGCTGAACACAGGGATGCTGACTCACATGGGGATATGCGGAAAGGCTCGATTTTTGGGCTTTTTGGAGGGATAAGTCAGCGGAGCCGATATTTCGCGCGGACAATGGTCCGATTAGCGCGAATCATGTCCGCGCGCGGCGGCACGCGTCCGATTCCGGCCAGGTTGGCGAAAAGCGGAAAGCGCTTAGGCGGTTGCGTCGATCATTAGGAAATAGAGCAGATCGCCTTCGGAGCGGACGACAGCAGGGCAAATGCTGCCCTTGGCCATGATCAGCCGCCCCGGCCGCAGGCAGATGACGCGTGCGGGGAAAACGTTCGACCGGCCGCTCGCATACTGGTCCAAGATCTGCGGCAGCGGGATCGGCACCTTGATCTGCATATAGCGGTCGATCGGCTTGTCGCGCAGCGAGGCTTCATCGATCGACAGCCATTTCTGGGCCGCTGCATTGGTCTTCAGCACCAGGTTCTGCGCGTTCAAAAGAAAGCACGGCGCAGGGCAGGCATCCGCCACCGAAGCAGCGGAAATTCCCTGCGTGCTCATGGAGAGCTCGCGCAACTTCTGCTCGAGATCGTGGACCTGCAGCTTGAGCTCATCGACGCAATAGGACCGCAAGGTTGCGGACAGGTTCGCACCCGGCGGGCAAGTCTCCGCGATCTCGCCGATCAGGCGATTCAGCCGCTTGCCACGGCGCTGGGCGGAGCGTTCCAGGATCTCCCAGATGTCCGCGCCGAGCTTCAGCGAATAGCGCCGCCCTCGGTGCTGAACGATCCGATGGATGATCTTGAGTTGTGGCGCGCGCGCAGGCCCGCCCTCGGCGGGGGCCCGGGCGCCGGATTGAGAGGAGATCGCGGTGTCCGCAGCGCTCATGCTTGGTGCTAAGAACGTCTTCTAGTGGATGTTTTTCCTTGAGGAAGCGGCATTCTATGCTAATCATGCGGTGTGAGCTATCCCCTATCGCATTAGAGGCCCCATCTTGAGCGGAGAAAGTGGGCCATGCCATTCGTAAAACGCGACGCGGCGGGGCGGATCGTGGCTTTGTACCGCGAGCGCAGCGACGAGGCGACGGAGTTTCTCGCCACCAGCCATCCGGATATCGCGGAATTCGCCGACCCCGAAGGCGGCCGGGCGGAGCGCGGCACCATGCTGCAGTCCGACCTGGAAATGATCCGTGTTTATGAGGATTTGATCGATGTCCTCATTAGCAAGCGGATTGTCGTCCTGACCGATTTCCCCACAGCCGCCCAGGAAAAGCTGGTGCGGCGCAAGCGGCTGCGTAGCTCGCTCAGCTCCCTCACCGAAGTGCTTGCGCCCGAAGATGATGACGGCGACGAGGAACTGCCCTGACGTCAGCCGATGGCCGGGCGCAGAAATGACAAGGGCCGCATCTCAGCGGCCCTGTGCATGTCGGGGTGATTTGCGGGTCAGGCGTGGTCCTGCAGCTCGATCGACAGGCCAGGGGCGTAGAACAGCTTGGTGCCATCCTCGAACACCCAGTAATTGAAGCCCGCGACCTGCAAGCCGCTTTCGGTCAGATGATCGTGCGCCACACCGGACTCGAGCAGCTTGAGCTCGGTCACGATCTGCAGCTGGGGATCATCGCCACCATTCACGATGACGATTTCGCCGTTCGAATCCGGGAGCAATTCGCCCAGCGTAAGGGTCACGGTCTGGTCCAGCGAACTGGTCAGCCCGCCGCCCTCGACCGCGCCAAAATCTAGATCCGCCCCAGCCTGCGTCCCGTCAGGCATCGGCAGTTCGGTCCCGTCATCCACAATCATGTCCCTCGGATCGTTGCTCATCCGGCGATTGCCCTCTTTTAACCCCGACTACAATTTAGGTCAGATTTGAGCTAATCGCAATCATTGACCCCACACTCGGGTCTGTGGGTCACGCGATTATCACTGATTTCCCACGGGCATTGATCTCAAAACAGTAATTCGATCAATCTGTTCCTAGTAATCGAGCTGGCGCGGCTCGACAATCTCGGAAAGTTTCACATCGATCGCGGATTTCTTCGGAAGGCTCGTCTGCGCGCCGCGAGCCAGGCAGGAAAGGCCACCCGCCACCGACGCCCGATGCAGCGCCTCCGGCAATTCGGCGCCAGCGACAATCGCGGCCGCAAAGGCGCCCACGAACGCATCGCCAGCAGCCGTGGTGTCGATCGGCGAAATGTCCATCGCCTCGACCTGCCAGGACAGCTCTGGTTCGAATGCCAGCGCTCCCTCGCCGCCCAGCGTGACGATGCAGGTGATGTCCGCCGCTCCCGCGATGGCCGCTGCGGCCGCCCGCGCTTCCAGCCGGCCGAGGCCGAGGCCCGCAGCCACGGCGACCGCCTCCGTCTCGTTCACGATCAGCCAATCCAGAGCCGCCAGCGCGATCCCCGGGATCGGCCCGGCAGGCGCCGCATTCAGCAGGATCCGCGACCCGCGCGCGGCGGCCCGAGCCACCAGCGCCCAGTTCTGCGCCGGCCACACCTCCATCTGCATGAGCACCACGGTTTCCGGCGTCAGCCACTCATCCGGCACCTGGCGTTCCAGGGCGGTGGCATTGGCGCCGGTCGCCAGCACGATCTGGTTCTGACCGCTTGAATCCACACAGATGAAGGCGCAGCCGGTCGGATGCTCGTCCCGCTCGACGTGCGTGATATCGACCCCGCCGGCGCGGAGCTCTGACAGGGCGACGTCTGCGAAACCGTCGCGGCCGACCTTACCGACCATGGCAACCTTGGCGCCGGCGCGGGCCGCCGCCAGCGCCTGGTTCGCGCCTTTGCCGCCCGGCACCATCTGATAACCGGGGCCGGCCACGGTTTCGCCGGGCTTGGGCAGGGTGGTGACAGGCACCGTCAAATCGACATTCAGCGAGCCAAAAACAACGATCACTGCGCGTTCCTTCAATTCCGCCAGCGCAGTACCAGATCGCCGCCGCCCACCTTGGCCGGGACCGCGCATTCAATTCCGCGCCCGCCCACTGCGACCTGGCACTGCAACGCCTGGCCATCATAGCTGGCTTCGATTATCCGGTCGATTGACGGGGCGATGAGGCGCAGCCGCCCACCACCGGCGGTGCGGCAGGCGAAGGCATCATCGGAGATCGCCAGTTTCGACCAGGTCGCCAGCATCGTGGTGGCAGCAATTTCCATGTCATTGCGATGCAGCGACACCCAGCCGTCAGCGGCCCTCAACGCGACGTCGCGGCCCGCGATACGTAGCGGCCCCAGGCTCCAGGTGCCGGGTTTGAACGCGATCTCCCATCCAGCCCAGGGCGTCACGCGCGTGACTTCCAAAGTCGCAATCAGTGGCATCAAGCCGCCCCAGCCATAGAACAGGTCGGTGTCCGGCTGATCGTCCGCGAGGCCGCTCTCGGCGTTGAAGTTCTCCGGGCACTGGCCTTTGCGCCAGGCTTGGTCGAACAGGCGATAGCTGTCCGCGGCCAGCCGCTCCGCGGCTTCCTCTTCTCCCGCACGGCGCAGGCCGAGATAGGTCAGCAGGTTGAGCGGCGGCCACACCCGCCCACGCCAATAGACGTTGTCGTGGTAGGCGGGATCGTCGCGCGTCACCGACGGCAGGCGCCAGAAGCCGCCGAACTTGCGCGGATCATCGAGCCAACGCAGCAGATGCTGGGTCTGTTCCGGCGTCGCGATCCCGGCCAGCAGCGGATAGAAACTGGTCGGCGCGATCGACCGAACGAAGCGACCGTTCCACAAGCGGTTGGCAAACACTGTGCGTTCGTTATCCCACAGGCGATCGCGTACCCGCGCCGCCAACGCACCGCCGCGCTGCCGCAGACGCTGCGCGGTCGCGTTGTCGCCGCGCTCCTCAGCCCAATAGCTCAGGATCTCCGCATCCAGCACCAGCAGTGAATTCAGACCGACGTCAGCCGCAGTGAGGTTGCCGCTGGCGCGGTCCAGTTCCGTCTCGTCATGGATCGGCGAATTGTCCATGCTGGACTCATTGCGAGCGCCAAGCTTGGTGCCGCGATAGAGCCCGTCGCCGACGCCCGGCGACGTCCCCCACCCCATCAAGCCATCGCCATGGCCATCACGATTGCGGAACCACCAATCGTGATTGGCGAGCAGCTTCTCGTACGCGAGATCGACGATCGAGCAGTCGCCGCTGTGGGCCGCGATCATCCAGGTGGCGAGGCTGCCCATCGGCGGCTGCGATCGGTCGACCCAGCCGTCGCGCCCGGTCATGAGGCACGGCAGATTGCCGGCGGGCTGCGCATTGCTGAGCAACGCTTCGATGTTCTCCACCGCAATGTCGCGGTCGAACAAGGCCACCATCCAGGCATGATAGAAGATGTCGTCCAGCCACAGCCCGAAGCCGCCGAACTTCTGCGCCACCCAGGCGCGGGAAAGCGAGGTGTAGGGCCCCTTGTTGATGCCATCCCACACGGAATTCCAGCCCACGACATCGCGCACCGCATCGAGCGCGCGATCGCCGCGCGCGGTCTGGAGCTTGGGCAGCGATGGCATTTCGGCGCCGAGCGCCCGACGCGCCTTCGTCGATGCCTCTTCCTTGGTAGCGCCGAAGGCGATCGCCAGCGATAGGCGCGGCGTCTCTTCCAGATTGTAGCGCAGGCACGGGAAGTGGCCGCTTGTTCCGCGCGAGGCGAGATAGAAGTAGCCCTGGTGTTCGAACTCAGCGCGCAACGCTGCCATGTCGGCATGGAACGTCGCCATCAGCGCGGGCGCTCCGGCAGCAAGCGCAACAGCGCCGTGCTTTGGATGGACTGCGATCAGGTCACCGGTCGTCTCATCATAGATCCATGCCACAGCAGGTTCATTCGGTTCCGGCTGCCAGCGCAAGCACCAGCAGAGCCAGAACCGTAAGCCCCATTCGCCGAACTTTGTGGCCGACCAGCTGGCACGCAACACATCCGCTTCCGGTCGGTCATAACTAAGGTCGAGTTCCGTTTCACCATGCGACAGGCGCAGTGCGATCTGCTCGCCCCGCACCGAGCGCGTGCCGTAACTGACGCCGCCACCCTGCGCCGGAAAATCCGTGAAGGCGTTCTTGCTGGCGGCGTAGGCACAGGGCGTGACGGTGAGGCCGCGCGGCAAGTGGCACATCTGCGCCGGCCACTCGCTGACCCAGCTGTTCCAGCCGCGGCCAGCTGCCTGCAATTTCTCCAATGTGTCGGTCATTTCTGCCAAGCCGCGAGGATCTGATCCACGTTTGCCACTTCGATCTGCTCATCGAAGCGGTCGTGCAGGATGTCGAGCGCCTTGGCGTGGCATGCCGGCGATGAACTGGTCATGGCATCGAGAGCAAGAATCACGCGCAGTCCAGCCTCCATCGCGTCGATGACGGTCGCGAGGACGCACACATCGGTTTCGACGCCGGTGAGGATGATGCAGTGCCCGCTCTGCTCGAGTGCGGCCCTGCGCAGATCGGCGTTCGCCAGCGCCGAATAGCCGGGCTTGTCACCAACGCGCTTTGCCCAGGGCCGCAACTCCGCCACGATATCCATCAATACAGGATCGACTTCGTCCAACGTTACGCTCGACCAGCGGCGGTAATAGCGCTTCCAGGCGCCGACGGCCTGCCCGGCGTTTTGGGGCGGGACGTATCGGCTGAAATAGGCATTGTCCGGCCGCGCGGCCAGCAGGTGCTGGATCGCCGGGATGATGTCCGTGAGCGCTTGCGTGCCCCATTCGGAATGTGAACGGAACAGCTCCTGCATATCCACAACGATGTGCAGCGCGGACGACGGAATGGGACCGAACAGGCGCTTCACGGCGTCACCTGCACCAGGTGTTCCGGCGACCAGGAGAGCAGGATGTCCGAACCAGGCGCAGCGGTCGCGGCCACCAGGTTCTGCTTGAACACCGTCATGATCTGGTCGCCGACCGCGATCCGATACGTCGTGCTGTTGCCGGAGAAAACGACGTCCAGCACCTTGCCACGCACTGCGTTCAGTCCGGCCGCGCCAGCCGCAGCGAGCGTGATCTTCTCCGGCCGCAGCGCCAGCAGAACAGGCTGGCCGACCTGCCCGTCCGAGAGCCGGCAGGAAGCTTCGCCGCCGATCTCCAGCGCGACGCGCGCGAGGCCGCCGGATTCCAGCGAGGCAACGCGCCCTTGCAGGAAATTCGCATCGCCCAGGAAGCCCGCAGCGAATTTTGTAACCGGGCGCTCATAGACCGCCATCGGCGCGCCTTCCTGGATGATGCGGCCGGAATCGAAGATTGCGATGCGGTCCGACAAGGTCAGCGCTTCCTCCTGGTCGTGCGTGACGAAGATGGTCGTGATACCGACCTGGCGCTGGATGCGGCGCAGTTCCACCTGCATCTCCTGGCGCAGATGCTTGTCGAGCGCGCCGAGCGGCTCGTCGAGCAGCAGCACCTTCGGCCGGGTGACGAGGGCGCGCGCGAGGGCGACGCGCTGCTGCTGCCCGCCGGACAGCTGCTTCGGCTTGCGCAGCTCCAGCCCACCGAGGCGCACCATGGCAAGCGCTGCCTTGACCCGCTCCGCCACTTCCTCGCGCGGACGGCCGCGCACTTCCAGGCCGAACGCGACATTCTCCGCCACCGACATATGGGGGAAGAGCGCGTAGTTCTGGAACATCATGCCGATATTGCGGGCATGGACCGGGACGCCGCCGACATCCTGTCCGTCGATCTGCACCTGCCCGCGATCCAATGTGACAAAGCCCGCGATGGCGCGCAGCAAGGTCGTCTTTCCGCTGCCGCTTGGACCCAGCAGGCCGAAGAACTCGCCCTCGCGGAAGGTCAAGGTGACGCCATCCAGCGCGGCGACCGCGTCGTACCTCTTGACCGCGTCGGTGACGGCGACGGTGCTCATCTCTCACCGCCGAAACGATAGAACCGCGCAGTCAGCAGCAATGCACCCATGGATACCACGATGATGATGGTGGAGATGGCGTTGATCTCCGGCGTGAAGCCCTTGCGGATCGCGCCATAGATCTCCACCGGCAGAGTCGTGACGCCGGGCGGCGCCAGGAAATAGGAGATGACGAACTGGTCGAACGAGACGGCGAAGGCGAACAAGGCGCCGCCGATCACGCCTGGCGCCAATAGCGGCGCGGTCACCCGGCGGAAGGTCTGCCACGGCGTTGCACCCAATGTCGCGGCCGCTTCCTCGACCGCGTGCGGAAAGGTGGCGAGGCGCGCGCCGACGACGACGATCACGTACGGCAACGACAAGGCAACGTGGCCCAGCAGGATCGCAAACAGGCCGCGCCTGATATGGATCCAGTAGAAGAACACCAGCATCGCCGTGCCGATCACCAGCCAGGGGATCGCGACCGGCGGGAACAGCAGGAGCTGCATGATGGTCTGGCCGCGGAACCGGTAGCGCGCGAAGGCCAGGGCCGCCATCGTGCCCAGCGTCGTCGCGATCACGGTGTTCACAATCGCAATGCCGACGCTGTTGATGCCGGCATCGATCAGCTTGGCATTGCCCGCCAGCTCGCGGTACCAGACCAGATCGAACTGGAACGGCAACGCATAGAGCTGCGATGCATTGAAGCCCAAGACCGCCATCACCACGATCGGCACATAGAGGAACGCGAGCACCAACCACAGATGAGCCTTCAGAAAAGCGGACCCGAGCCTCATAGCCCCTCCATGCGCTTGCGCGCCGTCGGATAAAGGGCGAGGCAGAGGAGCAGGACGGCAGCCAGCATCATGAACGACAAAGCGGCGCCGAATGGCCAGTTGGCGGTGACGGTGAATTGCTCCTCGATTGCCATGCCGAGCGTCGCGCCCTTCGCGCCGCCCAGGATGCGCGGCTCCATGAAGGAGCCGACCGCCGGCACGAAGATCAACGCCGAACCAGCCAGCACGCCCGGCAAGCTCATCGGAAACACCACGCGGCGGAACAGGGCGCCGGAGCGCGCGCCGAGGCTGCGCGCCGCCTCGATCACCGAATCATCGATCGCCTGCAGCGAGATGTAGCAGGTGAGGATCATGTAGGGCAGATAGGAGTGGACGAGCCCGATCACGACTGCCGGATAGGAATAGAGCAGATTGAGCGCCGGCGCGCCGGGCGCGACCAGATGGATCGCCTGGTCCGCGAGCCCGCCCGGCCGCAGCACCATGGTCCACGAGAAGGTTCGCACCAGTGCGTTGCTCCAGAACGGCAGGACGACCATCAGGAACATCGCTTCGCGCCAGCGGCCCTTGATCACTTTCGCGAGCGCCAGCGCGGCGGGATAGCCAATCAGCAGGCAGGCGATCGTGACGACAGCGCCGAGCTCCAGCGACCAGAGCATCAGTTGCTGATAGACCGGCTTGTCGATGACAGCGCCGTAGTGCTTCAGCGTGAAGCTCGAGGGCTGCGGCACCAGCGGCGACTTGTCGAGGAAACTGCAATAGAGCATGGCCGACAGTGGCAGGAAGATGGTTGCCGTCAGCCAAAGATACGCCGGGCTGGTCAAACCCAGGATCGCGATTCTATTCCGTCGGTCGGCGACGGCCATCCCCAGTCCCTGTCAATTTCGGTCGCGGAAGAAATGCGCCACCAGCGATAAGACGCCGGTGGCGCGATGCTGAATCGATCTGCGGCAAGCGCGCGCTATTTCGCGAACTCGGCCTTCACCTCGGTCCACAGGTCGGAATAGGACTGGCGCTCGTCATCGCTGAGCGGTGACATGAATTGCAGCCGCTTGATCGCCGCCTGATCACTGTGGATCTGCCGGCCCACATCTTCCGCCGGCAAGGCTTCGTTGGCCTTGACGTTGGCCGAGGCTGGCGCGCCGATCTTGGTCGCCCATTCGACATAGAAGGTGGGATCGACCATGTAATCGATGAACTTGTGCGCGCCATCGACATTGGCCGCGCCGGCCGCGACCGCCAGCCCGTCGAACCAGCCGATGCCGCCTTCCTTCGGCACCATGTAGCCGACCGGCAGCTTGTAGTTGGTCTTGGACCGCGCAGCAGAGCCGCTCCAATAGACCGAGACGTCGAAGGTGCCGGACTGGAACAGCTTGTTCCACTCGTCCTCAGAAGACCACATGGTGGCGATTTGAGGCTTCAGGCCGAGCAGCTTTTCTTTGACCTTCGCGAGATCCTTGGGATGGTTCATGTCCTGGCCGGTCGCGATGGCTCCGTAGGAGACGGCCTCGATCGCATCGTCGCGCACCGAGACGTGCTTGGCGTGCTTGGGGTCCCACAGCACTTCGACCGAATCCGGCGCTGGCTTCACTTTGTCGGTGTTGTAGGCAATGGCGGTCATGCCCCACACCCAGGATACGCCAAAGACCTTGCCGTCGGCGTTCAGCAGCTTGGAATCGCGGAACGACGGATTGAGATCGTTGAAGTGCGTGATCTTCGAGGTATCGACCGCCTGCACCAGCCCCTGCCCCGACGCAACGGCATTCCATGCCGAGTTGGTGAGCACCACGTCATAGGCGCCGGGATTAGTCTGCAGCTTGGTGATCATCTCCGGTTCAGAGTTGAAATAATCGTGGACGACCTCGAGACCGGTCGCCTTCGTGAACGCCTCCACCGCCCACTTTTCGTCGGTGCCATAGCCTTGCCAGTTCAGCACCGTGATCTTGCCTGCCGCACGCGCCAGCCGTGGCGTGGCGAGAAGGCCGGTGGCGGCACCGAGGCCGACCGCGCCCGCACCGGCAACAAAGTGCCGGCGGGTGATCCGTGAATTCGACTTGGACATTCGGCTCCCTCCATGTGGTGGCCCATTGCGGGCCGATTGGTTGCTCCCAGACTTTCCCCAGCGCGTCGTAGGGGCCTACCGGCCGGAGGATCGTTCGTATACGAACGATCCCGGCATTCTGCACCAGCCACCAGGAGAGTCAACGCTCCTGCGGCCTGACCGCGCTGTCGCGGGTCTCAGAGAAATCCGCCAGCTCGCTCAATTCAAGTCAAGACCGCGTCAGGCAACAACAGCCGGCCGACTCTTGACTTGTTGGTCAGGAACGTCCGCTATGCCCGGACCGTTGGAATGCTAGTCAGCATGATTGAGCACAGCACATCCTTGCCTGCCCGCGAGACGACGTCCTTGGTGCCGCGCGATGCCTTTCCCCTGCTGATGGCGCGCGACATCGCCTATCTCGACAGCGCCGCCAGTGCCCAGAAGCCGAAAATGGTCCTGGACCGCATGCGGCAGTTCTATGAGAGCAGCTACGCCAATATCCATCGGGCGGTATATCCGCTGAGCGAGGCGGCGACCGAGGCCTATGAAGGTGCCCGCGCGCGCGTTGCCCGTTTCCTGGGCGCCCCGTCACCGGAGAGCATCGTCTTCACACGGAATGCCACCGAGGCGGTCAATCTGGTTGCGAATTCCTTCGGCGGGTCGCACCTGAAAAGCGGCGACCGCATCCTGCTGACCGTGCTGGAGCACCACGCCAATATCGTGCCCTGGCAATTGCTGCGCGATCGGATGGGGCTGGAGCTGTTGGTGGCGCAGATAGATGAGGCTGGCGACCTCGATCTCGGCGCGCTCGATGAATTGCTGGCGCAAGGGCCGAAACTGCTTGCCGTGACCGCCGTCAGCAATGCCCTCGGCACGCGCACGCCTATCAAAGACGTAGTTGCGCGTGCCCATCGTGCCGGCGCAATCGTCGTGGTCGATGCGGCGCAGGCAGCGCCTCATGGCGCGATCGACGTGATGGATTGGGGTTGCGACTTCCTGGTCTTCACCGGTCACAAAGTGTACGGACCGGACGGCATCGGCGTGCTCTATGGCAAGCCGGATCTGCTGTCCGCCATGCCGCCCTGGCAGGGTGGCGGCGACATGATCCGCACCGTCACGTTTGCGCGCACCGAGTTCGCCGATCCGCCGCAACGCTTCGAAGCGGGAACGCCGCCCATCGGCCCAGCGATCGGGTTGGCGGCGGCAATCGATTTCATCGAAGCTGTGGGTTGGAACCGGATCGAGGCGCATGACCGTGCCCTGACGCGCTATGCCCTGGATCGGCTGCAGGAGATTCCCGGAATCCGGCCGATCGGCGCGCCCAAGGACCGCACCGGTATTGTTTCCTTCACGCTGGATGGTGTTCATCCGCACGATGTCGGCTCGCTGCTGGGTGATCGTGGCGTTTGCGTGCGCACCGGCCATCATTGCGCGCAGCCATTGATGGACCACCTTGGATTGCCCGGGACAGTCCGCGCCTCCTTTGGCGTCCACAATGACGCGTCGGACGTCGACCGGCTGGCGGAGGCGCTGGTGGCCGCGCGGCAAATCCTCGCACGCTGACGGGCGCGCACCCCTTGAACAGGCGCGCGCTTCGCGGCACAAACAAAGCGAGTAGATAGATCGAGGGTCGATATGATTGTTTGCATACCCGACGTCCTGAATGCCGAGGAAATCAAGAAGTTGCGCGCGGAAGCGGCTCTACTGCCCTTCGTGCCGGGCCTTGAGACCGCCGGCGGCCGCGCGCGCCGTGTCAAGAACAACGAGCAGATTTCCCAGAAGGCCGACGAGCGCAAGGCACTGCATGAGATCGTGGTCACCGCCCTGACGCGCAATAAGGAGTTCCAGCGAGCCGTTGTGCCGAAACGCATCCGCCCGCCCCTCATCAGCCGCTACCGCGAGGGCATGGCCTACGGCAAACATGTCGACAACGCCCTGATGGGGCCGAGATCCGCGCGCGAGCGTTCGGACGTCTCAGTCACGGTCTTCATCAGCGACCTTGACGAATATGAAGGCGGCGAACTCGTCATCCACAGCCCGTTCGGAATCCAGGAAGTCAAGCTGCCGAGCGGCTCCGTCGTCATCTATCCGTCCTCCAGCCTGCATGAAGTGACCGAGGTCACGCGCGGCGAAAGGCTGGTCGCCGTCACCTGGGTGCAGTCTTATGTCCGGGACGATCACCAGCGCGAGATCCTGAGCAACCTTGCCGAGATCAAGGAAAAGATGAACTCGCTGGCCGAGGATGCGCACGAGACCGACTTGGCGCATCACACCTATGCCAACCTCCTGCGCATGTGGGCGGAGACCTGAGCGGCGCTAATCCCCGCGTTTTGTCGGAATGTCCTTGTCAGGAGCCCGCGAACGAGTCCTCAAAGAACTCGGCCATGCGCCTGAACAAGATCTCGCGATTGCTGGCGCGATAAATGCCGTGGCCCTCATTGTCGAAGGTTAGCAGCGTGTAGCGAATACCGGCGCGGTCAAGATCGCGCACGGCCGCGTGCGTATTTTCCGGCGAGACGTTGGTGTCCTGTATGCCGTGCACGATCATCAGCCGCCCTTTGATGCGATCGATGAAATTGCCCGGTGAGGCGTTGAAATAGCGTTCCGGCTGCTCGCGCGGGGTGCCACCCATCATCTCTTCGCTGTAGTCACGGCCATGCGGCATGCCGGTCTCGTCGTAATCGATCGCAAGCTGATACATGCCGCAGATCGGGATGGCGGCATTCACCAGGTCGGCTGACTTGGTGATCTGGAACCACGACGAATAGCCGCCATAGGAGAGGCCGACAATGCCGACGCGCCCGCGCATCCCCTTGCCTGCTGCAATCAGGCTTTCGATACCGGTCCGGATATCATCCTGCTCGCGCCCGCCCCAGCCATCCTGCTTGATCACCTCGCGAAAGCCGCGGCCATACCCGGTCGAGCCGCGGTAATTAGGATCAAGCACGATGAAGCCCGCCGCGACCAGGAACTGGATGGAGCCGTTCACCCAATCCTCGCTATGCCAGGTCGGCCCGCCATGGATGTGGGCGATCAGGCCGCGGCTGGGACCATTCGGTTCATAGAGCCAGCCCGCAATTTCGGTCCCGTCGGTGGAGCGCCAGCGATAGGATTGCGCGGGGGCGAACCGTAATTCTGCGCCGGAAAGATGCTGCGCCGTGCGTGACAGTTCAATCATGAGCCCCGTCGCGGGATCGAACGTCACGACCTCATGCGGTGCGCGCGAGGAATAGCGTTCGCACAGCCACGGGCCGGACCGCAACTGCTCCAACGGCAACAGAGTGAAGCCGGGCAGCTCGATCCGCCTTTCTTCGCCGCTGGCCAGGTCCAGCGACGTCGCATGGAGCACGCCTTCGCGATAATCGAGGACCGCTACCGATCGCTCATCCGCGCCAACGATCGCGGTGTCGATCGATCGCACTGGATCGTCGACCAGCCAACGCAGCGTGAGCGCAGGCAAGGTCAGGAGCCCGACGCGGTCATGGCTCTCGGCTTCCGCCCAGACCAGGATGCGCTGTTCGTCGATCCAGGAGCCATAGGCCTTGCGCGCGTCGCCGGCGCTGAAGATCTCGCGGTCCTCGCCGGTTTTCAGATCGAGCAGCCAGATCTGGCTGCCGGCGGGATGACGCTCATGGCGATGATAGAGCACCAGCCGGCCGCTTTCGGACAGATCGGGCGCCACGTCGCTCAGGCTCTCCGACGCGCTGATGATGCGGCGCGCCCCGGTCTCGAGATCGTGCAGATAGATGCGCTGCCCGTCGATCGCGGACTTGGTCTCGTCATCCCAGCTGGCCGCATAGAGGATGGACCGCCCATCGGGCGTGAACGTGCCGCCGAAGATGTAATGGTCGCCCTGCCTCGGTGTGATTAGGCGCTGATCGCCGCTCTCCAGGTCCAGCAGGATCAAGTGGTCGTGCTCGGACGAACCTTCCGATTGCGCGAGCAGTAGCCGCTTCGCATCCGGCGAGAAGGACCGCACATAGATATGATCGGCCTCCTCCGTCAGCCGGCGCGGCGGCGCGGAGCCATCGGTCGGGGCTAGCCAGACATTGCCGGCCTCGGTCGGGCCGGTCCAGGTCCAGGCCGCCCAACGACCATCCTTGGACAGCGCCGCCTCCCAGGCTTCCGGCACGCGCGCCCAATCGTGGGCCAGCTGGGCAATGTCCGCCATGCTCAAACCTCAAACGCCGCACCGAAGAAACGCGCAAGCTGCCGGCACAGGTGCTTGCGGTTCTCGGGCTTGGCAATGCCGTGGCCTTCATCCTCGAACATCAGCAGCTCGTACGGGATGCCGGCCGCATCCAGGCGCTGCCGCACGTCCGTCACGTTCTGCGGCGTGACGTTGGGATCGTTCATGCCCTGAATGATCAGCAGGCGCCCACGGATGCGGTCGACGAAGTGGATCGGAGATCGCTCGCGGTAGATCTGCGGAACCTGCGCTGGCGATCCGCCCATCATCTCTTCCGAATAGGGCCGCAGATCGGGGCGCGTGGTCTCGTAATCCACCACCAGATCCGTCATGCCGCAGATCGGCGCGGCCGCCCTGATGATCTCCGGCGGTGTTTGCGTGATCTGCCACCAGGCGGAATAGCCCCCATAGGAGGTGCCAGTCACGCCGACCTTGCCTGGCTTTGCGATCTCCTGCGTGATCAGGGCTGCTGCGCCGCGCGCGATGTCATCCTGCTCGCGACCGCCCCAGCCATCCTGCTTGATCGAATCCTGGAACGGCAGGCCGAAGCCAGTCGAGCCGCGATAGTTGGGCTGCAGCACAGCGAAGCCGGCCGCCACCAGATACTGGATGTCCGGATCGAAGGAATCCTCAGAATGCGCGGTCGGGCCGCCATGCACCAGGATGACCGCGCCGCGCGCCATGCCCCTTGGCCGATAGAGCCAACCCTGGATTTCCAGCCCGTCGCTTGCGCGCCAACGAAAATCCTCGGCTGCCGCTAGCTCCGATGGCGAGATAGCGCGATCCGGCAGATCCGAAAGGACGGCCAGCGCCCTGCGATCCTGGAGGACCAGCCGCATCGGATGGCGCGCGTCATAGTGATAGCAGACCCACGCTCCATCCGATGCGGGCGCGATCGGCAGCAGCGTTCCATCCGCTTTGGGAAACGGCGTGCGCTCGCCGCTGACGGGATCGAGCAAGCTCGACAGGTCACGAGCGGACTTGGTCTCGGTCACCACGATGCGATCCGCGCCCATCGGCCAATGCGCGCTGGCGATCTGCAACGCTGGATCGTCGATCAGCCAGCGCACAGCTTCGGTCCCGATCTCCAGCAGGCCGATCCGGCGATGATCGCCTGCCTCCGCCGTCACGACGATGTGCCTGCTGTCCGGCGCCCACAAACCCTCCGCCTTCCGAGCGTCGCCGACATTCAGAATCTCGCGGTCGTCCTTCCCGTCGATCCCGACCAGCCAGAGCTGGCGCCCGGCTGGATTGCGGTCCTTGCGGTGATAGAGCACCTGCTTGCCATCCGGCGACAGGCGCGGCATCACGCGCGCCGCCCGCCTGAGATGCGCCAGCGCCACACGGTCGCCCGTGGCGATCTCTTGGCGATAGATGACGTGCGTCTCGATTTCGAGCCCCGTCGTGGGATCGCGGTTGGCGGCATAAATGAGGAACCGGCCCGATGGATCGATCTGGCCGCCATTGATGTAATAGTCGGGCCGTTCCTCGGTCAGCGGCCGGGCCGTTCCATCGAGTGCGATCTGGCTGAGGCCCACGCGCTCATCGCCGTCGCGCGATTGGCCGAGGATCACCGAGCCGGAATCCGGCGCCCAGAAAAACCAGTCGCAGTCGCGGTCATTGGCGACCCAGGCTTGAGGCGCCGCACTGCCGTCGGTCGGCGCCTGCCAGAGCTGCGTGGTCGGGCCGAGATTGCCGGCGATCCAGGCGACCCGCCTGCCATCGGGCGACAGGCGCGCGCCCCAGGCCTCGCTCACGCGGAACAGACGATCCAGGAATGGCTCAAGCGATTCAATATCGATCATGAAAATCCGCAATCAGAGAAAATGACAGGCGACCAATCGGCCGTCAGCGCGCGGCGCCAAGGGCGGCTCGCTAGACTGGCACAGATCGGTCGCCATGGGACAGCGTGTACAGAACCGGCACCCCGCCGGTGGATCGAGGGGCGACGGCAGATCGCCCTGCAGCGTTACCCGCTCGCGCGCCCGCTCCGCTTTCGGGTCGGGCAGTGGAATGGCGGAGATCAGCGCCTTGGAATAAGGATGCATGGGATTGGCGTAGAACGCGTCGCGCTCCCCGATTTCCATGATCTTGCCGAGATAGAGCACCATCACGCGATGGCTGATATGCCGCACCACCGACAGATTGTGCGAGATGAAGAGCAGAGAGAGGCCCAGCTCGGCCTGCAGCTTGCGCAGCAGATTGATGATCTGGGCCTGGATCGAGACATCGAGCGCAGAGACCGGCTCGTCGCAGATGATGAGCTTCGGCCGCAGGATCATGGCGCGTGCGATGCCGATGCGCTGGCACTGCCCGCCGGAGAATTCGTGCGGATAACGGCGCATCATCTCGGGAGCGAGACCCACCTGCGCCATCGCTTCCTTCACGCGCGCATCCAGCTCGGCCTTCTTGAGTTCCGAATGAAAGGTCTTCAGCGGACGTGCGATGATAGCGCCGACCGTCATGCGCGGATCAAGCGAAGCGAGCGGGTCCTGGAAGATGATCTGCAGCTCGCGCCGCGCCTTGCGCAAGGTCGCCGAGGTAGAGCATGTTCGGCTGGGGCGCCTTCAGCTTCATGACGATGGTCTTGTCGTCGGGCGCGCTGATCCCGACCGTTTTCGGATCGCCCTTCTCCTTCGCGTCGATGAATTCCTGGCCACCGATCAGCGGCACCAGCGAACTGAAGTAGTAGGCGCGCGGCGACGCGGTCTTGGCGTCAAGCTGGCGGATCACGCCGTTGACGTAGTCCTGGGCCACCAGCGGATCGCCATTCGACCATTTGAGGCCATCGCGCAGATGGAACGTCCAGGTGAGGCCGTCGTCGCTGGTCTCCCATTTCTCTGCGGCGCCGGCGCCTATTTCGCCCTTCGCATCGCTGGCCGTCAGACCTTCGTAGATGTCGTCCTGGATCCATCCTTCGCGCGCCCCGAAGTTCATGTGCGGGTCGAGCGTATCCGGCGATGAGCCGAACCCTCGGTTGAGCACAGTCTCGGCCGAAGCCGGTGTAATGGCGATCGCGGTTGCGATGATCGCCGCGCCCAGCAAGCCTTTGCCGAGCCCGCGCGCGAACAATTTTCCCATGATTTCCCTCCCTGTGATTCCGGTCTCACGCCGCTGGGCTTATGTTGCCCTTGATCTTTTTTCCGGCCAAGCTCCCGCCGGACTTAGTGCGGAGCTGTATACAGGTTGACAGTAGCCCACGGTCCGCGCCGGCGGCAAGACCAATCCTAAACAGGACTGATTTCATGAATATCAGCTTAGACAGTGCGCTGAACGAGGCGGAGAGCCGCTACGTTTCCGCCAATCCCAAGAGCGCCGCACGCCATTCCGCGGCACGATCCTCCATGCCCGGCGGGAATACGCGCACGGTCCTGCACTACTCACCGTTCCCCCTTGCCTGGGCCAAAGGCGAAGGGGCGCACCTCACCGACCTCGACGGCCACGATTATACCGACTTCCTCGGCGAATATTCCGCGGGGCTCTATGGCCACTCCAATCCGCTGATCCTGGCAGCGATCCGCGAAGCGCTGGAGGGCGGCATCGTCCTCGGAGGACCCAATCAATACGAAGCGGACCTCGCGTCGATGATCCGCGACCGCTTCCCGTCGATCCAACTCCTGCGCTTCTGCAATTCAGGGACCGAGGCGAACGTGTTCGCGATCCAGACCGCGCGCGCCGCGACCGGAAAGCCGGCGATCCTGACCTTCGAAGGCGGCTATCACGGCGGCGTGCTCTATTTCCGCAAAGGCGGTGCGCCGCTCAATCTGCCGATCCAGACCTTCAGCGCCACTTATAACGATGCGGATGGGGTCCAGGAAAAGATCCGCACCCACGCCCACGAACTGGCAGCGGTGATCGTCGAGCCGATGATGGGCGGCGCTGGATGCATCCCGGCGGAACGAGACTTCCTGGTCGCGCTGCGCCGCGCCTGCACCGAGCACAACGTCATCCTGATCTTCGACGAGGTGATGACCTCGCGTCTCTCGACGGGCGGCTATCAGGCGATGGTTGGCATCACCCCCGACATGACCACGCTCGGCAAATATCTGGGCGGCGGCATGAGCTTCGGCGCATTCGGCGGGCGCATGGACCTGATGGCGCGCTTCGATCCCGACCGCGCCGATGCCTGGCCCCATGCCGGCACCTTCAACAACAACGTGCTCAGCATGGCGGCTGGCCTCACCGGCCTCAAGAAACTGCTGAACGGCAACGCGATCGGCAGGCTCAATAAGAAGGGCGACAAGCTGCGCCAGGCGATCAACGACGTGGCAAGGCGCCATGATGTGGGCCTCAAGGCGACTGGTGCCGGATCGTTCGTGGGGATGCATTTCACCCGCGATGAGATTCGCCGTCCCGGCGACCTCGACCCCGCCGATGCCGACCGCCGCACCAAGCTGCAGAACCTGATGCATCTCGACCTGATCGCAGCGGGGCAATTCTACGCGCGCCGCGGCTTCATCGCCTTGATGCTGCCGGTCACCGATGGGGAGATCGACACATTCGCCGGCGCAGTCGAGGAGTTCGTGACCTCGCGGAAGTCGTTGCTGCAGTAGCAACGCCACATGCCGGGGATTCACATTCGGGAGTTTGCCGAAAGTGACTGGCCGCAGATATGGCCGATCATCCGCGAAGTAGTCCAAGCCGAGGAGTGGTTTGCGTACGACCCGTCCATGACGGAGGCGCAAGCGCATGACATGTGGATTGAGAGGCCACCAGGGCTGACGGTTGTTGCGCTGGATGGCAGCCTCATCCTTGGCACGGTCAAGATGGGGCCGAACCGACCGGGTCCCGGATCGCACGTGTCGACCGCAAGCTTCATGGTCGCCGCCGATGCCCGCGGACGCGGCGTCGGCACCGCTCTTTGCCAGTTCGCGCTGGAGTGGGCACGGCAAGGCGGATACGCCGGCATGCAGTTCAACGCCGTCGTCGAGACGAATCGTTCGGCCATCGCGCTCTACGAGCGCCTGGGCTTCAGCATCGTCGGAACGGTGCCCGGCGCCTTTGCGCATCGGATGCTCGGCCGCGTGGCCCTGCACGTCATGTATCGCGCGTTCTAACTTCCAAGATACGCACGCACCTCCGGCATCGCGGAGCCCAGCACGCGTTCGGTTTCATCCAGCAGCACCACGCGCCCGGCGTGGACGAAGGCCGTGCGGCCGCCGGCGTGGCGCGCATCGCCGGGATCGTGCGTCACCATCAGGACAGTGAGGCCGAGCCGCGCCTGAAGCGCGCGCACCAAATCCAGCATCTCGCGCCGCAATCCAGGGCCAACCGCGGCGAACGGTTCGTCCAGCAGCAGGATGGGACGATGCCGCACCAGGCAGCGCGCGATCGCGGCGCGCTGGCGTTCGCCACCGGACAGCTGGCCGGGCAACCGGTGCTCCATCCCGCCCAGCCCGACATCGGCCAGCGACTGGCGGACTTCCGCACGCTGGGCCTCGCTCAAACGCAGGTTGGGATCGATGCCGAGCGCCACATTCCGCTCGACACTGAGATGCGCGAAGAGATTGTGATCCTGGAACAAGGTCGTGCAAGGCCGCTCCGCCGGTGCGAGCGAGGTGATGTCAAGGCCGTCGACCAGCACCTGCCCTTTGGCCGGTCGCTCGAATCCGCCGATCAAGGAGAGCAGCGTGCTCTTGCCGGCGCCGGAAGGGCCGATGATCGACAGGAACGTGCCACGCTCGACCGTGAGGTCAAACTGCATCGCCATATCTTCGTAGTGGAAGGCAAGCCCTCTGACCTCAAGGTGCAGCACGGCCACCTACCAGGCGCTCGATCACTTGATAGAGCGCGAAGATTAGCAGCATCAGCAAGGCTGCCGTCGCCGCGGCGCCGCTCATGCGATAGGCGCCGAGCTGGTCGTAGAGCAACAAGGTCAGATTGCGCAGCCGCGCATCGCCGAACAATCCGATGCCGACCAGATCGCCCAGCGCCATCGCCGCCGCCATGGCAAGCGCAGTTCCGATGCTGGGCCGCAGGATCGGCCAGTCGATCAGCCGCCAGCGCGACCATCCGACGATGCCGAGCGCGCGGCACAGATGATCATGCCGCGCCCGCGCGCGCTCGATGGCCGGGCGCAGGATCGCCGCCGCGAATGGAACAGTCATGATCGCGTTGAGCAATACGATGCCGACGATCGCGCGCGGCATGCCAACCAGCGCGAGGCGCAGGATCAGAAAACAGCCTAGGCCAAGCGCCATCGGCGAGACCGCGATCGGCAGGATGAGCGCTCCCCGCAACACTGCACGCCCCGTGCGCGCCGAAGCCAGCACCATCGGCAAGGCAATCAGCAGCGAGAGCGCGGCCGCCGGGACAGCGAGCCCGATGCTGGTCGCGGTCGCCCGCACCACCAGGCGCCAATTCAGCGCGGCGTGAACGAGGCCATCCAATCCATCGGTCAAGGTCGCGGCCACCGGTCCTGCCAGCAACAACGCAGCGGCGCCGATCAGCAGCGCATCCAGCAGTCGCGCGCCGAACTTGCGTTGCCCCCAATCCTGTTCCCTGGTGCGCCAGCCGCTGCCGATCGCGGCATCGCCGATCGCGCCTTGCGCCAACGCCAGACAAACGAGATTGAGTGCGAGGCCACCCAGTGCCAGCACAGCGGCCTTCGGCGGATCGAATTCGAACCGCAGGGCTTCGAACACCGCTACTTCAAAGGTCGCAGCACCCGGCCCGCCGCCGAGCGCCAGCACGATCGCGAAGCTGCCGACGCACAGCATGAAGATGGTCGCGGCTGCGTGCGGCAGATAGCGTCGCAGCATCGGCCATTCGATCAGGCGAAAAACCGACCAACTCGACATGCCGAGTTGCGCCGAGAGGCGCCAGCTTTCCACAGGAATCGAGTGCCAGCCTGGCAGCAGCAGGCGCACCGCCAATGGCAGATTGAAGAACACATGCGCCAGCACGACGCCACCCATCCCGTAGATATCGGGCTTCGCTTCCGTCCCCGCAGCCGCGAGCGCGCGCGCCAGCCAGCCATTCTGGCCATAGACCGCGATGATGCCGAACACTGCCACCAGCGACGGCAGCACGATGGGCAGCGACATAAATCCCAGCAGCGCCCGGCGTCCGGGAAAACTGGTCTCTCGGGCGAAGGCGCGCGCCACCAGCACGCCCAACACCGCGGACAGCAGCGTCGAGAGGCACGCCTGGATCAGCGTGAAGCGCAGGATGTGCCGAACATAGGCGCTGCTCAGCAGCGCGCCGATCTCCGCCTCGCCCGCTTGCGCGAACAGCATGAGCAGCGCTGCGCCGACCAGGATGGCCAGCAGCAGCGCAACACTCACGCCGAGCGCATCCGCGCCGATGACTGGGCGGACTATTGCCCGGCGTTGTTCAGCCATTCATCGATCCAGGCTGCGCGGTTCGCCGCCACCTTGTCTTCCGGCATCAGCAGCGCCTTGGCCGGGAGCGGCAGCTTGCGGAACGCCTCTGGCAGAGCGTCGCCCAGATCGACCACCGGATACATCCAGTTGGTGGTCGGGATCTTCTCCTGCGCCGCACGCGAGACCAGGAAGGCGAGGAACTTCTGCGCCAGCTCCGGCTGGTCGGAGGTCTTCAGCCGCGCCGCGACCTCCACCTGCAGGTAGTTGCCTTCGGCGAAGTTGACCGCCTTGTAGCGCTCTGTCTTCTCCATCATCTCGTGATAGGCGGGCGAGGTCGTGTAGCTGAGGACCAGCGGTGCCTCGCCCTTGAGGAACAGGCCATAGCCCTCATCCCAGCCCTTGGTGACGGTCAAAGTCTTCTTCGCAATGTTCTTCCAGGCGCCGGCCGCTTCATCGCCCAGCACCTCCTTCACCCACAGCAGCAGGCCGAGGCCCGGCGTCGAGGTGCGCGGATCCATATAGATCAGTTTCGGCGCATCGCTGGCGCTCGTGAGCTCGGCCAAGCTTTGCGGCGGCTTGGGTAGGGTCTTGCTGTCATAGACGAAGGCGAAATAGCCGTAATCGTACGGTACGAAATCCGCGTCCTTCCACGCGATCGGCAGTTTCAACGCCGAGAGATCCGCGCCACTCGGCGCGATCAATCCGGTCGCCTTGGTCTCGACCGTGAGATTGTTGTCGATACCGAGCACGATATCGGCGTCGGTCTGCTCGCCTTCGAGCTTCAGGCGCGACAGCAAAGCAGCGCCATCCTCCAATGCGACCCATTCGATCTTGCAGCCGCAGGTGCCTTCGAACTCCTTCTGCAGGACAGGTCCAGGTCCCCATTCGGCGACGAACGAACTGTAGGTATAGATAGTGAGAGTCGGCTGATCGGCCGACACGGGCGCTGGCGCGGCTGCGCTGGTTGCAATCACCGCCGCCAGCAGAGCGCAACGACGGAAAGTCATCATGTCCTCCACCAGGCGGCGGAGGAAATCGAGAGCGATGCTCAAATCTCGCTTAACTCAGATCCCTCCGCCGGCATTATCCGGATCAGGTTCTTCGGGTTGATGCTGCGTCACATCTCTCAGCCCGCTCAGGGCACCCCGTTGAGCGCGCCCACCATGAGAAGGGCGACGAGCATTGTCAAGCTGTTGTCATACGGCCTTGAGCCAGTGCGCCAGGCGCGGATCGGATAAAAATCCCGCACACCGGTCGAGGTAACCTTCGGCCACCTGCATCAGTGTGTGATCCTGGCGAGCAGCCGCCTCCATGGCGCACCAGCTTCCCGCCACCAGGCTCAAGGCGGCCGTGAACAGCCCGATCCGCGCCATCGTGCCTTCGCCGGCATTGCCAAGTATTTCGGAGACGAAGCGGCGGGCGGCCTCGTCATCATCCGCCGATCGCTGCATCAAGACCGAAGCCACGTCCCAGGCCGGATCCGCCATGGATGAGAACTCCCAATCGACGAGCCACAGCCTTCCGTCCTCGCCAAGCAGGAAGTTGGCAGCGCTGGCATCGATGTGAGCGGGCACCAGCGGCCGGGGCGAACGCGCCAGGGCCTCCTCGATCGATTGTGCCGCTTGCCGCAAAGCGACCGCGCGGGCGTCGGGGTGCTGGCCGACATACCGGTCGATCTCGCCGAACGGATGACGCTCGCCGGTAAAGGGCCGCCCGCTGTGCTGCAGCCGCGCCAACAGCGCTCGTACCAGCAGCAGCCGCTCCGGATCGTCCAGATCGGCAGCGGTCAAAGGCCGTGCACCCGTAACAAAGCGCATCACCAGCAGCGTCTCGTCCAGGAACAGGATCGGCGGCGCCAGGCCGAGGTCGGCGGCAATCGCCGCATTATTCGCCTCGACCGCGCGGTCGAGATAACGCGTGGTCGGCCCGGCAACACGGACCACGTAGGAGTCCGCCCCCGCCGTGACGCGGCAGGTCTGATTGGTCACGCTGCCGATAGGTTCGATGCGCCACGTTGCCGCGCCGCGGCCGGCCAGGAAGGGCACGCGTTCAAGAAGATTAGGATCGAAGGGCGATCGGCTCAATTTGGTTAAACTGTTATTAACCGGGCCATGACACCCTTTCCTATCCGATCCCTGAAAGCAACCTTCGAGATCCATGAACGCTGAGGCTCCATCGGTCGTCCTGGTTTCCGCTTCGCCGGCAACCACCGACCACGTACGCAATGCCTGCTCCAACACCGTTGGTACCATCCAGTTCGTGACCGCGCCGGATGCGGCTGCCGCTCACGCGCTGCTGGCCGGCCTCGATGCCGCGATCGTCCTGCTCGATTGCGAAAGCGGCAGCACGCCGAATGCCGCCAGCTTGCGCACCCTCGTCGGTCAGGACGCACGCGGTCCGGTGATCGCACTGACCCGCGATTTCTCCGCTGCGCTCGAGCGCGAGATGATCGAGGCCGGTGCGGCCGATGTGCTGCCCATGGCCGAGGTGACCTACGGCACCCTGCGCCGTGCGCTGCGCTATGCCCTCTTCCACTATGAAACGCAGAGCAAGCTGGCGCGCCTGACGCCGTTTGATCCGGTCTCCGGCTTGCCGACGCCGACCTTGTTCTGGGAGATCCTCGGCCTTGCTGTGCGGCGCGGCCAGCGTAACCGTGACTTCTTCTCCGTTCTGCTGATCGATTTCGACTGGAGCGGACTGTCGCCCGACATCGTCGACCAGGCCACGCCCGTCCTTCTCAAGCGTTTCGCCGACCGGATCAAGGCGTTGATGCGCGCCAGCGATACGGTCGCCAAGTTCGACAAATCGCAGATCGTCGTGCTGGCGGAATCAATGCCGCGGGTCGAGGATGTGCAGATCGTCGCCGCCAAGATCCTCACCGACATCACCGCCCCCACCGCCTATGGCGACCGCTATGTCAGTGTCAACGCTGCCATCGGCATTGCCATCTATCCGACCAGCGGCAGCACGCCGGAGGATCTATTGGTGCGCGCCAGCGATGCGCTTGCGACCTCCAAGGAGCGCACGACCAACCGCTTTGCGTTCGGCTGACCCGGCATAATTTGCCGGCAGTCAAATTGGCCGGAAGCGCAACGGGGAAAGATGCTGTAATTTCAACCTGATCGCAGGCGTCGTGCCCGGCACGGCGCTTGCTTCGTTAGGGACGTCCGAACGCTGTTCGAGAGGTCCATCATGCTGAACATGTTCTCCCGTCAGGAAACCGCCGCGCCACAGAAGAACGCACCCCAGGGTGCCGCCAAGGGCGCTCCCCTGCGCCTGCTGCGCGAGCAGCCCGCCGCTCCCGCGAATACCAACCCGGCGCCGGCCGCCAACCGCAAGGCAGCGTTGGAGCGCCGCGCGCCCAACCTCGGCCAGTATCTCTATCACCTGCAGCACGATCTCCGGAGCTACGTGCGGGCGGAGACGGTCAATGCCGTCATCGGAGCCACGCCCGGAGAGATCCAGCGCGTCGCACGGATCGTCGCGAAATTGAAGGGCCGCTATCTCGCCACCCTCATGGACCTCGGCAACGCCAATAAAGGTCCAGTCGGCGAATCCGAGGTGCGCGAGTTGCGCCGCGCACGCGAGATGTATGAGGAAGTGGAGCTCGGCCTCACCCGGCTGCGCGAAGCGATCGAGGCCGGCGACCTCGAACTGGACGGCGTCAAAGGCGACTAACTCAATCCAAATAGGTCCAGGTCGAGGCGCCGTCAAAGCGGCGGACCCGGACGTCCGCGATCTCGTCCGGCTTCATGAGCCGCGCATTGACGGCCATCCGGTCGGCGTATTCTGCTTTGATACTCTCCCAGTGCGTGACGCAGCCACAGGTCGGGCAGTGATGGATGGCCAGCGTCCGCTCCCCCTGGACATAAGGCACGGACGTACCGGCGCCAGCCGTGAACGTGACCTGGCTCGGATGGTAGTAAGCCCACAAGGTCCCGAGCCGGTGACAGATCGAGCAATTGCAGGACGCCAGCCGCTGCGGCTTCTCCGCAATCGCCAGTCTCACTGCGCCGCAATGGCATGAGGCTTCGAGCATGTCGTTCATCCCTTCGGCTTTTTCGAGCGGACGGCGTCCCAGTCAGCGTCGCTGAGCTCCCTCAGGAAGTTGAACTGGCCGGCCCCTTGCAGCCATTCGCCGCCATCGATCGTCACGGCCTCGCCGTTGATATAGCCGGCGCCGTCCGACAACAGGAACGCGGCGAGGTTAGCCAGTTCCTCGTGCCGGCCGGGACGTCCCAGCGGATTGTTGGTCTCGAACCGGTGCGCCAGATCGGGACGCGGCACCAAGCGCTCCCACGCGCCTTGGGTTGGAAACGGCCCCGGCGCGATCGCGTTGAGGCGGATGCCGCGACCGCCCCACTCCACTGCCAGGCTGCGGGTCATGGCGAGCACGCCGGCCTTCGCCATTGCCGACGGCACCACGTAGGCCGAGCCGGTCCAGGCATAGCTTGTGATGATGGAGAGCACGCTCGCCGATCGCTTGTCCGCCAGCCAACGCCGGCCGCATCCGACCGTCACATAGGCTGAGCCATGCAGCACGATGCCCAGCACGGAATCGATCGCGCGCGGCGACAGCTCCTCGGTCTTTGCGATGAAGTTGCCAGCGGCGTTATTGACCAGAGCATCCAAGGGAGCCTCGGCCCACAGCGCATCCAGCATCGCATCCACGGCCGCGGCATCGCGGATATCGCAGCGATGCCAAACGACGCGGCCGGGCGCTGTTCTCTCCAACTCGGCTGTGGCCTGTTTCAGCACCTCTTCGCGCCGGCCGCAGATCGCGAGGCTCGCGCCTAGCTCCAGGAAGCGCTTGCCCATCGACAGGCCGAGGCCTGTCCCGCCGCCGGTGACGAGGATTCGCTTGCCCCGCAACAGACCCGTTTCGAACATCGCTTCATGCTCCATTTCACTTTAATTGCCGGCCATTATTGCCCCGCCTTGATTGCCTTGCCACCCCCGAACGTGTAAGAAATCGGGCCATGGCGCGGGATGCCCTCAAGGAAGCGCGAAAGGTCCAGTTGATGGAAGCCACCATCGACTGCATCGCCGCGCGCGGCTTTGCCGAGCTGACCCTGGCCGAGGTGGCGAAGGCGGCAGGCCTCAGCGTCGGCATCGTCAATTTCTATTTCCGCAGCAAGGATGTGCTGTTGATCGAGACCCTGCGGCACCTGGTCGCCGAATACATCCAGCAGACCACCGAGAATATTCGCAATGCCGGGCCGAGCGCCGCCGCGCAGATCGCAGCGATGATCGAGTCGGATTTTCACCGTGCAGTCGCCAACCGCAAGAAGGTGACGGTCTGGTACGCCTTCTGGGGCGAGACGCGCTGGCGCCCGGAATTCCTCAAGATCTGCCAGCAGCTGTCGGACTCCTTCCATTCGGAAACGCGCGAGACCTTTGCGCGCCTAATCGCGGAAGGCGGCTACAGCAACGTCGACGCCGATTTGGTGGCGCGCGGGTTCGATGCCATGATCGACGGATTGTGGCTCGACATGCTGATCAATCCGAAGGCGGTGGATCGCGACGGCGCCAAGCTGGTGGTCCGCACCTATCTTGCCGGCATCTTCCCCAACGAGTTCGGCCGACAAAGTACCGGTGGCGCCGCCAAGGCCGCCACCGCTTGACTCGTGCGGCCCTGTTGCGGGCCGCGTTCCGTGTGCCCTTCGCGTTCAACAGGTTGGTCGCCATGCCTTATCCCCTGCCCGCGCAGGCGCGCGCCCTCCAAGCCGCTGTCCGCCGCTATGTCGACGAAGAGCTGATTCCGTGGGAGGTGCATGCCGAGATGAATCACGGCGAAGTGCCGCCGGAGGTCCTCGCGCGCCAGAAGAAGGCCGCGCGCGATCTCGGCCTCAACTCCATGGATGCGCCAAAGGAGCTTGGTGGTGGTGGGCTTTCCATGCTGCTCCAGGCTGTCGTGCAGGAGCAGACGGGGCGCGTTACCAACGCGCTCGGCTGGCGCTTCTCCAACGTGCAGCGCTGGATGGTGGACGCCTGCTCGCCCTACCAGATCGAAACCTGGGTCAAGCCGCTGATCGTCGATCAACGCCACGAATGCTATGCCATCACGGAAGCCGAGGCGGGCTCCGACGTCGATGCCATCCAGGCGACCGCACGGCGCGATGGCGAGCACTACGTGCTGAATGGCGAGAAGTGGCACGTCACCTCCGGAAACCTCGCCGATGTCATCATCTTCCAGGGCAAGCTCAGCGCTGGCCCGAATGCCGGCGCGCATTGCCTGTTCTTCGTCGACAGCGATACACCGGGCATCGAGATGGTGCGCTCTCCCGTCTATTCCCACACCTTCGCTGCGCATCACCCGATCTATCGGTTCAAGGACGTACGCGTGCCAGCCGCCAACCGCATCGGCGCGGAAGGTGACGGCATGGGTTTCACCCGCGACTGGTTCCGCTATGAGCGGTTGATGATCGGCGCGCGTTGCTGCGGCGCCGCCGCGCGGCTGATCGATGAGGCGACCGCGTTCGCGAAAGAGCGCACTGTCTTCGGCGAGAAGCTGGCCGACAAGCAGGCGATCCAGTTCATGCTGGCCGACAGCGTCACCGAGCTGTGGGCCGCGCGCCTCATGGTCTATCGCACGGCGGAGGCGATCGATGTCGGCGAAGACGTGAAGGTCAGCCACGCGCAGGCCTCAATGGTGAAGCTCTACGCCTCGGAGATGGCGAACCGCGTGGCCGACCGCGCTGTCCAGATTTTCGGCGGCCGCGGCTATATGCGCGAGAACGTGGCAGAGCGCTTCTATCGCGAGCTGCGCGTCGAGCGGATCTGGGAGGGCGCCAGCGAGATCCAGCGCCTCATCATCGCCAATGGCCTGCTGAAGCGCGGGCAGGCTTCGCTGATCGAATAACGGCTGCAGTTTGGGGACCGTGTCATGTTGAAAGCTGTGCAGCCGGTCGTCCCGGTTCTGCTGGGAATCATCCTGATCGAGGCCGCGCTCGGCATCGTCGGCGCCGTCATGGGCCTTCAGATGGCGTCGCGCCAGGTGCCGTCATTCCTGATCGGCATCGTGTTCTCGGCCTATTTCGTGGGGTTCCTGGCTGGCTCGCTGACCTGCGAGCGGCTGATCGATCGAGTCGGCCATATCCGCGCCTTTGGCGTGTTCGCGGTGGTCGCGTCGATTTCGACCTTGCTGCTGGCCGTCACCAGCGAGATCTATGCCTGGGTCGTCTTCAAGGTAATGGCGGGATATGCCGTTGCGGGCGCCTTCGTCGTGATCGAATCCTGGCTGAACGACAAGGCCTCGGAAGACAATCGCGGCCGCATCTTCGCCGTCTATATGGTCGTGTCGTGGGGCGCCTCGGGCCTTTCGCCTCTGGCACTGAACGTCGCCAACACCTACAGCGACATCCTGTTCGAGGTTTCGACCATCCTGCTGGCCGCCTCGATGATCCCGTTGGCGCTGACCAAGGTCGGCAACCCGGAGATCGGCCACCGCCAGTCCTTTAGCATCGTGAAGCTGATGACGGCCTCGCCCACCGGCGTCGCATGCTGCTTTGCGTCCGGCCTATTGACCGGTGCGTTCTATTCCCTGCTGCCCGTCTATGTCGAAACGATCGGCCACACGCCGCGCGAACTCTCGATCCTGATCGCGGTCGGCACCACGGCGGCGCTGATCGTGCAATATCCCGTCGGCTACATCTCGGACCATTATGGCCGGCGGCCGGTCATCATCGGCACCATGGCGATCGCGGCCATGATGGCCTTCATCATCGCCGCAACTCCGGACCTGCCCTTCACCTGGCTGCTCGGCATGTTCTTCCTGTTGACCGCCTTCCAGTCGCCGCTCTATGCACTCGGCGTCGGCCAGACCAACGACTATGTCGACCGCAAGGATTTCGTGCCGGCCGCCGCCGGCCTCTTGTTCCTGTGGGGCGTTGGGGCTTGCGCTGGCCCCACGATCGTCGGCTTCGTCATGGAATGGGTTGGACCGGCCGGCCTCTTCCTCTATCTGGCCGTCGGCTTCGCCTTGGTCGCTTTGTTCGCGCTCTACCGCATCTTCCGCCGCCGCGCCAAGACGCCCAAGGATCAGAGCGACTTCGTCCCCGTCCCCAACATCCAGAACGTCTACGGCGCGCCCGAACTCGATCCGCGCGGCGAGTTCACGCACCATGGCCCCTCGCCGGCCGCGAAGGATTTCGTGGAGTAACGGCGCTAGGGCACCGTCACCAGCGGCAGGTGGCGCTTGAACGGGACCTCGCCGGCCGGCAGCGCGTCGAGCTCGCGGGCGTAGCGGTGACCGTGATAGACGGCGTGCGCGATGAAACCGGGTGCTAGGCAATCGCCGATGCGCGTGACGGACTTGATGCCCGCTGCCTCCATACCGTCGGGATTTGCTGCGAGCTCGAGATACAGCGCTTCATTCGGTAGGCGCGACGTCACCAGCACGACGGACGCCGCCGCGAGCTGTTGTTTCGTGCCAGCGTAAGCACAGGTGATCTCCACATGATCGCGCGCAACCCGCGTCACATCGTGATGCGTCACGACCTCGATGCCGAGCCGGCGCAGCTGCTTGTTGATATGCACGGCTTCGATCGTGTTCCCCGCCCAGGCCGAGGCGATGTCGCCGGGCGTGACGAAATTTACCGCATGGCCGGCCTTGCGCAGCTTCTCCGCGACCACGCCCGCCAGGTAGAATTCCTCAGTGTCATAGACGACGACCGGGCCAGCCGGCGGCAGCTTGTCCGCCATGATATCGTCTGGCGTGAATACGTCCGCCTGCTCCAGGCCTGGAATCGGCACCCAGTGGCTGCGGCCATAGCCGTCGCGCCGCCAGGTCGCGCCGGTCGCCAGCGCCACGCGCTCGAAACCGAATTCCAGCACGTTCTCCGCCGTCAGCGCGCTGTCGCGATAGAGCGTCACATTTGGCATCTTGCCGATCTGCAGCACGCGGTAATCGCGCACTCGCCCCCAGGCGGAGAGACCTGGCAACCGTGATTCCTTCGTCACGCGCCCGCCGAGTTCCGTGGTCGCCTCGGCCAGATGCACTTCATAGCCGCGCTGCCCCAGCGCCCGCGCCGCCTCCAGCCCCGCCGGCCCCGCACCGACGACCAATACCCGATCCTCGGACCCGCGCACACCGATCACTTCGGGATGCCAGCCCTTGCGCCATTCCTCACCGGTGGTCGGATTCTGGGTGCAACGCATCGGGGTAATGGTGTTGTCGCCGGAAATGCAGATATTGCAGCCGATGCATTCGCGGATGTCTTCGATCCTGCCTTCCTCGATCTTCTTGGGAAGGAACGGATCGGCGATCGAGGGCCGCGCCGCGCCGATCATGTCGAGGATGCCGCGCTTGATCTGCGAGACCATGGTATCCGGCGAGGTGAAGCGCCCCACGCCCACCACCGGTTTGCTGGTGAGCTTCTTCACGAAGGACGTGAACGGTTCCTGGTACCCCTCCTCCGCAAAGCGCGAGGTGTAGGAATCGTATTTCCAGTCGCTGATGTTCACGTCCCACAGATCGGGCAGCTCCGCCAGCATGGCGACCACATCGCGTGCCTCGCCGTCCGCCGTGATGCCGTCCGGCCCCATCATCTCGTCGGTCGCGAACCGCACCGCCACGCCGCAGGTGTCGCTGACTGCGTCCTTGGTATCCTCGATCACCTCGCGGAACAGGCGCACGCGGTTCTCCAGGCTGCCGCCATATTCGTCGGTGCGCGTGTTGCGGCGGCGCTGCAGGAAATGCATCGGCAGCGACAGATCGTGCCCGGCGTAGACATAGACGATGTCGAATCCCGCCTTCCGCGCACGAAGCGCGGCCTCGCGGTGCCAGCGGCGGAAATTGCGGATATCCTCGCGGTCCATCGCGCGCGCCTGGAATGGGTAATAGCGCGTGATCTGATGAACCGGCCCGATCGGCACCTCACGGCTGTAGAAATTCGATGCCGACGGGCCGTTGTGATTGAGCTCGACCGCCGCCAGCGCGCCGTGGCGATGCACCGCGTCGCACATCAGTGCGTTGTGCGGGATGTCGTGATCGTCCCACAGCCGCGCCTCGACATAGGGCGTCACGTCGCTGGTGGGATGGATCTCGCATTCCTCGGTCGAGACCACGGCCCAGCCGCCCTCGGCCTTCATGCCGCGCATGGCGGCGTGGGCGTGCGGGTGGCCGTGTCCCATGCCGTTGCAATGCGGCACTTGGAAAAACCGGTTCTTCGCGGTAACGGGCCCGATACGGACTGGTTCGAACAGGATGTCGTAACGCAGATGTCGCGGCATGGAATTCCCCAGAAACTGACCGGTAACCCGGCAATCGGGCGGCACTCTAGCCGATCTGCCCGGCCCGGCAACCGGCTAGGCATCCGCTGCCTTCATTGCTAACGTCGCGGTCGATTTCAAGGGGTAGGGCCTTGCCGAAGCGAAAACTCGCCATCGCGCGACTGTGGTATGAGGCGAACAGCTTTTCGCCGCTGCGCACCGGCCTCGCGGCGTTCCAGGCACGCGAGTGGGTGAGCGGCGATCAAGCGCGCGCCTTCTATGCCGGGACGGCGACGGAGATCGGCGGCGTGCTGGCGATTGAGCCGGAATGCCCCGACTGGCAGTTTCACTACCTGCTCTGCGCTGCCGCGCCTCCGGGTGGGTTGGTGGAGCCCGCTGCCTTCGCAATCATCAGCCAGCGCATCCTCAGCGGCCTTAGCGAACAGAAGTGGGACGCCGTGTACCTATCACTGCACGGCGCGATGGCAACCTCGGATAATCCGACACCGGAATTTCATCTGCTCCAGGCGATCCGCGACGCGATCGGCGCCACGCCTTTGGCTGCGAGCTTTGATCTGCACGGACATCTGAGCGCCGAGATGGCGGCGCTGCTGGATGCCACGTCCGGCTATCACACCTATCCGCATATCGACATGGATGAGGCGGCGAAGCGTACCCTGGCCCTGCTGTTCGCGAAGGTCGAGGGCCGCGCCAAGCCCAAGATCGCCGTCGCCAAGGTGCCGTCCATCGTGCCTAGCTTCAACATGCGGACCGCCGATGGCCCGATGGCGGAGCTGCAGCAGCTGGCCGGCATGTGGCGGCGCCAGCGCGGCATGCTGGATGTCACGATCTATGGCGGCTTTGCCTATGGCGATTCACCCTTCGCGGGGCCGAGCGTGGTCGCCGTGGCGGAGAAGGACCAGAAGCTGGCGCAGCGCTGCGCCAACGCCCTCGCCGCCGAGTTCCTGAAGCGCAAGCAGCAATTCTTCGTGCGCCTGCCGCGCCCGGCGGACGGGCTGCTCCAGGCGATGAAGACCGAGGGCGAGGGGCCGGCCATCGTGCTCGACCCGGCGGACAACCCGCTGTCCGGCGGGATCGGCGACACGCCGGCTTTGTTCCAGGCGTTGATCGAGGCCAAGCCCCCGGCTGGCACTGTCTTCGCCTTCTTCTGGGACCCGCCACTGGTCGAGGTCTGCCACCAGGCTGGCGTGGGCGGAACCATCGAGGCCAAGCTCGGCGGGCGCATCACGCTTGATTTCGGCCTCTCCGTGTCCGTGACGGCCAAGATCTTGAAGCTGACCAACGGCAAGTTCCGCAACGAGGGGCCGTACGAGCACAAGCTGGCGGTCGATATCGGGCGGACGGTTCTGCTGGAGGTGGGCAATGTCCAGGTGATCGTGACGGAAAGCTGCCAGGCGCCTAACGACCCCGCCTATTTCGGCCTGCATGGCATTGATCCCCGATCGGTGCCGCTGCTCTGCGTCAAGGCCAAGAACCATTTCCGGGCCGCCTTTGCGGGCATGGCGCGCTGCCTGATCGACGTGGATTGCCCCGGCCCGGCCTCCGCCGGATTGTTCAGTTACAAGTTCCACCATGCGCCTCAGCACATCTGGTAGGCTATTTTGCGTCGGCTGGCGGCTTGATCCGAGCGGCCGATGGTCTTTATCTTGCCCTTTCGCCCCTGGCAGGGCCCCATCATCCACGGAGCTGGCATGGATATCCGCGACGGGTTCATCGGCGCGATCGGCAATACCCCGCTCATCAAGCTGAAGAAGGCGTCGGAGCTGACCGGTTGCACGATCCTGGGCAAGGCCGAATTCCTCAATCCCGGCGGCTCGGTCAAGGACCGCGCGGCGCTCTTCATCATCGAGGATGCCGAGCAGAAGGGCGAACTCCGCAAGGGCGGCCTGATCGTCGAGGGAACAGCCGGCAATACCGGCATCGGCCTCGCGCTGGTCGGTAACGCGCGCGGCTACAAGACCCTGATCGTGATCCCGGAGACCCAGTCGCAGGAGAAGAAGGACATGCTGCGCCTGGCAGGCGCGGAGCTGAAGGAAGTGCCGGCCGTCCCCTACAAGGATCCCGGCAACTACGTGAAGGTCTCTGGGCGCCTGGCCGAGGAGCTGAAGCCCGGCAACCCCAACGGCGTCATCTGGGCCAACCAGTTCGACAACGTCGCGAACCGCATGGGCCATTACCGCACGACGGGTCCCGAGATCTGGGACCAGACCGACGGCAAGGTCGACGGCTTCGTCAGCGCGATCGGCACCGGCGGCACGCTCTGCGGCGTCGCGATGGCGCTCAAGGAGCGCAACAAGAACGTCAAGATCGCCGTCGCCGACCCCGAAGGCGCCGCGATGTATTCCTACTTCACCACCGGGGAGCTGAAGTCCGAGGGCACCTCCATCACCGAAGGCATCGGTCAGGGCCGCATCACCAAGAACGTGGATGGCACGCCGGTCGATTTTGCCTATCGCATCCCCGACAGCGAAGCCCTGCCGATCGTGTTCGACCTGCTGAAGGACGAAGGCCTGTGCATGGGTGGCTCCACCGGCATCAACGTCGCCGGCGCGATCAGGTTGGCGAAGGACCTCGGCCCCGGCCACACCATCGTCACCATCCTCGCCGACTTCGGCACCCGCTATCAGAGCAAGCTGTTCAACCCGGAGTTCCTGCGATCGAAGGGGCTGCCGGCGCCTGATTGGCTGTAGCGCCTGCCTCGGCCAACAGCCAATCGCGGAAGCGCAACACAGCAGGCCGCGCTTCTCCGTCTTTCAAGAGCAGGAAGTGCTGGGCCGGATCCCGCAAGACGTGCGGGAACGGCTGGATGAGTTTTCCTTCATGCAGCTGCGCCGCGAACAGGATCGGCGACAACAGGGCGACGCCCGCCCCCTCCATTGCGGCAGCGGCGTCCAGCTCGTGGGTCGGATAGTCGTCGGCATAGAGCCGCAGCGCCGGCGGCGCGACCCCGGCCTCTGCGAACCAGCGCGGCCAATCGTCATAGGGCAGGAGCGGCAGCGAAGCCAGCTCCGCCGGCGAAGACAGGTGTTTCCCGGCCAGGAGCGCGGGGCTGAGCATGGGAGTCGCTTCGACTGCAAACAAGGTGGTCGCTTGGAATCCGCGCCACGCGCCAACCCCCGTGCGAACGGCGAGGTCGAAATCCTGGGGCGACCGCAGCTCCGCCGCGACGTCGAGTGCAATCGGGACCGCGTCCGGCAGCGCGTGATAGCGCGCCAGGCGGGGCGCTAGCCAGCGCATCCCGAAAGTCGGCACGCAGGTGACCCGTAGCGCGTGGTCCCTGCCCCGGAACGCTTCCACCGCCAGACGGATCTGTTCCAACGCGTCTCCGATGCGCCCGGCCAGCGCCGCGCCGGCCTCGGTCGCGGCGATCCGCGGCCCCGAGCGATGGAACAATTCCGCGCCGAGCTCCGCTTCCAGGTCACGGATGCGCAGGCTCACGGCGGTGGGCGTGACGCCGAGCTCGGCCGCTGCCCGCGTGAAGCTTCCGTGGCGCACGCAGGCCTCGACGAACCGCAGCGATTCAAGGGATGGCAATCGCTTAGACATGCTTCATGTTAAGCACAGCTTGAAATGATCAGGAAGATCGCTCGTTTTGCGCAGAGAGTCCGGGCGTGTCTATTGGGTGCGTTCCAACGTCCTGGAGTGCATCGTGAACACCTTGCAATCGCGGCCGCTATTCGAGCTTTCGATCGATCTCCATCCGATCCAGGAGATCGGCAGCACGCCGGCCGGGGAACGCCGGGTGATCCCGGTGGCTGGCGGCCGCTTCAACGGCGAACTGATGAACGGCATTGTGCTGCCGCATACCGGCTCGGACCTGCTGCTGATGCGCGCCGATGGGTCGTTCCAGCAGGATGTGCGCCTGGTGCTCCGATCCGATGACGGCGCCCTGGTTCTCATGACCTATCGCGGCGTGCGGCACAGCCCACCGGAGGTCGGCCGCCGCATCGCGCGCGGCGAAGCGGTTCCGCGAACCGATTACTATTTGCGGATTGCGCCGTTCTTCGAAACTGCCGCTTCAGGCTATCAGTGGCTCAACACGATCGTGGCGATCGGCGTCGGGGAACGCCGGCCGAATGGAGCCGCCTATGACGTCTACGAGATATTGTAGTGGTTATATCTTCGGTGCCGTCGCCGTGAAGCTTGGCCGCTGCTGCATTGCAAGCCACCAGTGCGAGAGGCGCGGCAGCTTTGCCATTGCGCGGGTGCCTTCCTGGAACTGCACCAAGTAGGCGACGATCGGCGCGAGGTGGAGGTCGGA
>DASRRI010000075.1:0-7522 GCA_035695765.1 Dongiaceae bacterium
CGCCAGGTGGTGCAGTCGCATCAGGCAACCAACGATGCGGTCAAGGTCGCCGGCAAGGCCGATTCCGAGGTCAGCCTGCTGTCGGAAGCGGCGGCGCGCATCGGCGATGTCACCAAGATGATCACCGAGATCGCGGAACAGACCAATCTCCTGGCGCTCAACGCCACGATCGAAGCGGCGCGCGCCGGCGATGCCGGCAAGGGCTTCGCAGTGGTGGCCGCCGAAGTGAAGAACCTCGCCCAGCAGACCTCACGCGCGACCGAGCAGATCACCAGCCAGATCAGCGCGATCCAGAGCTCCACGCAGACCACGGTCGGCGCCATCCGCGGCGTCGGCGCCACCATCCGCAAAGTCAACGAGATCTCGCAGGCCGTTGCCGCCGCGATCGAGCAGCAGGATGCCGCGACCCAGGAGATTGCGCGCAACACCCAGCAGGCCTTCACCGGCACCCAGCGGGTGGCTGGCGACATCGCCGAAGTCACCAACGTCGCCACCGACAGCGGCACCGCCGCCGAACGCACCCGCGCCAGCGCCGGCGAGCTGGCCCGCGAAGCCGAAGAACTGGGCCAGGAACTCGCCACCTTCCTCGCCAAGGTGCGCGCGGCGTAGCGAACCTCTCCACATAAGATTCCCCCTCTCCCCTCGCGGGAGAGGGCTGCGAAGGCTTAGCGAACGATAGTGACCCCGGATCGGAAGAGCCCGGGGGCGGAGCTGGGTGAGGGGGCCGCGCCGTCAGGCGCGCAGCGCGCGAGCGCTGACTCTATCCGCAGCCTTCGATGCATGTGGCGCTCTTACGAGCGCGCGCTCATCCAACTTCGGCCCCGCGGACGAATGTCCGCATTCGCGGACGGGCGCTCGGTTTCGCCACGCCAAGCCTACGTATCCTTCTCCCGCAAGGGGAGAAGGGGTTCTTGAGAAGAGAGCGACGTCTTTGCTACTCCGCCGCCTTCGCCAATTGCTCGGTGCTGGCGGAGATCAGCGAATCGAATCGCGCGCCGTCTTCGAAGCGCCGCAGATGCTCCGGCGTTGCCACGCCGGGCTTCAGCTTGGGATCGTTCTCGATCGCGCCCACGACCTGCCGGATCGGAATGACTCCGGCCCAGATGTCGAGCGCATAATCCTCTTCGTCATCTTTCGGCTCGCCGGTGCGCACTTTCGCGGACGCTTCCTCGATCTCCATCGCGAGCAGCGTTGTGCCTTTCAGCTCCTGCTGATTGACGGGGCGCAAGGTTGCGACGCGGCCGGGATAGATGCGCTCGATGAAGTAATCGAGCTCCGCCTCTTTCTCTTTCGCATCCTCGATGATGTGCGCGCGGCCGAACGCCATGACGGCGCGGTAGTTGATCGAATGATGGAAGCCGGAGCGCGCCACCACGAGTCCGTCGAGCAGAGTGACGGTGACGCAGACCGGGATCTCTTCTTTCTGCGCGCGCAGCATGCGGCTCGCCGACGAACCGTGCCAATAGAGAGTCCGGCCGCGCCGCCAGTACGCCGTCGGAGTCACATAAGGCTGCCCGTCGATGACGTAGCCGATATGCGCGATGAGGCCGGCATCGAGGATCGCGAACACGCTCTTTTCGTCATAGCGGCCGCGCTCGTGGATGCGTTTCACTTTGGAACGATGGGTGGGGGTGAAGCTGGTCATGTCGGTGTCTTTTCGGAGCAATGATCCGACCACTTACCAACAATTCTAGTTCCATAGAAAGCGCCAGAATCGTATAAATGCCAGACCAGAATTATGGACGCAGAATTACGCATGGCACGTAAGGCCGGGATTGGCGCGTTGCTGCCCTTGGAGCTGGACGGGGAGGGGGCGGCGCCCCTGTTCCAGCGCCTCTACCTTCAGCTCCGGCAGGCGATGTTGGAGGGGCGGCTGCGGCCGGGCGCGCGGCTGCCGGCGACCCGGTTCCTGGCGCGCGATCTCGGCATCTCCCGCAACAGTGTGCTGATTGCCTACGACCAGCTGGCGAGCGAAGGGTTCCTCGAGCTGCGGCACCGCTCCGGAGTCTTCGTGGCGGAGGATCTGCCGGTCGCGCCGCGCCCGCCGGCATCGGAGCCGGCGGCATCTCCTAGACCCCTGCGGCTCGGGATCCGCGCCCGCGATGCCGCCAGCGCGGGTCCGATCGCCGCCGACCGCCGCGGCGGCGGCCAATGGCCGGGCTGCTTCCCCTCCGGCGTGGCGGATGCGGCCCAGTTTCCATTCGATCTGTGGGCGCGGCTGCTGGCGCGCAGCTGGCGCCGGCCGGACTCCCAGCTTCCGTTGGGCGGGGACCCCGGCGGCCATCCGGAGCTGCGGGCGGCGATCGCTTCCTATCTCGGCGAAGCGCGCGGCATCGCCTGCGATCCCGATCATGTGCTGGTGGTGAGCGGCATCCGCCAGGCCGTCGACCTCACCTGCCGGCTGCTGCTCGATCCCGGCGACCAGGTGTGGATGGAGAATCCGGGCTATCCCGGCATCCGCGCCATCCTCGCCGCCAACGGCGCGGAAGTCGTCGGCGTTCCGGTTGATGAGGAAGGATTGGACGTCGCCGCCGGCCGCATGGCGGCGGGGGAGGCGCGGCTGGTCTGCGTTGCGCCCTCGCACCAGTTCCCGCTCGGCGTCGCGCTCTCCTTGCAGCGGCGCCTGATGCTGCTGGACTGGGCGCGCGCGGCGCAAGCCTGGGTGCTGGAGGATGATTATGACAGCGAGTACCGTTATGCGGGCCGACCGCTGGCGGCGCTGAAGAGTCTCGATGCCGACCATCGCGTGATCTATGTCGGCACGCTCTCCAAGCTGCTGTTCCCGAGCCTGCGCCTCGGCTACTTGGTCGCGCCGCCGCAGCTCGCGGAGTCGTTCCGGCGCCTGCGCACCGCGCTCGACGATCAGCCCTCGATGGTAGCGCAGCCGGCCCTGGCGGAGCTGTTCCGCTCCGGCCATCTCGCCGCCCATGTGCGCCGCATGCGGCAGGTCTATGCAGCGCGGCAGGGCGCTTTCCTCGCTGCGGCGCAGGCTCATCTGAAGGGCTTCGTCAATTTCAGCGCGGAGGAGAGCGGGCTGCATCTGGTGGGGCGGATCGGGCGGCGCCTTCATGGCCGCAAGGACAAGGTGCTGGCGGCCGCCGCGCGGCGCGAGGGGATCGTGCTGTCGGCGCTCTCCGACTATGATCTGCTCGGCGACGGGCCGCAGGGCCTGATGTTCGGCTATGCTGCCGCGCCGGAGCATCTGGTTGCGCCGGCCTTGCGGCGGCTCAAGGAGATATGGACGGCATGATGAGACTGCGATGCGCAATTCCCGGTGTGATGTTCGGTCTGGCTGTCGGTGCGCTGGCGCTGCTCTCGAGCGCCGCGGAGAGTGCTACGCTGCAAAGCTGGCGCGTGGTGCTGGTGGCGGGCGATGATTCTGCGCCGGTGTTCGACAACGCGATCGACAGATTGAGCGAGCTGCTGGCGGGCAAGCCGGGTATCGATATCCGGCTGCTGACGTCAGATCCCGGCCGCGAATCCTCGGAGCGCACGATCGCGACCGCGGCCTCGATCGACGGCGCGCTCGCCGGCGCGGGCGAGCAGGGCTGCCTCGTCTTCATGACCTCGCACGGCAGCACCGACGGGCTGCTGCTGCACCGGGACTACGACAACCGCAAGATGCTCTCGCCCGGCAAGCTCGACCGCATCCTCGACAAGGAATGCGGCGCGCGCCCGACCGTGGCGGTGATGAGCGCCTGCCATTCCGGCGTCTTCATCGGCAAGGCCAGCAAGGGCGACAACCGCATCTGGCTGACAGCCGCGCGCGACGACAAGGTCTCGTTCGGCTGCGGCGCGGAATTCGAGCTGACCTATTTCGACGAATGCCTGCTGAAGTCGTGGCCCAAGTCGCGCACCTGGAAGCAGCTGTTCGACCGCACCAATACCTGCGTGCGGCTCAAGGAATCGGAGCTGTCGGAATCATCCTCGATGCCGCAGGCGTTCTTCGGCGCGGGAGTGAAGGATCTGGAGTTGCCGTAAAAAGAGCAACGATCCAGCCATTGTGCTGTTACCAGTAGTGCCGTCTTGTCGCAGGTGCCCGGATTGAAGCACTACACTCGCCTCGCCATCATGACCGTGCTGATGTTCGTCGCCATGTACATCCTGATGTACGCGATGGTGGACCGCTTCGAGGACGTGTTCCCGAATGTGAACCAGTTCTACATGGCGGGCCTGATGACGGCGCCGATGGTCGTCATTGAGCTCGCGATCATGCGCGGCATGTATTCGAGGCGGAGCGCCAATATCGCGATCGTCGCCGTGAGCCTGGCGGCCCTTGCCGTATTCTGGGTCGGCATCCGCCAGCAGGTCGCCGTGACGGATGAGCAGTTCCTGAAGTCGATGATCCCGCACCATGCCAGTGCCGTCCTCATGTGCGAGAAAGCGAAGGTCGAGGACAGCGAGATCAGGTCGCTGTGCCGGAGCATCCTGCGCAGCCAGCAATCGGAGATCGCGCAGATGAAGGCGATCATGGCGCGGCTGGACTGACAATCAGACTTCGGCCAGCAGCTCCGGCGCGTTGTTCTTCACGTTGTTGATGGGCTTGCCGAGCGGGCGCTCCTTCAGCACATCGGCGGCCGGGCGCATCAATGCGGCGGCTTGGTCTGGAGACGCGCGCAGCCAGGTTTCGACGTCGCCCAGCTCCAGCACGCAGGGCATGCGCTCGTGGAACCGGGCCGCGAACGCGCTCGGCGCCGTCGTCACGATTGTATAGGTCTCTTTCTTCTCGCTCCGGTCCGCGGCGACCCAGCGGTCCCATAGGCCGGCCAGCGCCATCGGCGCGCCGTCCGTGCGGGTGAAGAAATGCGCGATCTTGTCGCCCTTTGGCCCGGTGAATTCGATATAGCCGGTGGTCGGCACGATGCAGCGCCGCGTCTTGAACGGCTCGCGATACAGCGGCTTGGTGCGCAGCTCCTCGGCGCGCGCGTTGAAGGTCGTGAAGCTGCGCGCGCCATCCTTGCTGAAGAACGGGATCAAGCCCCATTCCATCATCGCGATCTCGCGGCCGCCTTCGATCGGCCGGACGACGGGCATGATGTGCGTCGGTGCGACGTTGTAGCTCGGCGGCCAGTTCGGCAGCGGTGCGGTGATGGTGAAGAGATCACGGATCGCTTCGGCCGGATCGGTGAAGACGTAACGAGTGCACATCGCTATGAGTCCGTTGATCGCCGAAACATCACCAACTCCGCCGCCATATCCGGAAAAGCGCTATAGCCGGCACGCTGCCATGAGCGGCAATGTACGTGTCTCGTTGCGGGGTTTGTTTCATTAGCCCACCATTCGCGGTGCGACCTGGCGGATGGTGGCAATGGAACCCCCAAGACCGCCTCGATTTCGGTGAAGCTCATCATGATGGCGACCTGAGTGCTATCAGCTGATCACGCAGAAAGTCGTATTTGCCAGCCATGTCCCTTCCCCCGAGGTTAATCCTGCCACTTGGCCACCCAGAATTCCTTCGGCGGCCGGTGCCGGCACTTGATGCAGCGGAACCGGTTGCGCAGGCTCCAGACCTTGGTGTGCTTCTGGACGCCATGCTGGCCGATCAGCTGGTAGGGCGCAATCTGCACTTCGCGCCCGCAGGTGCAGCGCAGGTTGATGACCTCGCGCCGACCGAGATCGTCGAAGGTCGGATCGGTGCGGTCGATGAAGCTGCCTTGTGCCATCACCGCCTCGGCCTCTTCGGGTCGACCTGGAACGTGACCCAATCCGCGATCGTCGGGCGCATCTGATTCCCGATGACACTCTCAACCCGCTGCATGGCGGCATCCCGCGTGGGATGCTTGCCCAGTTCGGTCGCGTTCATGGACGCCGACCAGGTCGGCGGAAAATCCATGCCGCGGCTGACCTTGGCCCGGACGAGGTCGCCCAGATGCAGACTCCAGATTTCGCAGGAGCCGCGACCTGACCGCGACCACCGCGTAGCGTGCCGTCCATGTTCCCGTTCCGTTCTCGTTAGCAGAAGGATTCCAGGAACCGGGCCGTGGGTCAATCAGGTTGTGCGAGCGATAATTCGTTGAGGATGCTACGATTTCCTTCCCATTCCGGCCTGACTTTTGAGAGTTCTCTCATGACTTCGAATGGCAGAGAGAACTGGCATTCTCGGCATGCCGATCGCAGAGGAGGCACTGATCCATGACGACAGAGAAAATTGCGCCGCCAAAACCGATTTCGTCGTCCGATGTCGCGTGGACGGAATGGTCCGACGTGCCGCGCTTCAGCATCCGCTACAAGCACCTGACCCTCGCTACATGCGGCGAGGATTATCACGTCGGCGTGGCGATCGAGGAGCTGGGGCCGGGCATGCAGAGCTCGCCCGCGCATTATCACATCTTCGAGGAAGAGCATGTGTACATCCTCGAGGGCGCGCTCACGGTGCGCATCGGCGCCGACAGCTATGCCATGAAGGCGGGCGACTATGTCTGCTTTCCGGCCGGGCAGAAGGCCGGGCACTGCCTCATCAACACCAGCAGCACGGCCTGCCGCTACGTGATCGTGGGCGAGCGCAACCCGAACGAGGTCGCGGTCTACACCGACACCAACAAGGTTCTGGTGCGCGCGTTGGGGCGGCGCACGATCCTGGATCTCGGGGCGCGCCGCGGCTATTGGGACGGGGAGAACACGGGTTTGCCGGCGGGTGTGGTGCCGCCGTCCGATGCTGTGGAGAGTGCGCCCGAGGCGCCGGTGAAGCCGAAGCCGCCGATCTCTTTACAGGACGTGGCATGGGAGGACCAGGGCGAGGGCACGCGGTTCGGTGGCCGCGCGAAGCACCTCACCTACGCGGCTGCCGGCATGGGGTATCACGTCGGCATGCTGATCGAATCGCCGGCGCCGGGCATGCGCCTCGCGCCGCTGCACTATCACATGCTGGAGGAGGAGCACGCGCTGATCCTCGACGGACAGGTGACGCTGCTGCTCGGCGACGAGCGGCACGAGATGAAAGCGGGCGACTATGTCTGCTTCCCGGCAGGCCAGAAGATCGGTCATTCGTTCCTGAACAGCGGGACAGGACCCTGCAGCTACCTGATGATCGGCGAGAGCAGTCCGAACGACGTCTGCGTCTACCCGCACTCGAACAAGGTGGCAGTGAATGCCCTGCGCATCAGGGAATCCATTTTCGACATGTCGGCGTTGAGGCGATATTGGGATGGCGAAGAGACGCGCTAGCCACGTGGCGCCTCCCAGCCGACCGGCCAGTGGAGAGGTCCGTCAGCTGCCGGAGGTGAAGCGGACCTACCACAGACCTACCTGAGACGTTTCTGGCTGACCCCATAGCAGACAGTCACGCTGGCGAGGACCGGACTTTCGCTCCCGGCGCCCGGCTAGTTCTAGGCACGTCCGCTTGCCCATGCCTGCAAAACACGTTAGGCCTCGCGCAGGCCCACACACTTCAGGAGAACTCATGTTTGACCATGTCGTATTCGGAGTCAGCGACTATGCAGCGAGCAAAGCGTTCTTCCTTAAGGCACTCGAACCGCTCGGCGTAGCTGTTGTCCTGGAGGGGCCGTTGGGTGTCGAGCTTAGC
>DASRRI010000076.1:0-2624 GCA_035695765.1 Dongiaceae bacterium
CCGACGGCAACGATCGCCCAGCGCGGTTCCAACCTGAATGTCCTGCGGCTCATGGATTATCTGTCCCGTTTCGCGAGGTAGGCATCGGCCAGCGCGATGAGGCGGGCGCGGCCGAAGCTGGGATCGTGGCCGGCATGAACGATCTCCACCGGCAAGTCGCGCAGCCGCTTCATGGTGCGGATGTAGGCCGGGATGTCGGCGCCGTCGATCTCGTCCAGCAGCGGCCCGTCATAGATTGCATCGCCGGAGAACAAGGTGCCGGTCGCGGCTTCCCACAGGCCGATGCTGCCAGGCGAATGGCCGGGCAGATGCAGGATTTCGAAATGCCGATTGCCGATATCCACCACGTCACCCTCGGTCACGATATCGGTGACGGGCGCACCCTGCAGGCGGTAACTCGACAGATCATAGTCCGCGCCCGGCAAAGCGGTGATCAGATCGCCGTCGAACGGATAGCCGGCCTTCGCCAATTTGACGATTTCTTCGGCGCCCATGACCGAGGCCAACAAGGTGCCGCGGTCGCGTGGGCTGCGTAGCTCCTCGGCCTCGAGCTTATGGACTAGAGTATGCTCGAACTCGTGATGCCCGCCGACATGGTCGGTGTGGGTATGGGTCGCGACCGCCGTCACGTTCTTGTCCAGCAGGTGCCTGGCCGCATCGCGCAGGCTGGCGATCCCCATGCCGGTATCGATCATGAGGTCGCGATCGCGCCCGCGCACGTGCCAGATGTTGCAGCGCATCAGCGGAACGACATGCGGTTCCCACAGCAAGGTGATGTCGTCGCTCACCTTCTTGATCTCGAACCAGCGCTCGGCGATGGAAAGCATAGAAATCCTGAAGAGTGGCGTCCGCAGCTCTGATGTGGCATTAATCAACGGCCTTAGCAACCGCAAAGCTCTAATGCTTAAATTTAGATTTTCTAACTCATGAAACGGAACCTGCCGCCGCTCAATGCCCTGCGCGCCTTCGAGGCCAGCGCGCGGCTCTCGAGCGTGCAGCGCGCCGCCCACGAGCTGAATGTGACGCCGAGCGCGGTCAGCCAGCAGGTGCAGAACCTGGAGCGCTGGGTCGGCTTTCCGCTGCTGGAGCGGCGCGCACGCCAGCTGCAGCCGACGGCGCAGGGGCGAGCCTATCTCGCCGCCATCAGCGCCGCGTTCGACCAGATCGCGGCGGCGACGGCGGAGCTGTCCGAAGGGCGCGTGCCGCGCACCATCTGCATCACCTGCACGCCGGGCTTTGCCGTCCAATGGCTGGTGCCGCGACTGCAGCAGTTCCAGGACCAGCATCCGGAGGTCGACGTGCGGATCGATGCCTCGACCCGGCTACTCGACCTTCGGACCGAGGATGTCGATCTGGCGGTGCGTCACGGCAATGGCCGCTATCCCGGACTGGTGAGCGAAAAGCTGCTCGACGATGATCTCATCCCCGTCGGCAGCCCGCGGCTGCTAACGGGGCGCGGCCGCGTGAGGAAGCCGGCGGACATCCTCCAGCATCGCCTGCTCCATATCGAGACACGCGACGATTGGCGGCTGTGGTTCGCGGCCGAGGGGATCGAGGTCGACTGGCGGCGCGGCCCGCTCCTGATCGATACCGCCATCGGCGTGCAGGCGGCGGTCGCAGGCAAGGGAATCGCCCTTGCCCGCCGTTCGCTGATCGGCGATGAACTCGCCAGCGGCCGCCTGGTCGCGCCCCTGCCGCAGGGCCTGTCGAAGGGCATGGCCTATCATCTGGTCTATCTTCCGGAGAATATGACCCAGCCCGCCGTGCGCGCATTCCGCGCCTGGCTGCTGGAGGCGATCCGGGAGGGCGCAGCGGCGCAAGAAAGCGGTGGCCGGCGCCTGTTGCAATCAGGCGCCTGATCGCACACCATCGACGCCCTTGCCTGCCTGAGACCACGAAGGATTGATCATGCCGAATGCCACGCCCATCCGATGGGACGCCCATTCCTGCCTGCCGCTGCTGTCCGGCATCGACATGAGCGTGCTGCGGCGGCACAAGAAATCCGGGTTCGATTTCGTCTCGATCAATGTCGGCATGGACATGAACCCGATCGACCAGGTGATGAAGGCCATCGCCTGGTTCCGGCACTGGCTCGCCCGGCATCCGGACGAATTCGCGCTGGTCGAGAGCATGGCAGACGTTAAGGCCGCGAAGGAAGCGGGCAAGCTCGGCATCGCCTTCGATCTCGAAGGCTCCAAGATGCTGCTGGAAGACGTGGCGATGGTCGAGGTCTATCGCGACCTCGGCGTCCGGCAGATGCACCTCGTCTATAACCGCAACAACTCGGTCGGCGGCGGCTGTCATGACGACGACACCGGCCTCACCGCTTACGGACGCGAGGTGGTGCGCGCGATCAATCGCGCTGGCGTGCTGATGGATTGCTCGCACAATGGCGAGCGCACCAGCCTCGAGATCATGGAAACGTCGGAAATGCCGGTGATCTTCTCCCACGCCAATGCGCGTGCCTTGGTCGATCACCCGCGCAACGTCACGGACCGGCAGATCGATGCTTGTGCGGCCACCGGCGGCGTGATCGGCATCAACGGCATCCGCCTGTTCCTCGACGCCCAGGACGATTTCGCCGAGCCGATGGCGCGGCATATCGACTACATGGTGCAGAGGGT
>DASRRI010000077.1:0-50745 GCA_035695765.1 Dongiaceae bacterium
CCAGCGCAGCAGGCCGGTGACAAACAGTCCAAAGATTATGACGACAACGCCGCTGACGATGTTCAGCTCATAGCGGTAGCTGAGCAGAATTTGCCCCAGCGCCGTCGCGCTCGCCCCCAGCAGCACAAAGACGGTGGAAAACCCCAGCACGAAATAGAAGCTGAGGCCCAGGGTGGATAGCCGCTGTGACCACCCATTGCCGATCTCTCGATCGGCAGCGCTCCCGCCCGCTACGTAGGAAACGTACCCAGGCACCAGGGGAAGGACGCACGGCGACAGGAACGAGATTACGCCTGCAGCGAAGGCTGTCAGAACGCCGATGTGGGAGATCTCAGGCATCGCGCTCAGTACGCTTCGGTTCGTGTCATTGCGGGGGTCACTTCTGTTTCCTCGCCTGGCTGATCATGCCCTGTAGAACGTTGAGCTCCGTCGCGCCGCGCAGGATCTGGTCGCCGATCACAAAGCCAGGCGTGCCGTTGATCCGAAGGGCCGCAGCGAGCGCCATGTTCCGATCGATGACAGCCTGAATCGCCGGATCCTGCATGTCGGTCTTGAGGCGCTCGACATCCAGTCCGACACTGGCTGCCGTCGTCAGCACATTGTTTTCATCGACCTTCTCCTTGACGGCCATGAGGGCATGATGGAAGGCCTCGTACCGCATCTGACGCTGCGCCGCCAAGGCTGCCCGTGCCGCGAACTCTGAGGCGGGTCCCAGGATCGGGAATTCCTTGAACACGATGCGAAGCTGCGGATCCGCCTTCTCCGCATCGGTCAGTACCGGCGCCATCTTCCGGCAATAGGGGCAATTGTAGTCGAAGAATTCGACCAGCGTGACATCGCCCTGCGCATTGCCGCCGACGGGACTGGCAGAATCGCGGAAGATCTCATCGGCTCGCGCCTTCAAGGTGTCCTGCGCCCCCGTGAGCTCCTCCCTTTGTTTGCGCGCTTCCAGTCCCTGGACCGCCTGAATGATGACCTCGGGGTTGTTCATGACGTAATCGTGGACCCTACGGTCGAATTCCTCCTGCGACATACCGGGTGTGAACATGGCGAGCCCAGCGCCGTAAAAACCCGGATCGAAGACGACCCAGGCGGCGATTGCGGCCAGCAGCGCCACGATCAACGCAATCCATGCAGAGAACTTCCTGGATCGCTTTGGCTGATCACTCATGGCTCCCCTCCTTCACGCACCGCCACCGCAACAAACGGACGGCGCGCCCACCAGAACGCGACGACGGGTACAGCAATCCACTGCGCAAACGGCGACAGACCGGCACCGATCAGCGGCAAGGTGGGCATCCACGCGCTGTAGGCCCAGCTTCCGCGGATCTCGGTGTTGAGCCACTCGCTGAAAATTGTGTAGGCAAGACCGCCTACGATCGTCAGGGATGCCACGGTGTGGAAGCTCTCTCGCGGCCAGGACCCGTTCCCAACCAGGATCAGCGCCGCCACCAGGCTGGAGGCCGCGATAAGGATATCGCCGCCGCTGCAATGGACGGCGGCAACCACGACTTGCGGTCCGCTGCCCTGCTGCCAGACAGTATAGAGCGGCAGCTGCGCAAACTCCCAGATGAGATTGCCGAGCGCACTTGCCACGAAGTACCGCCGCAGTGCCCATATCCAGTCGCCGCGCGCCCCGGCCTCTTCGATGGGCGCCGTCAAAACAGCGCTTTCAGCCATCCCCAGAAACCTCCCTGTTGTTCCCCGGGTTCGGGATGCACGTCATTGGCCAGGGCATTGACGAAGACGACCATGTTCACCGGCTCGAACTTCATGCCGTGAAAGTTTGCCCGCCATTGTCCTTCGCGATCGATGACATGCGTGACTATGCCGTGCATCTGATAGCCTTCGGCGTCCTTGGTAAACTTGTGTCCGAACTCCTCCGCAAGGCGGCGAGTAGTGTCTTCGGATTCGTCACTTGTCGTGGTCAGAAAAAGCCAGTTGGCCGGGTCGAGCCCATGCGCTTTCCCATACTCACGCATCACGTCTGGGGTATCGCGGCTCGGGTCTGTCGTAATGGTAATGAACTCCACCCGATCCTGCATATGGGCCTGATTCACCATCGACTGGATCTGGGCGATGCGCTCGGCATGGAGCGGGCAGATATCCGGACAGTGCGTGTAGATGAAATGCAGGACGACGACCTTGCCGTGGAAATCCGCCAGCCGGACGATGCGTCCATCGGCATCGCGCAGAGTGAAATCCGGTGCGGGCTTGTCGATCCGCTGAAAATACTTCTCTTTCTGGCCCATCATCACTTCGACGTCGTCCAGGGAGTGCGCCGCAACTCCCGGAGCGACGGAGATAGCCATCGCGATTGCCAGCAGACCCGGCAAGATCAATCGCATCGTCGTCATTGCCTGAGCGACACGTCGGTTCCGTCCTTGTCGGCTGAGGAGGCGTCCTCGGCCGAACACTTGCGGCCCGCCATCCGATTCATGCAGAGACCGAGCGCGCACATGGCAATGCACGGCAAGGCGGTGATCAGCAGCGGTGCAATGCCCGCCGCGACGAGCCAGCTCCAATTGAAGGCCGCTCCGGCGATCAGGGCGACCACGGCCAGCGCAATGAGCCCGCGCCGTCCTGTCAGATAGGTTCGAGCAGTCTGGGCGAAGCGCTGCGTCGGCGAGTTGTCGAGGACGGTAGGCAATTGTGTTGTGGTCATGACGCTGATCCTTTGACTGTTGAGGGGAGCAAGATGCCGGCACTATCGTCAAGCGGCGGGCCAAGCGACGTGCTCTTTTTGTTGAGGCGGCTCCGGATGAATTCCACCATCTCCGGCGCGTCCCATTTCGCCGGGCCGATCAACCGCCCGACCTCGGTTCCGTCGCGATCAATGAGAAGACTGATCGGCAGGCCAACAGCGCCGAGCGTCGAAGCGGCCTCGGTCGTGCTGTCGAGATACATGGCGAGGTGTTGGACGCCCACCTCGACAAAGAACTTGGCGATCACGTCGAAGCCACCGCGATCGATGGACAATGCCACGACCTCGAAGTCCGGCCCGCCCAGTTCAGCCTGCAGCCGGTCCAGCGTCGGCATTTCCTCGCGGCACGGCGCGCACCAGGTCGCCCAGATGTTCAGAAGAACGACCTTGCCGCGGAAGTCAGCAAGCGTGCGCGTTCGGCCTTCCTTGTCCTGGAAATGGGTGTCCGGCACGACCTTCGGCATCGGGTGCACGACGAAGCCCTGCAGCGCACCCTGGGCAAAGGCCGGCGCCGCGAAGGCGAGCATGATGGCGACCAGGGCCAACCAAAGCTGCTTCACGGCTGCCCCTCCGCTGCCTGTTTGCGCAGCCGATCAACCAGCGGGAGGATGGTCTCGTCCAGCGCCTGCTGGGTCACCGGCCCGACCTGCTTGTAGGCGATCACTCCGTCCGCACCGATCACGAAGGTCTCGGGCACGCCAGTGACGCCCCAGTCGATGGCCACCCGCCCGTCGCGGTCGGCGCCGGTGCGCGTATAGGGATCGCCCAGCGTATCAAGCCATTCGGCCGCGTCTTGCGGTGCGTCCTTGTAGTTGAGGCCGTGGATCGGAACGACCTTCGCAAGCTGGAGGAACAGAGGATGCTCAGCCCGGCACGCGACGCACCAGGATGCGAAAACATTGACCAGTGAGACCTCACCCTTGAGATCGGCGCTCGACAATCCGAGCTTCCGTCCCTGCACGGGCGACAGGTCGAAGGTCGGCACCGGCTTGCCGATGAGCGCGGACGACAGCTCCTGCGGATTGCGCGTCAGGCCCCAGGCGAAAGCAACGGCCATCCCGGCGAAGCCGACCAGCGGCGCAGCATAGAGCAGGTGCCGCCGCGACAATCCATGACCTGCCGGCGCTTCCGCCGGCAGGTTGGCATCGGTCGCAGCATCAGGATGTCTGATCACGCCACGACTCCTCAAAGGCTCGCACCCCGCTCACTCGTACGAAAAGACGGTCGGCTTGGCGCCGTCCTTCGTAAGGGCATAGACGGTGAAGGACTTCGTCGGATCATCGCCCATGCCGGGCGATCCCATCGGCATGCCGGGCAGCGTGATGCCCGCGATCGCCGGCTTCTCCTTCAGCAGCGTCTCGATCGCCTTGATGGGCACATGCCCGTCGACGACGTAGCCCTCGATGAAGGTCGTGTGGCAGCCTTCGTACTCCGCCGGCACGCCGGCCTCGCTGCTGATCTCGGCGAGATCGTTGCTCGCCTTGACCTCAACATCGAAGCCGTTGTTGCGCAGATAGGTCGCGTAGTTCTCGCAGCAACCGCATTGCGGATTCTTGTACAAGGTCGCATGAATGGCATCGGCAAGGGCCGGCCATGGCAGGGCCACGGCTGCGACGAGAGCGGCGATCTTGATGGTACGTTTCATGTACATCTCCTTTGTGAAGTGACGTTCAGGCGACCCTGAGGACGGTCATAAGTCCTGCCATCTGGTGATCCATGACGTGGCAGTGCAACATCCAATTGCCGGGATTATCCGCCACGAATGCGATATCCACGGTTTGCTTCGGTGGCACGAGCACCGTATCGCTCCACTCGCGGCGCGGATTGGGCGTGCCGTTGCGGCTCGCCACCAGGAAGCTATGGCCGTGCAGATGCATCGGGTGCCACCAGGCGGTCTCGTTGCGGAGGGTGAGGACATAACTTCCGCCGCGCTTCAGGGTCAGAAGCGGTTGCATATCCGCCTGGCCATCACCGGTCATCGACATGCCGTTGATGGACCAGGGCGCGTCGCCCATGCCACCCATCATGCCCATCATTCCGCCGTTCATCATCCCGCCGCCCATCATCCCACCATCGCCCATCTTCCCGCCGTTCATCATTCCGCCGCCCCCCATTCCGCTCATCATCCCGCCCTGCAGAGAGAGCTCGTGACGCTCGGCCTCTGCGAGGTCCGGCTGGGGCACGGGATTGGGCGGCAGGCTCGCGATCGCTTCGAGCGGAGTGCTGCGCGCCAGGGGCTTCGCGTCATAGGCCAACCGGACGAGCGTGTAGGCGAGCTCGTCGTAGAAATCGTCGACGACCCGATAGCGGCCGCCTGGTTCGCCCACCATGTCGATCATCACGTCGACGCGCATGGCGGGGCCGAGCAGCAGGTGGCCATCGTCCGGCTCATGCGGATGGCAGGGCTGTCCGTCGATCGCAACGATCACAGGACGATGACCTTCGAAGCGCAAAGCCATGATGCGGGCCAGCGCACTGTTGATGAGGCGCAGGCGAATCCGCTCGCCGGCCCGCACAGGCTCCTCGGTTGGCAACGTACCGTTGATCGTCACGGTATTGCCGACGCGGCCGGACATCGCGGCTTCCATCCCGTTGCCGAACCCTCCGGCAATCTGTGCGTCGGCCCTGAGACGCCAGTCGCTCATCATCCACAGGATCTCGCGATCGGCGGCGACCGGCTCCGGCGCCTCGACGATGAGAGCACCCGCCAGCCCGCGGCCCAGCTGCTGCAGGCTGTTGGCATGCGGGTGGTACCAGAATGTGCCGGCATCGGGCGGCGTGAACTCGTAGGCGAAACTCTCGCCCGGCTTGATCGGCGGTTGCGTCAGGCCCGGCACGCCATCCATGGCGTTGGGAAGGCGGATGCCATGCCAGTGAACCGTCGTGTCCTGATCGAGCTTGTTCTCGACGATGATCCGTATCGGCTCGTTCTGTTTCAGGCGCAGCGTTGGACCGGGTACCTTCCCATCGTAGCCCAACACGTCGGTTTGCGGGTTGTTGCCGCCGACCAGCGATGCCTGTCCCGGCATCGCGGCAAGGCGAATTTCGCGAACGCTATCGGCGCGTCCGGGCCATGGCGCCGCCATCATCAAAGCGGTACCCGCGCCGGCCAAGAGAAGCCGTCGGCGCGACAGCATGAAATTAGACTCCATATTCACTCTTCATTCTCCTGGACCCGCCAGATGCTATGACGGATCGTTCGACGTGCGACGTCGATCAACTTCTGAAACGCTCGCGCGCGAGCTCAAGGACGCGCGCGAGCGCGCTCAGACGCCTCTGTCAGCCCGCAGCGAACGACGAGGCGTCAGATGAGAGCGATGGGCTTTGGAGGGTGAGGATTGGGTGACGCTGTCCAGCCGGACAAGGTCGAGCCCTGAGAAACGGGACGATCCACCGGCCGTTCGAACAGCAATGTTGGAGACTGCGGCAGGGTCGCGGTCGCAGGCGCGGCGCAGGTCGCGTCGCACTGCATGATCTTCGCGCTGCCCGGGACATCTTTGCATGCACTGCAATCGGCCGTGCTGTCGCCAGACATCTGATGGCCCGGCATGGGCATGCCTATGGCCATGCTGCCCGCCTGGACCGCGGACAGGCTCATGCCCAGGACCACGAAGAGCCCAAGCATCAGCATATAGACCTGTCGCAACGTCCGGCGTGTCATCGTCCTAGTTTGGCGGCAAATCCGGCCGTGAACAAGCGGCATCACCGATGTGTGACCGATGGTCGCTCGAATCACCTGCTCGTGGCTCTGTCGAAAGCCCGCCTAACGGCTTGTCACAAGGCATAAATCTGTCACGCGGGCAGGAGCGTCCGGACCATATCTGGTTCCCTGCCGCCACCGATCGGCACCGCTCCCAGCAAGCCCTCCCACGTGTCAACCTCGCGGCTGGCTCGAGCGCTCGGGGAACGTCGTTCGAAGCGACCGTGTTACCAGCCATGCCGAGCGCAGCAACGATGGCCATGGCCGCTCAGCATCCTGAACCAGGACAGAGCATCATCGCGCACGCGGCGAGCATGCTTCAGCTCCCGGATGGCCGTCGGCTCGCCTATGTCCGCTGGAACGACCGTGGCAGACGCCCAGTGCTGTTCTGCCATGGAACGCCGGCTCGCGGTTTTTCCGCCCGCCGGACCTGTCGACCCTGGGCGCGCTCGATGTCGATCTCGTCACTGTGGATCGACCGGGATAGGGACGCTCAACGCCCCAGCCCGGCTGGGGCCTGCTCGACTGGCCAAGTGATGTCGCTGCCCTCGCTGATCACCTGGACTGGAGCCAATTGGCGGTGCGGGCATTTCGGGCGGTGGCCCGCATGCCCTCGCCTGCGCGTTCGCGCTGGAAAGCCGGGTCACCATGGTCGGATTGGTCAGCAGCGTGGCACTGTTCTGGCCAGGCGCCCTGCGCGGCATGCTGCCGACCACCAGGCTGGGATTTCGCCTGGCGCGCTGGGCGCCGTGGCTGCTCACCTTGCTCGCACGGCGGACGGCATCGCGTCCCGATGAGTTTCTGGCGAGACTCCGAGAGCAGCTCCCAGAGTGCGATCGCCGCGTCCTGGCGCGGCCTGAAGTCGCCGAAGTATCAGCAGGGAGCGCGGCCGAGGCTCTGTCGACCGATGAGATGGGCCGTGAAATGGTACTGTTGCGCAGGGACTGGCAGTTCGCGCCATCGGACGTTGCTGTGCCCACTGCGCTCTGGCACGGCGAACTTGATCGTAATGTACCGGTCACCCACGGCCATCGTCTCGCTGCGGCGCTCCGCGACTGCAGAGCGACTTTCATTACCGATGCGGGCCACTACCTGGTTTTTGATCACTGGCACGCGATTCTGTCAGCCATGACAGCTGACCGATTCTAGCTGGCTGGTAACTAGCTTCAGAAGTCGGCCTTTCCACGCTGCGTTGTGCTGGGCGCGTGCTGCGCGGTATCTTGTCATTGCGATAGCGCCGATTGTGATCTCCCCAGATGTAACCAATGGCGCGGGTCCTGCGAACTAATGGACGTGAGCTCAGCCGAACGCGACCTCCGGGCCCTCATGGTGGCAGGGTTGGGGGGCGATGCGGCTGCGCACAAGGCCCTGTTGTCGCGGCTGAGCGGTCACTTGCGCGCCTATTTCAAGGGGCGGCTGCTGCAGATGGGACGCGGGGCGGTTGAGGCGGAGGATCTGGTGCAGGAGGCATTGATCGCGATCCATACGCGCCGCCATACCTACGATCCGGCGCAGCCGTTTACCCCCTGGGCGTACGCGATCGCGCGCTACAAGCTCCTGGATCATCTGCGACGCACCAAGGCCTCCGTCAAGGACCTCCCGCTCGAAGAAGCCGACGAGCTGACTGCACGCGACGACTTCTCGGAGGTCGAGAGCGCGTTCGATATGCAGAAACTCCTGGCTGGCATTTCGCCGAAGATGAGGCAGGCGATTCAATACGTGAAACTGGACGGGCTGAGCGTGAGCGAGGCGGCTGCGCGATCCGGCATGTCGGAATCGGCCGTCAAGGTATCCGTGCATCGCGGCATGAAAGCACTCGCGCTCCTCATTGGGAGGGGGAAGCCGACGTGAAGACCGATCAGTTCATCGAGATCCTCAGCTCGGATCTGCACCCGGTTAAGCGAGGAGTCGTCGGGAAGACACTGGCCTGGGCGCTGATTGTCGGCGGAGCGGCCGCCTTCGGACTGATGCTGGTATCGGTCGGAGTTCGGCCGGGCCTCTTCGGGGGAACGGGCCCGACGTTTCTGGCGCTGAAGCTTGCCTTCACGATCAGCCTGATCGGTGCGGGAGCAGCGTTCCTGAGCGCCGCAAGTCACCCGGGCCGAAGCAGTCGAAAGCGCTTCCTCCTTGCGTTCCTGCCGTTCGTGGCGGTCGCGCTTCTGGCGCTTGGGGCCGTGCTGCTCAGTGCCCCGATGGCGCGGCATGGGATGGTCTTTGCGGCAGAGTGGCTGACCTGCCTCGTCTGCATCCCGCTCTTTGCCATTGTGCCGTTTGCCGCACTGATCTGGGCCTTGCGCATGGGAGCACCCACTGACTTGCGGCGAACGGGCGCGATCGCCGGCCTTGTCGCCGGATCCCTCGGAGCGGCCGCTTACGCGTTCCATTGCTCCGGCGACTCGCTGCCTTTCATCGCCATCTGGTACGGTACTCCGATCCTGCTCTGGACACTGATCGGTGCAATGCTCGGTCCGCGCCTTCTGCGGTGGTGAACCCGCCGCTGAGCGCCCGCAGACCTTCCATTCGAAATCGACGCGAGGATGTAACCGTCGGCCGCTCCCCTGCGAATTCACCCTGTAGAGGCAGGTTGAAAGGCGATCGGGACAGTTGCCTGGCCATTCCTCGAAGAGTGAATCCACTGAGACATGGAGTTGTTGATGATGAACACCGCCGTTGAGTGCGCTTCGCACGGATGGCCCATGATCGCGGCCGGAATTCTGACACTCGGCGTCCTGGTGCTGTCGGGCGCTGCGCTCGTCAAATATCTCTTCTTCAGCGATCGCCCCGCTGCAGCCGCGTGACGACCGGCTGACGACAGAGCTGGATGCTGAGCCGGTATCCCCGGCTCAGCAACTGGCCTGTCACAATGAAAGGAGCAAGACGTGGATCAGATGATGAGCGGCATGGGCTCGATGATGACAGGCGGCATGTGGCTAATCTCACTGTTGGTGCTGGTCGTGCTGGTGCTCGCGATCGCGGCGTTGATCAAATATCTGAGATCCGGCCCCAAGTGAGACGGATCAACGGCGTCAGCGCGGTCCCATTCCTTCCGGGCGAGGCAGCGAAAGAATGAGCTTATACGATACCTATATCCTCCCGCATCTCGTGAATCTCGCGATGCGCAATCAGCGGCTTTTGCCATACCGCGAACGCGTGATTTCCGCCGCGCATGGCAGGGTGCTGGAGGTCGGCATCGGGTCCGGCCTGAACCTGCCCTTCTATTCGCCGCAGGTGAAGCAGCTCATCGGTCTGGACCCGGCGCCGCGCTTGCTGGCGATGGCTCGAGAGGCGTCGAGCGGCGTGCCATTGCCGGTGACCTTCATCGAAGGCTCTGCCGAAGCGATCCCGCTCGACAGCAAGAGCATCGACACCGTCGTCACGACATGGACGTTGTGCACCATCCCCGCGGCGGTGCGGGCGCTCGGCGAGATGCGCCGCGTGCTCAGGCCCGGCGGGCAATTGCTGTTTGTCGAACACGGCCTCGCGCCGGATGCCGGTGTCCGCAGATGGCAGGACTGGCTGACACCCGCATGGAAGCGGATCGGCGGCGGCTGCCATCTGAACCGGCCAATCCAGTCGCTGATCAAGCAGGCGGGGTTCAACATCATGCGGCTGGAGACCGGCTACATGCCCGGCCCGAAGCCGATGGCATTCCTCTATCAGGGCAGCGCCGGGCCGTGATATCCCGTTCGTGCAAATCAGACATTGTAAGCCAGACCGAGGGTCAGCTTACGCAAAACGCGGCTCAAGGTGCCTATCGCTCCCTGGGGAGCCTTGGCCCCTATCTCGCTGCGGACAAGGGTCAAATTGCCAAGGTTGGGGTCGAGGATTCGAATCCCCTCGCCCGCTCTAAAATCATGCATTGATACCAAACCGACGCCGGGCCTAGGAAAGCCCATGACCCAGCGGCGGTTCTCTCGGCGCGTCGAAGACTTCACCTGCGAGCACTGCGGCACGAGGGTGGAGGGGGACGGCTATACCAACCATTGCCCGCGCTGCCTGTGGAGCAGGCATGTCGACGTCAATCCGGGTGACCGGGCGTCGCCGTGCGGCGGGATGATGCGGCCGACCCACGTCACGATGAAGCACCAAGCCTATGTCGTGCACCACGAGTGCGTCGCATGCGGGTTCACGCGCTCCAACCGGATCAATGAAGGCGACGATTTCGATGCCGTCATCAAGCTGGCTTCGAAGAGATCATAGTGCTCACGCTTCGACGAACCGCAATCCGGCGACCGCGGCGATGATCATCGCGATACAGGCGAGGCGGAACCAGGAGACCGGATCGCCGAACAAGACCATGCCGAGGATGGTGATGCCGACCGACCCGATTCCGGTCCAGGCGGCATAGGCTGTTCCCGCAGGCAGGTCCTTGATCGCGAGGGTCAGCAGATAGACGCTGCCAAGCGCGGTGATGATGCCGAGGATGCTCGGCACCGGACAGGTCCAGCCCTCCGCATATTTGAGCGACAGTCCCATCAGGATCTCAACCACGCTCGCCGCGAGAAGAAGCAACCATGCCATTTGCAACAAACCTCTGCGCGTCCCATTTGACTGAGATGGAACGTAGGTTTAGAGGCCATCTCCGGCAATTACGCACCTCGGGGTAACCATGCGGGCATCATTGAAATCGGACAGCATGCGCGTCGTTCCGGCGCCTGGGAATGTCTTCGACGTTGATTGCTCCGCGCGTCACGCGCTGGAGCTGATCTCCAGCAAATGGGCCATGCTGATCCTGACCGCTCTTGCGGAACAGCCGATGCGCAATGGCGACCTCATGCGCAAGATCGGCGGCATCTCGCAGAAGGTGCTGACGGACACCTTGCGCGACCTGGCGCGCAACGGGCTGGTGATCCGCGAGGATCATCGCACTATGCCGCTACATGTCGAGTATCGCCTGAGCACGCTTGGTCGGTCGCTCAGCGAAGCGCTGGTCGTGCTCGACCGCTGGGCGGAGCAGAACTTCCCCGAGCTCGATGCTGCGCGGGAGCGCTATGATCGGATGAGTCGCTCAGATTCACCCGATGCGCCGCCACGTTAGCGTGCGAGTCACTGCCGTTCCATCGGCTGCATTGGTGTCGAGCTTGATGACCAATGTGTCGCCCTCAACGTCCATGGCGCGCGTGAGGACGAGCCCGACATTCTCGCGCGAGAGCGCACCGGTCAGGCGCTGGGTCACAGAGCCCGCTTCGTCATCGATCGTGTATGTGCCGAAATACGCGTCATAGCCGCCTTGCGCCCGGCTGTTGTTCTTCGCGCCGCCTGGTCCGTCGGGCACTTCGACCGATCGGTCGCGCCGCATGAACTGGGCTGCGAAGTTGCCGCTCCGGTCGTAGAACAGCAGCGCGTAAGGGTCTTCGCCCAACGACGGCTCGGCGCACCGTTCGCCGGAGGCGGTGACGTCAATGCGGGAGAGGAGCTGCCAGGTTCCTGGCAATGTTGCGGAAAGCGGAGCGGCGTTGGGTTTGGAAGGCGCCATGAGAGCTGGTCCGTTCGCGGATGGGTATGGACAGCGTAGCGCGCTGATCGCGCTTGTAATACAGATTTATGGTAATGAGCAGTGGCACTATCCTTGGCATTGAATAGCGACATGAGCGCCGACGTTTCCTTCGACCTTGATGCCTATTTTGCCCGCATCGGCTATGACGGACCGGGCACGCCGACCCTGGAGACGCTGCGCACCATCCAGCTTTTGCATCCGCAGGCGATTGCTTTCGAGAATCTCAATCCGCTGCTGGCACTGCCGGTGCGGCTGGATGTCGAATCCCTCCAGCAGAAGCTGATCCGGTCCCGGCGCGGCGGCTATTGCTTCGAGCAGAATGGCGTGCTGCTGCATGCTTTGCGCGCGCTTGGCTTCCGTGTCGCGGGCCTCGCCGCGCGAGTCGTCTGGAACCAGCCAGACCCTTCGACGACGCCGCCGCGCAGCCACATGGTGCTGCGGGTCGAACTGGAGGAAGGCATCTATCTCGCCGACGTCGGATTCGGCGTGAGCCCGACCGGACCGTTGCGCCTCGAGCAAGATATCGAGCAGCAGACGCCCCATGAACCATTCCGCCTGTTGCGCAACGACGGCAGGTTCACGCTGCAATGCAAGCTGAAGGGCGAGTGGGAATCGTTCTATTGCTTCGACCTGCAGGAGCAGGCGCCGATCGACTACCAGGTCGCCAACCACTATGTCTCGACCTGGCCGACCTCGCATTTCGTGATGTCACTCATCGCCGCGCGCGCGACGCCGGATGGGCGTTGCGGATTGCGTAACAATCGCCTGTCCATCCATCGGCTCGGGGGCGAAAGCGAGCAGCGCGTGCTGGCGACCACGGCGGAAATCTCCACCGCGTTGCATGATCTGTTCGGAATCGTTGTCCCGGATGAGCGCGCCTTTGCATCCGCGCTGGCGCGGCTCAACTGGCCAGATTTCACCGCCAGTTGAGCCGCCGGTACCTTATCAGGCCCCGCTGCGCTCCGGCTGCTCGACCGCCAGGATCGTCAGCTCGTGACTGGAGCCGTCCCGCGCGGTCCACGTGATGGATTCACCCTTGGCAAGTCCGATCAAGGCGGCGCCGATCGGCGTGAGGACGGAGATCTTGCCGGTCGCGATATCCGCCTCGGGCGGGAAGACGAGCGTCACGCGCTTGCGGTCGCTACCGGACTGGAACTCGACCACCGAGCCCATCTGCACCACGTCGCCCGGAACCGATTCATCTGCCACGACCTTGGCGCGGTCCAGTTCTGACAGCAATTCCTCCGCCGTATCAGGCGCCGTGTCCAAGGCGGCAGTCGCCAGGCCTTTCAGGCGCGCGTGATCCGTGCCGCCGACAACGATCTCTGGCAGGCGATAGCCCTTGTAATCATGCGATTGCTTTTCCATTGCGTACTCCTTCGCGCCCGCCGCCGCATCCCGCATGTCGAGACGATGCTCGGGCGGCGCTCGTGTGATCCCTGTGATCGCGCCAATGTCATCGAACCCCGAGCGCACCTCGAGGTTCCGATGATGCCGTGAATGGATAACCCCCAGGCTCGGGGGCGCACGGATGCCGAGCCGGGGGCTAGACGCCCACCATGAGAGTTTCCCTGCTGCAGTGCAGGCTCAATGTGCCCAGTTTTCTCATAGTCTCAACATGGATCCTGACGTCTGATTGTCAAGCAGGATCGGCCGGGATCGGTTCTGTATCGTACCAATCCGCGCATCCTCCGCCCGTCAGAGCCCGACACCCTTCATGCCTTCCTCGGTGTAGCGCGCGCCGGCGACTTCGCTCGGCGCGAAGATGCGGTCGAGTTCGGCGATATCGCGGGGATTCAGTTTGATCTCCGCCGCGGCGGCATTCTCGGCCAGGTACGTGCGGCGCTTGGTGCCCGGGATCGGCACCACATGCGGATGCTTGTTGACGAGCCAGGCGAGCGCGATCTGCGCCGGCTTCGCCCGATGTTCCGCCGCGAATTTTCCGAGCGCATCGACCAGGCGGTTGTTCCGCTCCAGCGCTTCCGCCTGGAAACGCGGATTGGCTTTGCGGAAGTCGCCTTCCGGCAGATCCTCGGGCTTTGCCATCGTGCCGGTCAGGAACGCGCGGCCGAGCGGCGAATAGGCAACAAACGTGACGCCGAGCTCGGCGCAGGCCTGCAGCATCCCCTCTTCCGGCTCGCGGCTCCACAGCGAATATTCGCTCTGCACCGCCGCGATCGGATGAGCCTTGTATGCGCGGCGCAGCGTCTCAACCGAGATTTCCGAGAGGCCGAGCGCCTTCACCTTGCCCTGCTTGACCAGCTCCGCCATCGCGCCGACCGTCTCCTCGATCGGCACGTCGGGATTGCGGCGGTGCATGTAATAGAGGTCGATGCGCTCAGTGCCGAGCCGCTGCAGCGAAGCATCGCAGGCAGAGCGAATATAGGCTGGGGAATTGTCCACCCGCCGCTCATAGGTGTTGGGCTTGCGCACGATGCCGAACTTGGTGGCGAGGATGACCTTGTCGCGCTTGCTCTTGAGGAAGCGGCCGACCAGCTCCTCGTTATGGCCATGGCCGTAGGTATCCGCCGTGTCGAAGAAGTCGATGCCGGCCGCGAGCGCAGCGTCCAGGGTCGCCAGCGATTCCGAATCATCGCGGGCGCCATAGAACTCCGACATGCCCATGCAACCAAGGCCGAGCGAGGATACGGAAAGGCCGCTGCGGCCAAGGGGACGGTGCTGCATGACAAGCTCCTGCGGCAAACGATCGGATGAGGAAGAGTTCGACATGTAGGATGCAGCGGCGTTCTCCGCAAGAAGACCGTTCCCTTTGAACAGAAATGTCACGGCGGGAACGCGCATCACGCAACCCGCACCCGCTCCACCAGGAAATCGATGAAGGCCCGGACGCGCAGCGGCATATGGCCGCGCCCGACGAAGATGGCGTGGATGTCCTCCGTCTCGCCAGACTCGAATTCCTGCAGCAGCGGCACCAGGCGCTTCGCCTTCAGGTCGGCGGCAAGATTGAAAGCGCCCAGCCGCGCGATGCCAAGGCCCGCCAGCACGAGCTGGCGCAGCGTGTCGCCGTTGTTGGCCTGCAGGTTGCCGGAAACGGGCAGGCTGCGCCGCTCCGCGCCGACCGCAAACGGCCAATCATAAAAACTGATCCGGAAATTGAAGTTGAGGCAATTGTGTCCGGCCAAATCCTCTGGCCGTTTCGGGCGGCCATGGCGCTTCAAATAGTCCGGCGAGGCGACGACGAGGCGCCGGCTCGTACCCAGCTTGCGTGCCGTCAGCCGGGAATCCCGCAACGGCCCATGACGGATCGCGACGTCTGCGCGTTCGGCCAGGATATCGACCACATCGTCGGTGAGGCTGAGGTCGATACTGATACCCGGATTGTGCTTCAGGAACTCCGGCAGGAGCGGCACCAGCACGCCGTTGCCGAACGGCACCGACGCGTTGACCCTGAGCCGGCCGCGTGGCGTCGCGTGCGCGGATACCGCGCTTTCCGCCTCATCCAGGTCGGCGAGGATCGCGGCGGCACTGTCATTGAACGCCTCGCCCTCTGCCGTCGGCGTCAGGCTGCGGGTCGAGCGATGCAGCAGCCGGACACCGAGCCGCGCCTCCAGCCGCGTCACCAGCTTGGCAACGGCGGAGGGCGTGAGACGCAGCTTGCGGGCGGCGGCGGAGAAGCTGCCGGTCTCGATCACCCGCGCGAACACTTCCATTTCGCCGGAGCGGTTTACATCCATGATCTTTGAATCCAATTCCAGAGTTCTTGTAATTCCCGAACTATAATCTAAACCGGCGTGATGCTCCATGTTCGATGAAACCCGAACTTGGAGAGATCATTCCATGCCGCTCGCGCTCTATGCACTCACGATCGGTGCCTTCGGCATCGGCGTCACAGAATTCGTCATCATGGGCCTGCTGATGGAGGTCAGCGCCGATCTCGGCGTCTCCATCCCGGCAGCGGGCCTGCTCATTTCCGGCTATGCGCTGGGTGTCGTCGTCGGCGCGCCGGTGATGACCGTGATGACCGGGCGCTGGCCGCGCAAGAACGTGCTGCTCGGGCTGATGCTGATCTTCACGCTGGGCAATGCGGCTTGCGCCCTCGCGCCGACCTATGCGCTCCTGATGGCGGCCCGCGTGCTGACGGCTTTTGCGCACGGCACGTTCTTCGGTGTCGGCGCGGTGGTCGCGACCGGCCTGGTTGCGCCGGACCGCAAGGCATCGGCCATCGCCATCATGTTCACCGGCCTCACCGTCGCAACCATCCTCGGCGTTCCGTTCGGGACCTGGCTGGGACAGGCGCTGGGCTGGCGCGCCACCTTCTGGGCCGTCACGCTGATCGGCCTCATCGCGATGGCGGTCATTGCCACCTTCGTGCCGAAGGACAAGGCAGCGCCGGATGCCGGTGACTGGCGGAGCGATGTGCGGGCCCTGGTGCGCCGGCCAGTGCTGCTGGGCCTCCTGACAACCGTGCTGGGTTTCGGCGGCATGTTCGCCGTCTTCTCGTACATCGCGCCACTCTTGACGCAAGTGACTGGCTTCTCCGAGGCAGCTGTCTCGCCAATCCTGCTGGTGTTCGGCGGTGGCCTGATCGCCGGCAATCTGATCGGCGGACGGCTGGCGGATTGGCGGCTGGCGCCGACCATGCTGGGCACGCTGCTTGTCCTCGCTGTCACGCTGGCATCGATGACCTTCGCGCTGCACGACAAGGCGCTGATGATCGCGTTCGTCGGCCTGCTGGGCGTCGCGTCCTTCGCGACCGTCCCGCCGCTGCAGATGTGGGTGCTGGCAAAGGCCGAAGGCGCGGGGCAGAGCCTCGCCTCCAGCTTCAATATCGGCGCCTTCAATCTCGGCAATGCTGGCGGCGCGTGGCTGGGCGGAATGGTGATCGATCATGGTCTCGGCCTGGGTTCGGTCACCTGGGTCGCGGCGCTGGTGCCGCTCGCCGCGACAATCATCGCGCTCCTGGGCTTGCGGTTCGATGCCGATCGCCGGCGCGCCATCTGCCCTGCGGAATAGGAGACAAGAATGAGCAAGTCACGAAAACTCGCCCTCGTCGTCGGCGCGCAGGGGATCATCGGCGGCAACCTCCCCCATCACCTGGCGAGCCTGGAGGATTGGGACATCGTCGGGCTGTCCCGGCGCGGCGGCGCCTCGAGCGGGCGCACGCGCCACCTGGCCGTCGACCTGCTCGACCGCGACGACACACGCGCGAAGCTGCGCGACCTCGGTGATGTCACGCATGTGTTCTACGCCGCTTATCAGGACCGGTCGAGCTGGGCAGAGCTGGTGCCGCCCAACCTCGCCATGCTGGTGAACGTGATCGAGGCGATCGAGCCGGTGGCGCGCAGCCTGCGCCATGTCAGCCTGATGCAGGGCTACAAGGTCTATGGCGCGCATCTCGGCCCGTTCAAGACGCCGGCGCGCGAAAGCGATGCCGGCCACATGCCGCCCGAGTTCAATGTCGACCAGCAGCAATTCCTGGAGGAACGCCAGAAGGGCAAGGCATGGAGCTGGTCCGCCATCCGTCCATCGGTAGTCTGCGGCTTCGCGCTTGGCAACCCGATGAACCTTGCCATGGTGATCGCGATCTATGCCGCGATCTCGAAGGAGCTGGGCCTGCCACTGCGGTTCCCCGGCAAGCCCGGCGCCTATGACAGGCTGCTCGAGATGACGGATGCCGGGCTGCTGGCGCGCGCGACAATCTGGGCGGCGACCGAGGAGAGCTGCGCCAACCAGGCCTTCAATATCAACAATGGCGATCTTTTCCGCTGGAGCGAGATGTGGCCGAAGATCGCGCGCTTATTCGACCTCGAGCTCGCGCCGCCGCTGCCGATGTCGCTCGACACCGTGATGGCGGACAAGGAGAAATTGTGGAATGCGATGGTCGAGAAGCACGGATTGGCGCGCAATTCATACCGCGACGTCTCATCCTGGCGGTTCGGCGATTTCGTGTTCTCCTGGGACTACGACATGTTCGCCGACGGATCGAAGGCCCGCCGCTTCGGATTCCATGAATTCGTCGATACCGAGCGGATGTTCATGGACATCTTCGCCGACTTCCGCCGCAAACGGATCATCCCGTGAGCGGCCTAGGCTCGAGCCGGAACGAGGATTTCGCCCTGCATCGAGCCTTCGACGGCGCTCACACAAGCGTTTGCAACGTCGCGTACCGGAGTCCCCACGGTCGGATCCATGCCCAGCTTGACCAATGTCTCGCGCACCCAGCCGGGGCCGACGACATTGATCCGGAGGCCGCGCGGCATCTCGATCGCGACATGACGCACGAAGGCTTCCAGCCCGGCATTGGCGAGGGCGCCGGCAGAACTGCCCGGGATCGGCGCGACGAACTTCCCGCTGGTCAAGGTAATGGAACCACCATCGCGCACATGATGCAGCGCGCGCCGCACGATGCCGATCTGCCCCAACAGCTTGCCTTGCAGGCTCGCGGCAAAGTCAGCATCGGATTGCGATCCGAAGGGCACCAGCGGAACACTGGCGGCACAGCAGACGACCGCGTCGATGTCATTGACCGAGGCAAACAGGGCGTCGAGCGAGGCGGTATCGCCGACATCCACGGGAACTGCGCCGTTTCGCGACGCACGCATCACCTCGTGCCGAGCGGCAAGAGCATGGGCAACCGCAGCGCCGATTGTTCCAGTGGCTCCGATGACGAGGACTTTCATGGTCGTGACATAGGCATGGAGGCGCGGCCGTTCAACAGCGCCCGGGAAATGCAATGCGCACTCTGGACCCCAGGGTCATGTTGTGATCATGCTTGAGGAAAATCTGGAACTGGACGGGTGTCATGACAATCGTTCTCTGCTTTGGCGATTCCAATACCCACGGCTCGATCCCGATGCGCCATCGTGATGACAGTCGCCGCTTCGGTCCCGACGAGCGCTGGCCCGGCGTGCTGCGGCGGGAGCTTGGAGCCAGCTATACCGTGATCGAGGAGGGATTGCCGGGCCGTACCACCCTTCATGACGATCCGATCGAAGGCGTCTACAAGAACGGCCTGTGGTATCTACGCGCCTGCCTGGAGAGCCACCGGCCGATCGACATCATGACTCTGATGCTCGGCACCAACGATCTCAAGTCGCGTTTCGCTGTCCATCCGCTGGATATCGCGGAATCCGTCGGCATCCTGCTCGACACCATCGCCAAATCCGTCTCAGGGCCGAACGGCGCCGCGCCGCGCGTGCTGCTGATCGCGCCGCCGCCGCTCGCCAAACTCACCTTCCTTGGCGACATGTTCTATGGCGGAACCGAGAAATCCCAGCGCCTTGGCGCCGCCTATCGCCCGCAGGCCGAGAAATATGGTGCCGCCTTCCTCGATGCCGGGACAATCATCCGCACCAGCGATACCGACGGCGTGCATTTCGAGCCCGGCGAACATGCCAAGCTCGGCAAGGCCGTCGCTGGCGCGATCCGCGCAATGACATGATCTCCCTCGTCATCTTCGATTGCGATGGCGTCCTGATCGACAGCGAGATCATCAGCACTACCGTGCTGGTAGAGGAGCTGGCACGGCATGGCATCGCGGTCGAGATGAGCCATGTGTTGGAGCATTTCATCGGGCATCCCTACGCCGTCGTTGCCGGCAAGATCGCCGCGATTGCGGGTGCGCCGCTACCCGAATCCTTCGAGCCTACCTATCGCGCGGCGCTTGCGCGGCGGTTCGAAGCGGAATTGCGCCCGATGCCCGGCATTCTCGACGTGCTGGATAATCTCGCGGTTCCCTATTGCGCGGCCACCAGCTCCCACACGGAGCGCGCGCGCCAGTCGCTGCGCGCAGCGGGCCTGGCGGACCGGTTCGGCGAGCGGGTCTATACCGTCTCCATGGTGGCGCGGCCCAAGCCGGCGCCGGATCTGTTCCTGCATGCCGCGGCCGCAATGGGCGCCGAGCCCAAGGACTGCCTGGTGGTGGAGGACAGCGACCTCGGCATCGCGGCGGCGCAGGCGGCTGGCATGATTGCCTGGCAATTCACCGGCGGCAGCCACTATCTCGCCAGCCACCGGGGGCCAGCGCCCGGCGCCAAAGCCGATCGATCGTTCCGCGATTTGGCCGACTTCTTCAGCGGCACGCCGCACCTGAGACGCTGACGCCCTTCCCCAACGCCCGAGCTTCGGACTATGGTCTCCGCCCACGAGGGGCGAATGGCGAAGAAACCGGACAGCGAAGCGAGCAGGCTCGACGAAGCGGCACGGGCCGGCTGGCTCTATTACATCGCCGGGAACACGCAGGATGAGATCGCAGGCAAGCTCGGCGTGTCGCGCCAGACGGCGCAGCGCCTGGTCTCCCTCGCCGTCAGCCAGCGCCTGATCAAGGTGCGGCTGGATCATCCGATCGCCAAGTGCCTCGATCTGTCGGAGCGGCTCAAGAACAAATACGAACTGCTTCTGTGCGAAATCGTTCCCGCCGATCCGACTTCGCCCTCAACCACAATCGGTGTTGCCGAAGCGATGGCGGCGGAGCTGGAGCGGCGGCTCCAGTCGCAGCATCCCATCATTGTCGCCATGGGATCCGGCCGCACGCTGCGCGCCGCAGTCGAGCAACTGCCGCCGATGGATTGCCCGCAGCACAAGATCGTCTCGCTCGTCGGCAATATCGCGCCGGACGGATCGGCCTCGTTCTACGACGTCATCATGCGCATCGCCGACCAGGTGAAGGCGCCGCATTATCCGATGCCGCTGCCCGTCATCGCGTCGACCGTGCATGAGAAGGCGCTGTTCCTGTCGCAGAAATCGGTGATCAGCGTGGTCGATCTCGCTAAGCAGGCCGACGTCACCTTCGTCGGCGTGGGGCAGATGGGCGACAGCGCGCCTCTGGTTCAGGACGGCTTCGTCAATGCCGCGGAGATGCGCGCGCTGGTGAAAGCGGGCGCGGTGGGCGAGATTGTCGGCTGGGCGTTCGATGCCAAAGGCAATCTGATCGAAGGCCTCACCAACGACCGGGTGGCGAGTGTTTCGCTCGATCAGCCGGCCACGCGCCTCGTCATCGCCGCCGCCATGGGCGTGTTCAAAGCCAAGGCATTGAAGGCGGCACTGGCCGGGAAATTGCTGACCGGCCTCATCACCAACGAGATCACGGCCGAATTGCTGCTGTAGATATTTTCGTTACAGATCAATGCGCTGTCGGTAAATCGCTGCACCGCAGCGACGAATTGCTATTGACTCTCATTCGCCTCAGTTTGAGTATATGCCCGTTCAATTAGCAAACGCTCAGTCATAAGAGCTGGATGGGAGGAACCATGAAACCGATGCTCCGCGCCCTGGCGGGCGCGTGTGTGGTGGCCGCTTTGGCGTTTCCGGCGGCAGCCGATACCAAGCTCACCATCGCTACGGTCAATAACGGCGACATGATCCGGATGCAGAAGCTGACGGACGATTTCACGTCGAAGAATCCCGGCATCACCGTGCAATGGGTGACGCTGGAAGAGAACGTGCTGCGCCAGAAGGTGACGACCGACATCGCCACCAAGGGCGGGCAGTTCGACGTGCTCACCATCGGCACCTATGAAGTGCCGATCTGGGCCAAGAAGGGCTGGCTGGTGCCGCTCGACAATCTCGGCGCCGATTATGACGTCGATGATCTGTTGCCGGCGATCCGCTCCGGCCTGTCGCTCGACAACAAGCTCTATGCCGCGCCGTTCTATGGCGAGAGCTCGATGGTGATGTATCGCAAGGACCTGTTCGACAAGGCCGGCCTCAAGATGCCGGATGCGCCGACCTGGGACTTCATCGCCGACGCGGCGCGCAAGGTCACCGATCCCAGCGCCGGCGTTTATGGCATCTGCCTGCGCGGCAAGGCTGGCTGGGGCGAGAACATGGCGTTCCTGACCGCCACTGCGAATTCGTTCGGCGCGCGCTGGTTCGATGAGAACTGGCATCCGCAGTTCGACCAGCCGGAATGGAAGAACACGCTCGAGTTCTATACCAAGCTGATGAAGGATGCCGGCCCTCCGGGCGCTTCCTCCAACGGCTTCAATGAGAATCTCGCGCTGTTCAATTCCGGCAAGTGCGGCATGTGGATCGACGCCACGGTCGCGGCGTCCTTCGTCACCAACCCGAAGGATTCCAAGGTCGCGGACAAGGTCGGCTTCGCCCTCGCGCCCGATAAGGGCCTGGGCAAGCGCGGCAACTGGCTGTGGGCCTGGTCTCTGGCTGTGCCGGCCGGTTCCGACAGTGCGGACGCGGCGCAGAAGTTCGTCGCCTGGGCGACCAGCAAGGCCTATCTCGAGCTCGTCGCATCAAAGGAAGGCTGGGCCAACGTGCCGCCCGGCACGCGCACCTCGCTCTACAACAACGCGGAGTATCAGAAGGCCGCGCCGTTCGCGAAGATGACGCTGGATTCCATCAACTCCGCCGATCCGATGCATCCGACTGTGAAGCCGGTGCCTTATGTTGGTGTGCAGTTCGTGGCGATCCCTGAGTTCCAGGGCCTCGGTACCCAGGTCGGCCAGTTGTTCTCCGCTGCCTTGTCTGGCGAGAGCACTGTCGATCAGGCACTGGCCAGCGCCCAGGCGATTGCCACCCGCGAGATGACCAAGGCAGGCTACATCAAGTAACAGGCTGCCTCCCATCTCCCTCGCTGCCCGGCCCCGCGCAGGGCCGGGCAGCACTTTCTTCTCGGAGCAGATTGGCCTCGCTCCCTAATGCCGTCATGGTCGTGCTTGGTACGACCATCCGCGAGTACCCGGCGAGGCTGCCAGAAAGCATTCAAGTATGCGTCGGATGAATTCGTCGGTTGCATACAAACTCGTGGATGGTCGTACCAAGTCCGACCATGACGAAAGAACGTGAGCGTCTAGAGGAAGCGAGGCGCAACGACCATGGCCACCCGTCAGACACGAATCCTGGCACATGCGGCAACGGCCCCGTCCACCCTGGTGCTGTTCCTGTGGATGATCGTGCCGCTCGCCATGACCATCTATTTCTCGCTGCTGCACTACTCGCTGCTGGACCCGGGCACCGAGAGCTTCATCGGACTCGTCAATTACGAATATTTCCTGACCGATCCCGCCTTCTTCACCGCGCTGTTCAATACGCTGAAGCTGGTGGGGGGCGTCCTCGTCATCACGGTGGTCGGCGGAATCCTGCTGGCCTTGCTGCTGGACCAGCCATTCTGGGGTCGCGGCATCGTGCGGCTGATGGTCATCGCGCCGTTCTTCGTGATGCCGACGGTCAGCGCGCTCATCTGGAAGAACCTGCTGATGCATCCCGTCCAGGGCCTGTTCGCCTGGTTCGCCCATCTGATCGGCGTCAGATCGATCGACTGGTTCGCCGATGCGCCGCTGACCGCCGTCACCCTCATCGTCGCCTGGCAGTGGCTGCCCTTCGCGACGCTCATCCTGTTGACCGCGATCCAGTCCCTTGATGAGGAGCAGAAGGAAGCGGCGGAGATGGACGGGACACCACCGCTCTCCTTCTTCTTCTACATCGTGCTGCCGCACTTGGCGCGGCCGATCACGGTCGTGATCCTGATCGAGACCATCTTCCTCCTCAACGTGTTCGCGGAGATCCTGGTCACGACCGGCGGCGGGCCTGGCAACCTCACCACCAACATCCCGTTCCTGGTCTATGCCCAGGCGCTGCTTCAATTCGACGTTGGCGGCGCATCGGCCGGCGGCATCGTGGCGGTCGTGCTGGCCAACATCGTCGCGTTTTTCCTGGTGCGGCTGATCGGCCGCAATCTGGAGGCTTGAGACATGGCACGCGCTCATTCCGTCCGACGCCGGACCATCGTCACGCTCGCCTCCTGGGGCTGCGGCTTCGTGATCTTCTTTCCGATCCTGTGGATGTTCGTGACCAGCTTCAAGACCGAGCTGGAGGCGGTGGAGATTCCGCCGCGCTTCCTGCTGTTCGATTGGACCTTGGAGAATTATACGGTGGTCCAGGAGCGTTCGAACTATCTGCGTTTTGTCGGCAACTCGATCGTGCTCTCGGTCGGCGCCACTCTGGTCTCGCTGCTGTTTGCGATTCCCGCTGCCTGGGCGATGGCGTTCGCACCGGGCAAGCGCACCAAGGATCTGCTGCTGTGGATGCTCTCCACCAAGATGATGCCGCCGGTCGGCGCGCTCATTCCCATCTATCTGCTGTTCCGTGATCTCCACCTGCTGGATACGCGGGGCGGCCTGATCGCGGTTCTGTTCCTGCTGGACCTGCCGATCCTCATCTGGATGCTGTTCACCTATTTCAAGGAGATCCCGGGCGAGATCCTGGAAGCGGCGCGCATGGATGGCGCGACCCTGTGGCGCGAGATCGTCTACGTGCTGGCGCCGATGGCGGTTCCCGGCATCGCATCGAGCGTGCTGCTCAACATCATATTGGCGTGGAACGAGGCATTCTGGACCTTGAACTTGACCACGTCAGATGCCGCGCCGCTGACCGCCTTCATCGCTTCCTATTCGAGTCCCGAAGGTCTGTTCTGGGCCAAGCTCTCCGCTGCGTCGACCCTCGCCATCGCGCCGATCCTGGTGCTGGGCTGGTTCTCGCAGAAGCAGCTGGTGCGCGGCCTCACCTTTGGAGCCGTCAAATGATCGGGGGATCGTCTCATGGGTAAAATCCAGCTCAAAGGCGTGCGCAAGGCGTTCGGCGAGGTCGTCATCATCCCGTCGATCGACCTCGATATCGCCGATGGCGAGTTCGTGGTGTTCGTCGGCCCGTCCGGTTGCGGCAAGTCCACGCTTCTGCGCCTGATCGCGGGCCTCGAGGACGTCACCGGTGGGCGCATCGATATCGATGGCGTCGACATGACCAATGTCCCGCCGGCCAAGCGCGGCCTTAGCATGGTGTTCCAATCCTACGCGCTCTATCCGCATATGAGCGTCCGGAACAACATCGCCTTTGGCCTGAAGATGGCGGGCGAATCGCCGGAGGTCATCAAGCAGAAGGTGGAGAAGGCGGCGGCCACCCTCAACCTTTCCAACTACCTCGACCGCAAGCCGCGGCAATTGTCGGGCGGCCAGCGCCAGCGCGTCGCCATCGGCCGCGCCATCGTGCGCGAGCCGAAGGCGTTCCTGTTCGATGAGCCTTTGTCCAACCTGGACGCGGCTTTGCGCGTGCAGATGCGGCTGGAGATCACGCAACTGCACCAGGCGCTGGCGACCACCATGATCTATGTGACCCACGACCAGGTCGAGGCCATGACCATGGCCGACAAGATCGTCGTGCTCAATGCCGGCAACGTAGAACAGGTCGGCGCGCCTTTGGAGCTCTACAACAACCCCGCCAACCTGTTCGTCGCCGGCTTCATTGGCTCGCCCAAGATGAACCTGCTGGACGGCGAGATCGCGGCGAAATTCCGCGCTACTACCATCGGCATCCGGCCGGAGCACATCGCGGCGTCGCGCGACCGCGGCGAATGGCAGGGCGTGGTGCGGGTGGCGGAGCATCTCGGCTCCGACACCTTCTTGCATATCGATGCAGAAGCGCTGGGCCGCGTGACGGCGCGTGCGTCCGGTGAGCTGGCTCTGGTGGCAGGAGACAAGGTCGGGCTGACACCGCGCCCGGACCGCATCCACCGCTTCGATTCCGACGGACGAGCGGTGCGGGCTTGAATTTGAACAAACCGAACGGAGTAGAAGACCATCATGTATCTTGAGAAATACAATCTGAAAGGCCGCCTCGCCGTCGTCACCGGCGGCGGGCAATCGATCGGCCTCGCTTGCGTCGAAGCCCTATCGGAAGCGGGCGCGAAAGTGGTGATCGCCGATTACAATGCGGCCATTGCCGAGCAGGGCCGCGATGCGATGAAGGCCAAGGGTTATGCTTGCGAAATCGCGGTCGTCGACGTGACCGACGCCAAGGGCATCGAGGCGCTGGCCGGAAAGCTCGGCAAGGTCGACATTCTGGTCAACAATGCCGGCATCGCGCGCTCTGAGATCCCGGCCGAGAACATGGAGGATGAGCGCTGGCTGAACGTGCTCGACGTCAATCTCAACGGCACCTTCTGGTGCTGCCGGTCGTTCGGCAAGCGCATGCTGGCTGCCGGCAAGGGCTCGATCGTCAATATCGGTTCGATGTCCGGCTTCATCGTCAACAAGCCGCAGGAGCAGGCGCATTACAACGCCTCCAAGGCGGCGGTGCATCACCTGACCAAGTCGCTCGCCGCCGAATGGGGCGCACGCGGCGTGCGCGTCAATTCGGTCGCGCCAACCTATATCCGCACTGCCCTCACCGCTTTCGTCCAGTCGAACCCGGAAATGTACAGTCACTGGATCGGCGGCACCCCGATGGCGCGCATGGGCGAGGTCGATGAGATCGCGTCGGCCGTCTTGTTCCTGGCCAGCGATGCTTCGAGCCTGATGACCGGCTCCATCATGCTGGTCGATGGTGGCTATACCTGCTGGTAGCGGCTACTTGGCTTTCCTGCCGCGCTTCGCGGGCTGAGTCTCCACGCGCCGAAGGCTTGCCGCGAAAGCGGTGCGGAACAATTCGACGGCCGGCGCCAGCTTGCCCAGCGCCGGGCCATGAATGACCGAGCTGTTGACCGCATTGGGCAGGCCTGAAACGCGCAGCATCACCAGATCATCGCGATAGGCACTGCGTGCGACCGCCCAGGATTGCACCAGCGCGAGCCCGATGCCGCGCGCCGCCAGCGACAGCTTGAGCTCCGTCCCCACTGATTCCACCGCGACCTGGAACGGCAGGCCTTCCGCTTCAAACAACGCCGCGATGCCGCGGCGCGTGCCGCAGCCCTCCGGATTGACGATCCAGGGAAAGGCCGACACCGCCTCCAGATCGGGCCGGCGCGGCAATCGCAAATGGCGCGACGCCGCGACCACCAGCTCCATCTTGCCCAGTGGGATCGCCTGCAGCGGGGCCGGCGGTTCGGCGTCGTTGACGCCGGTGATCGCCGCCGCGTGCAACAGGCCCATTTCGACCTGGCGAACCAGCGCCGGCGACCAGGCGGAAGAGACCCGCAAGGCAAGGCCCGGATAGGCCGTGCGCACCACGTCGATCGATTGGGCGAGCGGCAGGTCGCCGATGGCCGGCGTGATGCCGATGCGGAACTCGCCCGCCGGCGCGCCGTCAGGCGACAGGCCCGAGACGAGATCCTCCACCGAACGCAGGACGCGCCGCCCAAGCTCATAGGCCTCGCGCCCCGTGCTGGTCGGTTTCAGCGGCTTCGACATCCGGTCGAGCAATCCCGTGCCGATCGAGGCTTCCAGGTTCTGCACGCGCCGCGTGATGCCGGGCTGGGTGAGATTGAGCCGCGCCGCCGCCGCGCTGATCGAGCCTGTCTCCACCACCGCCACGAAGGCTTCGATGTCATGCGTGTTCATGCTGATCTCGCATAATCATAATAAAGATTATCGAATTGTAGCATACCAACGCGCGTCCATATAGTCCCCGCATCGGCCATTTCTTGAATGATTGCGAGGCGAGCATGGATGGCAGCGTCGACGAAACCACCCTGACCAGCGCGGACGGCACGGCGATTTCACGCCCGGAACCGCGCACCGAAATGACCGCGGGCCTCACCTTCCTGTTCGCGCTGGCGGTCGGGGTCCTGGTGATGTGCCTGTCGGCGAGCCAGGCGCTGGTGGGAGAGATCGGGCCAAACCTCGGTCTCTCCACCGCCGCATCCAGCCTGGTGACGACGCTGACCTTCCTGGGCTATGCGGCGGGCCTCTTCCTGCTGGTGCCGCTGGTCGACGTGGTGGAGAACCGGCGCCTGACCTTTCTCACCCTCACTTTGTGCGTCGTTTCGCTCGGCGGGGCAGCGCTGGCACCGGAAGCCGTTTCCTTTCTCGCTCTCAGCTTCGCGGTTGGCGCAAGCTCCACGGCCGTGCAGATGCTGGTGCCGACCGCCGCCTTCCTGACGCCCGAAGCCTCGCGCGGACGCGTGGTCGGCAACATCATGAGCGGGATCATGCTGGGGCTGCTGATCGGACGGCCGCTCGCCAGCGTAACCACCGAACTCTACGGCTGGCGCACTTATTATGGGCTCAGCGCCATCCTGGTCGCGCTCATCGCCTGCGCGCTGGCACGTGTGTTGCCACAGCGGAAGCCGGAATTCCGGCAGCGTTATGGCGCGCTCATCCGTTCGCTGCTGCAGCTGGTGCGCAACGAGCCGGTGCTGCGCCGGCGCGCAACCTATCAGGCGCTGCTGATGGGAAGCTTCAGCATGTTCTGGACCAGCATCGCGCTGCGCCTCGGCCAGCAGCCCTACAATCTCGGCCATAACGGCATCGCCTTGTTCGCCTTGGCGGGCGCTGCCGGCGCAATCGTCGCGCCGATCGCGGGACGCGCCGGCGACCGCGGCCTGACACGCCGCGTGACCTTCATCGGCCATGGCGCGGTGATTGGCGCCATCCTGCTGGCCGGCGCAGTCGCGGGCGGAAGCTGGAGCTTCGGGATCGCACTGTCGCCCACTATGTCGCTGGCATTGCTCGTGGTGACGGCCCTGATGCTCGATGCCGGCGCAATTGCCGATCAGGCAGTCGGACGGCGCGCCGTCAACCTGCTGCGGCCGGAAGCGCGCGGACGCATCAACGGCCTTTTCACCGGCGTCTTCTTCCTCGGCGGGTCTGCCGGCGCGCTCTGTGCCGGGCCAGCCTGGGCCTGGGGCGGCTGGCCCGCGGTCTGCTGGGTTGGACTGGCTTTTGCCGGAGCGGCGATGCTGCTGCATCTCACCGAACGGCGCTCATGACGGGTGCTTCGATGACCGCCGCGTCGTTCCGTCGGCATGAGAACGGCCGGTCCGGTCGCTGCCACGTACAGAGCGGCTTGCTGTTGCATCGGCGCCACAGCGCCAATGGATTTTTCTCCGGATTAACCATTTGCCACATGCAAAAGAGCCTGATTTGCCAGAGGATTAGGGATTGCACGCGCAACCTGGCAATTGACCCCCCAGACCTAGGGATCCAAAGATTTTACCATACCTAGATGTAGATAAATCTGGGGACCGACTTGGAAATGTCACCTGAATCAATCGCTTATTCGGTGATCTTATCATTTTGCTTTGACTTTTAGGTTAATTGCACGCATCGTTAACCGCGAAGTAACGCTCCGGGGTGTTCTGATTCCAAGTTGGAGCAGCGGGTTCGACAAGGGTCGTTGAACGGCGACCGGCGGGTCGGGTTTGGGCATACCGCCGGGATGTTTGAGTGCCGCGCGCGCTTTTCCGGACCTGACGTACCCCTCGGGACTTGTGACCGAGCGGTCGCATTGGGGAGTCGCTCGTATGGCTGCTGAGGCCATTGAAGTGCAGCAGCTCCTGCAGTTGGCGCGGGAGAAATCGGAGCAGGCGCGGTCTCATCTCTTTGAGGTGATGGGCGACCTGTTCCAGGAGCAGGCTGCGGTCTTGAGCGCGCAGGAACGCGCGCTGATGGTTGACATCCTCGAAAAGCTGGTCCGCGAAGTCTCCCACGATATCCGGCTGAAGCTGTCGCACCGGCTCGCCGACCAGCCCGGGATACCGCGCGAGCTGGCCGTCTTGCTCGCCAATGACGAGATCGACATCGCCTCGCCCATCCTGATGCGCAGCCGCGCCTTGCAGGACACCGACCTGATCGAGATCGTGCATCATCGCTCGCGCCAGCACATCCTCGCAGTCGCGATGCGCCGCGATCTTTCCATGTCGGTCAGCGACGTGCTGGTGGAGACGGGCCATAGCGACGTCATCATGGCCCTGCTCAAGAACCAGGAAGCCCATATCTCCGAGACCACCCTGGCCTATATCATCGACCAGTCGAAGCAGATCGACGAGTTCCAGGAGCCGCTGGTCCATCGCCGCGATCTGCCGCGCGAGCTGGCGATCAAGATGTGCTATTGGGTCAGCGCCGCGATCCGCAAGTTCGTCATCGACAAATTCCAGCTCGATGCCAACGAGCTCGACGACACCATCCAGCCGATCCTGCACGAGCAGGTGAGCACCGTGGAAGCCGAATCGCGGCCGGCGGAAGCGCTGACGCCGGCCGAAGAAGCGGCGCGCGCCATCAAGGCCAGCGACAAGCTGACCGCGCGCCTGATGATCCAGACCCTGCGCCGCGGCGAGATCCCGATGTTCGAGGCGATGTTCGCGCAGGCGGCGGAGCTGCGCCTCGGCCTCATCAGCCGGCTGCTCTACGAAGTCGGCGGCAACGGCGTCGCGGTGGTGGCGCGCGCATTGCGCCTGACGCGCGAGGAGTTCGCGACCATCTATCTGCTGACGCGCCGCGCGCGTCCAGGCCTTGGCGGCGGCGCCGTCGATCTGGGCCGGGCGCTCGGCTTCTATGACAAGGTCAACACGGAAGCGGCGATGAAGGTGCTGGAGCGCTGGCGCCGCGATCCGCAATATCTCTATGCGATCAAGACCATCGAGCAAGGCGAAAGTGGGCCGGGCGGGGGCGCCGATATCTTTGGCCCGACTTCCGAAGGGGACGGGACGGAATGATGCAAGCATCCATGATCGTCAGCGACTGGCAGCCGGAGATCGGCCGGTCACCGACGCCGGAGCAGTTACGCGACATATTCCAGAAGGAATTACTGGATTTCGGTCCGGCCCTGTTCCTCGCGGACAAGAGCGGGATCATCCGCTGGTGCAATTCCGGCTACCGCCGCGTCGCCGAGGTGCAGACCGAAGACGGCCGCATCGGCGACCTGCTGCCGCTAAGCCAGGTGGCGGAGGAAATCGAATACAGCCGCAGCACGGTCTATCGCGAGGACCGCTACATCATCGGCCAGACCACGCAGATCCTGAAATCGCGCATGGTGCCGGTATTCGACAATGACGGCACCTTGAGCGGCTTCGGCGGCATCCTGCAGATGTTCGCCGATCACGGCATCGGCGTTGAAGATGTCGCTGTGATGCTCGACCGCTACATGGACTTCTTGCGCCTGACCGCCGACTGGGTATGGGAAGCCGACGCGCAGCTCAACTTCACGATGGTCTCGCAGCGCATTGCCAATGCGCTCGACCGTCCGCCGCAGGAATATATCGGCAAGAACCTGCTCTCCATGATGGTGACCGACACCTTGCGCCAGGCCGCCAAGCGGCGGTTCGAACGCATGTCGCCGTTCCGCGACGTGCCGTTCGACGCGGTCGATGGCGAAGGCAAGCGGCGCCTGTTCATGCTGTCCGCTGTTCCGGTGTTCGACCGCGCCAACGGCACGCTCAAGGGCTATCGCGGCGCCGCGACCGATATCACCGAGCTCACCAAGCGCGAAGAGAGCCTGCGCATGGCGAAGGAGCAGGCGGACGTCGCCAGCCGCGCCAAGACGCATTTCCTCGCCAATATGAGCCATGAGCTGCGCACGCCCTTGAACGCCATCATCGGCTTCGCCGACGTGATGCGCATGGAAATGATCGGTCCGGTCAGCAACCCGCAATACAAATCCTATATCCGCGACATCCACGGCAGCGCGCTGCACCTGCTCGGCATCATCAATGACATCCTCGACGTCTCGCGCATCGAGGCCGGCAAGGTGACGCTGCATGAGAGCGTCGTCAGCCTGGACGAGGTGGTGGAATCGGTGGTGCGCCTGGTGAAGGAGCGCGTGACTGACAGCCAGCTTTCGCTCGACCTCGACATTGCGCCCAAGCTGCCGCGTATCCACGCCGACAAGCAGAAGCTGAAGCAGATCCTGATCAACCTCATTGGCAACGCGATCAAGTTCACGCCCAAGCATGGCCGCATCACCGTCGGTGCGCGCCTGTCACAGCATGGCGAGCTCGAGCTTTCCGTCGTCGACAACGGCATCGGCATCTCGAAGGACAATATCGACCGCGTGCTGGAGCCGTTCGTGCAGGTCGATTCCGCCCTGCATCGCAAGTTCGACGGCGCCGGCCTCGGCCTGCCGCTGTCGCGCGGCCTTGCGCGACTGCATGGCGGCGAACTGCGCCTCGACAGCGCGCCTGGCAAGGGCACACGCGCCGTGGTGACGCTCCCCGCGTCGCGCTTGCTCGATGGCAAGCATTTGGCTGCGGTCCGCTAGCGGAAGTCAGAAGGGAAAACCCCTTCCCCCCTTGCGGGGGAGGGTTGGGAAGGGGGGTGCCGCGGACTCGGTGGTCAGACCTTAGCGGCCAGCGCTTTCTGTATTACGTCGAAAACGCCCTCCGGATTCGTCAGCACGTAATTGTTCCAGAATCGCAGCACTCGAAAATCTTGAGAATGCAACCAAGCGTCCCGTTCGGCATCTGCGCTCGACTCCGCATGCTGACTACCGTCTAACTCAATGATCACCCGCGCATCCAGGCACGCGAAGTCGACGATGTGCTGCCCGACTGGAATTTGCTTGCGAAACCGGTGGCCGTCGATTTGCTTACGTCGCAGCAGGTACCAAAGTGCGCGCTTTGCATCCGTCATTTGCTTGCGAAGACGTCGTGCATTCTGCTTCAACATCGAGTCTGCGGCACCCCCCTTCCCGACCTTCCTCCGCAAGGGGGGAAGGGGTTTCTGTGCGAGGGTATCATGAAAACGTCGCGTAGATATATGCAAGGCGCAACGCCCACGACAATGCCGCTACAGGAACTTGTCCAGCACGTCGAGCGTGCTTTCCCAGCCGATGCGCTGGAAGTTCTCTGTGAGCCAACGCTCGGCCGTTTCGTAGCCGAGCCGGTGCAGGTGCTCCAGGAATGAGCGCTCGGTATTCATCTTGCTGAGCGCGCCCATCTTGGCGAGTTCCGTTTCGGCACTGATCTGGTGGAACCGCACCGCGGTATAGCGGTCATCCTTGAGCGCGCCGCTTTCCACCAGGCTGGTAATGGTGGCGATGCCAGCCATCTCGCGCACCAGGCTGGCATTGAAGGTCATCTCGTTGATGCGGTTGAGGATGTCGCGCGACGTCACCGGCACCTCGTTGCGCACCAGCGGATTGATCTGCACGATCACCACGTCGCTGCTCGAGCATTCATGGATCAGCGGATAGATCGCCGGGTTTCCGAGATAGCCGCCGTCCCAATAGGACTCGCCGTCGATCTCCACCGCCTCGAACATGAAGGGCAGGCAGGCGGAGGCCATCAGGGTCTGCGCGGTCAGCTCCGGCGTCCGGAATAGCCGCGACTTGCAGGTGCGAACGTTGGAAGCGGTGACGAACAGCTTCACGTCCGGCCGCGCGCGCAGCCCTTCGAAATCGACCAGCTCTTCCAGAAGGTCGCGCAGGGGATTGAGCTTCATTGGATTGAGCTGCGACGGTGACCAGATGCGGGTCATGATGTCGAGCATCATGAAAGCAGGGTCGTTGTCGACCGCCCAGCCATCGCTGAGGCCGGGAATGCCGCGCATGACGCTGCGTGGCATGCCGGCAAGGTCGCCGACCCGATGCCAGAAACGATCCAGCGCGTCGATTGCACCCTGGCGCCGGCCTTTGAGGAAGCCATCGGCGAACACCACCGCATTCATGGCGCCCGCGCTCGTGCCGCTGATCCCGTCGATATAGATGCTGGGCTCGCTCATCAGCCGGTGCATGACGCCCCAGGTGAAGGCGCCGTGCGAGCCGCCGCCCTGCAGCGCCAGGCTGATGCGCTTCACGCCGGGCTTCAGCCGGCGCGGCATCTCGTTGGTCGGACTGTCAGGTTGGCTCGTATCCGGCACCAGGCCGTCTCCGCTTGCGACGCCCGGGAAGGCGCCATCATCGCGAATTTAGGGCCGCAGAACTTTACGAGCGATGAAGGTCTTGGTTAATGAAACGATAATGTGCAATGTCGAAAGCATGCAGTCCAAGCCCGTCATCGATAGGTTCGCAGCCTCGAAGAAGTGGGCATTCTGATTGGGGCGGTTGGTCAAGCACCCTGGATCGACGCCTTCGAGCGAGATTTGGGGCGACGATTGCGCGCCTTTCGGCGATCTCGTCAGGCGATATGCATTTCGGACGTTCGAATGGGGTTCGATCCTGTTCTTCGGCAATTCCGCGGCCGACGATCCGCTTAATCTGCACATCGCGGCAAGACATGATCGGACAATCTGGCAAGCAGCCCGGCAAGCGGGCATGATCCAATTCGCCCGCCCAATCAGTGGCAGTTACGATCTGATTTGTCTTGATTCAAGCGCGTCGGGCCGTGAGCCGCCCATCGTCCAACTTGATCATGAGGCTATCCTCGTCAAGGACCGGACCAAAGTCATCAAGCCGATCGCGCCATCTTTCAGTGCGCTAGCAGAGTCGCTCATCGCGAGTGGCGGCGAACCCGTGCCTTTCGACTCGTGACTTGGGACTGAATTACGCCGCGGCGGAGCGTTTGATCATGCGCTCGGCCGGGAAGGCGACCGTCACCTTGGTGCCGACGCAGAGCTCGCTTTCGATCACCAGCCGGCCGCCATGCAACTCCGCCAGCTTCTTGGTCAGCGGCAGGCCGAGGCCTGTCCCTTCGTATTTGCGGTTGAGATCGCTGTCGAGCTGGCCGAAGCGTTCCAGGGCGCGCGGGATATCCTCCGTCGCCATGCCGATGCCGGTATCGGCGACCTGGACCACGAATTCCTTGTCGTCGCTGAAGGCGATGAGACGCACCTTGCCGCCGCGCGGTGTGAACTTCACGGCGTTGGACAGCAGGTTCAGCAGGATCTGACGGATGCGCCGCTCGTCTGCGCGCAGGATCGGCAGATCGAGCGCGATGTCGTTTTCCAGGACAACGCCGATGTTGGCGGCTTGGCCCTCGATCATGCGCAGCGACGTCGTCAAAGTCTCTCCGATATCGATCTGATCGTCCTGCAGGGTCAGGTGGCCCGCGTCGATCTTGGAGAAATCCAGCACGTCGTTGACCAGGGCGAGCAGGTGCTTGCCGCTGCGATGCACATCGTTGACATAGCCTTTGTAGCGCGCATCGCCGAGCGGGCCGAACAGCTCGCCTTTCAGCAGCTCCGAGAATCCGATGATGGCGTTCAAAGGCGTGCGCAGTTCGTGGCTCATGGTCGCGAGGAACTGTGACTTCGCCTGGCTGGCCGCCGCCGCGGCGTCGAGCGCGCGAGTCAAGTTCTCCGTCGTCCCCTGCAGTTCGCGCTTGGTGGACTCAAGCTCCACGACATGGGCACGCAGGCGCTCGGCCTCCTGGACCGCGCGGCTCGCCAGATGGTGATCGGTGATCGCCGCAACCAGGCCGAGGATGACGATCATCGACATCACTGCGGCGATGGCGACCGCCAGCCATTGCGGCTCCATAGTCGATGTCAGCGGCAGCAGGACGATCGGATCCGGCGTCAAGGTCAACGCGGACATGGCCGTGAAATGAAGCCCGGCGATCGCCACGCACATGAGGTTTGTGCCGTTCATCAATCGACGCCAGCCGCGGGCCCGCGTGAAAACTTCCAACGCTACCGCGCCGACCGCGATGCCGATCACGAGGGACGCCGCCACGTAGATGGGATCCCAGTCGGGGGTCGCGGGCGCAGTCAGTGCCGCCATGCCCGTGAAGTGCATCGACCCGACAGCCGCGCCGAACACCGCACCACCCAGCAAGGCCGCGCGGAAATAGATCACGATGGTGAAGCCGACGAAGGTCATGACGATCGCGATCGCAATCGAAAGCGCCGTCAGCCCGGTCTCGTACCCCAGCTGCAGGGAAGCAGGCTCATAGGCCAGCATCGCGACGAAATGCGTGCTCCACACCGCAGCGCCCGCAACCGCCGACGAGGCCGCGAGCCAACGCCAGTCGATCGCGCCGGTCTTCTCATCGCGCGCCCGCGCCAGCAGGCTGAGCGCGGTGAAGGACCCGAACGCGCAGACCGCGGCGGCAAGCAGAACAAGCGGGATGCTGTGCTGCCCGGTGATGCAGCTCAATACCTTTATCATGAAACGATTCAGCAGGATTCGAATGAAAGAAGCGTAAAGGAGGCTATTTCATTTGGGTATGTCGGGCGAGATTCGACGTTCTCTTACACCGGAATGCATGGGAAATAGTTTGCCTATGCTTCCCACAAGACGGTGCAGTATCGCTGGCCATGGATGCACGAGCATTTGTGTCAAATCCTCCGCATCTGGACCTGTCTCCGGCGCTGACGGCAGCAAATAAGATCGCTGCTACGCCGAACGCGGTGATGCGCTGTAGATCGACAGCTCTAGAATCAAGCCAAGGCGACCCAGCTGTGTGAGAAGAGCGCTTCCAAGCTCCAACGTCTTCATTGGCTGGTCGGCCGGAAACATGATCGCGACGTCTAGGCGCTTGTCTGTAACCTCGGGCATCTCTCCAATTGCCTGCAGTGCCAACTCGCTCTCTGACAAAAAGGCCGCAAGCTCGCCGCAAAAATCAGACCAGACGTCTGTTTCCGAGCTGGCAACCTCATAATGTAGGCATCCAATATCAGCGCAATATGGTGTGAGGGCCGTTGCCCGGGCGATAGCATTGGCGTCCAACGCGTCGCCCGAGAGTCACAATATGCACAGCATGCAAAATTCCTTCGCGTGAGCTCTATCTTCCCCGCTGCAATTCCTTCAGCCCCGCCTCCAGGCCGTCGAGCGTCAACGGGTACATACGCCCTTCCATCATCTGGCGCAGGAGGCGTGCGGAGCTGGCGCCTTCCCAGGCGCCGGGATCGCGCGGGTTGATCCAGATCGCGTTCCTGAACCGTTTCAGCAGGCGCGCCATCCACACCGCACCGGCTTCGGTGTTCCAATGCTCGACGCTGCCGCCTGGCTCGGTGATCTCATAGGGGCTCATGGTGGCATCGCCGACGAAGATCAGTTTCCAGTCCGGACCGTAGGTATTCATCATCTCGATCGTCGGGGTCGTCTGATCATGACGCCGGCGATTGTTGCGCCACAGGCTTTCATACGGGCAATTGTGGAAGTAGAAGGTCTCGAGATGCTTGAACTCGGCCCGCGCGGCGGAGAACAGCTGCGCCGATTCCTCGATGTAATCATCCATCGATCCGCCGATATCGAGCAGCAACAGCACCTTCACCTTGTTGTGGCGCTCCGGGCGCATCTGCAGATCGAGGCATCCACCGTTTGTCGCCGTCGCCTGGATGGTGCTGTCCAAGTCCAGCTCGTTCGCCTCGCCTTCGCGCGCCCAGCGGCGCAGCCGCCGCAGCGCCAGCTTGAGCGTGCGCGTGCCCAGCTCCACTTCGCCATCGAGATCGCGGAACTCGCGTTTGTCCCACACCTTGACCGCGCTGCGCCGGCGCGAGCTTGCCTGCCCGATGCGCACGCCTTCCGGATTGTCGCCATAAGCGCCGAAGGGCGAGGTGCCTGCTGTCCCGATCCATTTCGAGCCGCCTTCGTGGCGCTCCTGCTGGTCCATCAGGCGCTGGCGCAAGGTTTCCATCAATTTCTCGAAGCCGCCCAGGCGCTCGATCGCCGCGCGCTCCTCTTCGGTGAGGAACCGTTCTGCCAGCTGCTTCAGCCATTCCTCGGGAATGTCGGCGAGAGTTGCGCCATGCACGCTTTGCAATCCACGAAAGTACAATGCAAAGACACGGTCGAATCGATCGATCAGCCGCTCGTCTTTCACAAGACTGGTGCGCGCCAGGAAATAGAAATCCTCGACGTCGAACAGGGCGACCTTTTCCTTGAGCCCGTTCAGCAAGGTCAGGTATTCCAGCAGCGAAACCTTGACGCCTTCGTTCCGGAGCGCGTTGACGAAGCCCGCGAACATCGCCGCCGCTCTACTGCCCGCGCCGGGCGAGGAAGGCGACGCGCTCGAACAAATGCACGTCCTGCTCGTTTTTGAGCAGCGCGCCATGGAGCGGCGGGATCACCACTTTCGGGTCCTTGGCGCGCAAGACTTCGAGCGGGATATCCTCGATCATCAGCAGCTTCAGCCAGTCCAGCAGCTCCGACGTCGCGGGCTTCTTCTTGAGGCCCGGCACTTCGCGCATGTCGTAGAAGAGGTGCAAAGCCTCGCGCACCTGCTCGTGCTTGATGTTCGGATGATGCGCGGCGACGATTCGCTCCATCGTTTCCTTGTCCGGGAAGCGGATGTAGTGGAAGAAGCAGCGGCGCAGGAAAGCGTCCGGCAGCTCCTTCTCGTTGTTGGAGGTGATGATGACGATCGGGCGGCGCTTCGCCACGATGGTCTCCTTCGTCTCGTAGACGAAGAATTCCATGCGATCGAGCTCCAGCAGCAGATCGTTGGGGAACTCGATGTCCGCCTTGTCGATCTCGTCGATCAGCAGCACCACCGGCACATCGGCAACGAAAGCGTCCCACAATTTGCCGCGCTTGATGTAGTTGGCAATGTCATGGACCTTTGCATCGCCCAGTTGCCCGTCGCGCAGGCGCGCCACCGCATCATATTCATAGAGCCCCTGCGCCGCCTTGGTGGTGGATTTGATGTGCCATTGGATGAGCGGCAGGCCGAGTGCCCGCGCCACTTCTTCGGCCAGGACAGTCTTGCCTGTCCCCGGCTCGCCCTTCACCAGCAGCGGCCGCTCCAGCGCGATCGCGGCATTGACCGCGACCTCCAGGTCGCGGGTCGCGATGTAGCGGTCGGTGGAGGCAAATCGTAAGCGGTCGGTCATGCAGGTCCTCACAATAGCCGGCGGCACCATAGCAGTGCGGCAGCTTGATCCAAACCACCAGACCGGGCCAAATGGCGCTGGAAGTGAACCTGGTCACACGATGTCCGAGTCGAACGCGGCGCGCATTGCGAAGTTCAGGATCGGCGAGGTGGTGCGCCACCGGATCTACCCGTTCCGGGGCGTGGTCTATGACGTCGATCCAGTGTTCAACAATACCGAGGAATGGCTGACCTCCATCCCCGAAGAGATTCGGCCGCACAAGGACCAGCCCTTCTATCACTTGCTGGCCGAGAACGACCGCACCACCTATGTCGCCTATGTCTCGGAGCAGAACCTGCTGCCGGACGAGACCGGGAAGCCCTGCCGCCACCCGATGGTGCCGGAAATGTTCGAGGGCCCGGTCCAGGGCGCTTACCGCCTGAAATCGATCAAACCGAACTGACATGAAGGGAGGCGCCCAATCTCCTACGGCGCACTTGACTTTGCGCCAAAATCAGAACATAAAAAGAACAAATAGCGATCAAAACAGGAGAACAAAATGGCCGCTTACGCCAAACAGATGCTCGAAGGCGCCGCTTTCGCTGCCATCATGCTGCTGATCGCGATCTCCCCCGGCCTGCTGGCGAACTAAAAGGGGGTTCCCATGTTCCTGGTCGATCGTCCAGCCGGCTCGCGCGGCCTCCGCGCCGATCTGATGCCCCGCCAGCTGTTCGGCGGCCCCGGCGATCTGGTCCGCGCCGCTCTGGTGGTCCGCCCGCCCGTCGCCGAACCAGCGGCGCCAAGGACGCGCCGCCCGGCCTCCCAACTCGACCTCGCCCTTCCCGCACCGGTGCGCCGGCGCAGAGTGGGATAAGCCGTCCGCTCAGGACACGAGCCGGAACAGCTTCTGCTACGGCTTCATTGAACAGCGCGACCCGAGCCTCCATGTTCGAAACTCGAACAGCGAGGGGCGCACGTGCCGATTTCCACGATCCGCGAGTTTCTCCGTCATGAGGCAGCGGGTGGCATCGTGCTGCTCTGCGCGGCTGTCCTGGCGTTCGCCCTCACCAACTCGCCGCTGGCTGCGCTCTACCAGCAATTCTTCGAGCTGCATCTGACGCTGACGCTGGGCGACATCGGTCTCGACAAGTCGCTCGGCCACTGGATCAACGACGGCCTGATGGCGATCTTCTTTTTCCTGGTCGGCCTGGAGATCAAGCGCGAGCTGATCGAAGGCGAGCTGTCGAGCCCACGCCAGGCCGCTCTTCCCGCCATCGCGGCGATCGGCGGCATGGCGGCGCCGGCGGCGGTGTATTTCCTGTTCAACGCGGCGACCCCGGAGACGCTCGACGGCTGGGCGATTCCCGCCGCAACCGATATTGCATTCGCGATGGGCGTGGTCAGCCTGCTCGGCAACCGGGTGCCGGACAGCTTGAAGATCTTTCTGCTCGCCCTCGCCATCATCGACGATCTCGGCGCCATCATGGTCATTGCGCTCTTCTACACCGCCGACCTGTCGCTGCTGGCGCTGGTCCTGGCATCGATCGGCATTGCAGTCCTGATCGTGATGAACCGTCTCAAGGTGCAGAGCCTCGCGGCCTATGTGCTGGTCGGCATCTATGTCTGGGCCTGCGTGCTGCATTCCGGCGTGCATGCGACCCTGGCCGGCACGATCGTCGGCCTGTGCGTGCCGCTGCGATCGCCGAACGGCGATGAACACTCGCTCGCCAAACGCTGCATCCACGCTTTGCATCCCTGGGTCGCGTTCGGGATCATGCCGGCCTTCGCTTTTGCCAATGCCGGCGTGTCCCTGGCGGGCTTGTCGTGGGCGACGATTGCCACGCCCATCACCCTCGGCATTGCGCTGGGCTTATTCCTCGGCAAGCAGGTTGGCGTGATGATCGCCATCCTGCTGGCGCGCTTCAGCGGCATTTCACGCCTGCCGGAGGGGGCAAACTGGCGCGCCACCTATGGCGTGGCGATCCTGACCGGCATCGGCTTCACGATGAGCCTGTTCATCGGCGGCCTTGCCTTTCCCGGCACCGAGCACATCGTGGAGATGCGCCTCGGCGTGATCGGCGGGTCGATCCTGTCAGCCTTGTCGGGGCTGTGTGTGTTGGTCCTGGCGACGCGGCGCAGGACGGCGCGCGCCAACGCTCAATAACTGGGCTCAATAAGGCTCGGCTGCGTCGCGGAACGCGTCGACCGGGACAGCCGCGCCGAAGCTGCGACCGTCTTGCAGCCCCACGATCGCGCTTTGCAGCCCGATGATCTCCGCGCCCGCCGGCGTCAGCAGCAGCAGCGGCGCGCCGGACGAGCCGAAAGTGGCATCGCAATCGTGCAGCAGCAATTTTCCGCCTTTCGTCTGCTCCACCAGATGACATCCGTGATCCTGGGTCAGAAGCTCCGCATAATCGCCGTTATAGCCCGCGATCGTAAGCTCGCCATCCTCGGCGTCCTGCTTCATCTCCTGAAACGATAGGGTGCTCAGCTGGAGCGGCCGGATGCTGAGATTGTGGTCCAGCACCATCAATGCCCAGTCATTGCCGATATTGGATTCGTCCTTGGAGTGGGCCGGGTCCCAATTGGGCGAGATGCTGAAGGTCCGCCCCTTGGCATGGTCGCTGTACTCGCCGCGGTGATAGCCGGCGACGAAATGCACTTCCATCGGGATGGTCCAGCGATCGTCCTTGAAATTGTAGAGGCAATGCGCCGCGGTCAGGACGAGGTTGCGCGCGATCAGCACGCCGGTGCAGTGGCCGCCGATCTCGCGGTTGATGCGGCCGAGCGCGATCCAGGGCCATTTCTCCGTCTCGATCGGCGTGCGGTTATCTGTCCCCTCTATGCCGACGACGCTGCTCTTGGCTTCCTCGGCATGGACGAGCCCCGCCATCAGCATCAGCGCCAGGACAGCCAGCGCGAATCCGACTGCGAGGGCTTGGATGCCGGTCCGGCCCGATCGGCGGCGCTGCTGCCGGCGGATCATGCGGTCCTGGGCGTGGCGGTGGGGGCCACGCCGGTCGGCGCCGGCCAACAGGACGCCGTAGAAACGTTTCCCGCCGAGCGAGGTGGGTACGCTGAACCGCCAATCCACCTTGTGACGTCCGGGTGCCATTGCGGCGGCAACGCGCTTGACATCGTCGGTCTGAGCCGCTGAGAGGCCGGCCCTGGTCTCCGGCGTCAGGCGGGCGAGGAACAAGTCCCCCCACATTTCGCCGGTAGACCCTGCTTCCGGCTCCCCATCGCCGCGTGTGGCGTGATCGACTGTCGCCATGCTTTCCGTGATCCCTCGTGCAATGCCCCCCGGCCCCTGCACGCTAGCCGTTCGACTGTTAAGGAACCGTGACCAACCCGTTGGTTTAGCGCGCCTTTCGTCCCTAGTCGCCTGGAATCCTCAGGTCTGTTGCGCTAGACTTCCCGGTGCCCTCCCGGAACCGCTGCCGATTAGAGCACGGCGACCATTCCAAGATCAGGACAATCATGAAATCCGAAACCCTGAAACAGCAATTGATGGACCAGATCCTCCGCTTCGTCGGCGGCCGGATCGAGCGCGCGCGCGCAGCGCAGGTCGAATCGTTCGTCCGGCAATTCTATGCCAACGTGCCGGTTGCCGACATCGCCCAGGACGCGCCAGAGGATCTGTTCTGCGCCGCCCTCTCGCTGTGGCAATTCGCGCATAAGCGCCAGACGGGCGCTGCCAAGGTCCGCGTCTTCAATCCGCATCAGGACGAGCATGGCTGGCGGTCCAGCCATACCATCGTCGAGATCGTGAATGACGACATGCCGTTCCTGGTGGATTCGGTGACCGCCGAATTGGCGCGCCAGGACCTCGACGTCCATCTGGTTGTGCACCCCGTCATGCGCATCGCGCGCGACAAGTCCGGTCAGATGACGGAGATCGGCAAGGCCGACGCGCCGGCCGAATCCATCATGCAGATCCGCACCACGCAAGTTGGGCAACCGGAAAAGCTGGAGCAGGTCGCGAACGGCATCGAATCGGTGCTGACCGACGTGCGCAATGCCGTCAGCGGCTGGCGCGAGATGCGGGCGCGGCTGCGCGAAGCGATCGACGAGATCGACAGCAAGCAGCTTCCGGTCGGCCAGGAAGAGCGTGCGGAAGTATCGCGCTTCCTGAAATGGATCGAGGATGATCACTTCACTTTCCTCGGCTACCGCGAATACGCGATGACCGGAAAGGGCGAGAAGGCCTCGTACCAGATCGTGGAAGGCCGCTCGCTCGGCATCCTCAAGGATTTCAGCCTGCGGGTCTTCGGCGGCATGCGCAACCAGGAGACCATGCCGACGCAGGTGCGCTCCTATCTGCGCCAGCCCAAGCTGCTATTGATCACCAAGGCGAACACGCGCGCCACCATCCATCGCGACGTGCCGATGGACGTGTTCGGGCTGAAGACCTTCGATGCCAAGGGCAACGTGTCCGGGGAACGCCTGTTCGCCGGCCTGTTCACGTCTGCGGCCTATAGCCGGTCCCCGCGCGAGATCCCGCTGCTGGACCGCAAGGTCGAGACCATCATCGAGCGCGCCGGCTTCTCGCCTGACAGCCATGACGGCAAGGCGCTGGCGCACATCCTCGAGACCTATCCGCGCGACGAACTGTTCCAGGCCAGCGAGGACGAGCTGCTGGAGACCGCGGTCGGCATCCTCAATCTGCAGGAGCGCCAGCGCGTCGCCTTGTTCGTGCGGCGCGATCCTTACGAGCGCTTCGTCACCGCCCTCGTCTTCCTGCCCAAGGATACAATGAACACCGCGCTCCGGCTGCAGATGCAGGACGTGGTGAGCCAGGCCTTCAACGGGACGCTCTCCGCCTATTATGTGCACATGGGCGATGGCGCCCTGGCGCGGCTGCAATTCAACATCGCCACCACGCCGGGCCAGGTTCCGGCCGTCGATCTCAAGGACCTGGAATCCAAGCTGGCGGAGGTCGCCCGCTCCTGGGCCGACCGGCTGCGCGATGCGCTGGTCGAGGCCAAGGGCGAAGCGGCGGGCATGGACCTGCTGCGGCGCTATCGCGACGCCTTCCCTGCCGGCTATGACGATCACTTCAACGCCCATGCTGCGGTCCACGATATCGACCGGATCGAGGAAGCGCGGGAACAGGCCACGCCTGCCATCAATCTCTATCGCCCGATCGAAGCCGCGCCGAACGAGCTGCGCCTCAAGCTCTATCAGGCGAAGGACAAGATCGCGCTGTCGACCGTCCTGCCGTCACTGGAGAATTTCGGCCTCAAGGTCATCAGCGAGATCCCGTTCGAAATGATGGCCGACGGCGAGGACAAGCCGGTCTGGATCCACGATTTCACCATGTGCACGGCGGACGGCGCCGAAGTCGACGTCTCGCAGATCCGCGACAAGTTCCATGAGGCCTATGCCCGCATCTGGGCGGGCGACGCGGAGGATGACGGATTCAACCGCCTGGTGCTGACCGCCGGCATCGGCTGGCGCAACATCGCGTTGCTGCGCGCGTACTGCAAATATCTGCGCCAGGCGGCGATCGCCTTCAGCCAGGCCTATATGGAGCAGACGCTGAACGCCAACGCGGTCATCACCCGCGACATCGTGCATCTGTTCTATGCGATGTTCGATCCCGGCTATACCGGCGACCGCGTCGGCGGGCCAGCGGCGATCGTCGACCGCATCCTGAAAGCGCTGGACCGCGTCTCCAACCTCGATGAGGATCGCATCCTGCGCCGATTCCTGAATGCCGTGCAGTGCACCTTGCGCACCAATTTCTTCCAGCGCGGTGAAGACGGCACGGACAAGGAATACATCTCGTTCAAGCTCGATTCGCATAAGCTCGACGAGCTGCCGTTGCCGCGGCCGCTGGTGGAGGTCTCGGTCTATTCGCCGCGCGCGGAAGGCATCCACCTGCGCGGCGGCAAGGTCGCGCGCGGCGGCATCCGCTGGTCGGACCGGCGCGAGGATTTCCGCACCGAAGTTCTGGGTCTGATGAAGGCGCAGATGGTGAAGAACGCCGTCATCGTGCCCGTCGGCTCCAAGGGCGGCTTCGTGGTCAAGCGCCCGCCGCAGACCACCGACCGCGAAACGGTGATGGCCGAAGTGGTGCATTGCTACAAGACCCTGATGCGCGGCCTGCTCGACATTACCGACAACTTGGTTGCCGGCAAGGTCGTGCCGCCCCAGGAGGTGGTGCGGCGCGATGGGGATGATCCCTATCTGGTAGTAGCGGCGGACAAAGGCACAGCGACCTTCTCCGACATCGCCAACGGCGTGTCGCGGGACTACGGCTTCTGGCTGGACGATGCCTTCGCCTCCGGCGGCTCGGCCGGATATGACCACAAAAAGATGGGCATCACCGCGCGCGGCGCGTGGGAGTGCGTGAAGCGCCATTTCCGCGAGCTCGGCACCGACATCCAGACTCAGGATTTCACCTGCATCGGCGTCGGCGACATGTCGGGCGACGTGTTCGGCAACGGCCTGCTGCTGTCGAAGCACACCAGGTTGCTGGCCGCCTTCAACCACATGCACATTTTCATCGACCCCGATCCCGATCCGGTGGCAAGCCATGCCGAGCGGCAGCGTCTGTTCGACCTGCCGCGCTCGGCCTGGAGCGACTACAACCCGGCGCTCATCTCCAAGGGCGGCGGCATCTATGAGCGCAAGGCCAAGTCCATCGCACTGTCGCCGGAGGCGCGCGCCTGCTTCGGCATCGCCAAGGAGCAGGTAACGCCGGCCGAGCTGATGAAGAGCCTGCTGAAGACGGACATCGACCTGCTGTTCTTCGGCGGCATCGGCACTTATGTGCGGGCAGACGATGAGACCAATGCCGAGGTCGGAGACCGCGCCAATGACGCGCTCCGCATCACCGGCGAGGAGATCCGGGCCAAGGTGGTGGGTGAAGGCGCCAATCTCGGCGTCACGCAGCGCGGCCGCGTCGAGGCCGCATTGAAGGGAATCAAGATCAACACCGATGCGCTCGACAATTCAGCGGGCGTCGATACCTCCGACCACGAGGTCAATATCAAGATCCTGCTGAACGAAGCGGTGCAGGCCGGCGACCTCACCATGAAGCAGCGCGACAAACTGCTGGCGCAGATGACGGACGAGGTCGGGCAGCTGGTGCTGCGCGACAATTATCTGCAGTCCCAGGCGCTCAGCATCGCCGAGGCACAGAGCTTCACCCTGCTCGATCAGCAGAGCCGCTTCATGAAGGCGCTGGAACGGTCCGGACGGCTCGACCGCGCCATCGAGTTTCTGCCCGACGACGAAGCCGTCCGCCTGCGCCTGACCCAGCGCATCGGCCTCACCAGGCCGGAGATGGCCGTCCTGCTGGCCTATGCCAAGAACTCGATCCATGACGAATTGCTGCCGTCCGATCTGCCGGACGACCCGCAGCTCGAGGACGATCTCGTCAAATACTTCCCCAGCGCCCTGCGCCAGTCCTACAAGGAGCAGATCGCCAAGCATCGGCTGCGGCGGGAGATCATCGCGACGGTCGTCACCAACTCGCTGATCAACCGCATGGGTGCGACCTTCATCCACATCATGAAGGAACGCACCGGCCAGAGCGCTGCCGCGATCGCGCGGGCCTACGCCATCACCCGCGGCGCCTATCGCCTGCGCGAGCTGTGGAACGGCATCCAGGAGCTCGACAACAAGGTCCCGGCGAAGCTGCAGATCGAGATGTTCATCGACCTCAACCGCCTCTCCGAGCAGGCGACGCAATGGTTCCTGCGCAATGGCCAGCATCCGCTCGACATCGCCGCCAACGTCGCCGCCACCAGCCCCGGCCTGATCGCGCTGGAAAAAGCACTGATGGCGATCCTGTCGGAAGAGGACCGGGTGGAGGTTGAGCAGCGCAGGGAGCGCCTTACCAGCGAAGGCGTGCCGACTGATCTGGCGCAGCGCGTCGCGCAAGCGCCCGCGCTCGTCTCATCGCTCGACATTGTGCGGATCGCCGCCGAGCTGAAGATGAAGGTCGAGGATGCCGGCCGCACCTACTACGCGGTGGGTGAAGCCTTTCACCTCGATTGGCTGCGCGCCGGAGCGCGCGCGCTCATCGGCGACAGCCACTGGGATCGGCTGGCGGTGTTCGCGATCATCGAGGACTTTTACGGCCATCAGCGCGACCTGACGACCGCCATCCTGCATCAGGCGAAAGGCGTGATCGGCGCCGAGGCCATCGCGACCTGGCGCGAGACGCGCGGTGCATCCCTGGCCCGCGCCGACGGCCTGTTCGGCGATCTTCGCCAGGTCGGCAAGCTGGAGCTCGCCATGCTCGCCGTCGCCAACCGGACGCTGCGGAGCTTGATCGGATAGGTGTGTGAGTCTTCACGCGAAGAGGTCCTGGAGGATCGGCGGCCACAAGGCGGCCGGCCGCCGATCGGAGTCCGTTCAGCCGAGCTGCAGCTCTTCGTCGTCGAACAGCAGCATGGTGTTGCTGCCGGAGCCTTCGCCATCCTGGTCGCGGCCGCCCGCCGGCGGGTCTGGCCTGTGCGGTTCGTGGACGTGCCGGTCCTTGTCCCCGCCGTCGCGGTGACCGCGCTCCGGCTCGTGGCCACCGCCCGGTGCCGAAGCTGTCGAGAAGGACCCCAGATCACCGCATTGTGCGTCCTCGTCGACGCCGGCGACCAGAATGCTCTGGCCCCCGACGCAGATGACGGGTTTGCCGGTGCCGTTCGGCTTCGCCTCCACCTCACCCGACAGGACATCGATGATCGTCGCATCGTCGGCATCGACATGGACCAGGAACTCGGTGCCGCGCACGCCGATCGTGGCGACCGGTGTGTGCAGCTTCAGGCCCTGGTCCGGCCGGCCGTTCGAGTTGAAGTGGAACAGTCCGTTGTTGAGATTGATGAGGCCTTTGCTGGCAGCGCCGTCGAACACATAGTCCGACAGCACAAGCTCGCTTTCAGCCTCCAGCCTGAGCTCGGAGCCGTCGACGAACTTGACCGCGATCGCGGATTCGTCGTCGGTGCGGAGCGCTTCATCCTGCACAAGCTCGTCCGCCCGCCTTGCCGATTGCTCCTCGAGGCCGGGAGGCGTGCGATAGCCTTCGTTCACCACATCGGTGACCGTCGCGATGCCGGCCGCCTGGGCGGCGCCGCCGAACGCTGCCACCGCCGCAATAACGTAACAGACCTGGTAGGCCAAATTACTTCTCAAGAATCCCTCCATTCGCAAATGATCGCCGGCAGCACGCATGCCATCCGGCCACATTCAGCCCGATCGCCGGTGCGCCTATGCGCCGGCCATTAAGAGGCCGAGCGAGAGGGATATGGGGGGAAAGGCTGGTGGAAGACTATGATGAGCGCCACAGGTCATAATCTTGTGCGCCCGGCCGCCGCCTGATAATCGCGATGGCGCCACCTGTACCACGCTGAAAGGACAATGGGCGGGGGAAACCCCGCCCATTGAATGCATCTCAGGTGTGCACAGTATTACCTGCAGTCGTTTCCGCAGCCCGTATCCGGATCCGGATCCGGATCAGGGTCCGGTTCCGGATCCGACTTCGGCGGTGGATCTTTCTTCGGCGGGTCCTTGGGGCGCTCATGCCTCGGCTTGTCAGCGCCGTCGTGATTGCCACGGTCGGAGTTTCCGCCGTTACCGCCCGGGCCGGCCGCGGTCGAGAACGAGCCGATGTCGCCGCATAGCGCATCGTCGTCCGGACTGGCGATCAGGATGCTCTGCCCTTCGTAGCAGGTGATCTCCTTGCCGGTGCCGTGTGGCGTAGCCGAGACTGCGCCTGACAGGATGTCGATGATGGTGGCTTCGTCACTGTCGACATGGACCAGGAACTCGGTGCCGCGCACGCCGATCGTGGCGACGGGTGTCTTCAGTCTCACGCCTTGGTCGTTATTCCCGTTCGAGGTGAAGTGGAACAGTCCGTTGTTGAGATTGATCAAGCCGGAGCTAGCCGATCCATCGAACACATAGTCGGATAGCACCATCTCGCTCGATTGCTCGACGCTGAGCTCCGAGCCGTCGACGAACTTCACCTGGATCACCGATTCCTGCTCGGTGCGCAGCGCTTCGTTCTGTACCAGTTCGTCGGCGCCCTTAGCCGTGATCTCGTCGGCGCCCGGAGGTGTCCGGTAGCCCTCGTTCACCACGTCCACGACGGTTGCGATGCCGGCAGCATTCGCCGCCTGTGGCAAGGCCCACAATGCCGCGATGGCATAACAGACCTGGTACGCTAGTTTCTTCTTCACTCATGCCCTCCAATTGCAACATGACATACGGCTGACGGGCGCCCATCGTTTACCCGCAAGGCATATTCGTCCGAGCCTATCGCAAAACCGCCGCTCCGATCCCTCGAAGCGGCGGCCTCGCTGATGGCCGTCATTCTGTTCGGACTAGATCAGATTTCTTGTGACCGTTGACTTCGGCTCACTCGAGGTAGTTACCATCGGTAGGCGGATCGGTAGGCTCCTCGCGCGGTGTCTCTTTCGGCGGCGGATCCTTCTTCGGCTCCGGCTTCGGGCGCTCATGCCGAGGCTTGTCCGCGCCATCGTGATTGCCACGGTCGGAGTTTCCGCCGTTGCCGCCCGGGCCGGCCGCCGTCGAGAACGAGCCGATGTCGCCGCATAGCGCATCGTCGTCCGGACTGGCGATCAGGATGCTCTGCCCTTCGTAGCAGGTGATCTCCTTGCCGGTGCCGTGTGGCGTAGCCGAGACTGCGCCCGACAGGATGTCGATGATGGTGGCTTCGTCACTGTCGACATGGACCAGGAACTCGGTGCCGCGCACGCCGATGGTGGCGACGGGCGTCTTCAGCTTCACGCCCTGATCGTTGTGGCCGTTCGAGGTGAAGTGGAACAGTCCGTTGTTGAGATTGATCAGGCCGGAAGCGGCCGATCCATCGAACACGTAGTCGGACAGCACCATTTCGCTCGATTGCTCGACGCTCAGCTCCGAGCCGTCGACGAACTTCACCTGGATGACTGATTCTTCTTCGGTGCGCAGCGCTTCGTTCTGCACCAGTTCGTCGGCACCCTTAGCCGTGATCTCGTCGGCGCCCGGCGGCTGCCGGTAACCCTCGTTCACCACATCCACGACGGTTGCGATGCCGGCGGCATTGGCCGCCTGTGGCAGGGCCCACAATGCCGCAATGGCATAACAGACCTGATACGCTAGTTTCTTCTTCACTCATGCCCTCCAGTTACAACAACACTCTCTCCACCGGTGCACTGATTGAAATGCGCCGGCATTCACGCTCTCAACACTGCTGGCAAGACCGCCGCTTCGACAGCTCGAAGCGGCGGCTTCTCGACGTCCACTACCCTGATCCGGCTGGATCAGGACGATTCTTAGTCGCTGACATTGTTGCTGCAGTCACAGGGCTCCGGTTCTGGCTCCGGATCCGGTTTCGGCGGTGGATCCTTCTTCGGCTCCGGCTTCGGGCGCTCATGCCGAGGCTTGTCCGCGCCATCGTGATTGCCGCGGTCGGAGTTTCCGCCGTTGCCGCCCGGGCCGGCCGCGGTCGAGAACGAGCCGATGTCGCCGCACAGTCCATCGTCGTCTGCACTGGCGATGAGAATGCTCTGGCCCTCGTAGCAGGTGATCTCCTTGCCCGTGCCGTGCGGGCGAGCCGCGACCGCGCCCGACAGGATGTCGATGACGGTCGCATCGTCGCCGTCGACATGGACCAGGAACTCGGTGCCGCGCACGCCGATGGTCGCGACCGGCGTCTTCAGCCTGACGCCCTGGTCGTCCTTGCCGTTCGAGGTGAAGTGGAACAAGCCGTCATTCAGGTTGATGAGGCCCTTGCTGGCCGATCCGTCGAACACATACTCCGACAGGACGACCTGGCTTTCGGCTTCGACGCTGAGCTCGGAGCCGTCGATGAATTTAACCAGGATCGAGGATTCGCCATCGGTGCGCAGCGCCTCGTCCTGCACCAGCTCGTCGGCGCGCTTCGCCGTCTGCTCCTCGTGACCGGGCGGCGTGCGGTAGCCTTCATTCACCACCTCGGTGACGGTGGCAATGCCGGCCGCCGTGGCGGAACCGCCAAAGGCAGCGACCGCCGCGATGACGTAACAGACCTGGTAGGCTAAATGCCTTTTCACGGAACCCTCCAATTGCAACATGGCCAGGCGCGCGCCAATCGGCGGGGGCCGGCCACGATCATCTGAATCATTTTCCCAATCGCCATCGCAAGAATCGCGCGGCGGCGCAGCGATCCGGATATGGGGTGAAACAGGGCTGAAATGCTGTGAAGGCCGTCACAAGTACGCGGCTTTGAGAGCGCGGCAGACACGGAAACGACGATGGGCGGAGAAAGCCTCCGCCCATCGCGTTCGAATTGCATCCGCCTTCGCCGTCGCCACCTTCTGCCGGCGGCCTTGGCGGATCATCCGGTGCGGCGACTCCTGCGAGGCGCCGCGCCTGTCAACGTTGAGAGCTAGTCTCTCCGGTCGTAATCATCCTTGCCGCGGAACGAAGCACGAGGATTGTCCTTCGCCGTGTCCGCGTCCTTGGACTCCGTCTTGGGCGTCGCCAACCTCAGATCAAAAGTGCAGTCAGTGGCTCGCTGGCAATCCGGCGGCGGTGGCGG
>DASRRI010000078.1:0-67870 GCA_035695765.1 Dongiaceae bacterium
ACCAGGCGGAAATCCCCGCGAGCACTCTCCGGCAAGGCCGCCAGGTGAGTGCGGCAAGCCTCCAGCAGATTGAAGGTCCCAACGACGTTGCTCATGATGAAAGCCTGCGGCCCATCGATCGACCGGTCGACGTGCGACTCCGCTGCCAGGTGAATGACTGCATCCGGACGGTGCCGTTGAAAGATGCCGGCCAGCGCCGACCGGTCGCACAGGTCCGCCTGTTCGAAGGCATAGCGTGGATCGCTCGCCAACGGCGTCAGGGCTGCGGGGCTCGATGCATAGCTGAGCCTGTCCAGATTGACGATCCGGCAATCGGTGGCCACCTGCAGCAGGCGGCACAAGGCTGAGCCGATAAAGCCGGCACCGCCGGTTACCAGGATTGTCCGCTGCCGCAATGCGCCCCGCAGATCCTGGTCTGTCAGGGTAGTTCTTGGAGATGTCATGACAGGGTTCTCACGGCTGCGGGGCTCATTGGTCGCAGGTTCATAGCGTCGTACCGATGCGCCGTCTACTCCAGGCGAGCGTAAAAATACCCTTGAATCGCAATGTCTAAGGGTCCGGCAGCGCCACGGCTTTGCTACTGCTCGACCGCCGTTATGTCCTTGAATAACTTGGGGAGATTAGGTACTACTCGATGCTTGGGAGCGGCCCTGGCCGAGGGCGGGTCATAAACCCGTCAAGCGGGCCGCGCGTGCGAACTTGGGGTGCCTGACGCGGGTGAAGTGAAAGTGAACCTGCCAGGCGGTGAGGATTGTGGATGATCCAACCGTGGGGACGGAGTGGTCCAGGCGCGTCGATCAGCGTACTGGCCGGGCGGACGCAGTCGCGCCGGCGTGGGAAGAATAGATGCGCCTAGCCTGGATCGTTCCCAACGTCGACCCAAAGGTCGCGAGCTTCCGCTATCGCTGCCTTATCCCGGCCTGGGCATTGCAGCAGGCTGGTCACGACAGCGCAATTTTCGTCGATGAGCAGCCGGACCCGTCGGAATTCGACGCCCTGATCGTCGTCAAGCAAGCTGGTGATCGGCTCCATGATGTGGCGCGTGCGTTCCGGACGCGCGGAAAGCCGGTCTTCCTCGATCTGTGCGACAATATTTTCGTGCCGGGCTATGCGCAGCGCCGCGGCCCGGAACTGTCGGCGGAGACGGCCGTCAGTCTGGCGCGCCACGCCGACGCCTTGGTCACGCCGACCCAGGCCTTGAAGCGGGTGGCCCGCCAGCAACTGGGAGAGGATGTGGCAAGCTGGGTCGTGCCGGACGCGGCACTTACGCCTGATTCCTATCAATCAATTTCCGCCTGGCTTCCGCGCGCGGTCGTCGCCGCGCCGTTGCGCGGCATGGACCGCTTCATTTCCGGCTCCCGCCGGGTGTTTGGCGCGGAGGGAGACTGGGACAGCTTGGTTGCGCAGAGCGGCTCTTCCGGCGGCCGCGATCTGCATGACGACGACGCCTTCGGCGTCGAATCAGATTGGCAGGTCGATCATCTGCCGGACGACACGGCGCGCGTGATCTGGTTCGGCCGTCACGGCAGTTTCCACTCCGAATTCGGTATGGGCCTCCTCAGGCCGGTGATCGAGGAGCTGGAGCGCGCCCATCGCGACCGGCCGATCGAGCTCGTGGTCATCAGCAACAACCGGATCCGGTTCGACGCCCTGACGCACGGCGTCAAGGTCTTCACGCGCTACGAAACCTGGTCCAACGAGCGCGTGTTCTTCGAATTGTCCCGCGCCGACCTATTCGTCATGCCGGGCGCTTCGGACTCGTTCTCGCTGTGCAAGTCGGCCAACCGTGCTGTCCTTGCCCTCGCCAACAACGTGCCGGTGGTGGCGTCCTACCTGGAATCGCTTGAGCCGCTGCGCGACGTTGTGATGATTGACGATTGGCGCGCTGGCATCGGCGCCTACCTGTTCAGTCCGCGCATTGCGGCCGAACATCTGGCAAGTGCGCAGCCCATCCTGGCCGAACAGTTCAGTGTCGAAGCGATCGGCCGGCAGTGGAGCAACGTTCTTGGTGTCCCTGCCGAGCTGTCCGAACCCAGCTCCTACTGGCAGCCCGCCGCTCAAATGGCTTGAGCGGACGGGCGTAGGCAGAAGAAGGAAATGGCGAAGAACAATCCGAAGAAGCCGGGCCTGGTGCGCTCGATGCTGATCTCCTTGCGGGCCGTTCCACCGCGGGAACGCAGCATCGTGCTGTTCGGGGTGGCTGTTTCCAGCATTTTCGAGCTGATCGGTTTCGCGACCGTCATCCCGTTGCTATCCATCATGAGCCCGGAATCCGACCTCGAGATGGGCGGAAAGCGCGCGATAATCCGCGACGGGATCGAGCGTGCGTTCAGTGCCATCGGCTTGCCGATGACCTTGACCACTCTTCTCGTCAGCATCCTTGTCTTCATGGTGGTGAAGGCAGTCATCACGATCGTGGTGACGCGCTACGTCGCCAGCGTCATGGCGCGGGTCAATACCGAGGCCAGGCTCGACGTCATCCATACCCTGATGCATGCGCGCTGGAGCTTCTACGCGCGCCAGAGATTAAGCCGCCTGGTCTCCGCCGCGGGTGAAAGCTCGAACGCCGTTGGCGATGCGTTCCAGCTCAGCACCGACATGCTGATGGCCTTTCTCCGCATCTTCATCTATCTGCTCATCTTCTACGTGATCGCGCCCGCGATGGTGCTGGTGGCAGCCGGCGTCGCAACGGTGATGGCAGTCTCCTATGGCGCGCTGGTGCGCCAATCCAAGCGCGCCGCCAAGAACCAGAGCAGGGCCATGAGCCGGATGAAGGCGGATCTGACCGACGTCTTCATCGGCATCAAGTCGATCCGCGCCATGGGCCGCCAGGCGCAGATGTCGACGTTGCTTGCCAACGACAGCGATGCCCTGGACGAGAGCATGCGCTCGCGCGTGCTGTCGGCGGAATATGCCGAGGAACTGCAGGCGCCCATCATCGCGATCTGCATGATCCTGGGCTTGATGGGCGGCAGTAGTTTGTTGCATCTCAGCGGCCACGAATTGTTGCTGGCGTCCATTCTTCTGGTGCGGCTGGTGAATACGTTCGGATTCGTGCAACGCGGCACGCAGCGGCTGATGACGGCCCAGGTCTGGCTGAGCTCGGCCAAGAGCCTGGTCGATGCCGCGGCCGCAAGCCAGGAGCAGCTGACCGGCGGGAAGGCGCCCGACCCGGCGGCAGGCGTCCGGTTCGAGGGCGTCTCGTTCAAGCATGCCGACGGGCGGGAATTGCTGTCGAAGGTCGATTTCGCGTTGGAGCCGGGGAAGATCACGACCCTGGTCGGCCCCTCCGGCGTCGGCAAGACCACGACGCTCGATCTCATCATCGGATTGTTGCCGGCGCGCTCCGGCAAGCTTTGGCTGGGCGGCATCGACAGCACCGAAGTCGATCTCGCCAAATGGCGCCAGGGTATCGGCTACGTGCCTCAGGACGTGACCTTGTTCCACGATACTGTCCGCAACAACGTCGCGCTGGGTGAAGAGAAGTTCACCGACGAAGAGGTTTGGCGGGCCCTGCGTGCCGCGGGCGCGGACGAATTCATCGAAGCCCTGCCGGAAGGCCTGGATCATGTGGTTGGCGAACGCGGCCAGATGCTGTCCGGTGGCCAGCGGCAGCGCATCGCCCTCGCCCGCGCCTTGCTGCATCGGCCGGCGATCCTGGTGCTGGACGAAGCGACCGCCGGCCTCGACCGCGAAACCGAGGAAGCGATCTGCGCCCACATCCGGGACATGGTGACGAGCGCGGGCCTGACGGTGGTCGCGGTCACCCATGGAGAGGCGTGGCGGCAGATGGCCGATCACATCTACAAGCTGGCAGACGGCAACATCCTGCCGGTTGAAGCCGGCCCTCCGGCCGAAGTGGTGCCGATCTCCAAGGCCAGCCCGCAATTGACCGCGTAACCGGATCCCGTGCCCAAGATCATCGTCATCGGCGAGAGCGGACAGCTTGCACAATCACTGAGGAAGCTGCCTTGGCCACCAGGCTGCGACCTGGCCTTCCACGGCCGGCGATCATTTCAGAATGAGTTTGGGCCGGATCGGGTTCGCGATCTCGTCCGAGCGGCGGGCGCGCATCTGGTTCTCAATGCCGCGGCCTACACGGCGGTCGATCGCGCGGAAAGCGAACCGCAGGCAGCCGCCGCGCTCAATGCCGATCTGCCGCAAGCACTGGCCGGCGTGTGCCGCGCGCTGGATCTGCCCCTCGTGCATGTGTCGACCGACTACGTGTTCGATGGCGAGAAGCGCTCGCCCTATCTTGAGACCGATCCGACCAATCCGCTCAGCGTCTATGGCGCAACCAAGCTGACTGGAGAAGGAAATGTCGCCGGGGCTGAGCTGCGGCGCTGGGCGATCCTGCGCACATCATGGGTGATCAGCGAGATCGGCGAAACATTTCCGGTGAAACTCCTGCGCCGCGCCCGTGCGGGAGCAGCCTTGCGCGTGGTCGATGATCAATGGGGCTGTCCGACCGCGGCCTCGGACTTGGCGGGCGCGATACAGCGCCTGGGTCTGATGCTGCTCGACAGCGACGGCGCAGCGTCCGGTTTATATCATTTCTGCGGCGCATCGGAGATGAGCTGGCACGGCTTAGCCGGGAAACTGCTGGATGCTGCGGAAGACGCGGGGCTGAAACGGCCGCCGCTGCAAGCGATCACGAGCGCGGAACTCAAGGCGCAGGCGCGCCGGCCGGCTTATTCGGTCTTGTCCTGCGCGAGGATTAAGCAGGCATGCCGCCTCGTAGGCGCGGGTATCGAGCAGGACATGAGGCGCATGGTGCAACTCATCCTGGCGGCCTAGTCCAGCCGGGTTTCATCGGGGCGGTAGTGGAAAATCTCCCACCGCACCTTGGCCCAGCGGTATGCATCCATCAGTGCAATGGCATGGATGAAAAATCCACCCGCATAGCGGCCGACGAATGATGCGTCCGGCGCGGCATATTTCGACGTGATGAAGCCAAGCAGCAGTGCCGTGAACGCGAACAGCAGGCCTCGCGCCGGCTGGTTGTTCATGATCTGCCCGACCCCCGGCAGGAATGCGGCGATTGCCAAAACAAGGCGAGGACGAAACGGCGGTTTGATCGGCGGCTGGGGCGAGTTCGCCATAATGCACCTCACGCCGCTTGCCTAGCGGCGGCGAGATCGCGATGCAGGGCGATGAGCCGGTCCATCAGGTCTTTCAGCAGCGGCTCGGACACTTGCGGGCTCTCGAACTCGGCCTGGCGCAACACCAGATACTCCGCACGCCGCGCCTGATCCAGCATGTAAACCAATCGGATGCCTTTCGGCGTGATTAGCATTTCCTTGGCCTGCGGGGTCGCGAAATAACCTATATGGCGATCGATGGTGCGCCGATCGGGCAGGCGATCGGGGTCGTCGGTGCGGACGAGGGCGCCGTCCGGCCAGCCGGGCAACGGCTCGATCCGATGAGGCAGATCGACCGACGGCGAATAGAACTCGACATTCTGCGATCGCACCAGGATATCGAGCGTCGAACGGCCGGGCGCCGGCGCCAGCAGCGACACCCGCAGCCAGAGCACCGGCAGCTTGCGGAACGTCAGTGTGTCGACGATGGCATCGATGCGAAAATCGTGGTCGCGATAGCGGCCGGCAAGTTCGGGATAGTCGACGCCGGATTGCGTCACGCGATAGGTCGAGAACAGGCCATAGGCCGGCGCGAAGGCAGCGCCGCGCAACTTGCGGATGGCCGCCCGGTTGCGGCGATAGAGCGCGGCCAGGATAGCCAGTGCAACTGCCACCAGGGCGGCGACTATGGCGGTGGCGAGTTCCGGCGGCAGGCGCGACAATTCCAATCCTCTTCAGCGACGGCTACCGGAACACCCTAACAGAAATGCGGCCGGCTGTGAGGCCGGCCGCCAGTTGTGCGTGGTATCCTCGCTCAGTAGCCTTGCGGCTTCGGCCATGACATCGTGAACTGGTCACCGCGCCGCACGTACTTATAGCGGAACAGCACGAACCATACCGAAGCGATGATGTAGAACGCCATCATCGCCAGAAGTTGCGTTCCAAATCCGAAATACACGGCGATGTAGGTGGCGGTGCACAGCGTCAGCAGCAGGAGCGCCGGGAAAGGATGTAACGGGTGCTCGTAACCGCGCTTGATCGAACCGATCGGCCACTTGTTCCTGAACTTGAACATGTTGATCGGCATGAACGTATAGCCGAGCAGGCCGGATAGGATCGAGAATGTGATGGTCGCCGCCAGCCAACCCGAGAATCCGAACCCGACCGCGATCGGGATCAGGAACAGGATCGCGCGATAGGGCGTCCGGTATTTCGGGTGCACGGCCGAGAAGAACTGCGGCAGATAGCGGTCGCGTCCCATCGAGAACCAGGCGCGTGCCGCATCGTTGATGCAGCCATTGGCTGAAGCGATCGCGGAAAAGATCGTTCCGACAAACAGCAGGACATGCAGGCCTTGGCTGCCCGAGATCTTGGCCGTGTCGTAGAGCGGCGCCAGTTCCAGATCGTTGCCCAGATATTCCCAGGGCAACGTACCGGCCGCCGTGTACCAGGTCAGCGCCGCGGCAATCAGGAGGGTGATCATACCGGTCATGGTGCCGAGCGGCAACGAACGGCCGCAGGAGCGGACCTCTTCCGCCGCTTGGCAAGTGCCCTCGATGCCGAGATAGTACCAGATCGCGAACTGGAACCCGGCAAGAACGCCAAGCCAGCCGTAGGGCAGCCCAGTCAGCAATGCCTTGTGCTGCAGCGGCACATCGACCGCGACCCCGAACTGGAAGCACAGGAACAGCACGATGATCGAGGCGAAGGCGATGGCCGTAATCAGGAAATTGACGGTTAGAGCCATGAGCACGCCGCGATAGTTGAGCCAGGCCAATATTGCGACGGAGAAGAACACAAACGGTTCGTATGCGACCGTCGCGCCAAGCTCGCTCGCGCCGATCTGGATCAGAATCCCGGTGACGATTACGTCGGAGGCTTCGAGCATGGTATAGGCCATGACGAGATAGAGCCCGACATTGAACGCCATCAGTGGTCCGGTCGTGTGCTTAGCCTGCGTATACTGGCCGCCTGCCGCCGCCACTGTCGACGTGACCTCTGAATCCAGCATCGCGACGCAGGTATAAAGCAGCCCGATGATGAAGCAGCCGGCCAGCGATCCAAGAGCACCCGCCTTGCCGACCGAGTAGTTCCAGCCCATGAACTCGCCGACCAGCACGATGCCGACGCCGAGCGCCCAGACATGAGTGGGGCCGAGGACCTTCAGAAGATTGATGTGCTTGGGCTTCTGCCCGCCTGCAACCACGTCGGTCATGGCATTACCCCTTCGAATGGTTCTGCTGGATCAGTTCGTCGACGCCTTCCTGCGAACTAGTCAGGACGTCTTCGCTGTATTGCTGGCTGACCTTGATTGCGTCCCACAGCATCCACAGAACCAGCAAAGCCGCGCCGATCCATGCGGCCCACTCCAAATAGTTCCAAGCTGTCATGGCTGCTCCCCTTCAGCGTGATGAGCCGTCGAACCGCTCGGCGATGACCTGCCGATATTCCTTGTCCGACTGAGTCACCAGGAATGCGAAATACCCCGCCACCACGACCAGGGTCGCGATCAGTCCGGCCCACGAGAAGCTGTAGTCATACCGCGACGTGACGATGAGGGCTGCCCCCTCCATCGCATCCACCGGCTCCTGGCCCATCACGCCGGTAATGGACTGCGTGCCCTGGGTATCCCACAACCGCTGCCAAGCAGCCTGTGCTTCCGGTGGCTGCTCCAGCGCTTCCCAGGTCAGGCCCTGGAACGCGATCTTCCCATCGGGACTAATGGTCTTAACCAGCCCGGCTTCATTCTTCAGAGTGGTAGCACCGTCGGAGGCGGTCTCGCTGGTGACCGTGCCGGGCAGCCAATCGACCTTGGCAGCGCCAGCCAGCCCGAGTTTCAGCGGCAGCCACAATGCAACGAAGACCAGGATCATGAGCAGGACGGAATCGATGACCTGCCCGATGATGCTTTGTGTCGGCGGTTGATATTTTGCGGCCATGTTTGTCTCTCCCATTGCCGCGACGGATCAGTGCCCGCCGCCGCCCTTCATCGCATCGAGATGTTTGATGTCGAGCTCGTAGATGGATTTCTTGTCGTGCGAATAGTGGCTGATCATCGCGCCGATGGACGCGGTGTTGAGGCCGCCCAGGATGAGTGCGGCGATGCCAATCACCACTTTGACCGAGCCATCTTCGACGTATCCGATGGTCGCGAAATAGACGAAGGCGAGGGTGATCCAGAGGGCTATGACGAAGCCCCAGGCCCACATCTTGTCCTGCTGGAACATGCGGTCGACGCGCGACTGCATCGACTGCCCGATGACATCTTGTGCCATGAATAGCCTCCCCTTGTGCTCCGACTCGGCGCCTTGCCAGCGTTCTGGTCGAGTCGGGGACTGCACGGCGCGGCATACTGCCACGGGCAAACAAAATCCACTAGGAGGAAATTTTTTTGAATAGTCAGAAATCGGCACCAGCTGTCGTTTTCGCATCCAAGTGCCCGTCTCGATGCTGCAAAGGATGGAAGGGATCGCGGCAAAAAAGGAGCGCCGCCACGCGGCGGCGCTCAAATGCGTGCTGAAGCGGAACGTTACATGCGTTCGAGACTGTGTTCGTCGGTTACCGCCTTTTGCAGATTGCCGGATTGGCGAAGCCGTCGAGCCTCGCTGTCCAGGCGCTTGTTCTCCATCTTGATCTGCCAGATGTGCCAGCCCACCCAAAAGATGAGGCACAGCATGACCATGAACCCTTCCCACCCGACGAACGGATAGATGGGGCCAAGCTCCATGAGGTTGCCGTCCCAATTGTCAAAGTTCCCAGTCGACATCTCGATGTCTCCTTTCCGTGTCTATTCGGCCAGCATGGCCTGGGTTTCCTGGGCCAGCGCTGTCCGGATTTCATCGTCTTCCTGCATCGCAGTGGCGAATCCGGTGTGATCCAGGCCGGCGATTTCGACTTCGCGTGGTATCCGGAGCAGGCCGAAATGCTTCAATATCCAGGAGAGGACATAGCCGGGGATGAACCCCAGGACCCAGAACATGATGATGGCGCCGATGAACTGGCCCCAGGGCGTAACCCTGGCCCAGGACTCGGTGTGACCCAGCAGCGCGTCAGGCGAGGATGGATAGCCCCAGAGCACGAAACCGACTGCGACCACGCCAAGGAACCCGGTGTAGCCGTGCACGGCGACTGCGCCGACCGCATCGTCGATTTTGAACTTCCGCTCTACCCAGTAGTGCATCTTGTAGATGATCACGACGATGATGGCCGCGATGATCAAGGCTTGGATGGGTGGTAAAGGTCGTTGCCCGCAGACGTGCCGATAACGCCCGCTAGACCGCCGGAGAAGGTCCAGTACGGGTCCTCCTTCGACACGATGTAGCCGGCCATGAGGCCGCCGCTGAGCGCCATGATGAAGTTGAAGGTGATCGCGCTGAGCGTGGTGGCTTGCAGGTAGATATTGGTGGCGGAGTAGAACACGCCGTCACCGGCCTGCACGTCGAAGATCGGAATGTTGCAGGCCGCGTAGAAGCCCCAGAACCCGGTATAGATCAGGAACAGACCGATGCAGACTAGCCAGGGGTTCTGCGGTGGGATGCTGCGCGGCGTTCCATCCGGCTTGAACTTGCCGATACGCGGGCCAAGGTTGATCAGCACCGCAAGGCAGGTGCCGCCGGCGATCGCGTGGACGACGCCGGATGCATAGGCATCATGATAGCCGAGGATCTGTACCATCCAGCCCGCCGGGTGCCAGCCCCAAGCCGCGTCGATGATCCAGGTGACGGAACCCAGCATGACCGCGATGAGCCAGAAGGCGCCGGACCGCACGCGCTCGATGATCGAGCCCGAGACGATCGAGGCCGTGGTCCAGGAGAACAACAGGAAGGCCGCCCAGAACACGCCGTTGAGACGCGCCCACAAGGCGGTATCCGCGTCGGTGATCGTGCCTTGGACCGGCTTGCCGCCCATATGCGCGGCCATCAGTTCGTTCCACGGCAATGCGAAGGTCGCCGGCGCAAATCCGCCCGTTATGCCTGGGCCGTTGACCATCGAGGAATAGAACCACCAGCCGAACAGATAGAAGGTGACGCCGACGGTCGGGATGACCATGGCGTTCTTCATCAGCGTGGTCATGTGGTTCTTGCGCCGCGAGACGCCGACTTCATACGTGCAGAAGCCGACATGGATCAGGAACATCAGGACAACGGTGATCCAATAGTAGAATTCGGTGAACAGGACGTTTAACGCAGTTGCCAAGTCGCTCATGACTCCCCCTTGTTCATGGCATCCGGTTGAAAGATGCGATCAAGGCCCGACCAAGAAAGGCGGTCGGTGAAGGATGCAGCGGATGCTGCCTGCCAATATTTTGGGGATATTTTGACTGTATTATGCCATATGTGGTATTCATCGGCTAACGAGAATAAAATCCAGGACTCCACGAGCCGCCAAATAAGAAGCGGCGCGAAGCCGTTCCTCGCGCCGCTTTGATCTAAGATCGACGATGGCGGTTCTAGCAATCGAGCGTGTTCTGCCGCTCCCACTCGGTCAGGTGCCGGGTGTAAGAGTTCCATTCTGTCGTCTTCATGGTGCAATAGGACTCGATGAAGCTGTCGCCGAAATAGCTGCGCAATGACTTGCTGTCTTCGGTCGCGCGGATGGCGTCGAGCAGGTTGAGCGGCAGTTTGCGGCCGTTCTTCACCTTGTGACCGTCGGTATACATGTTGATGTCGAGCCGCTCTCCCGGATCGCGCTTGTTATCGATGCCATCCAATCCCGCCGCCAGGATGCCGGCCTGCAGCAGATAGGGGTTGGTCGCGCCGTCGGCGAGCCGCAGCTCGAACCGGCCGGCATCGGGGATGCGCACCATATGGGTGCGGTTGTTCCCGGTATAGGTGATCGTGTTGGGTGCCCAGGTGGCGCCGGAGGTAGTCCGCGGCGCGTTGATGCGCTTGTAGGAGTTGACGGTGGGATTGAAGATCGAGCACAACGCTTGCGTGTTGTGCATGATGCCGCCCAGGAACTGATAGGCCAGCGTCGATAGGCCGAGCTCGCCCTTGGCATCGGCGAACAGATTGGTCTTGCCGCTCTGGTCCCAGACCGAAACGTGGGCGTGGCAGCCATTTCCGGTCAGGTTGACGAAAGGCTTGGGCATGAAGGTCGCACGCAGCCCGTGCTTCTCGGCAATCGTCTTGGTCATGTACTTGAAAAAGACGTGCCGGTCCGCCGTCAGCAGGCAATCGTCATAGTGCCAGTTCATCTCGAACTGGCCATTGGCGTCCTCGTGGTCGTTCTGGTACGGCTTCCAGCCCAAGCCAAGCATGGCATCGCAGATCTCTGTGATGACGTCGTAGCGCCGCATCAGCGCCTGCTGGTCGTAGCAGGGCTTTTCCTGCGTGTCGGCGGCATCGGAGATGCTCTTGCCGTCGGGCGTGATCAGGAAATACTCGCACTCCACGCCGCTCTTCATGCGGTGCCCGTTCTTGGCGGCCAGACCGATCATCTTCTTCAGTTGCGCGCGCGGGCTATCCGCGACCTCCTTGCCATCCATCCACAGATCGCTGGCGAGCCAGCCCACCTCCGGCTTCCACGGCAGCTGGATGAGGCTGTCGGGATCGGGCTTGGCGAACAAATCGGGATGCGCCGGCGTCATGTCCAGCCAAGTGGCAAAGCCGGCGAAGCCAGCGCCATTCTCCTGCATGTCGGCGATCGCGGCGGCCGGTGCGAGCTTGGCGCGCAGCACGCCGAACAGGTCCGTATAGCTGATCAGGAAATATTTTATATTGCGCTCTTTGGCGATCTTGGCGAGATCGGTACTCACGGTAACCTCCCCTCGGAATGGGCTATGATCATGGCCGGCGGACGGATGACGAGCTTACATCCCGTTCTTGCCTGGTATCCAGTTGGTTCCGGCGAGCGGCACGCCCGCCATGGCCGCAGCCTCCACGGTCAGCGCGACCAGGTCATCCGGCTCCAGATTGTGCACATGGCTCTTGCCGCAAGCGCGCGCGATGATTTGGGTTTCCATCGTCAACACGGCCAGATAATTGGCGAGGCGCTTGCCGGCCTTGACCGGGTCCAGGCGCTTTGCAAGGTCCGGATCCTGTGTGGTGATGCCGGCCGGGTCGCGGCCCTCGTGCCAATCGTCATAGCAGCCGGCGGTGGTGCCGAGCTTCTTGTATTCCTCTTCCCAATGCGGGTCGTTGTCGCCGAGTGCGATCAGCGCGGCCGTGCCGATGGCGACCGCATCGGCGCCAAGGGCCAGGGCCTTCGCCACGTCCGCGCCATTGCGGATGCCGCCGGAGACGATGAGCTGCACCTTGCGATGCATGTCCAAATCTTGCAGCGCCTGCACCGCCGGACGGATGGCAGCCAGGATCGGCAGCCCGACATGCTCGATGAAGACGTCCTGAGTCGCGGCTGTCCCACCTTGCATGCCGTCCAGCACGACGACATCGGCGCCAGACTTCACCGCGAGCGCGGTGTCGAAATAGGGCCGCGTCGCGCCGACCTTCACATAGATCGGCTTTTCCCAATCGGTGATCTCCCGCAGCTCCTGGATCTTGATGGTGAGGTCGTCGGGTCCGGTCCAATCAGGATGGCGGCAGGCGGAACGCTGATCGATGCCGACGGGAAGGGTGCGCATCTTGGCGACGCGCTCGGTGATCTTCTGGCCCAGCAGCATGCCGCCGCCGCCCGGCTTCGCGCCCTGGCCGACCACCACTTCGATCGCATCGGCTTTGCGCAGATCCTCAGGGTTCATGCCGTAGCGCGAGGGCAGCAGCTGATATACTAGAGTTTTAGAGGAGAGGCGTTCCTCCGGCGTCATGCCGCCATCGCCAGTCGTAGTGCTGGTGCCCATCTGGCTGGCCCCGCGGCCCAGCGCTTCCTTGGCGTTGCCGGACAGCGCGCCGAAGCTCATGCCGGCGATCGTGACCGGGATCTTGAGCTGGATCGGCTTCTTGGCGAAGCGGGCGCCGAGCACCACGTCCGTCCCGCACTTCTCGCGATAGCCTTCCAGCGGATAGCGTGAGATCGAGGCGCCGAGGAACAGCAGATCGTCGAAATGCGGCACCTTGCGCTTCGCGCCTGCCCCGCGAATGTCATAGATGCCGGTCTGCGCGGCGCGATGGATCTCCGCCACCGAATGCGGATCGAACGTCGCCGACCAGCGCGGCGGCGTGTAGAAGGGCGTGGAGCTCATCAGTGTCCCTCAATACGCATCGACATTATCGACATCAGTAAGCGTCGACGTTGTCGACATGGAAATTGTAAAGCTTGCGGGCGGAGCCGTAGCGCTTGAACTTGTGGGGATCGGCCGCAATGCCGGCGCGCTTCAGCAGCTTTTCCAGCTTCGCCAAGTGGTGCGGCGTCATCTTCTTCTCGACGCAATCGGCGCCCAGGCTCTCGACCCTGCCCTGCACATAGAGCCGCGCCTCATAGGCCGAGTCGCCCAGGTTCGCGCCGGCATCGCCGCACACTATGAGTGAGCCGGCCTGCGCCATGAAGGCGCTCATGGCGCCGACGCTGCCGCCGACCACGATGTCGACGCCTTTCATGGAAATGCCGCAGCGCGTGCCGGCATCGCCCTCGATGACGATGAGGCCGCCCTGGCCCGTCGCGCCCGCCGCAGCGCTGGCATTGCCCTTCACGCGCACTTCGCCGGACATGATGTTCTCAGCGAGGCCGACTCCGCATTGGCCGTTCACGACGATCGTCGCTTCCTGATTCATGCCGCCGCAGTAATAGCCGATATGGCCCTCTATCTGGACCTCGATCGGCTGGGTCAGGCCGACGGCGCAGGCATGCTCGCCGTGCAGATTGATCAGCTTCCAGAGCCGTTCATTGGTGTCCTTGGGCAGTTTCTGCAGCCGGCTGTTGACTTCACGCAGCGGCGTCTTGGACAAATCGATGACGTTCATCTCAGTGGAGGCTCCAGGTATAGACGGTCGCCGGAGCCGGTTCCCAGATCTTCGCCTTCTCGATATCGGGCAGGTACGCGAGGGAGCGGAACTCCGATGCCATCGCCACCCAATCGTCGTTCTCCGCCAGCACCGCCGGCTTGCAGGCGATGCCGTCGCGCACCACCGCGAAGCCGTCCTTGGTGCCCATGGTGAAGGTGAAGAAGCCATCGAGGTCGGTGAGGCCCGCCTCCAGCGCTTCCTTCAGGGTCGCGCCCTCGCTGAGGCGATAGGCGAAATAGCGCGCGGCGACTTCCGAATCATTGTCGGTGTCGAAGCTCTGGCCCTGCTTCTTCAGCCATTTGCGCAGGTTGTTGTGGTTGCTGAGCGAGCCGTTGTGCACCAGGCACATGTCCGGCGCGGGCGTGAAGGGGTGCGAATGCTCGGTCGTCACCGCGCTTTCCGTCGCCATGCGGGTGTGGCCGATAGCATGCGTGCCGGCCATTGCCTTGAGGCCGTATTTCTTGGCAACCGTGCCCGGCAGGCCCATGTCCTTGTAGACTTCCATGAGCTTGCCGTAGCCCATGATCCGCACATCGGTCCGGTTGGCATGCAGCCAGTCGATCACTGCGGTCTCGCTGGTCTCCGCGACCAGCAGCGCGTGATTACCCTTCTGGGCGACATCGGTCTCGACGTTGAGGGCCGCGCCCAGATCGCCCGCCAGCTTGCGCCAGGGATAGGCTTCATCGGCATTGAACAGGGTGAGCTTGCTGCGGCCCTGCGCGACCGGGCTGTGATAGACCGCGATGCCGGCGCTGTCCGGCCCGCGCTCGGTCATGCCGACCAGCATGGTCTCGACATGGGCGCCGAGCTTGGACTGCAAAGCCGGGTTCTTCAGGAACAATCCGACGATACCGCACATGGCGCTTCGACCTCATTCTCAAGGCATGGGAAATCCAACGGAGCCAAGATAGTGCCGGCCGAGCCCTAGCGCAAGCCTTGTGAAACTTTTTTTACTGTGGGTAAACGACCGGTTAAGGCGCTATTCGTTGCCGCGGGTATAGCAAATGACCGACAGATAGCGCGCCGGGAGCTTGCGCAGCTCCTCCGGACCATGCGGCACGTCGGCATCGAAATAGAGGCTGTCACCCGGCTGCAGCAGGTAGGTCTTGTCGCCGTGGCGATAGCCGACCTCGCCCTCCAGCATGAACAGGAACTCGACGCCCTCGTGCTGGAAAATGGGAAAGACGTCGGAATCCTTGCTGAGGGTGATGAGGTAAGGCTCGACCGCCAGCACGCGGCTGAAGGAATGGCCCAGCAGCTGATACTGATGGCCGGCGCGGGTTCCGCGCCGCTCGATCGGCAGCCCCTGGCCCGCTTTCACGAAGGTGGCGCTGCGCTCCTCCTCGAACCGGCGGAAGAAACTCGTCACCGGCACCTGCAAGGCGCGGGACAATTCGGTCAAGGTGGCGAGCGAGGGCGAGGTCTGGCCGTTCTCGATCTTGGACAGCATGCCGGCGGACATGTTGGCGCTCTGCGCCAGCTGCGTGACCGTCATGCCGAGCTGGTGGCGGAAGGCGCGCACTTCGCGTCCGATCGCCGATTCCAGCCGCGTTGCGCGCGGTTCGACGTGATGCGGGTCCTGGAATTGCGGCGGCCCGCCATTACCACCCTTGAGGGCAGCGGATTTCTTGACCGAGGTGGAACTCGCGCCTGGCCGCTCGGTCGTCGGTTTGCTGGCGGACTTCGCTTCCGCGCGCCGCGTTTCCTTCATTTCGGCCTCATCCCAAGGTCGGACCAACTCGGTACATGCGGCACCATAGCCCGAGGGTCGCCCGCCGTCATGGGGCTTTCGGCGCCTTGCGGCCTCTGTAGTGCTAGCTCGCCTTGCGGTCGTCGCGCGGCGATAAGCCGTAATGACGCCGGTAAACCTTGGCGAAATGCGATAGCGAGACGAAGCCGCAGGCGATCGCGACCTCCGCTACCGACATGTCTGTTTGCCGCAGCATGCGCCGCGCGCGCTCCAGCCTCAGCTGTACATAATACTGCGCGGGCGTAGCACCGAGGTAGCGCTTGCATAGCCGCTCGAGCTGGCGCTGCGAGACGCCGGTGCGCTGCGTGAGCTCCGACAGTGGTACCGGCTCCTCGATCGCGGCCTCCATGAACGAGACCGCCTTTTGCACCACCGAGTTGGTGACACCCATGCCCAGCAGCATGCGGCGCTGATCATCGGCCGCGGCGCGGATGCCGCCATGCAGGAACTGCCCGGAGATCTGCCGCGCCAAGTCCTGCCCGTGATGCGCGCCGATCAGCTGCAGCATCATGTCGAGCGCGGCGGTCGCCCCGGCGCAGGTGAGGATGCTGCCATCGACCACGAACAGGTCGTTGCACAACGCGATGTCGGGGAAGGTTTCGGCGAAGCTGTCGGCGTAGTCCCAATGGACAGTGCAGCGCCGGTCTGTCAGCAAACCGGCCCGCGCCAGCACGAAGCTGCCCGTGCTCACCGCCGCCAGCGCGACGCTGCGGCGCGCCAGGCGGCGCAACACATCCTCGACCGCGCGGAAACGGCGCTGCTCCGCATGGCTGGCGGCGCAGACCACGACCAAATCGTACTGGCCCTGCTCGAGCGCGGCGACCGACGCAGCGGCGACGGTGATGCCGCTATTGGAATCCACCATGCCGCCTTCCGGCGCAAACAACTCCCACTCATAGAACTTGGAACCGCTGAGCCGGTTGGCGCCGCGCACCGGCTCGATCACGGAGGCGAACGACATGAGGGCAAAGCCAGGCACCAGGATGACCGCGACGCGGAACGGCGATTTGGCATTGGTGCGCGGCTTCAAGAAATCCGGCAGCAGGCCCGGCAATGCGCTGCGGTCGGCCGCCTTCGGCGCAGTGCCTGGCGCCTGAGCCCTGGCCGGCGCCGCGACGTTCATGACTGCAATGTCCGCAAGGCCGCGAGGCCGACGATGCCGCCGTCATATTCGGCGATGGCATCCTCGACGCAGGTCCAGAGATACTCAGCCGACGCCATATCCGCCAGCAGATGATAGGCGAGCGTGCTGCCGAGATCGGCGCGGATGATGATGGCGTTCATCTTCGCGACCGAAGTCTGTGCGATGGTGCCCACCGGACACTGACGCGGGCGCAGATCGACACCGCAGATCTTGGCGAACATCTCTGGCGATTTCTCGCCCGTCACCATGAACCAGGCGTGCGAATCCTGGCGCGGCGTCGGATAGCCCTGCTGCGGCCGCGGCGCGCCGGGCGCCCACTGCCAGGCAGCGTTGAGCTTTCCGATCAGTTGCCCGGTACCCTGGAGCGAATCCAGCAGGAAGATCTCGGTCGGCGCCAGGCGCGCCGCCAGCTCGCCGTTGGCTTGCACGTAGGTCTTGTTGCTGTCGGCGCCGATCGCGAGGCCCTGCGCCGTCAGCCATTCGACCGTGCCGCGGCCCTTGACTCCGCAATGCGGCAGGACCGAGAGATCGGCCAGCGCCATGCGTCGGGCGGTAGCAATTTCATCTTCAGCGGGGGCGGAATAGCGCATGGCGACGGCGCCGCCATTCACTTCGGCGAATTCCGCGCCGGCGGCAGCCAGCTTGCGATAGATGAAGCTGCGGCGCTTCAGGGTGGCGGGATCGAGATTGGTCAGGCTCGCCATTGCTCACATCTCCTGCCGCTTATTGTCCGGGTCGTAGAACGGGTACTTGGTGACCAACCCCTTGATGCGCTTGCCGCCATCGACCTTGATGTCGAACTGCTTGCCCGGCTCGACATCGCTCGGATGCACGTAGGCGAGGCCGACCACCTTGTTCAGCGAGGGCGAATGCACGGCGGAGGTGACGCGTCCCACGATCTCTTCGCCCTTCAGCACCAGATGGCATTCCTCGGGACAGGGATCGGAGGCGTTCGCCAGGGTGAAGCCGACCAGCTTGCGGGTCAGCGGCTTCTTGGCTTGGATCTCCGCCGATCGGCCGCCGACGAAGAACGGCTTGGTCTTGGCGACCGCCCAGGCCATATCGGCTTCCCACACGCTGGTCAGGCCGTCGGTATCCTGGCTGACGATGATGTGGCCTTTCTCGAGGCGCAGGACACGCTGCGCTTCGACACCGAACGGCCGCATGCTCTCGAGGCCGCCCGCTGCCATCAGCGCGTCCCACAGCGCTTCGCCCTGGCTGGCCGGCACATGCACCTCATAGCCCAGCTCGCCGACGAAGCCGACCCGCATGATGCGCGCCGGGATGCCCGCGACCTCCGCCATCGCCGCGCCCATATAGGGGAAGGCCTGGCCGGAGAGATCGACGCCCTCGCACACGCGCTTCAGCACCTCGCGCGATTTCGGACCCGCGATGTTGACGCCCGCATAGGCAGCCGTGACGTTGGCGACGTCGACATCCAGGCGCCATTGCGCGTTCCACCACAGCATCTGGCGATAGACCGCGTCGACGCCGCTGGTCGTCGCGGTCACGTAGAAATGCTCGTCATGAAACCGGACAGCGACGCCGTCATCGGTGACGACGCCGGCATTGTCGGTCATCAGGACATAGCGGCAACGCCCGATCTGCTGCTTGGCATAGGCGAAGGTGTACATGCGGTTCAGGAACTCGGCGGCATCCGGCCCGCGCACGTCGAGGCCGCCGAGCGTGGAAACATCGATCAGCCCGACATTGTTGCGCACCGCACTCACTTCTTCGCGGATGGCGCGGTCGCGCTCGGACTTCGGACCGTAATAGGCCGGGCGCCACCACAGGCCGGCGGGCATCATCTGCGCGCCCAGCTCCAGATGGCGGTGATGCATGGCGGTGCGGCGCTCCGGTTCGAACACGCGGCCCGCCATGTGGCCGAACTTCTCCGGCGTGTAAGGCGGACGCTGGGTCGTGACGCTCATGCGGTGGAGGCTCTCGCCCGTCTCGCGCGCCACGATCCGCACCGCCGCGACAGCGGAATGCTTGCCCTGGCTCGGCCCCATGCCGACGGTCGAATAGCGCTTCAGCAGTTCAACGTTGTCGAAGCCGTCAGCGATGCCGTTGATGAGGTCCTTGTATTTGAGGTCCTCATCGAAATCGACGAAGTCCATGCCCTTCTCATGCGGGAAGATCGGCCAGGGGTGCGTGACGCCACCGCTGCCCAGGTCCGTAGGCGCTGGCGGCTCCGCGGCGCCTGAGTGTCCCGCATCGCGCGCGGCTAGCCACCCGGCACGGCGCCCATCGGCCAGAGCGGCGTCGAGCGCATAAGCCTGATTGACCGAACCGGCCGCGAACACATGGGCGGGCAGACTGTCGGGCCGATACATATGGCTGCCGGTGTCGTAGGCGAACTTCGTGCCGGCGTGATGCAGCAGTTGCGCCGCGGGCGAATAGCCGACCGCCATCAGGATGAGGTCGCACTCCAGGCTGCGGCCGCTGTCAGTCAGCTTGCCGTCGCCGGCGATCGGCGCGGCGATGGCGCCGGTGATGCGGATCTTGCCGGGGCCGGCGATGGCTTCGCGGATCGCGTGGCCGGCGATGATCTCGACGCCCGCGCGCCGCATGGCCTGCGCCATCTCGGTCATCGGAACATCGACGCGCAGGTCGACGATCGCTGTGACAGCGATCCCCGCATCGAGCATCTCCAGCGCGGCCCCATAGCCGTCATCGTTGGCAGCCAGGATCACGGCGCGGTTGCCCGGTTTCACGGCGTAGAGCCGGACCAGGCGCTGCGCCGCCGAGGCGAACATGATTCCCGGCAGATCATTGTTGCGGAATACCGCTGGTTGTTCGATCGAGCCGGTCGCGACCACCACGGATTTGGCGCGCAGCTTGTAGAGCCGGTTGCCCTGTATGACAGGCAGCCAATTGTCGGCGAAGAGACCGGTGCAGACCGCTTCGCTCAGCACGCGGATATTGCGCTTGGTCCGGATCGCGACACTGAGTTCCTTGCAGGTCAGCGAGCCGTGGGTGCCGTCGACATTGAACCGTGCATAGTTGAGCGACCCGCCCGGTTCCGCACCCTCGTCAACCAGGATCACCTCCGCGCCGCTATCGGCGGCAGAGAGCGCCGCTGCCATGCCGGCCGGTCCGCCGCCGATCACCGCCACATCAGCGAACAGATATTGCTTGTCATAGTAGGAGTGATGGAAATCGGCCTTGAGATCGGCTTTGCCGAGGCCCGCCATGGCGCGGATGATCGGCTCCCATGCCCTCCAGGATTTTTTCTGCTCGTGAAAGCTCTTGTAATAGAAGCCGACGGGCAGGAAGCGCTCCACCAGTTCGGTGAAACGGCCCTTGTCATCGTCGAAGCTGCCGACATAGTTCTGCGCCTCGACCTTGAGGCCCGGTTCGATGCGGCGCTTGTCGGCGAGGCAATTGGGCTCGTCGCCCACCTGGACTAAAGTGTTGGAATCCTGGCCCGCCATGGTGAGGACGCTGCGCGGCCGGTGATATTTGAAGGAGCGCGAGATCATGGTCTGGCCGTTCGCCAGCAAGGCGCTCGCGATGTTGTCGCCCGCGAACCCTTCGATCTGCCGACCTTCGAAAGTGAAGGAGATCCTTTGGGTGCGGTCGATCCAGATGCCGAAGGGCGCTGGAAGGCGGTTCATGCCGGCCATCACTTCTTCTCCGCTTTCGGCGCGAAGTTGACGCGGTCCTTGAACAGCTCGCCCGCCGGATAGGTCTTCAGGATCTCGTCCGTCACCGTGTTGCGCTCCGCGATGAACCAGAAAGAGGTCGGGACATGGCACCACCATTCGTGCACCACGCCGGCCTCATTGTTTTCCAGGAACAGCCAGTCACCCCAGGCGCGATCATCCAGCGAGCTGGGGTCCGGCATTGTTTTCACTTCGCCGCCCCAGGCAAATTCGCTGATGTTGCGCGGGCCGTTGAGAGGACAATTCATGACCTTCATCGCATGCTCCTCAATGGCCGACCGAGGCCGCGCCTTTTTCGCCGACCTGCGCGTATTCGACGAAGCGGTCCAGATAAAACGGCTTGATCAGCTCGTGCGGGGAATCGTTGGCGATGGTGTGCGCCATGGTCATGCCGCACACCGGGGTCGCCTTGAAGCCCCAGGTGCCCCAGCCGCTGTCGATGTAGTAGTTCTTCACGGGCGTGAGGCCCATGACCGGCGAGAAATCCGGTGTCATGTCCGCCATGCCGGCCCATTGCCGCAGGATCTTCACCTCGCCCAGCATGGGCAGCAGCTCCAGCATGTGGCCCAGCAGCCCTTCCTTGAAATCGAGGGTCGAGCGCGTGGAATAGAGCCCATAGGGATCGGTCGATCCGCCCATCACCAATTCGCCGCGCGAGGATTGCGAGACATAGACATGCAGCGAGCCCGACACGATGATCTGATCGAGGAACGGCTTCAGCGGGACAGACACGCAGGCCTGCAGCGGAATGGTGCGGATCGGCAGTCGGAAGCCCGCCATCTTCGCCACCACAGATGTCGAGCCGGCGACTGCTTGCATCACCTTGTTCGCGTAAACGCGGCCGCGCGGCGTCTCAACGCCCTTGACTGTCCCGTTCTCGATGATGATGCCGGTGACCGGAGTCTGCTGATGCACTTCGGCACCAAGAGCGGTCGCGCCGCGGGCATAGCCCCACGCCACCGCATCGTGGCGCGCGATCGATCCCGGTGGATGATAGAGCGCGCCCAGGATCGGATAGCGCACGTGGTCCGACATGTTGAGATGCGGGCAGAGGCGATGGATCTCGTCCGGATAGATCAGCTCCGAATCGACACCGAGCTGCTTGTTCACCTCCGCGCGCCAGCGGCTGGTGCGCACGGCGGCGTCGGTGTGCGCCAGGGTGAAGTGCCCGCGCTCGGAATAGAGGATGTTGAAATCGAAATCCTGCGACAGGTCGCGATAGAGCTTCAGCGACTGCTCATAGAACCGGACGCCTTCCGGCGTCAGGTAGTTGGATCGGATGATCGCCGTGTTGCGCGCCGTGTTGCCGCCGGCGAGATAGCCTTTCTCCAGGATGCAGACATCGGTGATGCCGTGATCGCGTGCGAGGTAATAGGCGCAGGCGAGCGCATGCCCGCCGCCGCCGATGATCACGACGTCGTAGCTGGATTTCAGCTCCTTCTGCTTCGGGATGAAACGCTGCGGCTTGTATTTCCGGCGGAAGCCATAGGGCAGGAGCTTGTAGGGAAGCAACGCTGGCAGCATGAACCATCACCCCAATGAGCCATTTCGGCGCGGCCCCAAAGCTAATGAAGCGACGATCTCACCATGGTTCGATTTCGACATAGAGTAGCGCATTATCGACATACCGCCGGGCGGGTGACGATTTTGCGTCCATTCCGCTGGGGAATGAAAGTTTAATGATCTTCAAGTATAAGAGGTGCGACTTGGCTCAGAGATCAGGGGATGAGCGGATGGACATTGATGAGCCACGGCCGGCAGCGGCCGCGATTGGCGATGCGGATCGCATTCCGGCCCATGAAACCGCGCAGTTCCTGCGTCACTGCCTGAACCTGCTGAACCATTCCGGCGCCGCCAGCGACACGGCGAATCAGCTGGTGGCGGAGGTGCGGAGCTGGGGCTCCGCCCTGGACCATTCGGTCGCCGCCAGCCGCGGCGAGCTCAACGCGGCCGACCAGACCATCGCCAGCCTGGTCCAGCACGTGAAAGGTCGCGTCAGCGAGACGGAGAGCAACGTCGGTCAGGGCCTGGGCCGGGTGGTCGGCCTGCTGAGCGAGCGCGCGACGGAACTGCAGCATGTCCTCGCCGGCATCACCAAGATCGGCAACACCGTGCGCATGCTGGCGCTCAATGCCACGATCGAAGCGGCGCGCGCGGGCGATGCCGGCCGCGGCTTCGCGGTGGTGAGCCAGGAGGTCCGCGCGCTGGCGCAGGACACCCTGAAAAGCGCCGATCAGGCGGCAAGCGCCGTGCAGCTGACCGATCTGCAGGGCGAGCTGGATCGCCTGACCGAGCTTACCCGGAGCGCCCTCGCGAACGTGTCGCGCGCGGTGGAGGAGACCAACGGCCGCCTGCACGAGGCGTTTACCCGTACCGTCGCCGAAGTCGACACCATGGCGGAAAGCAACCGCGTGCTGCGCGAAGTGCTGCAGGGCATCCGCACCGCCGCGGAACGCGCGCGGGCGAAGGATGAATGGGTGCGCGCGCTGCTGATGCGGGCGGTCACCGCCTGGAGCTCCGGCGACCCGCAGGCAGCGTTCGCCGAATTGCTGCAAGCGGAAGCGGTCCAATCGGATCCTGGCTTTGACCGGCTGGCCGCGGTGAAGCGGCGCGGCACCTTACTGGTCGCGATAGAGCCCGATTTCAAAGGCCTTTCCTTCAATGCTGCGGACGGCAGGTTCACCGGTCTCGACGTCGAATATGCCGAGGCTTTCGGCAAATGGCTCGGCGTCCGCGTGGAATTCGTGCCGCAGCCCTGGGACCTGTGCGCCGAGCTGCTGCATGCCGGGCGCAAGCGCGGCGAGGCGGAGTGCGACGCGGTGTGGAGCGCGCTGCCGCCCAATGCGCGCTGGCTCAGCGTTGCCTATTCGGAGCCCTACACCTATCTGCGCTATGTCCTGGCGCGGCGCGTCGGCGACGCGCGTGTCGGCGGCATCGCCGACCTCGAGGGCAAGGTGCTGGGTTGCATCAACGACCCGGCCGCCTTCGCGACCTTGGAAGCGGCCGGCCTGCGCTGGGCCGCCAACATGGACAAGCCCGGCGGCAAGGTGAAGCTCGCCAACCTCATCGCCTACACTGACCAGAGCCGCATCCATGATTGCCTGTCGGAAAAAGCGGTCGATGCCTTCGCGGTCGACAAGCCGATCTATCACTGGGCCTGCACCGGCGCCGATTCTCCGTGGCGGGGCAAGATCGAATGCCTGCCCGTCGATCTCGCGCCCGACCCCTGGTACTACGCCGTCGGCGTGGCGGACGATCCTTCCAGCCACGGCCTCTTGCAGGCGATCAACCAGTTCATCGCCTGGTTCAAGACGCAGGCCCAACGCGCCGAGATCGAAAGGCGCTGGCAGGGCGAGATCGTCTCGGGGCGCATGACGTATCGCGACGAGCCGGGCAACCTCAAGGGCGAGGCGGAGCTGGCGAAGGTGCCTGTCTAGCCGAATCATCCTGACAGAATCTGTCAGGGATTCTCAAAAGGTTGCTGGATTCGGCCCGCGCTGTTTGCCATTCTGTCAGCATGTCCAAGTCCGAACGATTGCTGGGCCTGCTGCAGGCCCTGCGTGCTCATCGCCGGCCGGTCAGCGCGGAGCGGCTGGCTGATGAGCTCAGCGTTTCCATCCGCACCATCTACCGCGACGTCGTCTCGCTGAACGCGCAGGGCGCGACCATCGAAGGCGAGGCCGGCATCGGCTACGTGCTGCGGCCTGGCTTCCTGCTGCCGCCGCTGATGTTCGACGATGAGGAGATCGAGGCGCTGGTTCTCGGCTCACGCTGGGTCATGCAGCGCGGCGACAAGCCGCTGGCGAACGCCGCGCGCAACGCCTTGACCAAGATCGCCGCGGTCTTGCCTGAAGACCTGAAGGAACGGGTGGAGCTTGCCGGCGTGGTGGTCGGGGCCAGCCGCGAGCAGGTGCCGGAGCCGATCGACCTTTCGCCGATCCGCCAGTCGATCCGCGAAGAGCGCAAGGTGAAGATCGCCTATAGCGACGAGAAGGGCCAGAAGTCGGAGCGCGTGATCTGGCCGATCGCGCTTGCTTTCTTCGACCGCGCGCGCGTGGTCGCAGCCTGGTGCGAGATGCGCCAGGACTTCCGCCATTTCCGCGCCGACCGCATCGAGAAGGCCAAGCCCCTGAAGCAACGTTATCCCAAGCGCCGCCGCGTCCTGCTCAAGGATTGGCGCATCACGCAGGGCATTCCCGAGCAGTTCTAGCCTGGTCTACATTGGCGCCGGATACTTCGAACGCATTGCGATCATGAAAATTCTGGTTACGGGAAGCTCCGGTCATCTTGGCGAAGCTCTGGTCCGCACCTTGCGGGAGCTGGAGCACGAAATCGTTGCCCTCGACATTCTCGAAGGCCCGTTCACCACTCGTGTCGGATCGATCTCGGATCGCGCCTGCGTCGCGCGCTGCATGCAGGGTGTCGAGGTGGTGCTGCATGCGGCTACCTTGCACAAGCCGCACATCGCCACGCATAGCAGGCTGGATTTCGTCGACACCAACATCACCGGCACGCTGAACCTCCTGGAGGAGGCGGTGGCGGCGGGCGTCGGATCTTTTGTCTATACCAGCACCACCAGCGTCTTCGGCGATGCGCTGGTGCCGCCAGCCGGCGCGCCGGCCGCCTGGGTGACGGAAGATGTCGTGCCGGTTCCCAAGAACATCTACGGCGTCACCAAGGCGGCGGCGGAGGATCTCTGCCAGCTGTTCCATCGCAATCAGCGGCTGCCCTGCATCATCCTCCGCACGTCGCGCTTCTTTCCCGAAGAGGATGACGACAAAAGGGTGCGCGCCGCGTATGCGGATGACAACAGCAAGGTGAACGAGTATCTCCATCGCCGCGTCGATGTGGAGGATGTGGTGAGCGCGCATCTGCTGGCCGCGCGGCACGCGCCTGCGCTTGGATTCCGCCGCTATATCATCAGCGCCACGACGCCGTTTTCGCCCGACGATGTGGCGGATCTGCGCCGCGATGCGCTGCTGGTGGTGCGGCGGCGCGTGCCTGAGCACGAGGCGGAATATGCCCGCCGCGGCTGGAAGATCGTGCCCGGCATCGACCGCGTCTATGTCAATGAACTGGCGCGGACCGAGCTCGGCTGGCGGCCGCGCTATGACTTCGGCTTCCTGATCCAGCGTCTTGCCGCTGATCAGGATTTCAGAAGTCCCCTGGCGCGTGTCATCGGTTCGAAGGGCTATCATGCCGACTCGTTCGCCGAGGGTCCCTATCCGGTGGAGTAGATCTTCGGCATGATCATCGAGACACTGCGTGCAAGGTTGCGTCCGTGGCAAAGTTCCGACCGGAACGCGTTTGACGCCTTGCACGCCGACCCGGAAGTCATGTTCGATTATGGAGGGCCGCTCGATCGCAAGCAGAGCGATGCCAAGTTCGACCGCTATGTTGCTTTATTCGATCAGCACGGCTTCTGCCGCTGGGCGAGGACTCATGCGTGCGCCCGATCACCATCCGCTCGGCGGCCATGTCGACATTGGGTGGCGGCTGATGCGCAGCGCCTGGGGCCATGGCTACGCCACGGCCGCCAAGGTGGCGCTGCAGGATGCCTTCGCGCGCCTGACGGAGGTTCTTGCCTATAGCTCGCCCGGAAATGTCAGATCTCAGGCGGTGATGGATCGTCTCTGTCTGCAACGCGATCCCGCGCGCGACTCTTCGGCGGAATATGATGGCATCGATACCTGGCGCGGATTGGTCTGGGTCGCGCGGCCGTAAGTATACTGCCAATTACTGTCAGTATTATCCGCTAGCCTCCCGGTGCGTCGGCAGGGGAGGGAGCCATGGTGCCATCATCACACCGCCACTGGATCGCAGTCGCCAGCGCCGAGCATGTGGCGAACGGCGTCGCACTCGGCATCATGCAGGTTTGCCACGGCAAGGGCGGTCCGCTGCGGCGGATCAGGCCCGGAGACCGCATCATCTATTATTCGCCGACCGGCACGTTCCGCGGTGCGGACCGGCTGCAGCACTTCACGGCCTTGGGGATCGTGCGCAGCGGCGAACCCTATCAAGTGCGGATGAGCGAGGATTTCCACCTTTATCGGCGCGATGTCGATTACTTGCCCGCGCGTCCCGCTTCCATCCTGCCTCTACTGGCTCAGCTGGAATTCGCGCACGGCAATTGGGGCTGGAAACTGCGCCTGGGGCTGATAGAGATTACGCCGGAAGACAGCGCACGCATTGCCGAGGCAATGAACGTGGCGCTGCCGGATCCAGCGAAGGAGCCAGCCGATGGCGACATCCGATCGTCCGCCCGATTGCCCCCCCGATTGCCCGCCCGATTGCCCGATGTGCCGCGGCGCAGCGGCCGACGAAGAGCTTGAGCGCATCGAGGTTTGGGAGGATGCGTATTGGCGCCTCACCGTCAGCCTGGCGGCAGAGGTGCCCGGCTTCGCCTATCTCGAGCCCAAGCGCCACATCGGTTTCATCACCGATCTCGACGGCGTGGAGGCAGCAACCTTCGGCGCCGTTCTGGCCGCGAGCACGCGGGCGTTGAAGGCAGAGACGGGGGTGGGGATCGTCTATGCCTATATCTTCGGCGATGGCGTGCCGCATCTGCACGTGCATCTGGCACCGCACCGGCCTGGCGACGCGCTGAACGATCAGATGATCCGCGGCGAAATTGTCGAGGAGAAGCTGCCGAGCGGGATGACCCGGATCACCAGCCGCGACTTTCCCGCGCTGCCACGCGAGCAACTGCTTGACGTTGCGGAGAGGGTTCGGCGCCGCATGGCAGAGAGGTGAAAGGCGGGAAGGCCCGTGGCAAACGCCGTCACCTCTGTTGGACGGTGACGGAGCGGCAGCATGGGGGGAGGGACCGGCTGCCGCTCAGATCGCTTAGTCAGCGTGTTCGCCACGGGCCGGCGGCAGACCCTGCTGGCCGAGCCCGCCGCCATACAAAGTTCAAGTCAGAGCTCAGGGCCCGAAAGCCCCGCCGCGCCAGCCGAAGAACAGGCTGACCACGAACAGCACCAGGAAGATGAAGAACAACACCTGCGCGATGCTCGATGCAGTCGCCGCGATGCCACCGAAACCAAAGATGCCGGCGATGATCGCAACGACCAGGAATAGCAGCGCCCAATACAACATGATGGACCTCCGTCCCGGATCCCGCACTTCATCTGCCTCACGGGCGATTCAGTGCGGCTTACTCAGTGAACGGCTGCCGCCAGCAGAGGGTTCCCGGTTAATGGCGGCTGGTGGAGCGGCCCTTTTGTTCACTTCTGGCGGGTGCCGCCAGCTCGGCCTTGCCTTCGCGATAGCGCAGCGGGATCGCGGCCTCGGCGGTCAAGACCCGGAACGTCAGGCTTTCCTGCAGGTAGAGGCGCACGATCTCGGCGGTGTGGCTGAGATAGCCGATGGACAGATCCTCGCCCACCGTCAGTTCGAAATCCCCGCCCCGCATGGAGAGGACGATGGCGCCTTGGATGCCCGGGGTCCAGACGACCGGTCCGTTCAGCAGCCGCTTCACATGGTCATAGACGCGGTAGCCTGCCCCCGCGGTCGTTTCCGTCAGCCCGGTGTAGCAACGCGGGCCCAGCGCAATGCCATAGGGACCGGCGATGCCGGTATTGCGCAGCTTGCTCAACGCCTCCGCAACGACCTCGGGATAGCGCGCGTAATCATCCGTCAGGCTGAGCGCGCTGCCGTGCGCGGCATCGAGGATGCCGGTGATCCGCCCCGCCTCATATCCGTTGAAGACCGCCTCATTCTCCGCGATCGCGATGGCCCGCGCCGCTTCGGTGACAGGCCTTAGGTCGAGATCGCGTCCGCCGCGATTGACGATCTCCAGCTCGCGGCGCGACAGTTCGAACGGCGCGCGCAGCTCGATCAGCGTCTGCACGCGGCGCCGGCGCGCTTCGATTCCGGCGCGCAGCTCGTTCTCGACCTTCTCGACGCGGCCGATATTGATGCTGGATGCTTCCCAGCCATGCGGGCCGGAGAAATCCACCAGCCGGCGCGCCGCCAGATTCATCTTCAGCGTCTGCTTGGCTTCGTCGTCGATCGCCTTCCACTCGGCATCGGAAAGCGGTGCCAGCGCGCGCAGCAGGTGGTTCATGGCGCCACCTCGTCGGTCCGCAAGTCGCCGATGCCCAGGCATCCATCGCTCGCACTCGCCGGCCCAGCGCCTTCCGCTTCGGCTTCCGCCGCCGTTATGTCGCCCTCCTTGAACAGGTACGCGCGCAGCTGCTGATCAAAGACCGGATCCTGGCGCCGCAGCCATTCCAGGACCATGGCCGCATGCTCTTTCTCTTCGTCGCGGTTGTGGCGCAGGACCGCCTTCAGGGCCTCGTCGGTGGCCGCGTCGACCCGCTGGTCATACCAGTCGATCGCCTCCAGTTCCTCCATCAGCGACACTGTGGCGCGGTGGCGGTCGATGGTCGCAGATGACAGTTTTTCGGCAGCTTCGTGCAGGGTTTCACTCGACATTGGGGGGAATCCCTCTGGCTGGCAGCGGCGCTCGTTCCCGCGGCGCTAGCGCGGGTTGCCAACCTTAAACGCCCCAGGAATGCCCTGGTTCCGCCGCTGGAACGGGTTTTGACACCGGCTGTTTCCGAGTCGGCACCGGGCGCCTGTTTGCTGTCCGGCATTCGGGACCCATTCTCAAAACCTGTTTTGTTGGTGATATGCCATGGCCTTTACGCTTCCAAAACTGCCTTACGATTTCGACGCCCTCAGCCCGCACATGTCGGCGGACACGCTCAAGTTCCACCACGACAAGCATCACAAGACCTATGTGGACAAGCTCAACAAGGCGATCGAAGGGACGCCCTATGCCGAACTGTCGCTGGGCGAGATCATCCAGAAGAGCTGGCGGAAGGATTGGGGCGTCTTCAACAATGCGGGCCAGCATTGGAACCACTCCTTCTTCTGGCACTGCCTCTCGGCCGACGGCGGCGGTGAGCCGACCGGCGAGCTGAAGCGGCAGATCGATAAGGATTTCGGCGGCTTCTCCCAGTTCCAGAAGGAATTCGCCGAGGCGGCTGCCAACCAGTTCGGCAGCGGCTGGGTTTGGCTCGTGCTTGATGGCGGCAAATTGAAAGTCATGACCACCGCGAACGCGGAGCTGCCCATGCTGCATGGGCAAGAGGCGCTGCTCACCTGCGATGTGTGGGAGCACGCCTACTATCTCGACTATCAGAACGAGCGGCCGAAATTCATCGATGCGTTCCTGAAGAAGCTCACGAACTGGAAGTTCGCTGCCGAGCGGTTCGAGTTGCGCGGCGAAGGCGACGCGCTGTCGGCGCGCGGCTATCAGGCGGCGCAGCATGCCTTCGCGAAGTCAGGCGCGGCGGAAGACGGTGCGCGCCGCGCGGCGCAGGCGCTGGACACCGAGGAAGGCGCGGAGCTTGAAGAAGCCCGCCAGCGCAGCGGCAAGCGCGCGAGTCGCCGATAACGCGCATGAATGCACGATGAATCGCGCGGCCACATTCTCGCCATAATGTGCCTGCTGCACAGCATGTAATGCGCAGTCACGGCGAGTTGATTCGAATCTGGAACTGGCGGGGAAGCCTCTAGTTTCAACCTCCTAGAGGCTCCGAGACGGGTGGGAGTCACGAACTTGTGCCTTCCCATCGCGCGGGCCGGAACGAAGATTGGGCCGGCGTGTTTTCAAGGCACGCGACACCAGGAACTGCGATGAGGAGATTCCAGATGGGCGCGATGAAGATGATGACGGTGGCGTCCGTGCTTGTGATCAGTGTCGGGTTGTCGGCCTGCGGGACGACCAAGAGTGATCGCGCCTTGACCGGCGCGGGCCTTGGCGCAGGCGCCGGCGCGCTGGGCGGCGCGTTGGTCGGTCATCCGGTCGCCGGCGCGCTGGTCGGTGGCGCGGCTGGCGCGGCGACCGGCGGCCTGACCGATCGCGACGATATCAATTTCGGCAAGCCGATTTGGAAGTGGTAACTAATTTCTAGATCGCGACTTGCCGATAATAGCGGCTGCCCGTTTCCCCTCGACGGGCAGCCGTTTCTTTTAGTCGCCGCCATAGACGATCCTGGGCAACCAGACGACGATATTCGGAAATATGATGCAAAGCGCGTTTCCGAGCGCCTGCAGGCACAGGAACGGCACCGCCGACTGGAAGATCATCGCCATCGAGATCTGCGGCGGGGCAACGCTCTTCAGATAGAACAGCGAGTAGCCGAAGGGCGGGCTGAGGAAAGCCATCTGCATGTTGACCATGAAGATGACGCCGTACCACAGCGGGACGTCGCCGGCGGCGACGCCGGCCAGGCCGAACACGCCGGGAAATTCCAGGCCGACCAGGATCGGCAGGAAGATGGGGACGGTCAGCAGCAGGATGCCGACCCAATCCAGGAACATGCCGAGGACGAACAGGATCACCATCATCAGCACCAGCACGCCATAGGGCGGCAAGCCGGTGCCTAGAATCGAATCGGCAACGAAAGTCTGGCCGCCCTTCAGGATGAAGAATCCCACGAACATCGTCGCGCCGAAGAAGATCCACATGACCATGGCGGTGGCCTTCAGCGTGGCGATGCCGGCTTCCTGGATCGTTCCCCAGGTCAGGCGGCGGTGGGCGGCGCACACGATGAATGCGCCGAAGGTGCCGATGCCGGCTGCTTCAACCGGCGTTGCCACCCCCAAGAAGATGACACCGAGAACCAGCAGGATGAGCAGGATCGGCAGGATCGTCTGGCGCAGCAGGCGGATCTTTTCCCGGAAATTGACCCGCTCTTCCACCGGCAGCGGCGGTCCCAGCGTCGGATCGAGATAGCAGCGCACCGTCACGTAGAGCACGTATAGCCCGGACAGCATGAGACCGGGGAATACGGCCCCGACCAGCAGCTCGCCCAGAGACTGCTGCGCGACCACGGCATAAACGATGGCCATGACAGAGGGCGGAATGAGGATGCCGAGCGTGCCGCCCGCGAGCAGCGATCCACAGGCGAGCCTCGGGTCGTATTTGCGCTTCAGCATCGCGGGCAACGCGATCATGCCCATCGTTACCTCGGTCGCGCCGACCACGCCCACCATCGCGGCCAGCAGCGTGCAGGAGATGACGGTGGCGGATGCAAGCCCGCCCTTGACGCCGCCCAGCCATTTGTAGACGACGTCGAACAGCTCCTCGATGACCCCAGCCTTTTCGAGGATCGCCGCCATGAAGATGAAGAGCGGCACCGCCGAGAGCTGATAATCCGTCATGAAGGGGAAGACGCGCGACGGCAGCATGTTCAGCATCGCCACGTCGCCGAACAGGAACAGGAACAGGACGGCGAGGCTGCCCGTGCAGAAGGCCATCGGAAGGCCAAGCATGAGCAGGATTCCGAGGCCACCGAACATCAGCAGGCTCAGCCAGAGGATGGGGAGATCGAGGCCCATTGGTCAGCCCGCCTTCTGGAAAACGATTTTGATGTCGCGCACCAGCCGGGAAATGCCCTGCAGCAGCAGCAAGGCGGCGCCGATCGGGATCGTCAGCTTCACCGGCCAGTACTGGATCCCCCATTCGGTGAAGGAGCTTTCGCGCAACGAGACCGCATCGGCGGCGAAACGCCAGCCGCTATAAAGCATCACTCCGGCGAACAGGAAGAAAAAGAACGACGTGATGAGGTCGCAGATGGCACGGCCGCGCACGGAGAACTTGTTGTAGATGATGTCGACCCGGACATGCGTATCGTCGCGATAGGCATAAGCCCCTGCCAGCATGTATTGCATGCCGAACATGAGGAACATGCTCTCGTGCACCCAGTTGGTCGGAGAGTTGAAGACATAGCGGCCGATGACTTCGTAATAGTAGGCGAACACTGCCAGGACGGCCCAATAGGCGATGAACTCTCCGACCGTCCGGGACAACGTATCGATGAGGCCGATCCCTTTCACCTGTGGGGCCGGCAGCGACGCGTCGGGAATCGCCGTTTCCATCGGATGAGCGGGCAATGGGGGCGGCGGCAATGGCTCGCGCGCGCGCGTCCGACGGACCAGCCCCGGCAGCAGCAACGCATCCACCAACAGCATCAAGCCCATCACGCCCGCGGCAATCCGGGCGTACAGATCCGCGCTTCCTCTTTCGGCCTGCGCGGCAAGATAGCCGCTCTTGGCCTGGTTGGATTCTTCTTGCGCTTTCTTCAGGTGCTCTTCGGCGTCTTCCTGCTGACGCGAAACCTCCGTCTTGGCCTTGTTGACCATGCGCTCAGCGGATTCGTAGTCGGAGCGCGTGTGCGAAACATCCTCGCGCGCATCGCGCACATGCGCATTGGTCCAGAGAATGATGAGGAAAACGGGAATGAAGACGAACCCCCAGCCGTTCTTCAGGTAGAAGCGATGCATGCCCACGAACCCGGCAGTGACCAGGAACAGATAGGCTAGGAAGTAGGTGGGCCTGCCGTCGGGCCGGGCCGCCTGCCGGCGGACAAGATAGATCGCGATCAGCGGGAAGAGCGCGAGGATCGTCCAATAGAGCCAGTGCGGCAGGACAAATGTCAGCGACGGCATCCGGGCACGTATGGTTCGATGTGAGAGGAGCACCCGCCCCGGTCGGGGCGGGTGCGAGTGGTGCTACAGTTTAATTTGCTGCCCCTGATACATGTCCGGCGTCACATAGCCGACTGTCGGGCTCTCCATGATTTCGAGCTGCAGCTTGAAAAGACGGGCAGCGTCCGCGTCCTTGTTCGCCCACTCGAACCAGATCGGCACGGCGATTTCTTGGAACTTGCCGACATCTTCCGCGCTCAGCCGGTTGATCTCGGTACCGGCGTCCTTGAATTTCGGCCAGGCCTCCATGTCGGCCTTCTGGATCGCGCTGAAATGGACGTTCGAATAGACCTGGATCTCGTCCTCGACGAAGCGTTTCAGGTTGTCCGGCAGGCTGTTCCAGACGTTCATGTTGACGGTGAAGTCCATCAAATCGACCGGCTGATAGACCGACATCAACCCTTGGGGACCCATGGAGATGTATTTGGTGACCTGCTGGAATCCGAGCGCCCAGTTGACCGCGGGGCCGGTATAATCGGCGGCGTCGATGGTGCCCTTCTCCAGAGCGGAGAACACTTCGCCGCCCGGCAGCAGCGTGGTCTTGGCGCCGGCCTTCGCGAAGGTTTCGGCGATCATGCCGCCCGGGACGCGAAGCTTCAGGTCCTTGAAATCCTCGAAGGAGCGGATCGGCGTCTTCGAGTGGATGATATTGGGCCCGTGATGGATACGGTTGACGTAATAGAGGCCCTGTTTCGCGAAGATGTCGCGCGCCGCCTGAAGACCGCCCTTCGAATAGAAGAACATGTCCCACTCGTGCGGATAGCGCAGGCCGAGCGTGTAGGAGCTGAGGAAGGCGGCAGAGGGCATCTTGCCCGCCCAATAGAGCGTGAAGGAATTCATCGCCTCGAGAACGCCGTTCTTCACGCCATCGAGCAATTCGAAGTCGCCGACGAGTTCCTTCGCGGCGAACGGCCGGAACTCCAGCTGGCCGCCCGTCTTGTCCTTGATCGTTCCGCACCAGTCCTTGAACGTCTGCAAGCCAACACCGGCGGGCCAAGAGGTCTGCACTTTCCAGGTGGTCGTATCGGCCGCCGCCGCGTTGCGGACCCATGGTGATGCAATGGCCGCCGCTCCGGTTGCGGCTGCAGTGCCCGCCAGCAAGCGCCGCCGGGAAACTTTCAATGTCGTAGATTTGCTCATCGTCGTTTCCTCCTGTGATGTTTGACTGTTGTTCTACGACTTAAACGATCTTCAATAACCCGTTACAGGCAACAAATCACTGCTACTAACGTCGAATACGATCAAAACGATCTTTCGACCGCTCTTATCACTGCGAACGACGTGGTCTTGCAGCCGAAAGCTCAACCGAATCAAATTGGTGCGGTGCACCTCATCCCCCAAGGAACTCCCCCGCCGGCTGGAGCGCGGGGATCTGGTCGCAGGTGATCTTGATAACGACCAGGAGCGGGACAGCCAGCAGCAGTCCGACAATGCCCCACATCCAGCCCCACACCAGCAGCGCGGCGACGACGGCCACAGGATTGAGGGTGAGGCGCCGCGCCAGGATCATCGGCGTCACTACGTTGCCTTCCAGCGCGGCGATGACGATGAAAATGCCTGGCGGAATCAGCGCCGCGCCAAGCTCCTCAAAACTCAGCAACGCCACCACCGCGATAACGATGGCGGAGACGGTGTGGCCAAGGAACGGGATGTAGTTGAGCAGCCCCGCCATCGCGCCCCACAGCAGCGGGTTGGGCATGCCGGTCGCGAGCATTGCGGCAGCGACGGTTGCGCCAAGGCCGACATTGATTGCGCTGACCGTCAGCAGATAGTGCGACATGTCGCGCTGGAGCTGATGCGCAATCTCGACCGCCTGCTTCTTGGTGCGGAAATCGGGCAAGGCTGAGACCAGCTGGCGCAGGAACTTGTCGCCCATCGCGAGCATGAAGTAGAGCAGCACCAGCGTGGTCAGCGCGCCGACGGCAAGGCGAGAAGTTTCGTTGATCAGCAGGCCGCGCAGGGTGGTCTGCTGCGCCACGACCACTTGCGTCGCTTCGCTCGGTGGTCCGCCGGCACCGAGATTGGTGATCGCTTCTTCCACGTTCTTGAGCTGCTTGGCTGGAATCTGCAGGAAATCGAGCCGGTCGCCCAGCTGATCGATGACATGGGGCAGCCGCCGCAGCCAGCCGGCCGCCGGCTCCGCCAGGGTCGAGATTCCAAGCGCAAATATGATCAGGAAGATCAGCACGACGATGGCCGCGCCCAGGGGCTCCGGGATACGAATGCGCGCAAGTGCCAGCACGACCGGCGTCAGCACCAGGTTGAACATGCAGGCCAGCACCAAGGGCATGACCACGGTGCGCGCGACATAGATGGTGAACAGGATGAGCAGCCCGGCGATGATCGACAGCACCACGGTCTGGAAGTTGATCGCCTCGCCGAGCTCTTCCGCCTCGGGGCCAAGCTGCTCCGGCGCCGCATGCTGAGGTGGCATGTGGCGATCGCCCTGGCGCCTGGTCGCTTCCTTCGTTTGTCCGCCGGGAGCTCCATTCGGCATCGAATGCTCGCGGGAAAGGGGAATGCGGCAAATCCATCAACGCTGCCACAGCGGCCGCGGTTCCCGCCTCGGCAGCCTTGATTCACAAAGATGGCCAGGCGGATAGTGCGGTCGGGTATTGGATGGAGTCCGCGCCGCCCCATGGCCAAGCACTTGCTGATTGTCGCCCACGTGCCTTCGCCGAATACGCTGCGCCTGCGCGACGCCGTATTGGCGGGCGCTCGCCAGCCGGAAATTGCGGATGTGGAGGTGCGGGCATTGACACCGTTCGAAACCACAGCCGACGATGTGTTGTGGTCGCATGCGGTCATCCTCGGAACGACCGAGAATCTCGGCTACATGAGCGGCGCGCTCAAGGATTTCTTCGACCGCACCTATTACCCGTGCCTCGATCGGACCGAGGGCAAGCCCTATGCCCTCTATGTCCGTGGCCGCCACGACGGTACTGGAACCAGACGCGGCGTGGAAACGATTGTGACAGGCCTGCGCTGGCGCGCTGTGCAGGCGCCATTGATCCTGCGCGGTGACTGGCAGGAAGTCTTTATCGTGCAATGCGAAGAGCTTGGCACGCTGATGGCAGCCAGCCTGGAGGCAGGCATCATCTGATTGGCCGCCTATCCTTTGATCCCGGCCGGGACAACCGAATACATCAATCGGCCTCGTGGCCGTTCCACCACGCCTGCTGTAGGATTGCGTTCTCGAAGGCCCGAAAGACGAAGCGCGCAGCAAGCGCGCCAGAGATGCGTTGGCAGAGGGATCTGCGATGTTTCTCGATTATTTTGCGCTGGGCGCCACGTTGATGGGGCTGACGCTCGTCTTCTATACCTTCATCTACATCCACGACATTCCCTACCAGATCGCGAAGAAGAGCAATCATCCGCAGACGGAGGCGATCCATCTTGCGTGCTGGCTCAGCCTCTTCACGCTACATGCCATGTGGCCGATCGTCTTTGTCTGGGCCACGATGAAGCCGAAGCCGATAGCGGTCAGCATCGGCATCGATGACGAGCGCGAGCAGGCGCTGCGGGCCGAGATTGCGGCGTTGCGAAGCGAACTGGGCGTGATGAAGGCGAGGCTCGATGCGCCGCCGGCGGCAGGCGCGCCATGATCGAGCTCGTCATCGGTATCTACGGCTTCGTCTGCTGGCTCGTCTTCAAGCGGTTCAAGCTGATCCCGGTCAATGCCTATACCGTCTCGACCGCGATCATGATCGGCTTGGCTGATCGTGCTTTCGCTGGTTGTGTGGTCGATCGCGGCGCTCTTCATCGATCTCACGACTCCTTGGCTGCGGCTGCCAGTGGCGATTGCCTTCGGCATCGCCATCCTCGCAGTGCTGATCCTGATTCGTGGAGCGTTGCGCAAGACGCTGGCATGCCTCGTGGGGTTCGCGGCTGTACTGGCCTGGTGGCTGACCATCGCGCCGTCGAACGACCGGGCCTGGCAGGGTGATGTTGCGCGTGCCGCCTGGGCGGACATCGACGGCGACATCGTGACGATCCACGATCTGCGCAATTTCGAATACCGCACGGAAACCGACTACACGCCGCGCTGGGAGGAAAGGGCCTACGATCTATCGCAGATCTGCGGCGTCGACCTCTTCATCACCTATTGGGGGATCGCCCTGGATCGCTCATCCGATCGCCAGCTTCCAGATCGGACCGGACCAGCATGTCGCGATCTCGATCGAGACCCGCAAGACTATTTCGCGTTCCGCGGCTTCTTCCGCCAGTACGAGCTGATCTACATCATCGCCGATGAACGCGATCTCATTGGCCTGCGCACCAATTATCGATCGGGCGAAGAAGTCTACCTCTATCACACGACCGCGACGGCCGACGCGGCGCGCGCCATCTTTCTCGATTACCTGCGCAGTGCGAACGAGTTGCACGCGCGGCCCGCCTTCTACAACGCGCTGACCAGCAACTGCACCACCAACATCCGCCTGCACGCCAAGGCGGCGGGCTCGAAGGCTGCGCCCTGGGACTGGCGCCTCCTCCTCAACGGCAAGAGCGACGAGTTCGCGTATCAGTACGGCCGGCTCGCAGGCAACCTGCCGTTCGCCGCGCTGAAGGAGCAGGCCCACATCAATGAAGCGGCGCACGCGGCGGACGCCGCCGCTGAATTCTCCGCGCTCATTCGACAAGGCCGCGTTGGGTTCGAGCCCGCTGCAGTGCAATAAAATTTCGCCATTTGACTCCGTTTGGCAAGACAGTTACCGTTCGATGCCAAAACTGGTATGACAGGTATACCAGCCTATGACCGTCATCCGCCGCCGCAAGCTGTACGAAGAGATCGCCCAGCATCTGGAGCAGCGCATCCGGGACCAGGATGTCGCGCCCGGCGATCAGCTGCCATCCGAACGCGACCTGATGCGCGAGTTCGGCGTCGGCCGCCCCGCCGTGCGCGAGGCACTGTTCCATCTGCAGAAAATGGGGCTCGTGGTTTTGCGCTCGGGGGGGCGCGCGCGCGCCAGCAGGCCGACGCCGAAGTCAGTGGTCGAATCGCTTGCCGGCAGCGCGCGCTACCTGCTGACCGAGCAGGACGGTGTGCGGCATTTCCAGGAAGCGCGCTGCTTTTTCGAGACCGGCCTCGCGCGCTACGCCGCGGAGCATGCGACCGAGGAGGACCTGCAGGATCTGCACGATGCGCTGGAAGCCAACCGGCAATCGCTCGGCGATCTCGCGAAGTTCGAGCGCACGGATGTCGAGTTCCACCACATCCTTGCCGTGATCCCGCGCAACCCGATCTTCGAGGCGATCCACGCCGCTATCGCCGAATGGCTGGTGGAGCAGCGCCACGTCACGCTCACCTATCCCGGCGCCAACGAGGTCGCCTACAAGTTCCACGCCGAGATCTATGAAGCAATCGCCGCGCGCGATCCTGACCGCGCCGAGCGGGTCATTCACGCCCATCTGGACCAGGTGGCGGAGCTCTACTGGCGGGTGAAGAGGGGCGGCGGCGAATGAATGAATTTGTCATCATCGTCGACTTCCAGCTGAAGCCGGGAGCCAAGGCGGCGTTCCTTCGCCTGATCCACGAAAATGCGCGCACGTCATGCCGCGAGGAGCCCGGTTGCCAGCGGTTCGACGTGCTGGCGACGCAGGACGATGCTTGTCGGATCGTCCTCTATGAAATCTATGACGATCGCTCGGCGTTCGAAGCGCATATCAAGACCGACCATTTCGCGCGCTTCAACGAAGCAAGCGCAGGGTTCGTAGCTGATAAGAAAGTGACGGAGTTCGGATTGGTTTGCGAAGGATCGGCGGCCTGAAGGTCGCCGGCCAAGAAAAAACATGGGGAGGAAATGATGGCGGCTGCGGGCTTGAAAGCGATGTCGCGTACCAAGGTGGTGAAGCTGGGGCACTTCATCGTCGAATTCGCGACGCCCGGCATCGGCCACATCATGAAGAACGCCGGCTGCGAGTTCGTCCTGTTCGACCTCGAACATTCCGGCTTCGGGTACGAGACTGTGAAGAGCGCCATCCGCTATTTCGAGGCGGCGGACATCGCGCCGATCGTGCGTGTCCCGTCGAAGGAATATCACCATATCGCGCGTGCCTGCGACATGGGTGCGGAAGGCATCATGCTGCCGATGGTGGGCAATGCCAAGGAAGCGCGCGCGATCCTCGACTGCATGAAATACCATCCGGACGGCAAGCGCGGCGTGGCGCTCGGCGTCGCGCATGACAGCTATACCGGCGGCTCGGTGCCGAAGAAACTCGCCGCTGCCAACGAGCGAACGGCCTTGTTCTGTCAGATCGAGACCGCGGAGGGGGTGAAGAACGCCGATGCAGTCGCCGCATTGGACGGTGTCGATTGCCTGTGGGTCGGGCATTTCGACCTCTCGGTCTCGCTCGGGATTCCGGGCGAGTTCGACAATCCGAAATTCACCGGCGCGATCGATCGCGTGGTGGCGGCCTGCCGCAAACATGGCAAGGCGCTGGGCCGGCTGGTGCCGAATGTCCAGACCGGCATCGATTTCTACAAGTGGGGCTTCGATTTCATCTGCTATTCCGGCGATGTGTGGGTGCTGCAGAATGCCTTGACCGAAGCCGTCATCCAGTTGCGTGCAGGCTGCAAGAAGCGGTGAGCGATATGGCCGATACATTCCGCGTCGCATTGTCGGGAGATTTCAAGAAGGCGGATGGTTCGCCGACCTTTCCGGATTTCGACATTGCGCCTTTGCGGAACGCTCAGGGCGTGGAGGTCGCCTATATCGACGCGTCGAATCCCATCCGCGCCGACCAACTAGGCGATTTCGATGCGCTGATCCTGCTTGCGCCGCGTTTCGCGCGGGAAAGTATCCATCCCAATGGGCGGCTCTCCGTCGTGGCACGCTTCGGCGTCGGGTACGACAATGTCGACGTTGCGGCTTGCACGGAGGCCGGCATCCCGCTCGTCATCACGCCGGATGGCGTGCGCCGGCCGGTTGCGGTCTCCATCATCACATTTATGCTGGCGCTGACCGGCAAGCTGCTGATCAAGGACAGGCTGACCCGCGGTGGGCCGGAGATGTTCAACAAGCGCGTCGACCATATGGGCGTCGGGCTGGTGGGCCGGACCCTGGGGTCGATCGGCATCGGCAATATCGGCGCGGAGCTGTTCCGCCTCGCCAAGCCGTTCGACATGAACTTCATCGCCCACGATCCGTTCGCCGACAAGAAGGTGGCGGCCGAGCTCGGGATCGAACTGGTCGGCATGGAAGACCTGTTCCGTCGCGCCGACGTGCTGTGCGTGAATTGTCCGTTGACGCCGGAGACGCGGCACCTTGTGAACGCCGAGCGCCTGGCATTGATGAAGCCGACCGCGTTCCTCATCAACACTGCGCGCGGGCCGATCGTCGATCAGGCGGCGCTGACCAGAGTGCTGACGGAGCGCCGCATCGCCGGCGCTGGACTGGACGTGTTGGAATCCGAGCCGCCGGATCCGGACGATCCTATCCTGAAGCTCGACAACGTGATCCTGGCGCCACACGCCTTGTGCTGGACCGATCAGTGCTTCGCCGGCAATGGCGCGGCCGACGTGAAAGCGGTACTGGATATCCAGCACGGCAGCGTGCCGCGCGGTGTCGTCAATCGCGCCGTCCTGGATCAGGCGCGCTTCAAGGCGCGACTGGAAAGTTATCGCGGCCGCTTCGGCGGCTGAAAGGAGAATCCCGAGCCGGCCGCTGGCGGCCGGCGAGGGCATAACAAGGCGATCGCCAATGCGCGTTCGCTATAATCGGGAGAGAGACCATGAGGCTGACCAACAAAGTGGCATGGGTGGGCACCGTCGCCGGTTTGGCGATCTCTTGGGCGTCGACCGCGATGGCCGAGAGCGCGGCGGAGATTGCCGTGAAAGAGGCACAGAAATACAAGGGCTCGACCGTCACCATCGTCTGGGAAGCGGGCCTGCAGGCGCTGGATCCTCTGAACTTCTCCGGGCCGATGTGGGAGAAGCTGACCGGCATCAAGGTGAAGGTGGTCGAAGTGCAGACCGCCGAGATGTTCACCAAGATCATGCAGGATTATCGCTCCGGCGCCGGCGCCTACGACGCGCTCAACGTCATTCCAGCCTGGATGCCCGATCTGGCGCAAGCCGGCGCGCTCGAAGACCTTGATTCGTACGTCCAGAAATACGGCTATGCCGACGAGCTGCAGAAGATCGCGCCGACCTATCGCGACAACCAGATGAAGGTCGGAGACAAGATCTACGGCTTCCCGGACGATGGCGATGTGTTCCTGATGTACTATCGCAAGGACATCTTCGGCGATCCGAAGGTGCAGGCGGAGTTCAAGGCCAAGACCGGCCACGATCTGACTGTCCCGAAGACATGGGCGGAGTTCGACGAGGTCGGGCAATTCCTGACCGACAAGCTGGCTCCCAACACCTATGGCGCATCCTTCTTCCGCCAGCCGCCCTACGCCATGTACATGTTCGAGGAGCGCTTCCGCAACGAAGGCGGCAAGTTCTTCGACGCGGACAGCATGAAGGCGGCGATCAATAGTGAAGTCGGCATCAAGGTTCTCACCGACATGCGGAACGAGAACAAATTCATGCCGCCGGGAGTCGAGCAGTTCGGCTTCGTCGAAAACCTGGCGGCGTTCCTGGCCGGCCAGTCGGCCATGACGATCTCGTGGCCGCCTTATGGCCGCTGGGCCGCGGGCTATGGCACGGACCAGGAAGTGTTGAGCTGGGTTCCGAAATCGACCATCGCGGGCAAGGTCGGGTATGCCTTGCCGCCGGGCGGCCATCCGGAACTCGCTGCCGGCTTCGCGCTGTCGGTTGCGTCCACCAGCAAGAACAAGGACGCCGCTTACCTCTTCATCCAGTGGCTGAACAGCGAGGATATCAGCCTGCAGCGCGTGCAACTCCCCTATGCCCTGCGCGACCCGTTCCGGGATTCGCACTTCACGAGCCCGGAATATCTCGCCAAATGGCCCGATGCGAAGGACTACCTGGCGGCGCTCGGCGAGGGGGCCAAGACCGGCTTGCTCGACCTTTCCCTGCTGCAGACCGACAAGTATGAAGAAGTTCTGCGCCAGGCGATCAGCAAGTTGTGGGCCGGCGAAGAACCGAAAGCGATCTTGGACGCCGCCGCTGCGGACTGGGATGCGATCACCGATAAGATCGGGGTCGACAAGCAGAAGGCCGTGTATCAGGCTTGGGCGGCTAAGTCCGGCGCCTATCCGAAATAGGCCGAGGACGATCGCGTAACATCTCGCGCCCCCCTTGTCGCTTTCACGCGGCAGGTGGGGCGCAGAGGTGAAGCGACATTCAGGGGCGCGTAACAGGTATGGGTGAGAGTGCGACGTCAGCGATGGTGGGTGCGAGCGGCGTTGCTACGCCTGCCGGGGTCGCGCCCGACCGCTTTTTCAAATACTGGCTGATCATCCCGGCCATCTTCCTGCTTCTGCTGGTCGGGCTCTTCCCGCTGATCTATTCGTTGGTAGTCAGCTTCCAGCGCATCACCATGATGGAGGTCGATACCTCCTTCGCTGGTCTCGTCAACTATGGGCAGCTGTTCAAGGATGCGCGGCTGTGGCAGGCGTTGCTCCACACCGCCCTCATCACGCTCATCGCCCTGCCGCTGGAGCTCGTGTTCGGGCTGCTGATGGCGCAGCTCTTTCTCGAGCCGCTGCCGGGGCGGCAGGTCTTTGTCTCGCTGCTGGTTCTGCCGACAATCATCTCGCCGATCGTCGCCGGCGCCACCTGGCGCCTGCTGTTCGACAATCGCTACGGGCCGATCAACCAGATCATCGGGTGGTTCGTCGGCGAGCCCCGCACCCTGCTTTGGACCATCAATCCGCATCTGGTCTATCCGGCGATCCTGCTGTGCGAGATCTGGCAGTGGACGCCCTTCATGTTCCTGATCCTGCTGGCGGCTCTCTCCAATGTCGACAAGTCACTGACCGAGGCGGCAGAGATCGATGGCGCCGGCTATTGGCGTACCTTCTTCAGGATCGTGCTGCCGGCGATCTGGCCGGTGATGGCGATCGCGATCCTGATCCGTGGCCTCGACCTGGTCCGCATCTTCGACATCATCTGGGCGCTGACCGCCGGCGGGCCGGGCACGATGACCGAGACCACCTCGATCTATGCCTACGTGCAGGGCTTCCAGCAGTTCGAGACCAGCTACACCGCTGCAATCGCCTTCCTGATCATCGCGCTTCTGACCGCCTTGGTGACCTGGGCGATCCGCCGAATGGGGTTGGCGAAGTGAGCGACCATCACCCCTTCCTGCGCCGCCCCGGCACTGTGCTCACCATGCGTTACGCCACGGCGATCGCGCTCACCATCTTCTTCGTGTTCCCGGTCTATTGGCTGTTCATCATCTCCTTCAAGACACCGGAGGAGATCTTTGCCTTTCCGCCGGTCTGGTATCCTAAGAGCCTCCAGTTCGCGAATTATCGTGTCCTGTTCAAGGATGGCGATGCCGAGACGGTGTGGAACAGCCTGGTGCTGGCGGGTGTGAGCACGGTGATTGCGATGGTGCTCGGCACCATGTGCGCCTACAGCCTGGTGCGGTTCAAGACCGGCGGAGAGAATCTGGCGGTCTGGATCATCTCGCAACGCATGATGCCGCCGATCGCGATCGTGTTCCCGATCTTCCTGCTCTATGTGTTCTTCGGTTGGGTCGATTCGTACCAGGGGCTCATCATCCTCTACACCGCCTTCAGCCTGCCCTACGTCATCTGGATGATGCGCGGCTATATCGAGGATTTGCCGCTGGAGCTGGAAGAAAGCGCGCTGGTGGATGGCTGCACGCGCTGGGCTGTGCTGTGGAAAGTGGTGTTCCCGATGGTGCGATCGGGCCTGTTCGCGACCGCCGTCTTCACGTTCGTGTTCGCTTGGAACGACTTCCTGTTCGCACTGGTGCTGACGCGGACCGAGGTCATCACCTACACGGTGCAGGTGACGCATTATTTCGGCGGCCAGTCGAATTTCTGGGCCAAGATCGCGGCCATGTCGGTGCTGGGCACCATCCCGGTATTCTTCGCGGTGGCGACATTGCAGCGTTATCTGGTGCGCGGAATTTCCATGGGCGCGGTCAAAGGGTAGGGCATATGGCCGATCTCAAGATCACCAATCTCCACAAGCATTATGGCGGCGTGCAGGCGGTGCGCGGCATCGACCTCGAGGTCGCGTCGGGCGAGTTCACCGTCCTCGTCGGGCCGTCCGGCTGCGGCAAGTCCACCTTGCTGCGCACCATCGCAGGCCTCGAGACTCCGGATGGCGGCACGCTGGAAATCGGCGGCCGCGTGGTGAATTACGTGCGACCGCGCGACCGGGATATCGCCATGGTGTTCCAGAATTACGCGCTCTATCCCTACATGAACGTGTTCGAGAACATCGCCTTCGGCCTGCGTGCCCGCAAGACGCCGCAGGCGGAGATCCAAAGCCGCGTGCGCCGTGCTGCCGACATGCTCGGCATCACGCCGCTGCTGGAGAGGTTGCCGCGCCAGCTTTCGGGCGGGCAGCGCCAGCGCGTCGCGATCGGCCGCGCCATTGTGCGCAATGCGCGGCTATTCCTGTTCGACGAGCCCTTGAGCAACCTCGACGCCCAGCTGCGCGACGAGATGAGGAGCGAGATCAAGCGCCTGCATCAGGAGCTGGGCACCACCATGATCTATGTGACCCACGACCAGATCGAGGCCATGACCCTGGCCGACCGCATCGTGTTGCTGCGCGAGGGACGGATCGAACAGGCGGGCACGCCGCTCGATCTCTATGAGCGGCCGGCGACCCGCTTCGTGGCGGGGTTCCTCGGCTCGCCGCAGATGAATTTCATCCCGGCGCAGCTGGCGCAATCCGGCAGCGGGTGGGCGGTCAAGCTCGGCGACGGCGTGAGCCTCGCTCTGCCAGCATCGCAGCGTGATGGGTTGTCCGATGGCCGCGCCATCGTCCTCGGCCTGCGTCCGCAATATGTCACGCGCGCCAATGGCAGCGACCGGCCGGGCCACCAGCGCCTCGGCGTCTCGGTGGAGCTGGTGCAGCCGACCGGCTCGCGCGCCTATATCACCTTCCCGCTGGGCGGCGTGCCGACCGTGGCGGAGCTGGAATCGCACGACGTGCAGCGACCTGGGGAGCGGATCGATCTCGATCTCGACATGAACCGCGCCGTCCTGATCGATCCGGAGAGCAATCGCGTTATCTGAGGGCAGGAGAGACAAGGATGCCAGTCAAGCAGCCGAAACGCGCAATCAAATTGTTCGGCACCGAAGTGCCGGAGCCGAAAACCCGCACGCTCCAGGCCGGCGCCCTGTCGGCGGTGTTCGACAACGGCGCGCTGCGCTACATCAAGCTCGGCGACACCGAGGTGCTGCGCGCCATCGCCTTCCTGGTTCGTGACGAAAATTGGGGCACCTTCACGCCGGAGATCAACAATCTCAAGGTGAAGCAGGGCAAGAACGATTTCCGCATCACGTATGATGCGCGCTGCAAGGATGCCAAGAGGTCGCTGAGCTACAAGGCGGAGATTTCCTGCGGCGCCGATGGCGCGCTGCGCTTCGCGGCCACGGCAATGCCGTCGACCGACTTCCTCACCAACCGCACCGGATTCATCGTGCTGCATCCGCTGACCGACGTTGCCGGCTATCCGGTCGAGGTCGAGCAGGTCGATGGCCGCAAGGTGAAGGACAAGTTCCCCGCGATCGTCAATCCGATCCAGCCGTTCTTCGGCATCCGCTCCCTGCGGCACAAGGTGGGGCAGGGCGTTTTCGCGACCTGCCGCATGGAAGGCGACACGTTCGAGATGGAGGATCACCGCAATTGGACCGACGCCTCGTTCAAGACCTATGTGCGGCCGCTGGCGGACCCCTGGCCCTACACGCTGCGCAAGGGCGTCGAATTCAAGCAATCGGTGACGCTCACCTTTTCCGGCAAGCTGCCGCGCCCGAAAGCGGCGGGACGGGCCAGGCCGGTCGAGATCGCGCTTGGCCGGAGTGGCGGCGCGCTGCCCGCCATCGGCATCGGCGTGCCGGACGGCGAGGCCGACGCGGCCCTTGCCAACGCGACCCTGATCGCGCAAGCGGGGCCGCGTCACCTGGTCTGCGAAGCGGATGCGCGCAGGAGCGGTCTAGCGGGCGCGCTCGGTGTGTATCAGCGCCTCGCCAAGGCGAGCAATGCCGACGTAATCCTGGAGATCATCCTGCCCGGCACGCAACCGCCAGCGTCCGAGTTCGCGCCGATTGCCGATGCGGTCAAGAAAGCTGGCCTCATTCCCGCCGCCATTTCTGTTTCACCGGCCGTCGATCTGCGTGGAGTCCTGCCGGGCAGCAAGGGCCCTGATGGCCCGACCTTAGCGGAGATCTACCGGGCGGCGCGCGCCGCGTTTCCCGGGGTCAAGATCGGCGGCGGCACCTTCGCGTTTTTCACCGAGCTCAACCGCAAGCGGCCGCCGACCCAGCATCTGGATTTCGTCACCCACACGATCTGTCCGATTGTGCATGCCGCCGACGATGTCTCGGTCATGGAAACGCTGGAAGCGCTGCCTTATGTCACGCAATCGGCCAAGGCTTTCATCAAGGGCAAGGCCTATTGCGTCGGACCCAGCAGCATTCCGGCGCGCCTCAATCCCTACGGCGCTTCGACTACGCCCAATCCCGGCAATGGCCGCGTGTGCCTTGCCGATATGGATCCGCGTCAGCGCGGGCTGTTCGGCGCGGCCTGGACTCTCGGTTATGTCGCAGCGTTGGCGCCCGGCGGGCTCAACGCCATCACTCTTGGCGCCGCGACCGGCCCGGCCGGCATGATCTATCGCCGCACCAACTATGCGCAGCCTTATTATGACGAGGTAGGGAGCCCGGCGATCTATCCGATCTACCACGTGGTCGCAGGCCTCGCCTCGGCCAGCGGCAGCAAGCTGGTTGCAACGAAGTCCGCAGCGCCGGGCAAGATCGCGGCACTGGCCCATCGCGCCAAATCTGGCCCCGTGTTGTGGCTGGCGAACCTGACAGGCGAGACGCAGACGGCGAAGGTAGCCGGCTTCAATGGTGGCGCGCTGCTGCACGTGCTCGATGAAAGCAGCTTCATCGCCGCGACCAAGGATGTCGGCTATCTCCGCAAAGGCGGCAAGGCGCTGAAGAAAGTCGGCACCGTGGAGCTGGCGCCCTACGCCGTCGCCCGGATCGCCGCTTCCTGATGGCGCGGGGTGATGCATTGCTGCTGGGATGCATCGCCGACGACTTCACGGGCGCCACTGATCTCGCAAACACGCTGGTACGCAACGGCATGCGCACCATCCAGGTCATCGGCGTGCCGGATGGATTGGAGATACCGGCGGAGGCCGAGGCGATCGTCGTCGCCTTGAAATCCCGCACCGCGCCGGTCGCCGAAGCGGTCGCGCAATCGGTCGCCTCCTGCCGCTGGTTGCGCCAGGCCGGCGCGCGCCAGATCTACTTCAAATATTGCTCCACCTTCGATTCGACCGACGAAGGGAATATCGGCCCGGTCGCCGACGCCTTGCGCGCCGAACTCGGGACCGATTTCGCGACAATCTGCCCGGCGTTTCCGGAAACCGGCCGCACCATCTATCTCGGCCATCTGTTCGTCGGCGACGTACTGCTGTCGGACTCCTCGATGCGCAACCACCCGCTGACGCCGATGACCGACGCGAACCTCGTACGCGTGCTCGGGCGCCAGACCAAGGCATCGGTGGGCTTGGTTCCGCACGCGACGGTAAAACGCGGACCCGCTGCCATCCGCGACGCCTTCGAGACGCTGCGGCGCAAGGGCATCGCCTACGCCGTGATCGATGCCATCGAGGACGAAGATTTGCATCGCCTGGGCGCTGCGTGCGCCGACCTTGCCCTGGCGACCGGGGGGTCCGGCGCCGCGATGGGGTTGCCGGAGAATTTCCGGCGGGCGGGATTGCTGCCCAGCCGGGCGGGCGAAGAGGACCTGCCCGCGGTCGGCGGCGCAGCGGCGGTCTTGTCTGGCTCTTGCTCTCCGGCGACATTGACGCAGGTCGAACGCATGCGCGCCCAGCATCCGTCCCTGATGCTGGACCCAATGGCATTGGCCGAGCGCGGCGACGCTGCAATCTCTGACGCTTTGGCCTGGGCGACAGCGAGCCTGGACGCTGGGCCGATCCTCATCTATGCCAGCGCGCCGCCCGACACGGTGCGGTCCGTGCAGGCGAAGCTAGGCCGCGATCGCGCCGGCACATTGGTCGAGCACGCACTTGCCACGCTGGCGCGGGGGCTGGTGAACGCCGGGGTGCGCCGCCTGGTAGTAGCCGGCGGTGAAAGCTCCGGCGCGGTGGTGCAGGCGCTGGGCGTGCGTGCGCTGCGCATCGGACCGCAGATCGACCCCGGCATCCCGGGGACACTGTCGCTTGCTGATCCGAAGCTTGCGCTCGCCCTCAAATCGGGGAACTTTGGCGCGGAGGATTTCTTTCTGAAGGCGATCGGGAGGCTGCGGTGACGGACTCACGGGAAGCGCTGGTCGCTTACGCTCGCTCGATGTTCGAGCGGCGGCTGACCTTCGGCAGCTCGGGCAATATCAGCGTCAAAACGGAGAGCGGCTGGCTGATGACGCCGACCAATGTCTCGTTGGGCGCGCTCGATCCCGCGAAACTGTCAAAGCTCGACGATCAAGGCCGCCATGTTTCCGGCGATGCGCCGACCAAGGAAAGCTTTCTGCATCTCGCGATGTATCGCGAACGCGCCGGTGCAGGCGCCGTAGTCCATCTCCATTCCACCCATTCGGTCGCTGTCTCGTGCCTCGATGGCATCGATCCCGAGGATGTGCTGCCGCCCATCACCGCTTACTACGTGATGCGCGTGGGCAAGCTGCCGCTCATTCCGTATTTCGCGCCCGGCGATCCGACATTGGGCGAAGCGGTCGGCAAGCTGGCCGCGAAGCACTCCGCCGTGCTGCTCGCCAATCACGGCCCGGTCGTCGCCGGTTCGTCCCTCAGCGCCGCCGTCAATGCGATCGAGGAGTTGGAAGAGACCGCGCGACTCTATCTGCTGTTACACGGCCGCCCGACGCGCTACTTGACGCCGGAGCAAGTAGCCGAGTTGCAGAAGCGCTTTCCGAATCCGTAGCGAATGGAAGCTGGACCCTCTCTATCGTCATGGTCGGACTTGGTCCGACCATGACGAAGGAGAGTCGAGCGTGAGCTCTCAAAGAAAATCCTCGATATACGCCTTCACGATCGAATCCAGATCCGGATCGTTCGGCAAACCGAGCGAGAGGGCGCGTTCGAACGTGGTGCCGATCGGCCAGGTGGCGACGATCTTTTCGATCGCGGGGTCCTTCTCGACCCGGATCTCGCCGAGGTGGCGGTTGCCGGCGACCCGCTTCAGGGCTGCGATCATGTCCGCAACCGTGACGTCGAGCGAGGGCAGGCTGATTGCGCGGTCCTCGCCCAGCTTGGCGCCGTCCGCTTCGTGCAGCTTCACGAATCCCTCGACGATGGTGCGATAGCCCGCCAGCGGCATCACAGCGTCGGTGCCGACCGGCAGAACGCATTCCACGCCGTTGAGCGGCTCCCGGAATACGCCGCTGGCAAAGCTCGATGCCGCCTTGTTCGGCTTGCCGGGCCGGATGATGACGGTGGGTAAGCGGGCGGAGCGGCCGTCGATATAGCCTTTGCGCGTATAGTCGTTGACCAGCAATTCGCCGATCGCCTTGGTCATGCCATAGGTGGTCTGCGGCACCTGCTTGGTGGCATCGCCGACATGTTTCGGCATCGCCTTGCCGCCGAACACGGCGATCGAGCTTGCGAACACCACGCGGGGTTTCGAACCGAGCGCGCGCGCAGATTCCAGCACATGCAGATTGCCATCCAGGTTGACCCGCATGGCGAGGTCGAAATCCAGCTCGCCACCGCCGCTGACGACAGAAGCGAGGTGAAAGACCGACAGATCCGGCCGGTCGAACAGCCGCTTCACGGTTGCCTGGTCCGAAATCTCGCCGGCCACGAATTTCGCGCGCTCATCGAGGCCCTGGGGGCGGCTCTCCGGCACCACCACATCGAACAGCAGGATCTCGTCGATCCGTTCCGGTTTGCCGGACGTCCCGGTCAGGGAGCCGAGGGCGGTCAGGCGGCGCGCCAACTGCAATCCGATGAAACCGGCGCCCCCGGTGATGACGACTTTCATGCGTTCCTCTCGCGATCGCGGATGTGCCATAACACTAGGGCGCTCGCTGAAAACCGCAACCGATTCCGGCCCGATTTTCGCGATATCCCTGATCTGTTCGCGGTTGCCCTCGCCCGCCATTGACCGTTACTTCTAGACGACCCCACCGCCCGAGGATCGTCCCATGAGCTACATTGCCCACGCGCAGCGCTACGAGATCATGCAATACCGGACCTGCGGCGAAAGCGGCCTGCGATTGCCGGTCCTCTCCCTCGGCCTCTGGCACAATTTCGGCAACGCGGCGCCCTATGCGGTGCAGCGCGAGATGGTGTGCACCGCCTTCGATCTCGGCATCACCCATTTCGACCTCGCCAACAACTATGGCCCCCCGCCGGGCAGCGCGGAGATCAATTTCGGTCGCCTGATGCGTGAGGATCTGAAGCCCTATCGCGACGAGCTCATCATCTCATCGAAGGCCGGCTGGGACATGTGGCCGGGGCCGTACGGCCAGGGCGGCGGCGGGCGCAAATATGTGCTCGCCAGTCTCGATCAGAGCCTGAAGCGGCTCGGCCTCGACTATGTCGACATCTTTTATTCCCACCGCTTCGATCCCGACACGCCGCTCGAGGAGACGATGGGTGCGCTGGCGACGGCCGTGCAGCAGGGCAAGGCGCTCTATGTCGGCATCTCGTCTTATTCGGCAGGGAAGACGCGCGAGGCGGCCATGCTGCTGCAGGGCATGGGCGTGCGCTGCCTCATCCACCAGCCGTCCTACAACATGTTCAATCGCTGGATCGAGCGCGGGCTCCTGGATGCGCTGGACGAGACGGGCATGGGCTGCATCGCCTTTTCCGTCCTGGCGCAAGGCATGCTGTCGGAGAAATATCTCGGCGGCATTCCTGCCGAAGCGCGCATCAACCGGCCGGGTGGCGGGTCGCTCAAAAAGGACCATTTGAAGCCGGAGAACCTCGCCCACGTCAAAGCGCTGAACGAGATCGGCAGGAAACGCGGTCAGAGCCTGGCGCAGATGGCGCTCGCCTGGACCCTGCGCGACAAGCGGGTGACGTCGGCCCTGCTAGGCGCCAGCAGCGCCGAGCAGATCAAGGAGAATGTCGGCGCGCTCAAGAATCTGAATTTCAGCGTGGCGGAGCTCTCGGCAATCGACCAGGATGCGGTCGATCTCGGTATCAATCTGTGGGAGAAGCCGAGCACCGATCAGCGGCCCTAAGATCGTAACAATGTTTGTTATGATCTTCACATAAAATGTCGATAAGTAGTGCTAATTCAATTGGTTGACTGCATCCGTCCGATGTCATATTTTTAACATCTCATTGCTGACTGGAGGACGCCGACTGCCAGGGCAATGATGGGCGCCGCGCGGCGTTCTCCTCGCAGGACACTCCCGGAGTGCAGACATGGCGGAATTGAAAATCGCCTCGATGGTCCGGTCGGAGCCGGGCCGCAACGCGCCGCCGCGCAACGAAGCTTGCCCGCTCGATCTCGGCTGGGTGCGCGATGTGCGCGTCAATCTGTCGGCGGCGGAGCGGCGGGTGGCAACTCTGCCCGGCCGCCGCACGGTCAAGAAGGATGCGCAGGCCGCTTGGTTGCTGAAGGCCGTCACCTGCATCGATCTCACCACGCTCAACGGCGATGACACCGAAGGCCGCGTGCGCCGCTTGTGTGCGAAGGCAAAGTCGCCAATCCGGCACGATCTCCTGGAAGCACTCGGCATGGCAGACCGGCGCATCACGACCGGCGCGATCTGTGTCTATCACCGATTCGTCAAGACGGCGGTCGATGCGCTGCAAGGGTCCGGCATTCCGGTCGCCGCCGTCTCCACTGGTTTCCCAGCCGGCCTCGTGCCGCACGATGTAAAGCTGAAGGAGATCGAAGCTTCGGTGCGCGATGGTGCCAAAGAGATCGACATTGTCATCACGCGCGAGCATGTGCTGACCGGCAACTGGCAGGCGCTCTATGACGAGATGCACGATTTCCGCGCGGCCTGCGGCAATGCGCATGTGAAGGCGATCCTTGCGACCGGCGACATCAAGACCATGCGCAATGTCGCGCGCGCCTCCCTGGTCTGCATGATGGCGGGCGCCGATTTCATCAAGACCTCGACGGGCAAGGAGAGCGTCAATGCCACGCTCCTCGTTACGCTCATCATGGTGCGCATGATCCGCGCCTATCATGAGCGGACGGGCTTCATGGTCGGCTACAAGCCGGCCGGCGGCATCTCCGCCGCCAAGGATGTGCTGAACTATCAATTCGTGATGAAGGAAGAGCTGGGCCGCGAATGGCTGGAGCCGGATTATTTCCGCGTCGGCGCCTCGAGCCTGCTCGCCGACATCGAGCGGCAGCTCGAGCATCACGTGACCGGCCGCTATTCGGCCTACAACCGCCACCCGGTGGGATGATCATCATGAGCGTAGCCCGCTACTTCGACGAGATGTCCTATGGCCCCGCGCCAGAAGCCGATACCGAGGCGCGCGCCTGGCTGAAGCGCCACGATGCCACCTTCGGTCATTTCATCGATGGGGCGTTCGTCGCGCCGTCCTCCGGCGCCTATATCGACACGATGGATCCGGCGACCAGCGCCAAGTTGGCTCGCATCGCCAATGGTAATGCAGCGGATGTCGACGCAGCCGTCGCCGCGGCGCGCAAGGCGCAAGGCCCGTGGGCCAAGATGGGCGGCTCGGCCCGCGCGCGTCATCTCCATGCGTTGGCGCGCGCGGTCCAGCGTCATGGCCGCTTGTTTGCGGTGCTGGAATCCATGGATGGCGGCAAGCCGGTGCGCGAATCGCGCGACCTCGACATTCCGCTGGTGGCACGCCACTTCTATCACCACGCCGGCTGGGCGCAGCTGCAAGAGCGTGAGTTCGCCGATTATGTGCCCGTAGGCGTCGTGGGCCAGGTGATCCCCTGGAACTTCCCGCTCCTGATGCTGGCGTGGAAGTTGGCGCCCGCGTTGGCGCTCGGCAATACGGTTGTGCTGAAGCCGGCGGAATTCACCTCGCTCACCGCTTTGCTGTTCGCGGAGATCGCGGCGCAGGCGGGCCTGCCGGCGGGAGTCCTCAACATCGTGACGGGCGAGGGCGCGACTGGCGCAGCTCTGGTCGACCATCCGGACGTCAACAAGATCGCCTTTACCGGCTCGACCGAAGTTGGCCGCTTGATCCGCGGCAAGACGGCGGGCTCTGGCAAGACCCTGACCCTGGAGCTCGGCGGCAAGTCGCCCTTCATCATTTTCGATGATGCCGACCTGGATGGCGCGGTCGAAGGCGTGGTGGACGGCATCTGGCTCAACCAGGGCCAGGTGTGCTGCGCCGGCTCGCGCCTCCTGCTGCAGGAGGGCATCGCGGAGGATTTCCTGGCGCGCCTGAAGCGCCGCATGACCAAGCTGCGCGTCGGCCATCCGCTGGACAAGGCAATCGACATGGGCGCGATCGTGGCGCCGGTGCAGCTGAAGCGCATTCAGTCCTTGGTCCAGACCGGCATCTCCGAAGGCGCCTCGATCTTCCAGCCGGACCTGGCCCTGCCGAAGGAGGGCTGTTTCTTCCCGCCGACCCTGCTCAGCGACGTGCAGCCGACCGCGACGGTGATGCAGGAGGAGATTTTCGGGCCGGTCATTGTCGCCATGACCTTCCGCACGCCGGACGAGGCAGTCGCGCTCGCCAACAATACGCGCTATGGCCTGGCGGCCAGCGTGTGGAGCGAGACCATCGGCCTTGCCCTCGATATCGCGCCGAAGCTGCAGGCGGGTGTCGTGTGGGTGAATGCGACGAACCTGTTCGACGCGGCGGTCGGATTCGGCGGGTATCGCGAATCCGGCTTCGGTCGCGAAGGCGGGAAAGAAGGGGCGTACGAATATCTGAAGCCCAAGGCCTGGGCGAACCGCAAGCCACGCAAGGTCGCCGAGCAATCCCAGTTGCAGATCGCGCCCGGTGGCTTCGATACACCCGCGCTCGATCGCACGGCAAAGCTGTTCATCGGCGGCAAGCAGGCGCGGCCCGACGGGAACTATTCGCGCGTTATCGTCTCGCCGGCCGGCAAGCTTGTGGGCGAAGTCGGCGAAGGCAACCGCAAGGACATCCGCAATGCTGTCGCCGCCGCGCGCGGCGCGGAAGCGTGGTCGCGTGCCACCAGCCACAACCGCGCGCAGATCCTCTATTACATCGCGGAGAATCTGTCCGCGCGATCGGCGGAGTTCGCTGGCCGCATCGCCGCCATGACCGGCGCATCATCCGCGCGCGCCAAGGGCGAAGTCGAGGCAACCATCAACCGCCTGTTCAGCTATGGCGCCTGGGCCGACAAGTTCGAAGGCACCGTGCATGCGCCGCCTCTGCGCGGCGTTGCCCTGGCGATGAACGAGCCGATCGGCGTTGTCGGCGTGGTCTGTCCGGACGAGGCGCCGCTGCTCTCCTTCGTCAGCCTGGTCGCGCCGCTGATTGCGGTCGGCAACCGCGTGGTGGTGGTGCCGAGCGAACGTCACCCGCTCGCCGCCACCGATTTCTACCAGGTGCTGGAGACGTCGGACCTGCCGGCCGGCGTGGTCAATATCGTGACCGGCCCGCGCGAGGATCTGACCAAGGTTCTGGCCGATCACGACGACGTCGATGCCCTCTGGGTGTTTGGATCGGAGGCCGCCTCCGCGACGGCGGAGAAACACTCGGTCGGCAACCTCAAGCGCACCCTGGTCGACCATGGGCTGGAGACCGACTGGACCGATCCGGCCGCGGCCGAGGGGCCAATTCTGTTGCGCCACGCCGTGCAGGTAAAGAATATCTGGATTCCGTACGGCGAATAGCCAAGATAAGCGGCAATCCAGAAAACAGGGGAGGTAAGCCTTGCTGAAGAATCTTGACCCGCTGCTGAATGCGGATGTGCTCTATGCCCTGCGCGCCATGGGTCATGGCGACACGCTGGTTTTGAGCGACACCAATTTCCCATCCGATTCCATCGCGCGCAAAACACCCATCAAGAGATTGCTGCGCATCGATGCGAGCTGCCCACGCGCCGCTCGCGCGATCCTGTCCGTCATGCCGCTCGACAGCTTCGTGGAGCACGCCGCCTCGCGCATGGAAGTCGTCGGCAATCCGACCGAGATCCAGCCGGTGCAAAAGGAAGTGCAGGCGGAGATCGATCGCGCCGAAGGCAAGCCCTGGCCCATGGGCTCGATCGAGCGCATGGCCTTCTATGAGCACGCCAAGCGCGCCTATTGCGTCATCACCACGGCGGAGACGCGGTTCTATGGCTGCTTCATCTTCACCAAGGGCGTGATCCCGCCGAAGGAGTAAGCTAATGGCCGCGCAAGAAGGAGTGGCCATTCTGGGCGTTTTCGTCGCCGATCTCGCCTTTCGGGCGGGACGGCTGCCCAAGATCGGCGAAACCATCATCGGCTCTGGCTTCAAGATGGGGCCGGGCGGCAAGGGCTCGAACCAATCGGTCGCGGCAGCCCGTGTCGGTGCCAAGGTGACCATCATTTCGAAGCTCGGCCGCGACGCATTCGGCGACATCGCGCTCAAGACCTGGAAAGAGGAAGGCATCGTTGCACGCGCCGCGCAGTCGGATCGGGAACCGACCGGCGGCGCCTTCATCTTCGTCAATCACGACAGCGGCGAGAATGCGATCATCGTCTACCCGGGCGCGGGAGGCACGATCTCCGTCGCCGATGTGGATGCCGCCGCCGACATCATCCGCGGCGCCAAGGTGTTCGTGACCCAGCTCGAACAGCCAGTCGCGGCCGCGCAGCGTGGGCTGGAGATAGCACGTGCCGCCGGCGTAACGACGATCTTCAACCCCGCGCCGGCTGAGCCGATCCCGGATTCGATCTATCCGTTCTGCGATTACATCGTGCCGAACGAAACCGAGGCCGCGGCCTTGACCGGCCGCTCGGTCGCCACCTTGGCCGATGCCAAGCGCGTCGGCGATACCTTGCTGGCGAAGGGTGCGAAGAATGCGCTGATCACACTGGGGGAGCGCGGGGCATTGCTGCACAACCGCGAGCGCTCGGTCGAGATCCCGGTATTCTCGGCAGGCCCGGTGGTCGAAACGACCGGCGCCGGCGATGCGTTCGTCGGCGGCTTCGCTGCGGCGATGGCGCGCGGCAGCGATCCAGTCGAGGCGGCGCGCTTCGGCAGCGCCGTCGCCGGTATCTCCGTCACGCGCGCGGGCACGGCACCGTCCATGCCGCGGCTGGCCGAGGTCGAGGCTCTGCTGGCCAAGCGCTGATCCGCCGGCGATCGCCCTGGGATCCCTCTACGCGCCCTGGCCCCAATTCATCTCGAGTCCGCCATCGATCGTGAAGCTCTGTCCGGTGACGTAGTCTGAATCATCGGACGCGAGATACAGCGCAAGCTTCGCAATCTCAGTCGGCTCGCCGGGCCGGTTCCAGGGAATCCGGGGCAGTTCCTTTCGCATGCGCTCTGGATCTTCGGTGCGCGCCTTGGTCATGGGCGTTCGGATCATGCCAGGGGCAATCGCGTTCACATTGATGCGGAGTGGAGCAAGCTCCAGCGCGAGGCTGCGCGTGAAAGTCAACAGACCGCCCTTCGCTGCGCCATAGGCCGCCTGGTTCGGGCTCGGGATCGCTTCGTGGACCGAGGTGATGTTGAGTATCTTGCCTTTGCCACCCGCTTGTTGCCTGTGCCGGATGAACTCGCGGGAACAGAAGAACGGCCCGTACAGATCGGTCTTGATCACCAGATCGAAATCCGCGGTGGCCGTGTCGGCGACAGCAGTGCCTTTGCCGATGATCCCTGCATTGTTGACCAGGATGTCGGGGGTCCCCAAGCGGGCGGTGGCCGCTTGAAATGCCGATGCCACGCTCGCCTCATCGGTTATGTCGAGCTGTTGCAGGCAGACCCGCCGGCCGGAGCGCTCGATCAGGCGGCTGGTTTCCTCTGCGCCGGCCGGGTCACTATGGAACGTGACGACAATGTCGGCGCCGGCCTTGGCGAATTCCTCGGCGATGGCCTGGCCGATGCCGGAATCCGATCCGGTGATGAAGGCGATCTTGTTAGCGAGAGCTGCGCCTGGCATGGGAGCCCCTGTGTTTGCACCGCCCTACTCGCTCAAGAACAGGGTCGAGGGACCGCTTGTTCCGGGCCGTGCGCCAGGGACAGGCTCACGCGGCGAACGCACCTGACGCGGTCAACTCTTTGACGATGGCTTCGCGTGCCTTGCGCGTGGGGGCGAGGCGCTCCTTGACCGCATTCAGCACGGCAGCAGGCGCTTCCTCCGGCGTGCCGGCGTGGAATGGCGGCTCCGGCGCGTATTCCAAAGCGAGCTGGATCGCTTGCGCCTGCTCCTTGCCGACCAGCTCCGCGACCACCGCCAGGCCGAAATCGATTCCGGCTGTCACGCCGCCGGCGGTAATGAGGTTGCCGTCCCGCACCACGCGGCCACGGGTGGGGATGGCGCCGAACTTGTCCAGGAAATCGTGCGACAACCAATGGGTCGTCGCCTTGCGGCCTTTCAGCAATCCCGCCGCGCCGAGCACAAGCGAGCCGGTGCAAACGGAGGTGATGTAGCGCGCTCGCGCAGCTTGCGCGCGCAGGAAGCCCAGCACCCCCGCATCTTGCAGCAGCGCATTGACGCCGCCGCCGCCCGGCACGCACAGTACGTCGAGCGCCGGGCATTCGCTGAAGATCATGGTCGGCCCAAGCACCAGGCCGGTGGCCGTATTGATCGGCGCGCGGTCCTTCCAGATCAGATGGACCTTGGCATCCGGCAACGAAGCGAACACTTCATAGGGTCCGGTGAGGTCGAGCTGTTGAACGCCGGGGAAAACGAGAATGCCGATCTGGAATGTCATGAGTGCCTCCTATTGACGGCATGATCCTAAGGGATCAGGATTTGGCGCATATGCCAAAGACCCCTCGTTTTCCGCCAAAGCTGCGCCGTGTCGAAATCCTGGCTTTCCAAAATGTCCAGCTCCTGGATGTTGCCGGCCCGCTCCAGGTGTTCGCCACCGCCAACGACCTGGCGCGGGCTGCCGGAGGCGGCGTGCCTTATGAGCCGATTGTGGTAGCGAGCGGCTCTCTTGCAATGTCATCCGCCGGCCTCGGCCTGACGACGCAGCGGTTGCCGAAACCGAGCCTGCCTGTGGATACGCTGATCGTCGCCGGCGGCTATGGTGTCTATCCGGCCTGTGCGGACGGCGCGCTCATCGGTTGGATCAGGACGCGGGCGAATTCCGCGCGCCGCGTCGCATCGGTGTGCAGCGGCGCCTTCCTGCTGGCGACCGCGGGGCTGCTCGATGGAAAGCGCGCGGTCACGCATTGGAGCCGCTGCCGCGAATTCGCCGATCGCTTCCCCAATGTGCGGCTGGAGCCAGATCCGATCTTCATCCGCGACGGTAATATCTGGACTTCGGCCGGCATCACCGCCGGGATCGATCTGGCGCTGGCATTGGTGGAAGACGATCTCGGCCGCGACGTCGCCTTGGCGGTGGCGCGTCAGCTCGTGGTCTTCCTGAAGCGCCCCGGCGGCCAGGCGCAATTCAGCACCACTCTTGCCTTGCAGCACGGCAATGCGCGTTTCGAAGGGTTGCATGCGTGGATCGCGGATAACCTGCGTAGCGATCTCTCTGTCGCGTCGCTTGCCCGCGCGAGCGGCATGAGCGAGCGCAGCTTTGTCCGCCACTATCGATCAGTGACCGGCATGACGCCAGCGCGGGCGGTAGAGCAGATCCGGGTCGAGGCCGCACGTCACACGCTGGAGCTTGGCCTGCCGGTGAAGCGCGCCGCGGCGCGTTGCGGCTTCGGCTCGGAGGAGACGATGCGCCGCAGCTTCCTGCGCCACATCGGCGCCTCGCCGCAGGCCTATCGTGAGCGGTTTTCCTCGAGCGCGATCGCCGCTGACTGAGTTCAGCGCAACATGTCTTCCTCGATCGATGACACAGTGATTGTCCTGTCCGCGGCGGTTAGCGACTGGCGCGCTATGGCTTGCGGCTTTTCGTCGAGCGTCCTGCACGCGCCACGCTCGCGAGCGCCGGCTGCCGTCTGCGGCTGGCCGGCGCGGACGCGGCGATGGCGGAGACGAAGTGCCTCAGGCTATCTTCCACGAAGCTTGCTACGCTGCCTTGCGGGTCAAAGCTCCACCACAGCAACGAGCCTTGCCATTGCGCGGCCATCAGCAGGCCGATGCCCTTCGGCGCCCGCGGCACCTTGGCGAAGCGGTCCTCAAGAGCGCGCGAGAGCTCAGCCTTCCAAACGGCGCCGCGCGAGCGCAGAACGGGATCGCGGAGATCTTCGCGCAAGATCAGCAAGCCTTCGGCATAGGCTTCGATCCCGCCGTAATCGCCGGACAATGCCGTCAACAGTTCGATCGCACCGTCAGGCGTCTTCGGAACCTCCGCTGCCAGGGCCGCCGTCTTCTCATCCAGCCGATCCCAGGCATATGACAACGTGCTCCGAAGCAGCTGGGGCTTGCTCTTGAAACGTTGCACCAGGGTCGAACCGGAAAGACCGCACACCTGTGCAACGGCCGCGAAGGTCACGCCTTCCGGCCCGCGTTGGTGCATGAGCTTGTACGCCGCTTCCAGCACGTCCAGATCGGGAAGGGTCTTGGGGCGGGGCATTTTTCCTCTTGTTTATAACCGAACGCACGTTTATATATAGGAATAACCGAACGAGCATTTATATATCGTGGCGAGAATTGAAGCGAGATCCTTGGATGGGCCAAGTCACAGGAGCATGCCATGCCGCTGACAGGAAAGGTCGCCCTGGTCGCCGGTGCCACGCGCGGCGCGGGGCGAGGGATCGCCGTGGAGCTGGGCGCCGCCGGCGCCATCGTCTACGTCACCGGCCGGACGACGCGCACTCACCAATCCGAATATGCGCGGCCGGAGACGATCGAGGAAACGGCCGCGCTGGTTTCGGCGGCCGGCGGCACCGGCATCGCGATCCAGGTTGATCATCTCATCTCTGATCAGGTCGAGAGGCTCATCGCCCGCATCCGCGCGGAGCAGGGTCGTCTCGATATCCTGGTCAATGACGTGTGGGGCGGCGAGACCCTCAAGGAATGGGACAAGCCGGTCTGGGCGCACAATCTCGAGAACGGCCTGCGCCTGCTGGATCTCGGTGTGCGCACGCATCTCATCACCGCGCATTTCGCGCTGCCGCTCCTGATCGAGCGACCCGGTGGGCTGCTGGTGGAAGTGACGGATGGCACGACCCGCTACAATGACACGCACTACCGCATCAATCCGTTCTACGATCTTGCGAAGGTGTCGGTGACGCGCATGGCGTGGGCTCATGCCAAGGACCTCGCGCCGCACGGCGCGATCGCGGTCTCGATCACACCGGGCTGGCTGCGCTCTGAGATGATGCTGGAGGCATTCGGCGTCAGAGAGGACAACTGGCGCGACGCCACCCAGAGGATTCCGCATTTCATCATCTCGGAGACGCCGCGCTTCGTCGGGCGGGCGATTGCCGCGCTCGCTGCCGACCCGGACCGAGCGCGCTGGCAGGGACAATCGCTGTCGAGCGGCCAACTCGCGCAGATCTATGGCTTTACCGATGTTGACGGTTCGCGCCCCGATGCCTGGCGCTATGTCGAGGAAGTGCAGGACGCAGGCAAGCCGGCCGACGCGACGGGCTATCGATAGCCGACGCTAAGCCGGCCGCCACTTGCTCCAGGCGCGCCACTGCTCGGGGAATTTGCGCACCCAGGGTTCGCTGCGGCGGAAGTATTCAAGCGCCGCGGCGATGCAGCGTTCGTCGGATGAGCGGCTCGCATCGATCGCGATCGGTTCCTCAATCACCATCCGGAAGCCATGCTTCGGATCGCGTACCGTAAAGAGCGGCAACAAAGGCGCGCCGGTCAGCGCCGCGAGACGCGGCGCACCCACCGCCACCGGAAGCTTTCCGCCGAAGATCGGCCCCTTGACCAACTCATAGCCTTCGGTCGATGAGGCGACGATGGAGACGACCTCATTGGCCTTGAGGGCGCGCATCATCCGCCGCATCGCCGTGGTCGGCGCGCTGCGATCGAACACGATGCGCTGCACGATATGCCGATCTTCCGGAATGCAGCGGACGCGGTTGAGATACTCGACGCCAAAGCAGCTGTCGGAATATCCATGCTGCGGGCTGCTCAGGTGCGACAGGCGATAGCCCTTCTGGTGGAGCACGATCTTGACCGGCCCGCTATTGAAGACGAACGGCGCCACCCAGAGGATCGCGCCCCTGCCGCCCGCGAGGGCGTAGCGCAGATGGTCCTCGCCCTCGAGCACCATCTTCGGGTTCCATCCGTGGGGCCGCCAGCCGCGCAGATCCTCCATCCGCAATTCATAGACTGCCGCTTTCAGGTCCCGCGCGATCGCCTCGGCGCGCCGCTGGTCGATGTCGCCCAGCGCCGCCTGGATGCTCTTGCCCGTCTGCTTGATCGCGCGGCGGCCGGGGATATGGGCCAATATGCGCCAGAGCGAGAACGGCGCCCAAAGGGCCTCCGGCAGCAGCCAGGAGGGCAGGAGCAGAACGATCAGGCCCAGGGCGGTGGTAATGTCGGCGATTTTCCAGGATGGCCGCGATGCCAGCTTGCGCAGCTTGTGCGCAATCAGCCGCCCTTCGGCCGGCGCCGCATCGGCTTCGACTTGTCCCGACAGACTCCCCGACCCTCGAATCACGTCCCCCATGACGTCAGATTATCGTCAGCTTCCATGATGAGCCATAGCAGATTCGCCAGCCGGCCCATCGCAGGCGGGCAAGGCAGTTTCGGTTTCCGTACGGAAGAACGGTGCACCGGCCTGGATGCTGGCGCTGGAAAATCAATTGGTTAGCTGCCCAGAAGGGCGCGTGAACAGCTGACGAGCCGGGTTCTCGCAGCCGGAAGGATATCGGGGAGATTGGGCAACCCGATGCGCCTCAATACCAGGGAGTCGGCGTCCTATCGGGTTCGTCGCCCTCCCTTTCGATCTCCTTCGCCACAATGGGGATATGGGGCGTTGCCATTTCGCTCACATGCGGCGCGAAGGCGCGATCCATCCAGCGCGACCAGAAGTGCCGGGAGGTGCCTCGGCATCCACCACCAGGATCGCTTCGCGCATCCAGGCGGTGCTCAACTCGCTCGTTGCCCGCGGCATGTCCGCTCCCATGCTGGCTCCAAATGGCTACATCATTCCTTTCAACGCAGCCGATCCGGCCCGCTCCAACGCCATGATGATCCGATAGGCCCAAAGCCCATCTACTGCGCAGTCCAGGCTCCGTCGACGGCGATGGCAGTGCCAGTGATCTGGTCGGCTGCCGGCGAGCACAGGAACGCGACAGTTCCGCCGAGCTGCTCCGGCGTCACGAAGCTCCGCGACGGCTGCTTTTCGCCTAGAAGGGCCATCGCCGCATCGTCCAGGCTGATCTTTTTCCGGGTCGCGATGTCGGCGATCTGCTTCTCGACCAGGGGAGTCAGCACCCAGCCGGGGCAGACGGCGTTGGCGGTGATGCCGGTGCCGGCCGTCTCCAATCCAACGACCTTGGTCAGGCCCACCAGCCCGTGCTTGGCGGCGACATAGGCGGCCTTGTGAGTCGAGCCAACCAGACCATGAGCCGAGGCGATATTGAGGATCCGGCCCCAGCCCTGCTTCTTCATCTGCGGCACGGCGGCGGCAATGCCGTGGAACGCCGCGGACAGGTTGATCGCCAGGATCGCGTCCCACTTCTCGGCCGGGAACTCCTCGACCGGCGCCGTGAATTGGATGCCGGCATTGTTCACCAGGATGTCGACGCGGCCCAGCCTCTCAACAGTCGCTGCGATCAGGCCGCGCACCGCCTCGCTCTTCGACATGTCGGCGCCGTCATGGAGAGCGCGCACGCCATGCTCACGCTCGATGCCGGAGCGGATCGCTTCGATCTCGCCGGAATCGCCGAAGCCGTTCAGCACGATGTCGGCGCCTTGGGCCGCCAGTACCCTGGCGATGCCGAGGCCAATACCGCTGGTCGATCCGGTGACGATTGCAACTTTACCCTTCAACATGATGTCTCTCCTTCGATGCGCTTAGGCGGACTGGTCGCGATGGACATCGTGCGTGACCATGCCCAGCTCTGCCGCCGGCCGGTCCAGGCGGCGCGGATCTGCCAATGTGCGCCTGATATCGTCGAGGCCGCTCTGCCAGTGCTCGCGCATGGCGTCCAGCCCGAACTCGAAATCCTTGGAATGGCCTTCGAAGGCCTTGGACTGATAGATGAGATGGACGATGTTATAGGCGCGATGGCAGGCCAGATCGGCGATGGCCTTGACGTCCGGATCAGTCCTCGCTGCCTTCGGCAGTTTCGCCATCAACTGCTGCAGCGCATGCCGCATCTTCTGCAGCTGCAGCATGTGATTCGTGATGGCGCGCGTCCGGCTGGAATACTGGATGTCTTTCTGCCGGCTCGCGACCTCCATCAGGTCATAGGGCAGCCGGCCCCTCGCCGACCACAAATCGACCTGGAAGATGAGCGTATCGCGTCGCGGCTCACTCGAGAGAATGCGAGAGAGCGGCGTGTTCGAGACCATGCCGCCATCCCAGTAGTATTCGCCGTCGATCTCGACCGCCGGGAAGCCCGGCGGCAGGGCGCCCGATGCCATGAAATGCTCTGCCCTCAGGCTACGTTGCGCCGTATCGAAATAGACGAGATTGCCGCAGCGGATGTTGACCGCGCCGACGCTGACCCGGACCTCACCGCAATTCAGGCGATCGAAGTCGACCAGACGTTCCAGCGTGTCCCGCAGCGGCGAGGTATCGTAGAAGCTGGTGGCGGTGTCGCCCGCAAACAGCGACAGGAAAGGCGGCGGGAAGCGCGGCTTGAAGAAGCCGCTCTGACCCATGAATAGAGCCTGCATGGCAGCCGCGGTATTCTGTGCCGAGCGCAGGTCGAACGTGAATGGGAGAGAGCTGGCGAGGCCTTCATTTGCCGGCCATTGGACCGGGGAAGCGCAAATCGTTTCCCAGAACTCACGCAGCCGATCCACGCGCTGGGAATCGGGCGAGCCTGCGATCACCGCGGCGTTGAGCGCGCCGATCGAGATGCCGGCCAGCCAGGTCAGCCGGATGCCGGCCTCGTGCAGCCCCTCATAGACTCCGGCCTGATAGGCGCCAAGCGCGCCGCCACCCTGCAGCACGAGTGCGACGACGTCGTACTGCGGTATCTCGACCGGTTCGGACGCCTGGACCAGCTGCTTGCGTTTTAGCCTACGCATCTGTCTTCTCCTGGAATGAGGTAGTCATGTACGATGGTGCCGAGGCCGAGCGTCAGATCGGCGACCAGATGCTTGGCTGACAGCACCTCCAGCACCGGCAGCTCGGCAACCGGCGCCAGTGCGTGCGGGCAGAGCTGCAAGGCCGCAGGGCCTGTCCAGGCCCCTTTCACGGTCACGTCCTCGAGGAAGTACCGTACGAGCTCGCAGATGCGTGGGCTGCCATCGACATGTGGGATGACCTTGAGCAGGAAGTTCGGTGCGCCGAGGTGTTTGGTCTCGGTCGAGAGGTCGAGGGCGCGGTGCTTGTAGCCCATCGTGCCGGTGGCAATGCGGACGGACCCGTAGTTCAGCGTGCCGACCAGCGTGTCGGTCTCGACCGCCAGGCTGGGCTGCGCCAGCTTCTTGGGGAAGCCCCAGAGCTCGCGGCCGGCGGCAATCGGCGGGTGGTCGTTCAGGAACATCTGATGGGTGTAGCTGCCGGCCTCACCATGGTAGCGGACCGGGATCACCTGGCCGCTCTCGGTGTAGTCTCCGAAGCCGGTCGAATCCGGCATGCGGATGAACTCGTAGTTCACCACCGGCTCGACGACCTCGAGCGGCTCCGGCACCACCCGGCGCAGTGCCTCGAGATCGGTGCGGTATTTGATGATGAAATACTGCCGGTCGACGAAGCGGTAAGGCCCCGGCGGGAAGGCTGGGCTCGTCGGCGGCATCGCGAACGCGCTCTTGCGCAGGATAGATCCGTCCATAGTGGGTTCTCCGCTTGGCTAGAGATTCGGTTGGCTAGGGGCGAGTCGGATAGTGCTGCGTCATGAGATGCCTAGCCCGCCATCGACGGTGATCACCTGTCCGGTGACCCATTCGGAGGCGGGATCGGCGAGCGATACGATCCATCGGGCGACTTCCTCCGGGTTGCCGCGGCGCCCGAGCGGGATCCGTTCGCGCTCCCGCTCCTTGACCGCCTCGGCCTGCTCCGGAGAGAGCCCCATCATTCCCGTCAGCGCCCCGGTCTCGGTGGGTCCCGCCGCCACTGCGTTGACGCGGACGCCCTGCGGCGCCAGCTCCAGCGCCCAGCAACGCGTCAGGTGATCCAGCGCAGCCTTGCTGGCTGCGTAGTGGGACAGCCCGGCCGTCGGCTTGTGGCCGAGCGTGCTCGAGACGTTGACGATGGACCCCTTCGACGCCGCCAGGTAGGGAAGCGCCGCCGCGGAAAGCAGACTGGGACCGAGCACATTGACAGCGAAGATGCCGGCGATCTTCTCGGCCGTTGCGTCCGCCATGCGGAGAATTGCGCCAGCCCCGGCATTATTCACCAGGATATCCACGCGTCCCCAGGTATTGAGCGTCTCGGTGATGGTGCGCGCAGCGTCCGCAGGCACCGAGGCGTCTGCCGTAAATCCGGCGATGTGCGGATGATCGCCCGTCGCGTCCTTGAGCGGGCCGGAACGCCGCCCGGTAATGATGACCTTGGCGCCACGCTCCGCGAAGCTGCGAGCCGCGGCGCGGCCGATGCCCGAAGTTCCGCCGGTGACGATGACGACCTTGTCCTTCAATCCTTCCATGGCGCTCCGCCTCACTGCTTGTCGTCGATGACGATGTTCGTTTCGTCGGTGTCGACGACAAACACGGCCAGCAGCTTGGCGGGTTCGGTATCGCTCGCATTCGCGCTGACGCCATGATGATCGCCGGGGAGTTCGGCGAAGCTCTCGCCGGCGCGATAGACCGTCTCTGGTCCGTCATTCACCTGGCTGCGGATCGCGCCCTCCAGCACCGTTGCGTAGATGAAGGCGGAATCTGGATGCGTGTGCGCGGACGATGAGCCACCGGGTTCATACTCGACGAGCACGCCTTTCATGCTCTTGCCCGGCACGTTCGGCAGTGCATGGTCGAAGACGACAGTCACCTTGGCCGGGTTGGCCGATGCGGAGGTCAGAGCGAGCGTTGCGAGGAAGATCCCGCAGACGAGTCGTGTGAACATTTCATATACTCCTGGGTTGGTGTGACCGCTTGCGGTTGAACCGCTACGCGCGAGCGAGCCACGTTTCGAACGACGTGGAGCCGATGTGCGGATTGTCACCGGGGGTGAGGGACTTGTCGTTCAGCTCCGTGCCGAAGTAGCGCGCATGGATATCCGTGATCACCTTGCGCGGATCGTGTTTTGCGGCGAAGTAGCGCCGGACGAGTTCGTCGAGACCGATGCGTTCCGGCCCGGCCAGTTCGATCACGCCGTTCGCCGGCGCCATCGTTCCTACCTTGGTCACCAAGGCGGCGACGTCGTCGGACGCGACGGGCTGCAGAAGAGCCGGCGACAGGCGAACGGTCTGGCCATCGGTTGCGGACTGGGCGATACCGCCGAGGAACTCGAAGAACTGGGTCGATCGGATGATCGTGTAGGGAATTCCGGAGGCCTTGATCAGCTCTTCCTGGGTGACCTTCGCACGGAGGTAGCCGCTGTCCGGCAGTCGGTCGCTGCCGACGACCGAGAGGGCGATGTGATGCCGCACGCCGGCAGCTTTTTCCGCGGCAACGAGGTTGCGGCCCGATGTCTTGAAGAACGCCATGACGGCGTCGTCCGCGAAGTCCTGGGCGTTTGCGACGTCGATGACGATCTGCGCGCCCGCAAGAGCTTCGGCGAGCCCTTCTCCAGTAATGGTGTTGACGCCCGTTTTGGGCGCCGCCGCGATGACCTCATGGCCCTTCTGACGCAGGTTCGACGCGACCTTGCTGCCGATGAGGCCGGTTCCGCCGATGACAACGATCTTCATGGTGGCTTCTCCATCCGTGGGTTGGTGGATGGAAGATGGTCGATCGCGGGCGGTAAGACTTTGTCGTGCCGTCCAAATTGCCTTGGATTCCCGTCCAAAAGTGCCCGGTGTCGCGGAGGTATCTCTTGACAAAAGGGCGCGCAGGGCGACATGCCCTGGCAGTAATCCCCTGGTATCAACCACCTGGAAAAACAGCATGAATGAACACCGCCGTCACGGAGCGTCCTCGTGAGGTTTGCCTTCGGCGATCACGTGCTCGATCCGGACCGGCGGGAGCTCGCCCGTGGGTCAAGGACGATCATGATCGGGCCGCAGGTCTTCGATCTGCTGCTTCACCTGGTGCGGAATCGCGAGCGGGTGGTGACCAAGGACAACCTGATCGACGTGGTCTGGGGCGGCCGGATCGTCTCGGATTCGACCCTGACCAGCCATATCAATGCGGTGCGCAAGGCGATCGGGGACACCGGCGAGGAACAACGCCTGGTTCGTACGCTTGCGCGCAAGGGTTATCGGTTCGTAGGCGAGGTGCGGGAGATCGATGGCTCTGAAAGACCGCATCCGGCAAGGCCCCCAGAAAGGCAACCAGAGGGGCTACCAGAATCGAATGCGCATCCAGCCGCGCCGACGTTGACGCTTCCGGACCGGCCATCCATCGCCGTCTTGCCATTCCTGAACCTCAGCGGCGATCCGAGCCAGGATTACTTCGTGGACGGCGTGGTGGAGGACATCATCGCCGCCATGTCGCGCATGAGCGGTCTATTCGTCATCGCCCGAAACTCGAGCTTCACGTACAAGGACCGGGCGGTCGATGTG
>DASRRI010000079.1:0-18163 GCA_035695765.1 Dongiaceae bacterium
CCTGCTCGCCATGCTCTGCGCCATGCTCAGGACCCAAACACTGTTCGACCCAAACCGCCATGCCAAGGCCGCCGCAGCCTGACCAATGCGGGGTACAAAACCCCGCAAATCCCACTTGCAAACTCGTGGGGAGTCCGGCTCTGCGCCGCTGCGCCTGTCCTTGGGCCGCGCACTGCGCGGACCCGAGGGCGGCTTGGCCGGAATGATAAGATGGGGGCACGCGCATATGGAGCCCCACTGTGGACGGCGACGCGGCGCGGGCTTTATCTTCCCCTGCCTCATGACCGAACTTTCCCTGGAAAACATTGCGCTGGAGCGTGGCGAGCGGCGGATCGCCGAGGGGATCAGCGCGCGCGTTGCGGGTGGCGCGGCGCTGCTGCTGCAGGGGCCGAACGGCAGCGGCAAGTCGACTTTGCTGCGGGTGCTGGCGGGCCTGCTGCCGCCGGCCGAGGGCGCCATCACATGGAACGGCGCGGACGTGTCGCGGCAGCGGGAGGCGCATCGGGCGCGGCTCACCTATCTTGGGCATCAGGATGCGCTGAAGGCCGGGCTGACGGCGCTGGAGAACCTGCAATTCTGGGCCAGCTTCAATGGCGGGAATGCTGAAGCGGCACTCAAGGCCTTTGGCCTGACGCGCCTCGCGGACCGGCCGGCGCGCATGTTGTCGGCGGGGCAGAAGCGGCGGCTGGCCTTGAGCCGGCTGGCCATGTCCGACCCGCCTTTGTGGCTCCTGGATGAGCCGGTGACCGCCCTCGATACCGAGGCACGCGCGGCCTTTGTCGCGTTGCTGGGGCGGCATCTGGCTGGCGGCGGCCTTGCCGTCATCGCGACGCACGAGCCGCTGGCGATCGAGGCACCCGTGCTCCAGCTCGGAGCGGAAACATGAGTGCGTTCCTGGCGCTGCTGCGGCGTGACCTCGTGCTCTCTTACCGCCAGGGCATCGATGCCTGGGTGGTCGTCCTGTTCTTCCTGGCGGCCGGCATCCTCTTTCCCTTCGCGATCGGGCCGGAGCCCAACGCGCTGATGCGGGTCTCGACCGGCGTCGTCCTCAGCATGGCGGCGCTGGCGGCTTTGCTGTCGCTCGACCGGCTCTATCAGGGCGATTTCGAGGATGGCAGCCTGGACCTGATGGCGTTGGGACCGCTGCCGCTGGAGCTGGCCGCTCTCGCCAAGGCGCTGGCCCATTGGCTCTCGACCGGACTGCCGCTGCTGATCGCCGCGCCGCTGCTGGCGCTGATGCTGAATGCGTCGGCCGACAGCTATGGGCCGATGCTGGCGGCGCTGGCCCTGGCGACACCGGCCTTGAGCCTGCTGGGCGGGTTGGGCGCGGCGCTCACCCTGGGCAGCCGGCGCGGCGGCATTCTTTTGACACTGCTGATCCTACCGCTCTACGTGCCCGTCCTCATCTTCGCCGCGGGCTTCATCAGCCGGTCGGTGATGGCAGGCGGCAATCCCACCGGAGCGCTCCTGCTGCTCGGTGGAATTGACTTGGCGCTGCTTGCCATCACACCCTGGGCGACAGGAGCCGCGCTCCGGCAGGCGCTGCGATAAGTCAGACTTATCGAACGGCATCAGAAGCCGCCACAATATGTGGCGCGCCGGCAACAAGTATGGATTGTTCGTCACAGGTGGGTGGAAAATCCAATGATTCCCTATGGATTCCGCACGCGATTTGAATTTATGTTATGGCCGCGCCGCACCAGGAGTGCCGGCTTAGACTCAAAATATCGCGCGTAGGGGGAAGAGTACGGCATGACTTGCGGCGTGAAGCTGGCTCTGCTCGGCGCGTCTCTGTTCGCGCTCGCAGCTTGCGCCGTCCCCGATCGTCAGCCCGACCTCGACAACATTTCCGCCAATGTCGACCAGACCCGCGAGGGCGATTTCGGCGAGTTCCTTACCAATCTGAACGAGGCCGGCGACAAGGCGCGCGAAGCGGAAGAGATCCGCGACGACCTCGCCGACGTGCCGCCTTACATGAATGCCGACCGCACCCAGCGCGAGCGCGGCGTGCGGCTGGCGGAAGAGGCGGCCGAGCATCGCCGCCGCGCTGAAGACGCGCTCAACCGCATCCTCGATCCCCTGCGCGCCCGCATCGCCTACCTCGAATCCCTGCACGTGCCCCAAACTGTCGGGGCCATGACCAAGTCGGTCTATTTCGACACCGGCTCCGCTGCCTTGGGCGATGACGACCAGGCGGCGCTCGATGAGGTGTCGGGCTTTATGAGCCAATATCCGATCGCAACGGTGGTCATCACCGGTTACGCCGATACCCAAGGTTCGCTTGAGGCCAATCGCGCGCTGGCACTACGCCGGGCGCAGGCGGTGGCCCAGGCCCTGCGCGGTCTGGGGGGACCGTTAGCGGGCTCTGTTTCTGTCGTGGCAGTGGGCGAGCCCGAGGGGGCCGCCGATTCCGAAGCCAACAAGGAGAATCGCCGCGTCGATATTTTGGTCGCGCCGCACGGTACCTATAACAAGGGGCCATAACGGCGCGCCCCGGACCGGTTCCGGGGGGACCGGTCCGGCGCGTATCCCCTGCTGGATACGGCAGGGCAAGGATTAGGAGCCCATGGGCCGGCTCCGAAGAGTTCTCTGGGGGTAGAGCGAGGGCGTCGCCGCAAGGCGGCGCCCTTTTTTTGCTTGAGGCCGATTGCCGCTAGGCCCAAAGGCCATGGCGGGGCGGCTGGTTTCGGCGGTGGGCCGCCTGTATATAAGCCGCGATGGCGACCAGCTTTAACCTTCATCGCTTTGCCAATCCGGGGCGGTTCCTGCGCCTCTCCGGGGCGCTGCTGCCGTGGCTGACGGCCGGGGCGGCGATCCTGTTCGCGGCCGGGCTCTATTTCGCACTGGTCGCCTCGCCGCCGGACTACCAGCAGGGCGATACGGTGCGCATCATGTATATCCACGTGCCCTCCGCCTGGATGGCGATGATGGGCTATGGGTTGCTGGGCGCCAGCGGTGCGAGTGCGCTGATCTGGCGCCACCCGCTGGCTGATGTCGCGGCGGAAGCGACCGCGCCGGTGGGTGCGGCCTTCACCTTCGTCGCGCTCGTGACTGGCTCGCTGTGGGGCAAGCCGACCTGGGGCACCTACTGGGTGTGGGATGCGCGGCTGACCTCGTTCCTCGTCCTGTTCTTTCTTTATGTCGGGCATATCGCGCTGACCCATGCGTTCGATGACCGGCAGCGCGGGCGGCGCTCGGCGGCGATCATTGCCATCGTCGGATTGATCAACCTGCCGATCATCAAATATTCGGTCGATTGGTGGAACACGCTGCACCAGTCGGAAAGCATCCTGCGCATGGGCGGGCCCAGCATCGATGCCACCATGCTGCGGCCGCTCTTCATCATGGGGCTGGCCTTCCTGCTCTATTTCCTGGCGGTGGTGATGACCCGCATGAAGGCGATGCTGCTGGAAGCACGCCACCGCAGCGCGGCCTTTGCACGATGAGCATAGTGAGCACTAGTTTCTTCGAGATGGGCGGTGATGCGGCCTTTGTCTGGCCGGCTTATGGGGTGGCCGTTTTGATGCTGGTGGGTTTCGCGCTGCTGAGCTGGCGGCGGTTGCGGGCGGCCGAGCGCGCGCTGGAACGCGTCGCGGAATCCGACCCTGCCATGAGTGACGACGCATGAGCCGCAAGCGCCTGCGCCTCTATCTCGTGCTGGCGAGCCTTGCGGTGCTCGGCATCGCCGCGACCCTGATCCTGCGCGCGCTGAACGAGGAGCTGGTGTTCTTCATGAGCCCGAGCCAGATCACGGACAAGCAGCCGAGCGAAGGCCAGCAGATCCGCCTGGGCGGCCTGGTGGAGACCGGCAGCGTGCAGAAGACGGGTGAGAGTGTTGCTTTTTCGGTGACCGACCTCAGCCATGCGGTCAAAGTGACCTATCGCGGCCTCCTGCCCGACCTGTTCCGCGAGGGCCAGGGCGTGGTGGTCGAAGGCGCGTTCGACGGCGCCGGCCAGTTCGTGGCGAACGAAGTGCTGGCCAAGCACGATGAAACCTACATGCCGCCCGAAGTCGCCAAGGCGCTGAAGGAGTCGGGACGCTGGCAGGAGAGGCAGGGCAAGAGCGGCGGCGCGCAGCCGGCGGTGACGCAGTGATGGTTAGTTGAATGCACCTGTGCGAAGAACGCAAATCGCGGAATACGCTCCCTGAGCCCCTTCCCCCCTTGTGGGGGAAGGTTGGGAAGGGGGGTGATGCAGCGCTGCGCACTCGAAGCGATGGCGCTCTATCGAGCGCGCGCGGCTATCGCCGCGCTACCCCCCATCCAGCTCCGGCTAAGCTCACTCTGCTCGCCAAGCCTGCGCAACCTTCCCCCACCCGGTCGGCGCATGCCGACATTCGTCGGCGGGCGGGGGAAGGGACACTTCTTTTTGGAACGCGCGCATGATTCCCGAACTCGGCCACTACGCGCTCGTGCTCGCTCTCGTCATGGCGCTGGCGCAGGCGAGCTTGCCGATGATCGGCGCGGCGCGCGGGATCAGGCCGTGGATGCAGCTGGCGAAGCCGGCGGCTCTGGCGCAGTTTGCGTTCGTTGCGTTCGCGTTCCTGGCGCTGATGAACGCGTTCGCGACGTCGGACTTCTCGGTCGCCATCGTCACCCAGCATTCGCACAGCCAGCAGCCGCTGATCTACAAGCTCTCCGGCACCTGGGGCAATCATGAGGGCTCGCTGCTGCTATGGGTGCTCATCCTCACCATCTTCGGCGGGCTGGTTGCCCTGTTCGGCGAGAACCTGCCGCCGCGGCTGAAGGCGCGCACGCTCGCCATCCAGGCGATGATCTCGATCGGGTTCCTGTTGTTCATGCTGCTGACCTCGAACCCGTTCGCGCGGCTCGATCCCGCGCCGCTGGAGGGCGAGGAGCTCAACCCGCTGCTGCAGGATCCGGGCTTGGCGATGCATCCGCCGATGCTCTATCTGGGCTATGTCGGGTTCTCGATCGTGTTCTCCTTCGCGGTCGCAGCCCTGATCGACGGCAAGGTCGATGCGGCCTGGGCGCGTTGGGTGCGGCCGTGGTGCCTGCTCTCCTGGACGTTTCTGACCGGCGGGATCGTGCTTGGCTCCTGGTGGGCGTACAACGAACTCGGCTGGGGTGGGTGGTGGTTCTGGGATCCGGTCGAGAATGCCTCCTTCATGCCCTGGCTGATCGGGACGGCCCTGCTGCATTCGGCGCTGGTGGTTGAGAAGCGTGACGCGCTCAAGAGCTGGACCATCCTGCTCTCCATTCTCACATTCGGGTTCTCTCTGCTCGGCACCTTCCTGGTGCGCTCGGGCATCATCACTTCGGTCCACGCCTTCGCGCAGGATCCGACGCGCGGCGTCTTCATCCTGGCGCTGCTCACCATCGCGATCGGCGCGCCTTTGACGCTCTATGCCCTGCGCGCGCCGACTTTGCGCGGCGGCGGGCTGTTCGCCCCTTTGAGCCGCGAAGGTGCGCTGGTCATGAACAACCTGCTGCTGGCGACCATGGCGGCGACAGTGCTGCTCGGCACGCTCTATCCGCTGCTGCTGGATCTCACCACCGGCGGGACGGTCTCGGTCGGTATGCCGTTCTATGCCGCGACCTTCATCCCGCTGGCTCTGCCATTGTTGCTGCTGATGGCGATCGGGCCATTCCTCGGCTGGAAGCGCGGTGACGTCAAAGGCGCATTGCAGCGCCTGATCGCGGCCGCAATCGCGGCGCTGGGTGCTGCCATCATCGCAATCTGGATGAAAACGGGCGGATCCCTCCTGGCGCCGCTCGGCCTCTTCGCCGGCGTCTGGTTGCTGGTCGGCACGGCGATCGAATTCATGGAGCGCGTCCGCTTGTTCGACCGCAGCGCGGCGCGCATTCTGACACGCATGCGCCACACGCCGCGCGCGGCCTATGGCATGAGCCTCGCCCATTTCGGCCTCGCGATCGCGGTGATCGGCATGACCGGCGCGGCAGCATGGAAGACCGAGAACATCAAGGTGCTGCGCCCGGGCGAATCACTCTCGCTTCAGGGCTACGAGTTCAAGCTCGACAAGGTCGGCGGCGTGCGCGGCGAGAATTATCTCGCCGACCAGGCGCATTTCATCGTCAGCAGCGGCGGCAACGTCATCGCCAATCTCTATCCGGAGCGCCGGCAATATCTGGTGCAGCCGATGCCGACGACCGAGGCGGCGATCCGTTCCACGCCGCTCGCCGATCTCTATGCCGTGATCGGCGAGCCGGATGGCAAAGGCGGCTGGACCGTGCGGATCTATCACGAGCCGCTGGTCTCGTGGATCTGGTTCGGCGCCCTCATCATGGTGGCGGGCGGTCTCACCAGCCTGTCGGACCGGCGTTATCGCGTCGGCGCACCGGTGCGTGCCGGCGCCACCCAGACTGCGAAGGCCTGAAGCTAGATCATGCGCCGCCTGCTGTTCCTGTTGCCGATCCTGATCGTCGCCGCCTTGGTGGCCGCATTCTGGCGCGGGCTCGATCCCGCCCGCGACCCCAGCGCCTTGCCTTCGGCCCTGGTGGGAAAGGCGGCGCCTGCGGTCGATCTGCCGGGCTTAGCGGAAGGTGCGCCGCGCCTCAACCTCGCCGCGTTCAAGGGCAAGCTCATCGCGGTCAATTTCTTCGCATCCTGGTGCCTGCCGTGCCGGGCGGAGCATCCGTTCCTCAAGCAGCTCACCGCGGAGTTCGGTGTACCCGTCATCGGTATCGCTTGGAAGGACAAGCCGGCTGCGTCGCGCGCCTTCCTCGCCGAGCTCGGCGATCCGTACGCCGCGACTGGCGCCGATGAGAATGGCCGCACCGGCATCGATTTTGGCATCACCGGCGTACCGGAGACCTTCCTGGTGGATCAGAACGGCATCGTGCGCTATCGGCTGGCGGGCCCGGTCACGCCGGACGGATTGCAGAACGCGCTGGCGCCCGCGATCACGGAGGCCAGGAAATGAGTCGCGCCTTCGTAATGCTCGCCGTGCTGTGGCTTGGCATGATGCCGGCACTGGCGCAGGAAGCGCAGCTTTCTGACCCGACGCTCGAGCAGCGTGCCCGCGATCTGTCGCGCGAAATCCGCTGCGTGGTCTGCCAAAGCCAGTCGGTCGCCGATTCCGATGCCGACATCGCGCGTGAAATGCGCACCATGATCCGCGAGCAGATTGCGGCGGGCAAAAGCGATGCCGACATCCGCGATTACCTGGTCGCGCGCTACGGCGATTTCGTATTGTTCGATCCGCCTTTCAAAGCCTCAACCTATGCGCTGTGGATCGGGCCGTTCGCGGTGCTGGTGATTGCAGGGACCGGCGTTGTCCTCTATTTCCGCCGGCGCGCGCAGGAACCCGTGCGCACCCGCGCGCTGAATGCCGAGGAGCAGGACCGCGTCGCGCAGCTGCTGCGCGAGAAGGAGGACGGCGCATGATCCTGTTTTGGATCATTGCCGGTGTCCTGACCTTGGCGGCGGCCGTTGTGCTGGCGGTGCCGTTGTTCGACACGCGCAAATTCAAGAGCGAGGATGCTTTCGCGCTCGAAGTCTATCGCGACCAGCTGGCGGAGCTGTCGCGTGACGAGCAGCGCGGGCTGTTGAGCCAGGAACAGGCCAAGGCCGCGCAGATCGAGATCGAGCGGCGCATCCTGGCGCTGGACGAGGGCAAGAAGTTCCAGCCGGCGCGGCCGCCGAGTCATCGTTTGACCCTCGCCATGGCAGTCATCCTGCCGCTCGCCGGATTCGGATTGTATCTGATGCTTGGCTCACCACAGCTGCCGTCGCAATCGGCGATGGAGCGGTTGGCGGAGGAGCGCCAGCACACTTCGCCGGAGATCCGGGCGCTGGAAGCGAAGGTCGCCTCTTCGCCCTCCGATGGGCAAAGCTGGATCGATCTCGCCCGCGCCTATGCCGATGTCGAGCGTGCCAAGGATGCCGCCGGTTCCTTCGCCAAGGCGATGGCGCTGGGCCGCAACGAGCCGGACGTGCTGCGCCAATATGCCCATGCCACGATCCTGGCGGAACAGGGCCGCGTGACGTCGGACGCGCAGATCGCGTTGCAGCGCGTGCTCAGCGCCGATCCGACCGACCCGACCGCACGGTTCTTCCTGGGGCTCGCCAAGGCGCAGAACCAGGATCTCGAAGGCGCGCTGACCGACTGGCTTGCGCTGGAGCACGATCTGCCGCAAGCGGCGCCGCTGCAATCCTTGCTGGCCGAGAATATCGACAAGGCAGCGCGCCAATTGGGCAAGGATCCGGCCAAGCTGCCCGGGCGGTTCGCCGGCACGAACGCGGGGCCGAGCCCGGAGGATATGGCGGCCGCCGCGCAGATGTCGTCGGAGCAGCGCCAGGCCTTCATCGAAAGCATGGTGGAACGGCTGGCCGCCAGGATGAAGGCCAATCCGGAAAACATCGAAGGCTGGATCAAGCTCGCCAACGCCTATGGCGTGCTGGAGAAGCGCGAGGAAGCGCGCGCCGCCTGGGCCGAAGCGGCGAAGCGCGCGCCCTCGCGCATCGACGTGCAGCTCGACTATGCGGGCTCGCTGATCCAGGGCCGCACCGATCTTGCCAAGACCTTGCCGCCGGAATTTCCGGGCGCAGTGAAACGCATCCGAACGTTGGATCCGGAGAACCCGCTGGGCCTGTTCTATGCCGGCGTGGTCGCGCGGGCCGAAGGCCGCCCCGACGACGCCAAGGCACTGTGGCAGAAGGTGCTGGCGCTGATCCCCGAAGGCTCCCCCGAGCGTCAGCAATTGCAGCATGAGATCGACAATCTCGGCAAGCCGGCGAATTAGTGCGCTCCCCTTGAGTTCATCGCGCACGATCGCGACCCACTCCCTAACGTCATCCCGGCCTTGAGCCGGGATCCATAGACCAGCTGCTCCGGCGACTGCGGAATAGGCCCCGGCTCAAGGCTGGCTCAAGGCCGGGGTGACGAATTGGGTGCGACCCGCCTCACAGCCCTCACGGGAGCGTGAGCGAGGCTGGGCTTGTTTGCGCTGGGGAGAGGCGCACAATAGAGCCATGCGAAAAGCGATCCTTCCGTTTTTGGCTCTGTTCGCGTTGGCCGCTTGCTCCGGCAATCAGAATCATGGTGGCAGCGGCTATGGCGGGGTTGGTTCCGCTGACAGCGATACGCCTTACGCCGCCAATGCGCATTTCCTCGCCGACGATCCGACGGTGATCGAACTGACCATCCGCGATCCGTTGCCGGCCTCGCGCGTGCTCCTGATCGACCCGACAGGTGCGCAGACTGCGGCCTTCGATATCCAGCGCGACAAGCAGATCTATCATTCCGATACCGGTCCGAGGCCGAACGTCGGGGTCGGCGTGTTCGGCGGCTCCTCTGGCCATATCGGCACGGGAGTCGGGATCGGCTTTCCGATCTTTTCCTCCGGCCAGTCGAACTACACTAGCGCAGTGGTCGACAGCACCGCCAAGGTGAAGATCAGCAATCCGGTGCTCTATCGCGAAAGCTGGCAGCGCTGGAAGCTGCGGGTTGAACTGGGCGAAGGCGCCAATACCCGCACCATCGAAATGGTCCCACCGAAGCCGCTTTGAACAGCGATCTTAAGCTGCCTTCTTGCGACGCGTCGGTTGAATCAAAATTTCCGCCGGAATGCCGAGCTCGTCATTCAGGCGACGGATCATCTCGATCGAGAGGCTGCGCTTTGGATTGAGAACTTCCGCGACGCGAGCACGAGAACCGATCAATGGCTCGAGCTCCTTTCGCGTCAGTCCCATTTGCTCCATCCGGAATTTGATGGCATCGATCGGATCTGGGCGATCGAACGGAAATTGCGCCGCGTCATAAGCATCGATCAGAGTCGCCAGCACGTCCAGCCGATCACCCTTCGGTGTTCCTGACTTGGCACCCCAGAGCCGGTTCACTTCAGCCAACGCGGCTTCGTAATCTGCTTTGCTGCGGACGGGCTTTAGTTCAGTAACCAAAACGAAGTCTCCGATGAAACGTGGGGCCATTTCACATCGGCAGTGCGCGCGCCACAAGAGAGACGTTGCCTCCATGCGATGCACTCCCCAAATATGGCGAACCCCATCCTAGGAGACTCCCCATGCCATCCAACCAACATGCCATTGTCATTGGTGTCGGCCCTGGCCTCGGCGCGGCGCTCGTTGAGCGGTGCGCGCGTGAAGGGATGAAGGTCAGCGCCGGGGCTCGCGACCGCGACCGGCTGCGCAAGCTGCTCGATGAGCGCGGTCTCAAGAGCGTGCCGGCGTCGCGCTGCGATGTGACGGATCAGGCCAGCGTCGATGGCGTGTTTGCCGAGGCGATCGCGGCGGGCGGCGTGCCGGACCTGGTGATCTTCAATGCCAGCGGCTATGCGCGGGGCAGCATCATCGATCTCACACCCGGGCAGGTCGAGGCGGCCTGGCGGGTCGGGTGCCTCGGCGGGTTCCATGTCGGGCAGGCGGCCGCGAAAGCGATGGTGGCCGCGGGACGCGGTACCATTCTCTTCACCGGCGCGACCGCATCCCTGCGCGGCAGTGCCAATTTCTCGCCCTTTGCCATCGCCAAGTTCGGCCTCCGCGCCCTCGCGCAAAGCATGGCGCGCGAACTGGGACCGAAGGGCATCCATGTGGCGCATGTCGTGATCGATGGTCAGATCGGCGTCGCGGAGGGCGATACCAAGCTGAAACCGGACGATATTGCAGAGGCTTATTGGTCGCTCTACCGGCAACCGCGCAGCGCCTGGACACTGGAGGCCGACCTACGTACCTGGGTGGAAAAGTTCTAGATACAAGGCGGTCTACAACCCCCTTGCCCTCAATCAAATGTCGCGGCACCCTTGGCTCCGTGGCCAGGGGGTGGTGCCTCCGAGTCGCGCTTTGTCGTGCGGATGCCGAAGGCGGGCGCGCGATACTCGAGGGATGAATGAACAAGTCGCCGTCGAAATCCAGCGATCTCAATTCGCGCCTGCCTGCTTTGGGCGAGCTGCGCCACATCTCGTTCAGCAAGGATGCGCTGGTGATGGCGGTGAAGCTCTATTACGCGGCCAGCAAGAAATCGCTGCCGCCGGGCGTGGTGGAGGGGTGCGAGATCGTCGCCGCGCCGGACACCCATGTAGAGATCAGCATCCGCGACGATAGCAGCGGTCAGATCGTCAAGGTGCCTGTCCCGGCCGAAACCATCGGCGCCGCCATGATCAATTACTGCCGCAAGGTGAATGTGCCGCTGCCGCGCGAAGGCAAGAAATCGCTGCTGGTTTCCGGCGACAACCTCGTGCTGGTGGTCAGTGTGCAGGCCCAGCCGACCAAGCTGTTCCGCACCGGAACCGCCGAGCGCTGAGCGCCCGGGTCTCATCCCAGGGCCATGGCAGATCCGGTACGCCAGCAGTATGAGCTCCTGCCCTATCCGGCGCGCGATCCGCGCGAGGAAGCGCAGCACCTGATCGAAGGCTCGCCCAGTCACCTGCTCGAGCTCAATCACTACATCTTCGGCGGAGTGCGCGATTTCTCAGCTCTGTTCCGCGCGCTGGTGGCGGGCGGCGGCACCGGCGATGCCCTCATCATGCTGGCGCAGCATCTGGCCAACCGCAATTGCCCGGCGGAGATCATCTATCTCGATCTCTCCACCGCCTCGCGTGCGATCGCGGAGGAACGTGCGAAGGTGCGCGGCCTCGGCAACATCAAATTCATGACCGGCTCGCTGCTCGACCTGCTCGCGCTCGATCTGGGCAAGTTCGACTACATCGATTGCTGCGGAGTCTTGCATCACCTCGCCGACCCCGGTGCGGGCCTCGCGGCCTTGACATCGGTGCTGGCGCCGGATGGCGGGCTGGGCGTGATGGTCTATGGCGCGCTGGGGCGCACCGGCGTCTATCCGATGCAGGCGATGCTGAAGACCCTTGCCTCCTATGCGCCGGCGCCGGCCTTGACGCCGACCGCGCAGCTCGCGGCCGCGCGCGATCTACTGAAACAGCTGCCTGCCACCAACTGGCTGCGGCGCAATCCTGCGATCGGCGATCACCTGGCGGGCGGAGACGCCGGGCTGCACGACCTGCTGCTGCATGCCCAGGACCGCGCCTACAGCGTCGCGGAGTTGGCAGAGTTGGCGAAAGATGCGGGGCTGGAGATTGCCGCCTTCATCGAGCCCTGGCGTTATGACCCCGCAAGTTATTTGACCGATCCCGGCTTGCTGCACCGGCTGGAGCGGCTCGACCCGATTGCGCGCGCCGCCTTCGCCGAGCAGTTGGCCGGCAACCTCAAGCGCCATATCGTCTATCTGGTGCGTGAGGGCCGGGCCCGTACATCGGTCGCGCGGCCGGACGACAAGGCCCTGGTGCCGGTGCTGCGCGCCGGCAGCGAGGATCTGGCCAATGCGTTGCGCGGCCGCAACAACCTCAAGGTCGCGATCGACGGGCTCGAGCTGCGCTTCAAGATTCCACCACACGCTTCCGACATTCTGGCAGTGATCGACGGCAAGCGCTCGATCGCGGACATCCATCAGCAACTGAGCGGACGCATCGATGCGCTCAAGGATTGGAGCGCGTTCAAGCCTGCCTTCGATCGGGTCTATCACACCTTCAACCGGCTAAACCGTCTGTTCCTCGCTCGAAGCGACGTGTAGTCAGACACTCCCCTTCTTCTCGATCACCAGGATGCGCGCGGCACCCTCCGGGTGCGCTACATGTTCATCGCCCGGCTCGGCATGGCAGATGTCGCCGGACTGCATCGCCCGGCGATACTCGCAGCCGTCGCGGCGGTAATGCATGGTGACCGCGCCGTCCAGCAGCACGAACACCTCTGCACCATCATTCACGTGCCAGATATAGGATCGATTGGTCCAATGCAGGCGGATGGTCACGCCCTCGATCTCGGCAATCGGCAGGGCATCCCAGGCTCTGGTGGCGACGAAATCGCGCGCGGTCACGAACTGCATGGGCGAGGGTCTAGCAGGGAAGGCAAACGGCCTGTATCGTCATTCTGTCGCGCATCGGCCGGCATTGTGACGTGCTCCGCCAAGGCCTCGCCGGTCTGACGTGCAAACTCAAGTCCGGCGGAGCTTCAGCGGAGACGGACGCGTCCATCGGAAATATGGCCCGCAAACTGGATGAAACCGATCAGCAGATCCTGGCGCTCCTGGCCGAGAATGCGCGCCAGAGCGTGAAGGAGCTGGCGCGCCGCATCGGCCTGTCGCGCTCCGCCGCGCAGGAGCGGCTGGCGCGGCTGGAGCGCGACGGCGTGCTCGCCGGCTATACCATCCGCCGCAACGACCCGGCGGGCGGCAAGGTCGCGGCCTACTTCATCATCAAGACGAAGCAGGCGGTGTGCGACGATCTCGCGCCCCATCTGCGCAAGATCCCGGAGGTGGTGGTGTTCGATTCCGTCGCCGGCGAAACCGACGGACTGGTAGAAGTGGTGGCCGACAGCATGACCCGTCTGCAGGAAGTGCGCAGCGAGATCGCCGCGCTCGAGGACGTGGAAGAGATCGAGACCTCGGTCATCCTGAAGCGGCATTTCAACCGGCGGTGAGATGAAGGCAATGAAGCTTGCCCCACCCTCTGAGTGAAGCATGGAGAAAGGCTGCATGAGTGCGTACCATCTGATCGCCTCCAAGGGCGCTGGCTCTATGATCGTGGAAGCGGCGCTGGCTCTGTCCAGGCTGCCGTACGAAGTCGAGATGATTCCATACGGCAAGCCGGGGCCGCAGCGCGAGCGGCTGCTGTCGCTCAATCCGCTGGGGCAGGTGCCGACCCTCCTCCTGCCCGATGGGCGCGTGATGACGGAAAGCGCGGCCATGATTCTGCATCTCGTAGATCAGGCGCCGGACGCGGGGCTGGCGCCGGCAGCGAAGGATGCTGCGCGGCCGATGTTCCTGCGCTGGCTCGCGTTCATCGTCGCGGCGATCTATCCGACCTTCACCTATGGCGATGATCCGAAGCGCTGGGCGAGCGATGAGGCGGCGGGCAAGCATCTGCGCCACGAGACCGACACACATCGCAAGAAGCTGTGGCGCTATTTCGCCGCGCAGAATCCATGTGCACCGTGGGTGCTGGGCGAGCAATTTTCCGCGCTCGACCTCTATGTCGCGGTGATGAACATGTGGCGGCCAGGCCCGGCCTGGTTCAAGAAAGAGTGCCCCACGCTCGCCGCCATCGCAGGGCGGGCGAGGGAGCTGGATACGCTGCGCGATGTGTGGGCAAGGAACGTGGATTGATGACTATGGAAAAGCGCAGGCTCGGCAAATCGGATCTCCTTGTGGCGCCGCTCTGTCTTGGCGGCAATGTGTTTGGCTGGACCGCGGATGAAGAGACGAGCTTTGCGGTGCTCGATGGCTTCGTCGAAGCGGGCTTCAATTTCATCGACACTGCCGACGTCTATTCCAGATGGGCGGCGGGCCATCATGGCGGCGAATCGGAGACCGTCCTCGGCGACTGGCTGAAGCGGCGCGGCAAGCGCGATGACGTCATCATCGCGACCAAGGTCGGATCGGAAATGGGACCGGGCAAGAAGGGCCTCTCCAAGGCCTACATCGCGCGGGCGGTGGAGGATTCGCTGCGCCGGCTCGGCACTGACTACATCGATCTCTATCAGTCGCACCGCGACGATCTCGATACCCCGATCGAGGAAACGCTCGAGGCCTACGGCGCCCTCATCACGCAAGGCAAGGTGCGCGCGATCGGCGCCTCCAATTTCACGGCGGAGCGCCTTGCGGCCTCGCTGGAAGCGAGCGCCAGGCACGGCCTGCCGCGCTACGAGACCTTGCAGCCGGAATACAATCTGATGGTGCGCGACTTCGAGCAGGAGCTGGCGCCTGTGTGTGTGCGCAATGGGCTCGGAATTATTCCGTATTTCGGTCTGGCGTCCGGGTTCCTGACCGGCAAGTATCGCAGCAAGGCCGATCTCAGGAAAAGCGAGCGTGGCGAAGACGTCGAAGCCTATCTCAATGAGCGCGGCTTCAAGGTCCTGGATGCGCTGGATGCGGTGGCAGAGCGCCGCGCCGCTACGCCGGCGCAGGTCGCGCTCGCCTGGCTGATGACCAAGGTGACCGCCCCGATCGCCAGCGCCACCAGCCTGAAGCAGCTCGGCGACCTCGTTGCGTCAGTACGACTGAAGCTCGAGCCCGCCGACATCAAGGCGCTGGAAGAGGCGAGCGCGTAAGCGAGTGCACCCGTGCTTCGATGCCGGCTTCGCCCATCGTCTGCTGCGCGAGCAGGTGCGCGATGCGTGCAAAGGTTAGATGACGATCGAAATCAGGCGCCGCGCCAATCCCGCATGTCGCCTTCGAGACGCGCGCGCAGGCGTTCGCTGCAGGCGACGACGCGCGCAGGTATCTTGATGGCATCGAGCAGCAGGCTGAATCCCAGCGGCACGCCGATGATGAGGCCGACCAGCGGCCAGGGATCTTCCGACACATAGGTGCAATAGACGAACAAGGTGCCGAACATCTGGAGCGCACCCACCTGTGGCCGGCCCAGATAGAAATTGTGCATGCCGAATCCGCCGAGGAACATCCACAGCAGATAGGCGACGAGGCCGCTCTTGCGGGCGTTGAAGACGGTGTTCTCGATCAGCTCGCGATTATAGCCGTCGCGGTCATGGTCGATGGGGCGATCATAGGACATGGGCGCGCTCCGCCGAAGCTCCCAGCATTCCAGCATCAGAGGATTTAGAAAGCCTTAGCACTCCTTGCCCACCCGCCAAGCCATTGGAAAGACATGGCCAACGTGATGGATTTGAGCAAATCCAGGTGGGTTGCTGCATTGCTGGGAAAAGCATCTCAACGACGCTCCCCTTGATCGAGAGATCAATAGGCGGGGGTGGCGGCGCGTGTTAGCGTCCCCGGCTCGGGGACAGGAGGGCTCCAAGCTTGGGAGGAGCTCATGAGACCGTTGTTGCTGTCGACCATCGCCGCTGGCGCGATGGCGCTGGCCGGCGCGGCGCTCGCGCAATCCACCGAGAGCACGCCGACCGATAACATGCAGTCGCTGACCAACATGAAGGCCACCAAGACCGAGATGGCGGCCTTCCAGCCGGTTCCGCAGAATGATGAATATGCTGCCCAGCTGCGCAAGAACCTGGAACAGATCAAGCTGCCGCCGGGCTTCAAGATCAATCTCTATGCCGTGGTGCCGGACGCGCGGCACATGGCGGTCGGTCCCCAGGGCGTCGCCACCTTCGTCGGCACGCGCAAGGACGCGGTCTGGGCCATCACTGACCGCAACAAGGACGGAACGGCGGACGAGGTGAAGCGCTTCGCCCCCTCGCTCGAGTTCGTGATCCCCAATGCCGTCTGCTTCTCGAAGGATGGCTTCCTCTATATCGCGGAGCGCAACCGCATCCGCGTCTTCCCCGCCGCCGAGTTCTTCTATGAGAGCCCGGACGTCGCGGTCGGCGAAGTGGTGAAGGATGGCGAGCTCATCGCCGGCGCGGACGAAAGCTTCAATCACACGGCGAGGGTCTGCGCCGTCGGGCCTGACAAGAAGCTCTATGTCCAGCTTGGCCAGCCCTACAACGTGCCACCGCCCGACCGGCAGGAGCAGTTCAAGAAGACCGGCGTCGGCGGCATCATCCGCATGAATGTGGATGGATCGGAGCGGGAAATCTTCGCCGACGGATTACGCAATCCTGTCGGCATGGATTTCGACCCGAAGACCGGCGACCTCTGGACCAACGACAACCAGGTGGATGGCATGGGCGACGACATCCCGCCGGGCGAGCTCAACCACATCACCGAAGCCGGGCAGAATTTCGGCTTCCCGTGGTTCGGCGGCGGCCACACCCGCACCGTCGAATACAAGGACAGCGAGCCGCCGGCCAACGCGGTGTTCCCGGTGGTGGAGACGGTGGCGCACGCCGCCGATCTCGGCATGCTGTTCTATACCGGCAACAAGTTCCCCGACAAATACAAGAAGGGCGTCTTCACCGCCCAGCACGGCTCGTGGAACCGCACTGTCCCGATCGGCGCGCGGATCTTGTTCACGCCGCTCAATGAGGATGGAACCGCGGGCGAGCAGGAGGAATTCGCTGCCGGCTGGCTGAATCAGGACGGCGAATATATCGGCAGACCCGTGGCGCTCGCGCAATTGCGCGACGGCTCGATGCTGGTGTCCGACGATTTCGCCGGAGCGGTCTATCGCATCTCCTACAGCAAGTGACTGGATGCGGGCCACGGGTGACAGACGTGGCCCCGCCTTTCCCGCCGGAGTGATCCCATGAAGCCTTGTCTTGTTCCGGTGGCGGCGCTTGCCGCCATTGCCTTCACCGCAAGCACCGCCTTCGCCGCCGACGCCGACGCGGGGAAGAAGAAGGTCCAGGGCACCTGCGCCGTCTGCCACGGCCTCGACGGCATCGCCAAAAACCCGGAGGCGCCGAACCTCGCCGGCGAGAATCCCGGCTACATCATCAAGCAGCTGAAGGCCTTCAAGAGCGGCGATCGCAAGCACGAGCAGATGTCCATCATCGCCGAGGGCCTGAGCGACGACGACATGACCAACGTCGCGGCGTGGTACTCGAAGATCAAGATCACGGTGGAGATGCCGAAGTAGAAATGCCATGAAGATCGCATGAAGATTCTCGAGACCGAACGGCTCTTGATGCGGCGCCTGCTGCCGGGTGATCTCGACGACGTCTACGCCCTCTATCGCGATCCGGACATCCGCCGCTATTTCCCCGAAGGCGTATTGACGCTGGATGAGACGCGGGAAGAGCTGGCGTGGTTCCTGAACGGCCACCCGGATCATCCCGAGCTCGGCCTCTGGGCCACCATCTACAAGTCGACCGGCGCCTTCATCGGCCGCTGCGGGCTGCTGCCGTGGACGATTGACGGCGTGGATGAGGTGGAGATCGCCTATCTGATCGCAACGTCCTATCAGCGCCAAGGCCTCGGCACCGAAGCGGCGCTGGCGCTGGTGCGCTATGGGTTCGAGACGCTGGGGCTGAAGCGACTGATCGCGCTGATCGATCCAAAGCATGAAGCGTCGATCAGGACAGCGATGCACGCGGGACTGAAATTCGGGAAGGAAATCGAGATGGCAGGGATTAGGAGCGCGCTACACACCATCGAGCACGCGTAATGCTCATCTATTTTGCAGTTGTTATCAAAAAACTACGATTTCCTATGCCCGAACGCCAACTTTCTGAAGATCCATAATTTGCACCCGAACTCCACGACGCAAACGATCCAAAAGTGCTTGATCGTCGACCTTGACCGGATCTCGCCCCTCAAAGGCGCTTAGTGTTTTTTGAAGGAGCCCAGCCGCTCTCGGCG
>DASRRI010000080.1:0-56785 GCA_035695765.1 Dongiaceae bacterium
ACGGCATGATCAACAAGATCGTGCCGAAAGGCCAGCCGATGGAAGCGGCGCGCGAATGGGCGGCCACCATCGCGGATGGCGCACCGCTGACGATCCAGGCGCTGAAAGAGGCGCTGCGCGAGATGGACGGTCACAGCATCCGCGACAGCTTCCGCCTGATCCGCACGGGCAAGCTCCCGACTTATGAAAAGTCGCTGCTGTCGGACGATGCGAAGGAAGGCGTGCGCGCCTTTGCCGAGAAACGCAAAGCCAACTTCAAAGGCCGCTGACCGGCTTGCCCCAATGAAAATCGGCGCCGGTGGGGCCAGCGCCGATCATCATCACGCGCGGGAGAGATAGGCGCTAGCTCACCTGCGCGTTCAGCTGGTTGCTGATCTCGACGACGGCCTGCATCGACGGATCGCTATAGGCATAGGTCGTGAATTCGGCGTTGGATTCGACCACCGCCCACTGGCTATTGCCGGTGCCGCTCAGCGTCACGGTGTCGCCCTTGTCGCCGACGATGGTCAGGTGGTTGTCGCCATCCGTCATGTTCAGCACGTCGTGGATCGACAGCGAGACGTTGTTCGCGCCGTAGCCTGTGGTGTCGATCGTTTCGACGCCGCCGAGCTTCACGGCATCTTGATGGTCGAAAGACCGGTTCTGCTGCGCCAAGTGGACCGTGTCATCACCACCGCCCATATCGATCGGACTGAAGCTCTTGGTGTCGATGTGAACGACGTCGTCACCCGCGCCCAGCGCTGTCTGACCGTTACCCAGTTGGGACGTGTAAAGTTCAGAGTGGCTATTCACGGTAACGTCGGCGACCGAAATGTTCGAGGTCGAGCCGCCGCTGTCCGTCACGGAGTAGTCTATGTGGCGGGCGCCTGCGGTATTGCTGCTGGTCGAGAAAGAGATCGAGTTGGCGAAATCTTCATACTGGTCGACAGTCTCGTTGCCGGTCTTGCCGACGATGGTGATCGTGTAGTCCGCGGTGCTGTGGTTGATTGTCACGTTAAACAGGCTGCTGGCCGGGACGTTGAGGATGTCGCCGGACTGGAAGCCGGTGGTGTGGATCACCGTCTGCGACAGCGTGCTGCTGTCCACGTCCGAGAAGTCTACGGTCGGCTGCAGGCTCGGGCTATGGAATGTGCCACCCGTCGCGGTCACGGTCGGCGCTTCGTTCACGTTCGCGACGTTGACCGTGAAGGATTGCTGGATCGAATGGCCGGCGCTGTCGGTCGAGGTGACCTTGAGGTTGACGGTTGGCTCAGTCTCATGATCGAGCGAGACGCCGCTCTTCAGCTGCAGCTGGCCGTTCACCACCTGGAACCGGTTGTCGGACACTTGGTAGCTGAAGGTATCGCCGGCGTCCGGATCGCTGGTCGTCAGCGTGCCGATGATCGCGCCCGCGGCATTCTCGTTGACGCCGAGGTTCGAGAGCTGGATGCCGGTCGGCGCTTCGTTCACATCCGAAACGTTGACTGTGAAGGTCTCGCTGTATTGATGGTTGCCGGCATCCGTCGCTGTCACGGTGACGCTGATGCTGGAGCCTTGCTCGTGGTCCAGTGATACGCCGCTCTTCAGCCGGAGTTGATCGTTCACCACCTCGAAGCGGCCATCGGAAACCGAGAAGCTCTGCTCGTCGCCCGCATCCGGATCGGACACGGTCAAAGCACCGATGATTGCCCCCGCCGCATTCTCGGCGACCGAGGAATTGTCGAGCGAAAGGCCGGTCTGCGCTTCGTTCACATTGCCGACCGAGAGCGTGAAGGTCTCCTGTATCTTGTTGCCGGCGCTGTCGGCTGCGACGACAGTGACATCGAGGTTCGGCTCGCTCTCGAAATCGATGGAGATTCCGTCCTTGAGCTTGAGCTGGCCGTTCACGATTTCGAAGCGATTGTCTGACACCTCGAAGCTGTGTGTGTCGATGGTGTCCGGATCGATCGCGGTCAGCCTGCCGATCACCGCGCCCTCGACATTCTCCACCAGGCTGTTGCCGGACAGATCAATGTCGGTCGGAGCCGCATTGACCGCCTCCGGCTGCGGATCGTTGACCGGCTGATCATCATTTGCCGGCGGCTGCTGCTCGTCGTTCGGCGGGGTGACCGGCTCGTCGCCCTGATCGTCATCCGCCGGCGGCTGCTGCTCGTCAGTTGGCGGCGTGACCGGATCCTCGTCCTGATCATCATTCGCAGGCGGCTGCTGTTCATCAGTCGGCGGGGTGACCGGCTCGTCGCCCTGATCGTCATCCGCCGGCGGCTGCTGCTCGTCGGTCGGCGGAGTGACCGGCTCGTCGCCCTGGTCATCATTCGCCGGCGGCTGCTGCTCGTCGGTCGGTGGAGTGACCGGGTCTTCGTCCTGATTGTCGTCTGCTGGCGGCTGCTGCTCGTCAGTCGGCGGGGTGACCGGCTCGTCGCCCTGATCGTCATCCGCCGGCGGCTGCTGCTCGTCAGTTGGCGGCGTGACCGGATCTTCGTCCTGGTCATCATTCGCCGGTGGCTGCTGCTCGTCGGTCGGTGGAGTGACCGGGTCTTCGTCCTGATTGTCGTCTGCCGGTGGCTGCTGCTCGTCGGTCGGTGGAGTGACCGGGTCTTCGTCCTGATCATCATCCGCGGGCGGCTGCTCGTCAGTTGGCGGAGTGATCGGGTCTTCATCCTGGTCGTCGTTTGCCGGCGGCTGCTGCTCGTCGGTCGGGGGCGTCACGACATCGTCGCCGTCATCGCTCGGCTGATTTCCGCTGGTCGAGTTCGGACGGCCCCCTGCATTGTCGGACGGACCTGGCTGATTGGCGTCCGATGGATCGTGGCGCGCCCAATCGAAGGAGCTGCGTGCCAGGACTTCATTCGCCTCGAGGTCGGCAGATTTCGGCGAATCGCCCGCGCCGAAGGCCAACGCCGTGTCGTTCAATGTCCCAGCGGAATTGAGGCCGTCGAACCCACTCCCATCGCCTTGGAAGGGTTGGAAGATCGCGGGACCGCCATTGGTGGCACCAAGATTGTCATTGGCTGGGCCGGCTGCCGTCTGAAAGGCGTCAATGCCGTTGTCGGCCAAGACCGATGCGAGGTCGATCTTCTGGCCGTCGGGCAGCGTCAGCTCGCCATCGATCTCGTCCAGTTCGACAGTATCGATGATGGCGCCGCTCTCATCGCGGACGAGAACTTCGTCGCCGCTGATCTCGAGACTGTAGTCGCCTACATTTACCTGGTCGGACACGGCAATGGCTCCAATGGAAGCATCATTGGAGACAGCGTGCCTGAGCCCTACTAAAAGAGTTATTAGGCTGTCCGTTTATTCCCGCACATGGCTGTGTGTATAAGTAATAGATAAATCGAGACAGATATAATGCGTTTGATTTTTTAGAATTGAATTAACCATACCGGCCAGTCCCACCAAAGATGGGTCACACTCCGCTATGGCTATTCCAATGGCCTCAATATGCTGCGCGAGATGATGTGGCGCTGAATTTCCGAGGTGCCGTCCCAGATCCGTTCGACGCGGGCATCGCGCCATAGCCGCTCGACGCCGACTTCCTCCATCAAGCCCATGCCTCCGAAGATCTGGACCGTCTGGTCTGTCACCCGCGCCAGCATCTCGGTCGCATAGAGCTTGGCCATCGCGTAGTCCGCGTCGGTGACGCTGCCCTGGTCGGTCTTCCAGGCGGTCTGGAGGCAGAGCAGGTTGGCCGCTTCGATCTCAGTCGCCATGTCGGCTAGCTTGAAGGATGTACCCTGGAACTTGCCGATGGTCTGGCCGAACTGCTTGCGGGTGGCGGCCCACTGGGCAGCCATTTCCATCGCCCGCTGGGCCCGGCCGACGCATTGCGCGGCGACGGTCAGGCGGGTGGCGCCCAGCCATTGATTGGCGACATCGAACCCGCGATGCACTTCGCCCAGCACTTGACGCTTGTGGATCCGGCAATTGTCGAAGACGAGTTCGCAATGATGAAAGCCGCGGTGCGAGACGGAATGCGAGCCCATGCGCACATCCAGGCCCGGCGTAGCCTTGTCGACCAGGAAGGAGGTGATTTTCTTCTTCGCGCCCTTGGCCGTGTCTTCAACGCCGCTGGCGGCGAACAGCACGATGAAGTCGGCGACGTCGGCGTAAGAGATGAAATGCTTGGTGCCATTGATGATGAAATCATCGTCATCGGCTTCGGCGCGGGTCTGCATGGAGCGGAGGTCTGAGCCGGCATTGGGCTCGGTCAAACCCAGGCACTCGACCCGCTCGCCACGGATCGCGGGCAACAGATAGCGCTCGATCTGCTCGCCCTGGCAGGCGCGCAGGATATTGCTGGGCCGCGCCACCGCGTATTGCAACGCGAACGACGTGCGGCCGAGCTCCCGCTCCATCAAGGTCAGGGCGACATGATTGAGGCCACCGCCGCCGAGTTCCTCCGGCATGTTGGCGGCGTAGAAACCGGACTTGATCGCCGCGGCGTGGATCTGCTGGATCAGCTCCGGCCGCACCGTGTTTGTGCGCTCGACTTCCTCTTCATAGGGCTTCAGCTCGACCTCGACAAAGGTGCGGATGCTGTCGATCAGCATTTGCTGTTCCGAGGTGAGGCCGAAATCCATGGCAGTCTCTCTATTTCTTTTTGGGCAGGGCGATGGTGCGCCCTGAAAAGGCGGGTAGAGGCAGCGCCTTGTGCGCCTCCATGATTTCCGCCAACTTTGCAGCAACTTCCGGGCGGAAGGGTGCGGATTTCGGCTCGCCGGAACTATCGATATTTACCAGCATGAACTCGGAAGCCGCCGCGATCTCATCACCCAGCCGCTCGGTGTGCATGGTGAGATAGAGCTGGAACCGCTTCTGGTCGAACCCGATGAGCTGAGTACGTATCTCCGCCTCTTCGCCGAGCTTCACTTCGCGCAAATAGTTGATGTGCGCCTCGAGCGTATAGATGGTGGTCTTGGTAGCGCGCCGCTCGGCATCCGACATGCCGATCAAGTCCATGAACGCATCGACACCGCCCAGGCTGAAGATGACCAGGTAATAGCCGTCATTGAGGTGGTTGTTGTAATCCACCCACTCCGGCTTCACCTTCGTCCGATAGAGGCTGAGCGGCGCCGCGATCATGGTTATTCGTCCGGACGCAGCCCGTGACGCTGCTTGGCGCCCTTGATCGCTTCGAGCACGCTGATGATGGCGTCATCGCGGTAGCGCTCGAGCTGCTTGATCGAGCGATTGCCCTTTTGCTGGTCGGTGCCTTCGACCACGCGGTCGATCAGCTGATCGGTCAGTTGCGGGGCCTTCAGCTTGGTCCAGGGCAGTTCGAGCGCAGGGCCGAACTGCGCCATGAAATGCTTCATGCCCGCATCGCCGCCGGCGAGCGTGTAGATGAGGAAGCTGCCCATGAAGGAGAAGCGGATGCCGCAGCCGAAGCGGATCGCATCGTCGATCTCCGCCGTGGTGGCGACGCCTTCATTGATCATGTGCAGGCTCTCGCGCCATACCGCCTCCAGCAGGCGGTCGGCGACGAAGCCCGGAATCTCCGAGCTCAGCTTCAGCGGATGCATCCCGATCGCGGCATAGATCTGCGCCGCGGCATCGGCCGCCTCCTGCGACGTCTTCTTGCCTTTGACCACTTCGACCAGCGGCAGCAGATAGACCGGGTTGAACGGATGGCCGACCAGGCAGCGCTCCGGATTGATCGCATCGCTGTAGAAGTCCGTCGGCAGCAGGCCGGATGTCGAAGAACCGATGATGACGTTCGGCTTGCAGGCCCTGGTGATCTGGGCGTGCAGCTTGCGCTTCAGGTCTTCGCGTTCCGGCGCGCTCTCCTGGATGAAATCGGCATCCTTCACGCATTCCTCGACGGTCTTCACGACCTTGAGCCGGCTTTGGCTGGCGCCGGGCTTCAATCCCACGCGCTCCAAGGCTGGCCATGCGTTCGCGATGTTGGCGCGCAGCGTCTGCTCGCCGTTCGGCGCCGGATCCCAGGCGACGACGTCGAGCCCGTTGGCGAGGGCGCGGGCGGCCCAGCCGCTGCCGATCACGCCGGCGCCGATCACGGCGACGGTCTTGATGTTGGTGATGTAAGCCATGTGCGTTTCCCCTCGCGTGATCTCAATTGCGCGGCTTGAGGCCGAGCTTCTTGCGGCCCTCGGCCGGCGTCAGCGGCCTTCCGCCGAGCTTCTGGATGATATCAACTGCCCGATCGACGAGCGTCGCGTTGCTGGCATAGACGCCTTTCTCGAGCCACAGATTGTCCTCGAGCCCGACGCGCACATTGCCGCCCAGCAGCATGGCCTGGGCCACCATCGGCATCTGCATGCGGCCGATGCCGAAGCCTGCCCATACCGCGCCTTCAGGCAGGTTGTCCTTCATCGCCTTCATGGAGACGGTGTCAGCCGGTGCGCCCCACGGAATGCCAAGGCAGAACTGGAACATCGGCGGCGCGTCGAGCAAGCCTTCCTTCAGCATATGCTTGGCGAACCAGAGATGGCCGGTGTCGAACACCTCCAGCTCCGGCTTCACGCCAAGCTCCTGGATGCGCTTGGCGCCGGCGCGCAACTGCTTCGGCGTCGAAACATAGATGAGGTCGCCATCGCCGAAATTGAGCGTGCCGCAATCCAGGGTGCAGATCTCCGGCAGCAATTGCTCGACATGCTTCAGGCGCTCGATCGGGCCGACCAGATCGCAATTGGGCCCGAACTTCATCGGCTCTTCGCCCGGGCCGATATCAAGATCGCCGCCCATGCCCGCGGTCAGGTTGATGATCATGTCGGTGGCGGAGGAGCGGATGCGGTCGACCACTTCGGCATAGAGCTTCACGTCGCGCGCGCCTTTGCCGGTCTCCGGATCGCGCACATGCATGTGGCAGATGGTGGCGCCGGATTTGGCGGCCTCGATCGCGGCATCGGCGATCTGCTTCGGCGTCACCGGGATGGCTGGGTGCCTGCCGACCGTGTCGCCGGCGCCGGTGATGGCGCAGGTCACGATGACTTCGGTATTCATGGATGGCTCCTCTCTCCAATTGCGGAAAAGGGTGCTGCGCGCCGCTTAAACTGGGTTGACGAATTACGACACGGCCTTGGATCGGCCCGACGCCGCACCCTATCGCAAGGCCGGCATGATACCGCCTTGCGTGCGGCGGCGCTCTTCCGTCGGCGCCTTGCCGGCCCAGGACCGATAGGCGCGGGAGAAATGTGCAGGGGAAGCAAAGCCGCTGGCGACCGCGATTTCCACCACCGCGAGGTCGCTGTACTGCAGCAATGCGCGCGCCCGCTGCAGCCGAAGATCCAGATAGTAACGATGCGGCGTCATCGAGAAGTGGCGATGGAACAGCCGTTCCAGCTGGCGCAGCGACAGGCCCGCCTTCTTAGCAAGGGCGGCGGCGTCCAGTGGGTCTTCGAGATTCTGCTCCATCAGGGAAAGGGCCTGCGACAGGCCGGGATGCGTCACGCCCTGGCGAGCCGGCGGCTCCATGCGCTGGCGATCATTGGGCGGGCGGATGCGGGCATGGATGAACTGCTCCGACGCGGCGGCTGCCAAACGATGGCCGTGCTGCAGTGAAATCAGATGCAGCATCATGTCGAGCGCCGCTGTCCCGCCGGCGCAAGTCAAGCGGTTGCGGTCGATCACGAACAGGCCGCTATCGGCTTCCACCTTCGGAAAGGCTTCGCGGAAGGAGTCCAATCCCTCCCAATGGGTGGTGGCGCGGTAACCGTCCAGCAATCCTGCCCAGGCCAGGAAGAAGCTGCCGGTATCGATGGCGCCGAGATCGACAGAGCGGCTGTTGAGGCCGGTCAACCATTTGCGGGTGGCGCGATCGAAATAGCGCTCCGGCTCGAAGCCGGCGCACACGACAGCCAATGCGAGGTCCAGCTTGCTTTCCAGGCTGTGGTCAGCGAGCAGCGACATACCGTTGGATGCCGTCACCGACTTGCCGTCGCGCGAGACTACGACCCAGCGATAGAGCTCGCGGCCGGCGAGGCGGTTCGCCACGCGCAACGGCTCGACGGCCGACACGAACGCCAGCATCGAAAATTGCGGCACGATCAGGAAGCCGACGGTCTGCGGCGTTTCGATCGGCGCGGCCTGGATGCGCGGCTCCGGATTCATCGGTTCCCCTCGGGGGAGCACATAAGTATGCCCCGTCGTGATTCGTCATGGCCTGACGGAAATTGTCAACTAGTCGCCTCTGCCGGCCCCATTCTCCAGGAGCATGCTGCAACAGGAGAGGGGACCGGCGTGCTGGATCCTGATATCGCCGCCTTCGCGGCCGACCAGGACGAAACATTCGGCCAGGCGTTCTTTGCCCGGCCGATCGTAGAGCAGCGCGCGCTCTATGAAGCCTTCTGGCGGCGTTATCACGTGCCGCGCCCCGCCGGCATCGAAGCCACGGACTTCATGATCCGCGGCCGTGCCGGTGACATCCCGGTGCGGCTCTACACACATGCGAGGGCGAGCCGGCCGGCGCCGGTCATCGTGTATTGCCACGGCGGCTCCTGGATGTTCGGTGGGCTCGACAGCCATGATCTGCCGGTGGCGCGGCTGGCGCTGAATTCCGAAGCGGCGGTCCTTGCCGTCGACTACCGCCTGGCGCCGGAACACAAATATCCCGCCGCGCTCCATGACGCCTGGGATGCGTTGAGTTGGGTCGTGGAACAGGGCCGGGAGCAGAATCTCGATCCGCGCCGGATCGCGGTCGCGGGAGACAGCGCGGGTGGCGCATTGGCCGCCGGCATGGCGTTGATGGCGCGCGATCGCAGTGAGCCTTTCCTTCGGGCCCAGGGCTTGATCTATCCCGCCCTGCGCCTTGAGCGCGAACCCATTGCGACGACCAGTCCCGGACTGGATCAAGTGGCGGTCTCCACGGCGCTGAACGCGTACTTGTCGTCGCGGCGCGACGTGAAGGACCCGTATGCCATGCCGCTGATGGCGCGCGACTTCGCGCGCCTGCCGCCGGCCGTGATCTGCGCGGCGGAACTGGATCTACTTCTGCCGGACGCCCTGGACTATGCGGCGGCCCTGCATACGGCCGGCGTTCCGCAGCGGCTGATCGTGGCGCACGGAATGCCGCATACATTCCTGCGAGCGTTGCACTTTTGTGGCGCCGCCGACCGCGCCTTCGCCGACTTCGGGCATGCCATGGCGGAATTGCTGCGTGACTAGGCTGATGGAGAAAACAGCGGGGCTCAGTATCGTTTATCTCACGCAGAGCGGGTGCTCCGCGATTGTCTAGGGCCCGATGCTTCTGCATAGTGACGCCTGAAAACAAGGCTTTGCCCGCCAGCCGAGGCATTCAACGCATCGGCGCCGGGCATTGAGAGGCGACAACGCCGAACTCAGGGAAGAGGGAGAACGGGCATGAATCAGTGGGAAGAGTTACAGCGCGCCGCGATGAGCGGGCGCGCGAGCCGGCGCGAATTCATGCGCCGTGCGGCGGCACTTGGCGTCGCGACCTCGCTCGCGAGCGGCGTGCTGGCAAAGGCTGGCTTCGCGGAGACGCCAGTGAAGGGCGGCAACCTGCGTATCGGTATCGCGGGCGGCAGCACCACCGACAACATGGACATCACCACCTATACCGACACCACCATGATCAACATCTCGACCAGCGTGTTCGACGGCCTGGTCGAGGTCGACGACAAGAATCAAATCAAGCCGGAACTCTTCGAGACCCTGGAGCCCAGTGACAACGCCCAGGAATGGGTCTGCAACGTCCGCAAGGGAATCACCTTCAGCAACGGCAAGACGCTGGACGCCGATGACGTCATCTATTCGATCAATCTGCATCGCGGCGAAGGCTCGAAGTCCGGCGCGGCTGGTCCGATGAAGCCGATCAAGGACGTCGTCAAGATGGACGCGAACCAAGTCAAGATCGTGCTGGAAGCGCCCGATGCCGACCTGCCTTACGTGCTCAGCGACTATCACGTGCTGGTCGTTCCCAAGGATTTCACCGACTGGGCGAACCCGGTCGGCACCGGTGGCTACAAGCTGGAAAATTTCGAGCCCGGGGTGCGCGCGATCCTCACCAATCGCGGCGGCTATTGGAAGGAAGGCCGCTGCAACCTCGATTCCGCCGAGCTGTCGATCATCAATGACGACGCAGCGCGCATGCAGGCACTGCTGGCCGGTGAGGTCGACGTGACACACCGTGTTGTGGTGCCGCTGGTCGATCAGATCAACGCTGCCGGCAATTTCGAGCTGGTTCAGGCGGCGGCCGGCTATCACTTCATCATGCCGATGATGTGCGATACGGCGCCCTACAATAATCCGGATACACGCCTTGCGCTGAAATACGCCATGAACCGGAAAAAACTGGTCGAGCTGCTGTTCGGCAAGTATGCCCGTCCCGGCAACGATCATCCCATTCCGGAATCCGACCCGTATCACAATAACGAGTTGCCACAAACGGAGTACGATCCGGAGAAAGCGGCGTTCCATGCCAAGAAGGCCGGCCTCGGTCCGAAGGACGTGATCCTGTCGGCATCGGACGCGGCGTTCAACGGCGCTATAGATATGTCTGTGCTGTATCAGGCGACCGCCGCGGCGGCGGGTATCAACGTCACCGTGCGGCGTGAGCCAGCGGACGGCTTCTGGGACAATGTGTGGCTGAAGGCGCCGTTCATGACTTCCTACTGGGGCGGCCGCCCGGCGGCGACGCAGATGCTGGCAGTGGCGTACAGCGCCAGCGCGCCGTGGAACGACACACATTGGAAGGTCGATGCGTTCGACAAGCTGCTGGCCGACGCGAAGGCGACGACGGACGAGACCAAGCGCAAGGACTACATCTGGGAAATGCAGCGCATGCTGCATGAGCAGGGTGGCGCGCTCATCCCCCTGTTCAAGGATTGGCTCGACGTCCATGACGTCAAGGTCAAAGGCCATACACCGCATGGCATGTTCGATCTGTGCAACAGCCGGATCGTGCAGAAGGCGTGGATCCAAGCGTAGCGCACGACATTGCCTTGAGGCGGCGGGATTATGGTCTCGCCGCCTATTTCTTTGATTTTGTCCGATATTTCCCGCCCGGGCCGGCGTCGGCACTTGGAGGCGGAACAGGTTGGCGCTATCGTCGACGGCAAGCCCGGTGGTGAATGGGCAGGACTCGGGGTTGGGATCGCCGCCCGAGCGGAAGGGGGATGAATGCTGAAACTGCTCGGTCAACGGCTGGTGCTTGGCTTTCTGACGTTGATCGTCGTTTCGGCCCTGATCTTCGCCGTCACCGAATGGCTTCCCGGCGATATCGCGACCAACATCCTCGGCCAGCAGGCGACGCCGGAGAATGTCGCGGCCATCCGTGCGGAGCTGGGGCTCGACCGCCCGCCATACGAGCGTTACGTCGAGTGGTTGCGTGACGCCGTCAAAGGGGACCTAGGGATATCGCTTGCGAACAAGCGCCCGGTGGCCGATGTCATCGGTCCGCGCCTGTGGAATACCCTGTTCCTCGCGGTCTATGCCGCGATCATCGCGGTGCCGCTGTCGGTGTTCCTCGGGCTGCTTGCCGCGATCTACCGGAACAGCGTCTACGACAAGTTCGTAAATGTCAGCACGCTCGCCGCCATTTCGATGCCGGAATTCTTCGTCGGCTATGTGCTCATCCTGTATCTGGCGGTGCATTTCCGGTGGTTCCCGGCGATCGCTACCTTCAAGCCGGAACAGAGCTTCACGCAGCATGTGTATTCGACCTTCCTGCCGATGCTGACCCTGGTACTGGTGGTGATCGCCCACATGATGCGCATGACGCGGACCTCCGTGCTGGCGGTCATGGCGAGCCCCTATATCGAGATGGCGCTGCTCAAGGGCCTGCCGAAATCGCGCATTGTGGTGCGCCATGCGCTGCCGAACGCACTGGCGCCGATCATCAACGTGATCGCGCTCAACCTTGCCTATCTCATCGTTGGGGTCGTGGTGGTGGAGGCGGTCTTTACCTATAACGGTCTCGGCCGGCTGATGGTGGATGCAGTCGCCAAGCGCGACGTGCCGGTGGTGCAGGCCTGCGGCCTCATCTTCGCCGTTGTTTTCATCAGCCTCAACCTGATCGCGGACGTGCTGTCGATACTCAGCAATCCGCGGCTCAGGCATCCACGATGAGGCGCCAATGAAAGTGTTCGGACACCGGCTTTCCTTGACCGTCATCATCGGCGTTCTCATCATCCTCGCCTGCGCGGGTGGCGCCATCTTCGCGCCCTGGGTCGCACCATACGATCCCAACCTGCCGATGGGTGGGCGCTGGGACCCGCCATCGCCGGAACATTGGCTGGGTCTCGACCAGATCGGCCGCGACATGTTCTCGCGCATGCTCTATGGCGGGCGGATCTCGATCGGGCTGGCCATGCTGGCAACCTGCCTCGCCTTCGTCGTCGGGGTCGTCACCGGACTCGCCGCCACCATTTTCGGCGGATGGGTCGACACTTTGTTCTCCCGCATCGCGGATGTCGTCCTCTCCATCCCGAACCTGATGTGGGCACTGATCATCCTGTCCGGTTTTGGCACCGGCGCAGGCATCATCGTCCTCACCATCGGCCTGCTCTATTCGGTCTATGTGTTCCGCGTCGCGCGGTCTGTCGCGATGAACATCGTGGTGCTGGAATATGTCGAGGCCGCCAGGCTGCGCGGCGAGGGACTGACGTGGGTGATCCTGCGCGAGGTCCTACCCAACGCCCTGCCGCCGCTGGCGGCGGAGTTTGGCCTGCGGTTCTGCTTCGCGTTCCTGTTCGTGGCGGCACTCAGCTTCCTCGGTCTCGGTGTCCAGCCGCCCGACGCCGATTGGGGCAGCATGGTGAAGGAAAGCGCGCTTGCAATTCCGGCTGGTATCGCCGCACCGCTCTACCCGGCGGCGGCAATCGCGCTGATGACCATCGGCGTCAATATGGTGGTCGATTGGCTGCTGTCGATCTATTCCCGCCCGCAGGGCGAGAATGCGTGAGGGTGTGATGGCGCAGGCGAAAGCAAAGACCGAAGGCGAAATCCTCAATGTCCGCAACCTGCGGATCGAGGCGGTCACGGAAACCGGCACGCGCGTGACGCTGGTCGACGATGTCAGCTTCAACTTGAAGGCGGGCGAGGTGCTGGGCCTGATCGGCGAATCAGGAGCCGGCAAGTCCACCATCGGCCTGTCGACCCTGGTCTACGCCCGTACAGGCTGCCAGATCACCGGTGGTCAGATCCTGTTCCATAACCGCGATTTGCGTGGGCTGGACGTCAAGGGCCGGCAGAATTTGCGCGGTGTGAAAGTCGCCTATATCGCGCAGAGCGCCGCCGCCGCCTTCAATCCTGCCCACACTATCTATGAGCAGGTGTGCGAGGTGGCGCTCCAGCATGGCGTGATGAACCGGGCGCAGGCACGCATGGACGCGATCCGCCTGTTCAAGGAGCTGGACCTGCCCAATCCAGATGTGTTCGGCAGCCGCTACCCGCACCAGGTCTCCGGCGGGCAGCTGCAACGTGCGATGGCGGCAATGGCGATGATCGCCAAGCCCGATCTGCTGGTGTTTGATGAGCCGACCACGGCGCTCGATGTGACGACGCAGGTCGAAGTGCTGGCCTCGTTCAAGAAGCTGATCCGCGAGCATCGGACGGCGGCGCTCTATATCTCGCACGATCTGGCGGTGGTTGCGCAGATCGCCGACCGCATCATGGTGCTGCGCCGCGGCCAGATGGTGGAAGAGGGCGAGGCGACCCAGATCCTGCAGCGGCCGCAGATGGACTACACCCGCATGCTGGTGGCAGAACGGGTGGCGGCGGAACGGAGCAAGTTCGTCGAAGGCCATGCCGAAGGCGACCGGCCGATCCTGGACGTGAAGAATGTCGTCGCCGCCTATCGCGGCACGGTCAGGATCATCGACGACGTGTCGATCGACCTCCGGCGCGGCGATACGCTGGCGATCGTCGGTGAATCGGGATCGGGCAAGAGCACGCTCGCGCGCGTCATCGTCGGCCTGCTGCCGCGGCAGAAGGGCGACATCCTGTTCGACGGCACGAGCTTGCCGCCGCGGTTGCAGGACCGCAGCAAGGACCAGCTCCGCCGCATCCAGATGATCTATCAGATGCCGGATGTCGCGCTCAATCCGCGGCAGACCTTGCTCGACATCATCGGGCGTCCGGTCCAGTTCTATTTCGGCAAGAACAGGGCGGAGGTGCGCGCCCGTGTCGAGGAGCTGCTGCGCCAGATCGACCTGCCGCCGGAATACATCACCCGCCGGCCGCACGAACTCTCGGGTGGCCAGAAGCAGCGCGTCTGCATCGCGCGTGCGCTGGCAGCGCAGCCGGACATCATCATCTGCGATGAAGTCACGTCCGCTCTTGATCCGCTGGTGGCTGATGAGATCCTGCGCCTGCTGCGGCGCATCCAGGACGAGACGGGCGTCGCTTTCCTCTTCATCACCCATGACCTTGGGACGGTACGCCGTATTGCCAACAAGGTTGCCGTTATGCTGAAAGGAAAGTTGGTAGCGGCGGGCCCGACCCAGCAGGTTTTCAACCCGCCGTTCCACCCCTATACCGAATTGCTGTTGTCCTCGGTGCCGGAGATTCGGCCCGATTGGCTGGATGAAGTCTTACGCCGACGACGAAAGGCGAGTTGATGACCGTGTACCGCAAGCTCGACGATCTGCCGCACAAGATCAAGAAGATCGAGCATTTCTGGATCACTTTAAAGGATGGCTGCCGCCTGGCGGCGCGCATGTGGCTGCCGGCAGATGCCGTGACCAAGCCCGTGCCGGCAATCCTCGAATACATCCCTTATCGCAAGCGCGATGGGACACGCGGGCGCGACGAGCCGATGCATGGCTATTTCGCGGGCCACGGCTATGCGGCGATCCGCGTCGACATACGCGGCTCGGGCGAATCCGACGATGTGCTGCAGGACGAGTATCTGCAGCTCGAGCTCGATGACGCAGTGGAGGTGATCGACTGGATCACGGGCCAGCCCTGGTGCGACGGCAAGGTCGGCATGATGGGTAAGTCGTGGGGCGGCTTCAATTGCCTGCAGGTCGCGGCGATGCGGCCTAAGGCTCTGAAGGCCGTGCTGTCGGTCTGCTCGACGGACGATCGTTATGCCGATGACATCCACTATATGGGCGGCTGCCTGCTCAATGACAATCACTGGTGGGGCGCGATCATGCTGGGGTTCCAGGCACGCCCTGCCGATCCAGTGCTGTTCGGCGAGGGTTGGCGCGAGAACTGGCTGAAGCGTCTCAACGAGATGCCGTTCTGGCCGGCCCTGTGGATGCAGCATCCAACGCGCGATAAGTACTGGCAGCACGGTTCGATCTGCGAAGATTACGACGCCATCCAGTGCCCGGTGATGCTGATCGGCGGATGGGCCGACGCCTATACCAACGCGATCCCGCGCATGCTGGAGCATCTGAAGGTGCCGCGCCGCGCGATCATCGGACCATGGGCGCACCTTTACCCCCATGACGGCGTACCGGGGCCGGCGATCGGTTTCCTGCAGGAAGCCGTGAAGTGGTGGGACCATTGGCTGAAGGCCGCCAATAACGGCGCGATGGATGGTCCGATGCTGTGGGCCTGGCTCGAAGACGGCGCCGCACCATCAACTACGGCGACCTATCGCAATGGTCGATGGGTCGGCGACCAAACCTGGCCAAGCTCGAGCGTTGCGATGCAACCCTGGTCCCTTGGCGCCGGAACGTTGGCGCAATCGACTCAATCGCCGGCCGATCTTGCCATCTGCTCGCCACAGACGGTTGGTCTCGGCTGCGGAGAGTGGATGGGCGCCGGCTGTCCCGGCGAGATGCCGACAGACCAGCGCATGGACGATGCCGGTTCGCTGGTGTTCGATTCAGCGCCGCTGACCCACGATCTCGATCTCCTGGGTTTCCCGGTGCTGGATCTGGAATTCTCTATCGACCGGCAGGTGGCGCAAGTGGGCGTGCGGCTCGGCGATGTATTTCCCGATGGTGCCATCCAACGCGCCAGCTATGCCGTCTTCAATCTCAATCACGTGGCGGGACACGACAAGCCGCAGTTCCTGGAGCCGGGCAAGCGTTACCGTGCGCGCATCAAGCTCAATGCCCTCGGCCATTGCTTCGCGACCGGCCATCGTCTGCGGCTGGCGATCTCCACCGCCTATTGGCCGCTGATCTGGCCGACGCCGGAGCGTGTCACTTTGACCGTTCATACAGCGAACACGCAGCTCGAATTGCCGGCAAGAACGAAGCAGAGCCTTGACGGCGCAACGCCATTCGCCGCCCCTGAATCAGCGCCGCTAACGCCCATCAGCAAGGTGGCGCCGGGCCGCATGACGCGCGAGATCCACCATGACCTTCTAACTGGTGCGGTGACCTACGTGACCGATGGTGAAGGCGGCGTGTTCGGCGAAGGCATAATCCGGTTCGATGAAATCGATGTGATCGTCAATCACGCGTTGCGGCGCGAGCTCACCATCCATCCCGACGATCCACTGGGCGCGCACTACCGCGTGACGCAGAGCCAGGACCTGAAGCGCGAGGGATGGGACATTCACGTAGAGACCGAGACCGTCATGACCTCCACCAAGAGCGAGCTGATCCTGACCGGCCGCGTGGACGCGTTCGAGAACGGCAAGCGGGTTGCGAGCCGGAACTGGCGCGAAGCGGTCGCGCGCAAGTTCCTCTAGTCGCGTATGCGGCGGCCGTCCGACCGAGCATACAGGGATCTGCTCGCTGTCATTTTCGCCGCCCTATGGGTGTTGCTGGCGATCTCGCCGCTTGACCGGCATGATTGGGCGCTGGAGAATCTGCTCGTCCTGGCAGCCGCCATCGTCTTCCTGTGGCGTCGAAAGTCGCTCGAGCTTTCCAGGCTCTCCAGCACGCTGATCTTCGTCTTTCTCTGCGTGCACGAGGTAGGTGCGCATTATACCTATTCGAAAGTGCCATATGATGAGTGGGCACGCAGCCTGTTCGGCATCACGATCAACGAGATTTTCGGCTTCACCCGCAATCATTTCGATCGCCTCGAGCACTTCTTCTACGGCGCGTTGCTCGCTTATCCGATGCGCGAGGGCTATGTCCGCGCACAGATGCTCAAAGGGCGCCTGACCTATACGATCCCGATCACCATCACGTTGGCCTTCTCCGCAATGTACGAGATCTTCGAATGGTGGGCGGCAGAGATCGCCGGTGGCGACCTCGGCGTTGCCTATCTCGGCACCCAAGGCGACGTGTGGGATGCGCAGAAGGATATGGCGTTGGCGGGATTTGGATCGATCCTGACCATGGCGATCACGTTCCTAATTCATCGGCGGCGCGGGAAGGTGTAGCTTTCGGCCGCTCATTACTTCTATGATGTCGCCGAAGAACTCCGATCTGCACGGAGCGACGCTGGGAGGGACATCATGCTGACTTTCGATGATTGTCTTGCGTTGTCTGATTTGACCGAGGAAGAGATCGCGGCGATCGCCGAGCATGAGCATCTGCCGATGATCGTTGCTGCCGAGCTTGGCAACTATCTGATTGAGGGGCCCGATGGCGCCTTGCGCGTCAAGCGCATCATTCTGGATGACATGGTGACTGCCAAGCGCGCGGGCGATCGCAGCCACGCTTTGACGCTGAAGCTGGTTCTGCGCCAATTCGTCGACCGTCACCCGGAGTGCCGGAATCGGCGCCCGGCGCCGCGCAAGGTTGTCAGCGCTACGGTGCGTCAGTTCCTGGAAGCGGCTCAGCCTGCGTCCTGACCGTCCGCGGCAGCCTACCCCATATTTCGGGGCGTTCGGCGTGGAAGGCGAAGCCGAGCTTCAAGCTCTCGGCGATGCGTTCGGCGCGCTGCACGAACATGGCGGCGAGCGGCGCCTCGAACAGGCGGTGCGCGGTCTCCGAGAACAGGCGCAGCCAGTGCTCGAAATGCCGCGGCTCGATGCCCGGGAGCTTGACGTGCGCCGGGATCGGCTTGCCCTTGTAGCGGCCGCTGGTATTCATCACCGATGACCAGAAGTCGCGCATTGTCTTGAGGTGCGCCGTCCAATTATCGCCGATGGCCTTGACGAAAATGGGGCCAAGATCGGCATCGTCTCGGATTCGTGCGTAGAAGGTCGCGACAGGCTCTCGATCTGATCGTCGGTCGCGTATTGCGGCAGCGGACTCTTGGACATGGCTCTGAGATAGGCGGGCCGGGGACTAGGCGGCAAGGCGACCGCCTGCCGCAGGCCATTCGCCGTTGAGCTATGACCAGCCGGGCGGATATAGAAGAGCCGGTATTCGGGGGCTGGGGGGTGAGGATGAAAACGGCCGACGTGATCGTGATCGGCGGCGGCATTGCGGGTGCTTCGGCCGCGGCGGAAATCGCCGCCGAGGGCACCCGGGTCCTGGTGCTGGAGATGGAAAGCCAGCCCGGCTACCACGCCACCGGCCGCTCCGCCGCCATGTACGAGCCGTGCGACGGCGTGGCCACCGTCCATGCCTTGACCCGCGCCAGCTACGATTTCCTCTCGGCACCGCCGGACGGGTTTGCGGACGTGCCGCTGCTGTCGCCGCGCGGCGTCCTCATGATCGCCGGTGACGGTGAAGACAAGCGGATCGACGATGCGAAGCGCAGCGGCTATGTCGAAGTCGATGCGACCTTCGCGCGCTCGAAATTGCCGCTCGCGACCCTGAGCGGGGCGGCGGCGATCCTGTGGGACGGCACTGCACAGGATATCGATGTCGATGCGCTGCATGCCGGCCGGCTGAAGGCCCTGCGGCGCGCGCGGGGAGAGGTCATTGTCGACGCACCCGTGCGGCGTGGCATACGGTCCGGCGGCATTTGGCGACTGGAGGCGGGTGATTCCTATGAGGCGCCCATCGTCGTTCTGGCGGCCGGCGCCTGGAGCGACCAGGTGGCGGTGTCTTGTGGCGTTGGGCCGGTCGGCTTGCAGCCAAAGCGGCGCAGCGCGGCAATCATCGCGGGGCCGGCGGGTGTTTCGGTGGTGGACTGGCCGGAGATATTACCGATCGATGTCAGCTTCTATTGCAAGCCAATGGGCGGAAAGCTGATGCTCTCGCCAGCCGACGAGGAGCCGGTGGATCCGCACGATGCCTGGGCCGACGACCTCCGCCTAGCCGAGGCGGCAGCCGGCCTCGAGCAACTCGTGGACATGAAGGTGCAGCGGCTGGAGCGGACCTGGGGCGGCCTGCGGACCTTTGCGCCGGAGGGCTTGCCGGTCGTCGGTTTCGATCCGGATGCCGACGGCTTCTTCTGGCTGGCGGGGCAGGGCGGCTATGGGATCCAAACCTCGCCGGCGCTGTCGAGGATGGCAGCGGCACTGGTCGCTCAGCGCGCTTTGCCCACTGACCTCATGCACGAAGCCATTTCGCCGGAACTCCTGTCGCCGCGACGCTTTCGATGAGGCTCAGCGCGCGAGGCGCGGGCTAGGAGGGAACAGAAACTTCCGAACCCCGCCAAGTCTGCGGCCGTATTTCTGAATCAGATACCAGACGCGCAGCCATAGCGCGGCGACGCGAGCGCGCAATTCCCCCAAAGGCTTGTGCTCGTAAGTCAGCCTGAAAATGTCCCGCAGATAGGCGAGGCTGATCTGACCGTCGACATTGTAGTGGATCACGGCCGGCGAGACCGCCTTGCCGTGTTTCGTGACCCGACTGTCGCCTTTGAGCACATTGACGGTTTGCATGTTGCGCATGCTGATCCACGTTTCCATGCCGGTCGTCGGATCCCATGGGCTGAAACCGATGCCGCACATCTCCATGGCGATCGCCAGCACCGGCTCATGCGCGACCGGCGCATTCTTGAACGGTTTGAAGGCGAGGTCGGCCCGCCGTTCATAGATTTCGCGCGAGGTGTCGAACAGGCGATTGGCGCGTTCGCTTTTGCGGAAATAGAACATGCCGCTGTTGAAGCTGCCTATTCTGCTGATGCCGGTCTGCTGCAACAGGGTTGCGAGGTTCCCGACATTCTCATGCTGATCCTCGCGGCTGAGATAGCGCCATCCCTTGATGACGAAATCATCCGTCGCATATGCATTCCATGCCAGCGCGGGATCACGGTAGAAGACGCAATCCGAATCGACAAACAAGGTCTCATCGAACGGCGAATAGCGATCGACACAGAGCTTCTGCGCCACGCCCTTGCCGTAGGACGGATCGACGATGCGCACGACATCGAAATAGCCGCTGAGCCGCTCGGCATTCGCTGCGTCAGTGACGACGCAGAACGGAAGCTTCGGATTCCACCGGCGATAGGACAGCGCAAGCGCCTCAGCCATACGGATATATTTGTACGGCCCGTAGGCGATCGTGATCAGTCCCGCGCTCATTGGCATACCTCACAAAAGAAACATGCCCTCGTTCGCGTTCCGTCCCGATCGAACTTTATTTTTCTTGAGCTTGTGCCTTGTTCCTCGCCGGCGACGCATCGGAGCCGGCGGAATGAACCTGAGCGACGGCCCCCTGCCATCGCAAGCTGTCCCCTTGACGGGACCGAAAGGCTAGTCTTCAACCGCGAGGTGAGTCAAGCATTGGAGCGCCTTGCGTTGTCGCCATCGATTGGCCCACGCGCATGCGACGATTCTTCCGCGACTCTCGCTCGCAGGGATGAATGCTGATACACGTTGACGGCAGGCCCGGCCGAAGGCAACTTTATGGCGGGCTGCGGCCATATCCGGCAACCCAGGGCCGCAGCGCCGACTACATACGGGGAAAGCAATGAGGGCGCGAAAAATTTTGGCGGTTTGCTGCTGGCTGGGGCTGGCGGCATCCTTTTCCGGTTGTGCATCGATTGTTGAAGGAACCGATCAGAGCGTGACGGTTCAGACCAGCCCGAGCGGCGCGAACTGCGAGCTGCGGCGCGATGGCGATGTCATCGGGGTCGTGAATCCGACCCCGGGCATCATCAATGTCGACAAGAGCAAGGATGACATCTCCGTCATCTGCAAGAAGGACGGCTACCAGGATGGCAGCGGCGCCTTCTCGTCCGAATTCCAGGGCATGACGTTCGGCAACCTGCTGTTCGGCGGGATCATTGGCGTCGCGGTCGACGCCAGTAGCGGCGCAATGCACGAATATCCGGCATCTGTGACAGTTGTTATGGCGCCCAACGCCTTTCCCAGCACTGCCGATCGGGACAAGTTCTTCGACGGACGGGCCAGCGGTATACGGCAAGAGGCGGAGACCGCGATCGCCAAGATCAAGAAGGATTGCAAGTCATCGCAGCAGAAGACCTGCGACGAAGCGGTCACCAAGATCGAGGCCGCGCGCGACGACCAGCTCGCGGACATCGAGGTCAAGCGGACTCAGGCCGTCGTGCAGTAGACGGCCTTCAATGCCTGAGCCGCGATTCTATCGCGCGGACGAATCCGGCGCGCCGCTTGAGCTGGCGATAGGCGCCGGCTGCAAGTTGGTTGAACGTGCGGCGCGGACGCGGATTGACCGGGATGTCCGAAATCTGCGGGCAGCGGCGCGCGATGATCTTGCGGAACAAGGTTGCATTCCTGCGGTCCGGTAGCGGTACGGACATCAGGAGATCGAGCAGACGCCGGGAGTTGAACAGGATGCTGGTGTCGAACGCCATGTCTGATCCCGACAGGGCCTGGGCGTGCCAGGTGGACATCCGATGCTCCATGTAGACCAGATCCCAAACGTCGTAGCCCAGGATTTCCGGAGCGTGCGGATCGACCGAATCGTAGCCGACCGTGCTGAAAAATCGCCGCATCTCCGTGCGCATGTAGTCGGCCGCCTCGGCACGGCCGGGGAGGTCGGCGGTCGATTTCGCCAGCGAGACCTGGATCCAATTGGTGGAATCGATCGTCGTCGGCATGCCGGGATGATAGCGCCAGAAGGCCCGCCCAACCTCGGCAAGGCTTGATCGGACGTGGATGACACCGTTGTTGCTGTCCTGGAATGCGCTGAGATAGATCGGCACGACGTTCTTGTCGAAAGTGCAATCGGGAATCGCTTCGATCAGCTGATAGGCGCTTTCGCCGCGATTGCGATCGACGGGCAGTAGGGGGCGATGCTCGATCCCGAGGCGTTCGCACAATCGGCGCGCCACCTCGACATCCGTGCTGTCCGCCGAATCGCGGTGATAGGTGAAGGCAACAATGTCCGGCAGGTCGTGATACATGCTGAGGGTAAGACGGCTGTCCAGGCCTGCAGTGACCGATAGCGCTGGTTTCCAACGCGCCGCGGTCGCTTCCGCGGTCTTGCGCAGAATCGCATCGACGTCGTTGATCACCTCCTGAACGGAGCGCTCCTGGCGCGGGGATCGCGGCCAGAATCGACGCATCGTCCGGGTCGCGGGATCAAGCACGAAATTGGCGGGGAGGGCCCGCACGCCCGGCACCGGCGACGCATTGCCGGGCAGCCCGCACCAGTAATGCCGGAACACATCCATGCGCGGCCCCGCACCGATCAGGTCGCCAAGCATTGTCGAATGGGAGGCGATCGTGGGTCGGTCCTCGGCGAAATAGATCGTGCGGGTCGCGCAGGCGTCGGGAAACACATGCCAGCCGCCATCGATATGGCAGATCACGGCAAAGCGGCCGAACAGGTCGTCGGTGTCCGCGAGCATTGCATCGACGCCGTCATCGATCGCCCGCTGCAGCAGCGCCGCAATGATATCCGCCTCGCCGGCTTGCGGCTTTCTGAGATCGATGCAGTAGCCGATGAGGGCGACGAAGGATGAGCCGGCGCTTTGCGCATGACAGGTGTAGTCAGGCGAAACGAACAGGTGGCCAACTGGTGTTGGCACCGGGCGGAGATTGTCTGGATTGCGGTCAAGCGGTTCTGTCGAGAACAGGTAGCTCCTCGGCAGGAAGCCGGCCCAATTCCAGCGCACGTTCCTGCCGATCGGTTCATTCGCCCGATCGTTCATTATGTTCACCCGCCAGCACTCTTCACTTACTCGGCGTCACCGTTCCATGGACCGTCGCCGACGCCCATTGCAGCTTTGTTGTCGTTCGGAGACTTCGTTGGGGGGCGAGGATGGAATTGCGACCGCCAATAAACGGCTATCTAGGGACAAAGTTCCTGGATAACGGGGCCCCGGCTAAAACTCGCCGACCAAGCCGAGCCGGCGGGCCGCACTTCACCGTTGACGCTGATTGGGGAATGGTGCTGCCGAGAAGGATTGAACTTCCGACCCCGTCCTTACCAAGGACGTGCTCTACCACTGAGCTACGGCAGCGCCTGACACGGACGGGCAGCGATTGCCCCCGGAAAACGGCGCGGACAATGCCACTTTGGGCCAGCCAAGGCAAGGCCTGGAAAAACCCGGACTTTCTGCCGTTTTCATCAATTTTCCACAGTTCGGCCATCGTTCGATCATGCCAGATCGGTAACCAACGCCCCAGCAAACGAGGGCAGTGGTTTGCGATTCGACCAGGGGAGATTGGTCATGATGATCGCGATGCGGGGTTGGTGGCAGCAATTCCGGAGCCGGCGGCGCCATCGCCAGGATATCCGCGCCTTCCAGCGCCTGATGGACGCGCGGGACGCACGCCGCGCCGCCCATTGAGGCGAAGTCGGCGCGAATAGTTGCGGTGGAGAATTGACCTGGGACGCGGCGTCGGCTAACCCGGCGGCCAGGTCCGCCAGAGGGTCGCCATGTCCGCCAAGTCTAGATCGCCCAAGGATTCCCAGGAACCGAACGCCAAACGGACGCCCCGCCCTGATCAGTCGGATCGGCTGGCATCCGCCCTGCGGGACAACCTGAAACGCCGCAAAGCCCAGGCGCGGGCCCGCGAGGAGCCTGGGCCGGGCCGCGACGAGCGCTGAGCCACGCCGAACTTGAGCCCCCCAAAGCCTTCAAGTACAAAGCGTTAGCGGGCGCATCCCAAAGCTGTGCCGTAACTTCAAATGATTACCCTAAAGGATTGAATCTATGGGCATCATGCCGGACACCTGGATCCGAGAGATGTCGCTCAAGCGCGGCATGATCGAACCTTTCATCGAATCGCAGAAGCGCGAGGGGGTGATCTCCTACGGCGTCTCCTCCTACGGCTACGATGCGCGGGTGTCGCGCGAATTCAAGATTTTCACCAACGTCAACAGCGCCATCGTCGATCCCAAGGGCTTCGACAAGGACAGCTTTGTCGACCGCGAGACCGATGTCTGCGTGATCCCGCCCAACTCGTTCGCTCTCGCGCGCACGGTTGAGTATTTCCGCGTCCCGCGCGACGTGCTGGTGATCTGCCTCGGCAAGTCGACGTATGCGCGCTGCGGCATCATCGTCAACGTGACGCCGCTGGAGCCGGAGTGGGAAGGCCACGTCACGCTGGAATTCTCCAACACCACGCCGCTGCCGGCCAAGATCTACGCCAACGAGGGCGCCTGCCAGTTCCTGTTCCTGAAGGGCGAGGGCCCGTGCGAGACGTCGTATCGCGACCGCGCCGGCAAATACATGAAACAGACCGGCGTCACCCTGCCGCGTCTTTAAGGATCGCAATACCCATGGATCGCATTCGTATTCGCGGCGGCAAACCCCTGAAGGGCGAGATTCGCATCAGCGGCGCCAAGAACGCGGCCCTGCCGCTGATGACAACTGCCCTGCTGACGGGCGACGAGGTTCGCCTCGACCGCGTGCCGGATCTCGCCGACATCACCACAATGACCAATCTGCTGGCACAGCACGGCGTGGAAGTCACGACCAAGCTCAGCGGCAAGGAACGCTCGGTCACGGTCTGCGGCCGCAATATCACCGACACGACGGCGCCCTATGACCTCGTGCGCAAGATGCGCGCCTCTGTTCTGGTGCTGGGTCCGTTGGTGGCGCGGCATGGCCAGGCGCGAGTGTCTCTGCCGGGCGGCTGTGCCATCGGTACGCGGCCGGTCGATCTGCACATCAAGGGCCTGCAGCAGTTGGGCGCGGAGATCGATCTGCAAGAAGGATACATTGTCGCGCGCGCGCCCAAGGGGCTGATCGGCGCAGAAGTGACATTTCCGAAGGTCTCGGTCGGCGCGACCGAAAATTTGTTGATGGCGGCGAGCCTCGCCAAGGGCGAGACGCATCTCATCAATGCGGCGCGCGAGCCGGAGATCACGGACCTCGCGAAATGTCTGATCGGCATGGGCGCGAAGATCGAGGGCCTCGGCACCGATCATCTGAAAGTGCAGGGCGTCGATGCTCTCCATGGGACGCAGCATCCGGTGGTGGCCGACCGCATCGAGGCGGGCACCTATGCGATGGCGGCCGCGGTCACCAACGGTGACATCGAGCTGGTTGGCGCGCAGCATGACCTGATCGGCTCGGTAATCTCCACCTTGACCCAAGCCGGCGTCCAGTTCACCGAGACCCCGCGCGGCCTGCGCGTCAAGCGGGCCAATGGCGACCTGGTCGGCGTCGATGTGATGACGGAGCCATTCCCCGGTTTCCCGACGGACCTGCAGGCGCAGATGATGGCCCTGATGACGACGGCCCAGGGCGCTTCCATGATCACCGAAACGATCTTCGAGAACCGCTTCATGCATGTGCCGGAGCTGACGCGCATGGGCGCCAGCATCAACGTGCATGGCGCATCGGCGATGGTGCGGGGCGTGAAGCGGCTGACTGGCGCGCCGGTGATGGCCACGGATCTGCGCGCCAGCGTGTCGCTGGTCCTCGCCGGCCTGGTGGCGGAAGGCGACACGATCCTCAACCGCATCTATCACCTCGATCGCGGTTATGAGCGCCTGACCCACAAGCTCGCCGCCTGCGGCGCTGAGATCGAGCGGTTGTCGGACGGGGCGGCGGAATGACGCCACCAATCAAGATCATAGCACGTGACGCGGAGGATCTGGCGGTCGTATCTGCCTGCCTGCAGGATGCATTGATCCCGCTCAACGAGATGCGCTACCTGCCGCAGGAACGGCGCTTCATCATGGTGGCGAACCGCTTCCGTTGGGAACGCGCGCAGGGGATACAGGATACGGCGCCGGGCAAGGACGCACCGTTTGACTCCGATGATGATTTCGGGGCGCAGCAACGCATCAATGCCGGCATCTGCATCGATCGAGTCCTGTCGGTGCGAAGCCGCAATATCGACCGATCGCGGCCGGATGACTTCCTCTCGTTGCTGTCGATCCAGCAGGATGGCAACCAGCTGTCCTTGCTGTTCGCTGACGGTGGTGTGATCCAGATCGAGGTCGAGGCACTGTCGTTCTATCTCAGCGATCTTGGCAAGGCCTGGCCGACGCAATGGCAGCCGGACCACGCGCTCGATGCCAAGGCGACCAGGCGATGAACACTGGCAGTGGCGCCGCCTTCGTGCTGGCACTGCCGAAGGGGCGCATCCTGCGCGAGCTGGTGCCGCTGCTGACGCGTGCCGGGCTGGAGCCCGAAGCGGATTTCCACGACGAGAATTCCCGCAAGCTGCGCTTCTCCACCAGCGATTCGAAGCTCGAGATCATCCGGGTGCGCAGCTTTGATGTCGCCACCTTCGTCGCATTCGGGGCGGCGCAACTGGGGGTCGCCGGCAACGACGTGCTGCTGGAGTTCGACTACCCGGAAATCTATGCGCCGATCGATCTCGGCATCGGCAGATGCCGCCTTGCCGTGGCCGAGCCGGCGGAGATGGTGGGAGAGGACGACCCAAACCGCTGGTCCCACATCAGGGTCGCGACCAAGTATCCCAACATCACGCGGGCGCATTTCGCAGCGCGCGGCGTGCAGGCGGAATGCATCAGGCTGTCCGGTGCAATGGAGCTGGCGCCGACCCTCGGTCTCAGCCGCCGCATCGTCGATCTGGTCTCGACCGGTGCGACCTTGAAGGCGAACAACCTGGTCGAGGTCGAGCACATAGCGGACGTGACATCGCGCCTGGTTGTCAATCGCACGGCCTGGAAGACCTATCCGGAGGAGATCGGCGGCTGGATTGAGCGGCTGCGCGCCGCGGCTGGCGCGATCTGAGTGCATGGTGGAAGCCGGGCCCACCAGGCGCATTGTCAGCATCCACCTGGAAGACGCCTCGGCTTTGCGCCAGTCGGCGGAAGCCGAGCAGGAGCGGGCGGTCGCGATCTTCGACCTGATCGAGGAGAATGAATTCGCCCCCGCAGTCGATCACCCCGGGCCTTACCACCTGACCCTGGCGGTAGTGGACAACAAGCTCGTGTTCGACGTGCGCGACACCGGCGAGCGGGAAGTCTACAAGTTCATCCTGTCGATGACGCCGTTCCGGCGCATCATCAAGGAATATTTCGAAGTCTGCGAAAGCTATTACGCCGCCATCAAGATTTCGAGCCTGTCGCAGATCGAGGCGATCGACATGGGCCGGCGCGGCCTACACAACGAGGGCTCCGAGATTCTCCGCGACCGGCTGGCGGGCAAGGTGGAGATGGACTTCGGAACGGCGCGGCGCCTGTTCACGCTGATCTGCGCCCTGCACATGAAGGCGTGAGGGCGGCATGAGCAGTCAGCCCGGGAGCGTCCTGTTCTGCTGCACCCACAATTCCATCCGCTCACCGATGGCGGAAGGCCTCCTGAAGTATCTGCACGGCAAGCGCATCTTCGTGGATTCGGTCGGCGTGCGCGCCAGCGAGATCGATGGCTTCGTGGTCGCGGTGATGGACGAGATCGGAATCGACATGACCAAGCACCGGTCGAAGACCTTCGACGATCTGGAGGACACCTCGTTCGATCTCATCATCTCGCTGTCGCCGGAGGCGCAGCACAGCGCAATGGAGATGACGCGCACCATGGCGTGCGACGTCGAATTCTGGCCGACCATGGACCCGAGCGTGGTCGAGGGTAGCCGAGAGGAGAGGCTGGACGCCTATCGTGATGTGCGCGACACGCTGATGGCACGGATACGGCAGCGCTTTCCGCTGGCAGGCGCGCCACAGATCTGAGCGGCCGTCATGCGCGCAACCCCAGCACACTCCTGATCTTGCGCGCCAGGTCTTCACGGCGGTAGGGCTTGCTCAGAATCTCTCCGGCATCGGCGAACTGCACCTGGCTGCGCAAGGAGGCTTCCGCAAAGCCGGTGGTGAGCAGGGTCTTGATTCCGGGGCGCAGACGGCGGGCGGCCTGCACCAGCTCGGCACCCGACATGCCGCCGGGCATGACGACGTCGCTGAATACCAGATCGATCCTGCGGTCCGATTGCAGGACCTCGATCGCGGCGGCCCCGCTGCTGGCTTCGGTGATGGTGCAGCCGAAATCTCGCAACAGCCGGCAAACAATCCGGCGGACATCGACATTGTCTTCGACCACCAGAATAGCCGCGTCGATCCGGGAAGGATCGGGCTGGGGTGGCGCCGGCGGGTCGGCCGGCGCCGTTTCCTGAGCCGCGCGCGGAAGATAAAGCCGGACGGTGGTGCCGTGGCCGACCTCGCTGTAGATCTTCACATGGCCCCGCGACTGCTTCGCAAAGCCATAGACCATGCTGAGGCCGAGGCCGCTGCCCTTGCCGTGCTCCTTGGTGGTGAAGAACGGCTCGAACACCCGGTTCAGGATCTCGGGCAGTATGCCGGTGCCGGTATCGGAGACCGCCAGCATGACATAGTCACCCGCCTGGGTATCGGCATTGGTGGCGGCATAGCGCTCGTCCAGATGTTCGTTGGCTGTTTCCAGCATCAGGCGCCCGCCATTCGGCATCGCATCGCGCGCATTGATGGCGAGGTTGGCAATCGCCGATTCAACCTGGGCCGCATCGGCCAGGGCGGGCCACAGGCCGGGCTCCAGCCGCATCTCAACCTCGATATGCTCGCCCAGAGTCCGGGCGAGCAACTCGCGCGTAGAGGCGACCAGGGCACTAAGGTCGAACGGCTTTGGCGACAGTGCCTGGCGGCGGGAAAAGGCCAGCAACTGGCGGATCAAGGTCGCGCCACCCAGGCTGGCTTTCAGGGCGAGGTCGACCGACTCCTTTGTTGACTCGCTCATTCCAGGCTGATCTTGAAGCAGATCGAGATTGCCGATCACAACCGCCAGCAGATTGTTGAAATCGTGTGCCAGGCCGCCGGTCAGCTGCCCGACCGCCTCCATGCGTTGGGCATGATCGAGCTGCCGGCGCGTCGCCATGCTTTCCGTCACATCTTCGACAATGCAAACCGCGCCACGCACCCGGTGATCGACATCGTGCAGCGGTGCGCCCGAGACCCTGAGATCGAGCGCAGCGTCTTGCGACGGCTGCTGGCGAATCTCGACGTCGGTCAGCACTTCGCCTTGCAGCAACCGGCGCACCGTGTCGCCCAATTCCGTTCCGGCCACATCGACCAGCGGCGGGAGGGGGCGCCCGACCACGTCCGTTGCCGGCAGGCCGAAGATCCGCTCGGCGTTGCGATTCCAGACTATGACCCGGCGCGACGAATCGAGGCCAAGGATCGCGACTGGCGAGGATTGAACGACGGCATCCAGCGTCTGGTTGGCCTGGCGCAGCGTCGCGAGCATGGTCTCGCGGTCGGTGATGTCACGGATAATGGCGGTGAAGATCGTGCGGCGGTCCTCGATCATCTTCGAGACATAGATCTCGGCCGGGAACTCCATGCCGTTCTTGCGGCGTGCGTAGAGCTTGTCGGGGACATGGATCTGCGTCAGGACCTCTTGCGAGGCGCCAAATTGCAGGATCTGGTCGCGCGCGGCCGCGATGAAGCGGGTCGGCAAGAGGACCTCGGCGCTCTGGCCGATCGCCTCGCCGGCGCTGTAGCCGAACAAGCGCTCCGCAGCCTGATTGAAGATAGCGATGTGCAACCCTTCGTCCAGAGCGACGATGGCATCCGGCGCGATCAAGAGAATCTGCCGATAGCGTGCCTCCATGACGCGCTGGCGGGCCTCGGCGTTGGCGCGCTCGCGCCGAACAGCGGCATCGCGCAGCTCGCGTTCGATGGCGGGCGCGAGACGCTTCAGGTTGCCCTTCATGACGTAGTCCTGGGCGCCGGCCTTCATGGCGCCGACCGCCACGTCTTCACCCATCGCGCCGGACACGAAGATGAATGGCACGTCGAGATTCCGTCCGCGCACGATGGCGAGCGCTTCCAGGCCGGAAAAGCGCGGCATGTGAAAGTCGCACAGGATTAAGTCCCACGTCTGATCATCCAGCGCGGCCTTGAGGCCGGCCCCCGTATCGGTGCGTTCGGCGCTGACATCGTAACTTTCCCGGCGCAGCTCGCGGATCAGAAGCTCCGCATCGTCCGCGGAATCATCGATGATCAATGTTCGGAGGCGGTTGTTCATCTCACACGGGTCCAATGCGCGCCGGGTCAGCGCGGCGGCCCTTCGTTCAGCAACAGCCAATACAGCCCGAGCTGCCGCGCTGCCTCGACGAACTCGTCGAAATTGACCGGCTTGCGCACATAGCTGTTGCACCCGTCGCGGTAGCTTTGCACCACGTCGCGCTCTTCCTTGGACGAGGTCAGAACGACGACCGGCAGCACCTTGGTGCGCTCGTCCGCGCGGATCCGGCGGAGCACCTCGAACCCGTCCAGTTTCGGCAGCTTGAGATCGAGCAACACGATCTGCGGCAGATCGCTGACATCGCGGCCCGCATGGGCACCTGTTCCGAACAGGAAATCGATCGCCTCGGCGCCATCGCGGACCACAACCACCCCGTTCGCGACCTTGTTCTTGTTGAGGGCGCGCAAGGTCAGCGCTTCGTCATCCGGATTATCCTCGACAAGAAGAATGTACTTTGCCGCCATAAAGACCTCCGATGACTAGAGCGTGAAGAAAAAGGTTGCGCCATTGCCGGGCTGCGATTCTGCCCAGATCCGGCCGCCATGCTTGTTGATGACGCGCTGCACGGTCGCCAGGCCGATTCCGGTCCCGGCAAATTCCCGCGCATCGTGGAATCGCTGGAAAGCGCCGAACATCTTGCCGGCATAGGACATATCGAAGCCAACGCCATTATCGCGAACGAAGAAGGTCTGCCTGCCGTCGAACACCGTTTTTCCGAATTCGATCCGAGCGGGCGATCTGGGGGCGGTGAATTTCCAAGAGTTGTTGAGGAGGTTATCCAGCGCCACATGTAGCAGCCGCTGGTCGCCCTCCACGTGCAGGTCCGGCGCAATGATGAAATCCGCCTGGCGCTCCGGTGCGGAATCCTGAAGGCCGTTGGTGATCTGCTGCGCCATGGCGCTCAGATCGACCTCTTCGATCCTCACGTCGGCGCGGGTCACGCGCGCCAGCTTGATCAGATCGTCGATGAGCAGGCCCATGCGCTGCGCGGCCTGCCGGACGCGGCTCAGATGCGAATGATGCTCGCCACTCAGCAGCGGCCCGGCATCTTCGATCAGGGCTTGGCTGAAGCCATCGATCGCACGCAGCGGCGCCCGGAGGTCGTGGGATACCGAGTAGCTGAAGGCCTCGAGCTCCTTGTTGACCGCGGCGAGCTCCGCGTTGTCCTGCTGAAGCCGCCGGTTGAGATCTTGTATCTCCATCTCGATCGCGCGCTGATCCGTAATGTCGCGGACGTCACAGAAGACCATCAGGCCTTGATCGGTCCGGGTGGGGCTGAGACCGATCGAAACCGGAAACTCCGACCCATCCTTGCGCAGTCCGTAGAGCTCAAGCCCCGCACCCATCGGCCGGGTGCGGGCGGCATCGACGTACCCCTCGCGATGTCCGACATGCCGGCCGCGATAGCGCTCCGGAATCAGCATTTCGATCTTGTGGCCAACCAGCTCTTCGCGGCGATAGCCGAACAGCAGTTCGGCTTGCGCATTGACCAGCTGTATCTGCCCCTGCTGGTCGGTAATGAGAACGGCATCGGGCGCCGATTCCAGCAGGTCGCGGAAGCGAGCCTCGCTCGCACGCAGCTCGCGGTCTGCTTCAGCCCGAACCGTGATGTCACGCAGGATGGCGGTGAAGAAGAGATCGTGATCGACCTCGGAACTTGCCAAGGCGAGGTCGATGGGAAATTCCCCGCCGTCCCTGCGAAGGCCGATGAGTTCGACAGTCTGGCCGATGACTTTTCCCTCGCGCGTGGCAAGATATCGTTGCAGGCCTGCTGCGTGGGCTTTCCGGAACCGGTCCGGCATCAAGCAGGTCAAGGGTTGGCCAATCAATTCCTTCTCCGAATAGCCGAAGATCCGCTCGGCACCTGGATTGAAATAGCGGATCATTCCGTGGCGGTCCGCCGAAATGATGGCATCGCTGGCTGTCTCGGTGACGGCCCGAAACCGCGCTTCACTGAGCCGGATTTGCTGCTGCGAGTGCTGGCGATATATCTGATAGCGCGCGATGCCCAGCGAAAGGCCGCCAAGCAGCAGCAGCAGCGCTACCAGCGCCGCCTCGAAATTGTACCGCAGTTCGCGGGTCTGGGCGGCTGAATAGGCAGTCGGCGCATGGATCAGGATGAACCAGCTCGGGGTCATGGCAGCGGCGCCGGATTGCTCCGGCGCGATCTCGGCGCGCGCGTAGGTGAACCGGCCTGCTTCGTTCGTGATCTGACCGGACGCGGGTGCCACCTGCATCTGGCGCCAGATATCGGGATAGGCGGCGGCGAACGTGCGGCCCTTGCGGCCCGGATACATGAAGGCGAAGGTGTCCTCGGGAGTCGGGCCTAGCAGCCAATCCCCGTCGTCATTCAACACCCAGATGCCGCCGACATCGACGCTCAGCTCTCCGATGCGCTGTAGCAAGCGCGCCGTGAGGTAATTGATCGCGATGATCCCGCGTTTCACGCCCGCATCATCGAATACCGGAACGCCGATCCTGATGGTCGGCTTGATGGGTTGCTCGATCGCTCCATGCTCGATGTTGAGATCGAGGGGGGAGACAAAAGTCCGCCCGCGCTCGAGTTGTAGGGTCTCTTTCGTGTAGTAGCGGTCGGCTTTGTTTTGCAGTTGATCGGGCGGCACCAGTTCCGCGGCACCTGCCTTCCGGTTGACCCGTATGATCTCCTGGCCGTTGGTGTCGATAAAGCGGAGCTGATCAAAGAACTGCCGATGCTGGACCAAAGCCAGGTACTCCGCCTCGAGATGATGCCGCGATTCCGCGTCGCCCCTGGCGAGGAAGGTCCGCAAAGCATCCTGCTCGGCGAGATAGCCGGCATCGGCCATCACCGATCCGACCGGCAGCAGAATCCGCTGGCGCGCGATATCGACAATGCGCGTCTCGGTCGCCTGCGCGATCTGCCGGATCGCGTTGGCTTGACTGGCATAGAGCAGATACGTGACGAGGGCTGCCGCAAAGGCCAGCGGCAGGAAGATCAGCGCTGCTCTTCTGATCGTTGGTCCGCTCACCTTTTTCCCCGACACCGCGTGCGCCCCAGACGCTTGAGTGGCACTGGCGGAAAATCCCATAGTCGGACTTGATAAGCTCAGCTAAACACACGTAGGAATATTAGTCCAGGTACCGGACAATCCTCAGTATCGGCCGATGGGATTGGTGGGGCCAGTAGGAATCAGCGCTGGGACGCTCTCTCAATGTCCGCGATTTTCGCTGGAAATGGCGATGTTCCAGGGGGAATTGAGGAATCCGGGAAAAAGGTTTATATCCGCGCCGAATTTGAAGCTTGCCTGCGTGCGGGCGGCTTCGCGAACCAAGGAAGCCACATGGCGAAAGAAGACCTTATTGAATTTTCGGGGACGGTGACGGAGTTGCTCCCCAATGCGATGTTCCGGGTCAAATTGGACAATGATCACGAAGTGCTGGCCCACACCTCCGGCAAGATGCGCAAGAACCGCATCCGTGTTCTCGCCGGCGACCGCGTGAACGTGGAAATGACGCCCTATGATCTGACCAAGGGCCGAATCACGTTCCGCTTCAAGTAACACTCGAAGTTCCCTCAATGCCGGTGGCTGAAACCGGGCCCCAGCAGCTTGTCCTCGCTTCCGGCTCGGCGCGGCGGCGCGACCTGCTGCGGCAGATCGGGATCGAACCTGCGGCCATCGATCTGCCCCATATCGACGAGAGGCATGGCGGGCGCGAGTTGCCGCTGGCCTATGCGCGGCGCATGGCCCGCGAGAAGCTGCTGGAGATCGCGCCGAAGCATCGCGGTTGCTGGGTGCTGGCCGCCGATACCGTCGTCGCGTGCGGCCGGCGCATCCTGCCCAAGGCCGATACCGAGCAGCAGGCGCGCGATTGCCTTGCACGGCTGAGCGGGCGGCGGCATCGCGTGCTGGGCGGCATCGCGATCGCGGCGCCGGACGGGCGGACGGCGGAGCGGGTGGTGACGACTGTCGTCGCGTTCAAGCGTCTGACCCCGCGCGAGATCGATGCTTATGTCGCGGCCGGCGATTGGCACGGCAAGGCCGGCGGCTACGCGATCCAGGGTCATGCCGCGTCCTTCATTCCATGGATCAATGGTTCCTACGGCAACGTCGTGGGACTGTCGCTGAGCGACGCGGTTGCGATGCTGACCGGGCTGGGGTGGCGCGCCTGATATGCGGCACCGGATCTTCATCGCAGGCGGCGAGGGCGGGCTGGATATCTTCCGCTGGTCGGACGGCCGCCTAGCCCAGGCGATCCGCGAAATGCCGGCGACACGCTCACAGATCGGCGCTGTCTATCTGGGCCGCGTGGAGCGCATCGAACAAAGCCTCAATGCCGCCTTTGTCGAGATCGGGCTGGGGCGTCCGGGCCTGCTGCCGCTGAAGAAGCAGGGCCAGCAACCGACCGAGGGTGCGGCGATCCCGGTTCAGGTGCGGCGCGATGAGCGCGAGGGCAAGGCGGTGCGCCTGTCGGCAAGCATCCACAGCGAGACGGCCTTTGACGCGCAACTGGCCCAGGCGAAAGCGCAGGGACGCATGCCCGCCTGCCTGGTGCCGCCGCCCAGCGCCTGGCAAAACTGTCTGGCTGCGCTCGATCCGGCGGAGATCGAAGAGGTGATCTGCGATCGGCGCGTCGACGTAGGAGCCGTGCAGCGCTGGTGCGTGCAGCATGCCGCCGAGCTTTCGGGTCGCGTGCGCCACGTGCCGCTGCGTGACTGGCAGCCGGAGCGCGCCGAAGTGGACGAGGAAATCGCGGCGGCTCTGGAGGAGACTGTCACGCTGCCCTGCGGCGGCAATCTGCTGGTCGAGCCGGTGCGCACCCTGACGGCGATCGACGTCAACTCAGCGGCTGCCACGCGCAAGGCGGGCATGGAACTGACGGCACTCACCGTCAATCTTGAGGCGGCGCGGGAAGTGCCGCGGCAACTGGCGCTGCGCAATCTTGGCGGCGTCGTGGTAATCGATTTCATCGATCTCGAGAACCGCAATAAGCGGGAGCAGGTGCTACAGGCGCTGCGCGACGCCGCGGCGATTGATCCCGCGATCGAGTGGGTCGGCAACATGTCGCGCCTTGGGCTTGTTGAGATCCTGCGCCGGCGTCGCGGGCCGACGCTAGCGGAGATGTGGGGCGGAGAGAAACGCGATGTCTAGCAAGGCGAGTGGTGGCGGCTGCCCGATCTGCGGCAAGCCGGCCGACCCCAAATTCAAGCCCTTCTGTTCGCAGCGCTGCCGGCAGGTGGACCTCAACCGCTGGCTCAGCGGCAACTACCGCATTCCCGGCACGGAGCGGTCCGGTCAGGAAGAAGACGGCAAAAATCAATCTGAATCCGAGGATTAGGGGATGGAACGGGCTTATTTCCGGGCTGGACAGGGGCGGGGAATCTGACTAAAAGACCGCCTGCCTTCCCGGCCGGCGCCCGCCGGCCGAATTCTGGCGCCCAGGTAGCTCAGTTGGTAGAGCACATGACTGAAAATCATGGTGTCGGTGGTTCAATTCCGCCCCTGGGCACCAAATTTCGCGACATGACCGCGAAGTTCTCCCCACGCGATGACGTTGGGCCGTTCTGCGGCCAACCGAACAGCCGCTGAAACTCCGCTTCAGCGGCGCCATAGGCGCGGTTGGAAATCCGCTCAAGTCCCTTACGGTCTACGAAGATGGTGCCGCGGCTGGCCCGGATTGCACCCATCCGTTGGAGAAGATTGAGCGCGATAGTCAGAGCTGCTGTAGCGTTCCTATTCTATCTTGTAGATGCTGCCATTTGGGGAAGCCGCATCACACTTCCACCGCAGGGATGTCCGTCCGAATCCGTACCGAACTCGACCTTTGCAGTCGCCAGCATAGCGCTAAAATCGCAATCCAGCTAAAGCGTGTGGCGGGAGGGCGCCATGGTCTCCTATCGGTGGCGTATCATTGACGAGAAGGAACACGTCACATCTGTCGAGGCAATCGACTGCACAAGTGACGCCGACGCGATGGTGAAGGCCGCTCAAATTCTTGAACGAAATCCGGACGCAGGCGCCATCGAGGTTTGGGACCGGACGCGCTTGGTAGGCCGTGCGCCGGGCGTGAACGGTCGAGCAAGCTGCTAGACTAGTCGCCTATCTCGTCATCGATCTCATCGCCAACTTCGTCGGCGGACTCGCCCATCTCGTCGCCGGCTTCATCAGCGGTATGCTCGACTGCGTTACCGACGCTCTCGACATCCTGGCCTGCACCTTCGACGGTATTACATGCCGCCAAAGGGGCGCCAAGAAACATGAGGCCGGCCAATAAGAGGCTTCGATTGGCCAGAAAGTCTGACATAGCATTCGCTCCAAGCTGCAAACGTCAGACTCACAACAGCCAGCTGATTGATGATGTTGCGTCCTTGGTGGGGTCCCGTTGGTCGGACTACTCCCGAAGCATAGGGTCGGGAACTTAAGCGCCGCTACCCATCCAGCGCTTCGCGCATCCGCGTCGCCAGCTCGTGCTTGCGGTACGGCTTCGAGAGCAGCCGCACGCCGGGATCGAGTTTGCCGAGGCGGAGGATGGAATCCTCGGTGTAGCCAGAGGTGAACAGGGTCTTGATGTGCGGGCGACGGCTCTTGGCGGTTTCGGCGAGTTGGCGGCCGGTCATGCCGCCGGGCATCACGACGTCGGTGAAGAGGAGGTCGATCGACGCGCCGTCGTCCAGGATTTTCAGCGCCTGTGGACCGTTGGCGGCTTCGATGACCACGTAGCCGAGGTCAGCTGGCGCAGCACCAGACGGCGGACATCGGGGTTGTCCTCCACCACCAGAATCGTTTCGCCGCCGCCGCCTTTGCCCGGAGCAGCAACGGTGGCGGCGGCACCGGCACTCGCCGCGGCGTTCGACAAGCGGGGCAGATAGAGCCGCACCGTGGTGCCGTGCCCCAGCTCGCTATAGATCTTCACGTGACCGCCTGATTGCTTGGCGAAGCCATAGATCATGCTGAGGCCGAGGCCAGTGCCCTTGCCGACTTCCTTGGTCGTGAAGAATGGCTCGAAGGCGTGCGCGAGCACATCCGGATGCATCCCCGCACCAGTATCGGTCACCGCCATCATGACATAATCGCCGGGCACCACTTCGGTATTGCTGGCGGCGTAGTCCTCGTCGAGCTGGATATTCCTCGTTTCGATCGTAAGCTTGCCGCCCTCCGGCATCGCGTCGCGCGCATTGATTGCGAGATTGAGCAGCGAATTCTCCACCTGCCCGCTGTCGGCGAGTGCCGACCACAGCTCCGGCGACAGCTTCAGATCAATCTCGACATGCTCGCCCAAGGTACGGCGCAGCAGATCGCCCATATCCGTAGTCAGCCGGTTGAAATCGACCTTCTGCGTTATCAACATCTGCTGCCGCGAGAAGGCGAGCAGCCGATGGGTAAGGGAAGCACCACGCTCTGCCGCGCGCAGGGCTTGGTCGATCGCGGGGCGCATCTCCGTCGGCACGCGCTGCGGATCGAGATCGAGGGCGCCGATAATGACCGTCAGCAGATTGTTGAAGTCATGCGCCACGCCACCAGTCAGCTGGCCGACCGCATCCATCTTTTGGACCTGGTGCAGCCGGCCTTCGGCTTCGCGCTGCGCGGTCACGTTGCGTCCCGACGAGATGACGTGCAGCCGGCCATCCTGCATGAAGGGAACAGCTTGCAGCTCTCCGATGCGGACCTTGCCGTCCAGGCCCAACAGGCGCATCTCCGTAATGGGAACGGCCGTCAACTGTTCCTTTACGCTCCGCGTCCGCTCGATCGCGCGCGGTCGGTCGTCCGGGTGGATGAAGGTGAAGATATCTTGCCCTATGAGTTCCTCAGGGCTCCGTGCTCCGAACAGGCGGGCTGCGGCCGGATTGGCAAACTCCATTTTGCCGTCGATATGGATCCAGATGCCCTCCTGCACGAGATCGAAGATCTGCCGGAAGCGTTCCTCGCTCCGGCGCCGCTGCTCCTCGCTGTCGGCGAGGGCGAGTTCGGCGCGCCTCTGCTTGGTGGTATCGATATCGAAGCCGCCGATCGCGATGACCTTGCCCGTCTCGTCACGGATGGGAAACTTGATCAGGAGGGCCTATTCATACTCCACTTCGGGCGGCATTCGCACTTCCGCCACCATCGGCTCGCCAGTCGCCACCACCTTCCGGTCCATCTCGTCGATTGTGGCGGCATAGGTGGGATCGCAGAGGTCCCGGATCGTCTTTCCGAAGTGTTGCGTGGTCCCCATACGGAAGACGCGCTCGGACTCGCGATTGTAGAAGAGGTAGCGACCCTCCGCGTCCTTCACGTAGGTGACGAATGGCGCGTTTTGCACGAGCGACTGGAAGCGCGCCTCGATCTCACGCAGCTTCGCTTCGGCCTGTGCCTGCTGCGTGATGTCGCGTGCGACGACCAGGACGGCGGGGCTGCCGGCGAACTCGATCGTCGAGGAGCTGACATCGACATCGACGACAGCGGCGGATTTCAGCCGGTGCCGCCACCTGCCGACGTGGCGCAGGCCCGGCGGCCGGTTGGTCGTGAGCTCCAGCAGCTTTGGCACGTCGTCCGGGGGTCGGATGTCGGTGATGCGCATGGCAGGAATTCTTCGCGCTCGTAGCCGTAGTGCCGCAGCGCCGCCTCGTTGACCTCGAGAAACGCCAGGGTGGCCAGATCATAGACCCACATGGGAGTGGGGTTCCGCTCGAACAGATAGCGGAACGGAGCGTCCAGATCGAACGCTGAGGGCGCCCGCGCATCGGAAACGACGCGCGCAGCTTCGCTGGCAATCTGCACAGCCTCTTCGAGCGAGCGCGCATGCTGGATGCGCAACAAGGCGTTCGCAGCGGAGGCGAGCCTGTCTTCGGCCATATGAGCCCTCTGAGGGGAGCCGCACGGGCGCAATCAATCAAAATATCGCGGCAACCCCGGCAGGCTTCATCATAGCGCGCCGGCCGGGACCCGGAATAGTGGATTTAACGGTTCGTTGGCCTCGCAGCGCTACTCCGCCGCCTCGGCCTTCGCGATCACGGCATGGATGGCATCGTACGCAACGGGCTTGCGCGCTGTCCCGATGATGCGGAGGCCGCGCATCTTGCCGGCCTGGGCGGCGGTGTCGAGGTCCTGCTGGGAAACGCCGCTGATCATGATGACGTCGCCCTTGAATTTCAGCGAGCTGAGCACGCTGAGAAGCGCGTAGCCGTCGCGGTCGGGTATACCGATATCCAGCACGACGATATCGGGCTTCCAATCGCTGACCAGGCGCTCGAAGGCCTTGGTGTGGTCGAGCGTCGCGACCTCCAACGACAGCGACGTGCCGGCGCGCTCGATGGTCGCCACGTCTGCCGGCTCGTCATCGACGATGAGAATTCGCCCCGTCTTCTTGATCATGAGCAACGCTCCGTCCGTGGATGGCTATCCGAGACCGGGAATGGTTAAGAAAATGTTGACATCAGGCCGGTCAGGCTGGTTCAGCTGCACGACGCGCGGCGAAATCCTCCAATGCCGGCTGCAGACTGGCGATCGGCGTGCCGACGGCCCGGATGCGTTCCCGCCGCAAGGCCGTGTCGATCGCGAAATTCAGCGCGCTCAGGGTCGGCAGGTAGTGATCGGTGTCCGAGACAAAGCACCGCAATTCGAAGTCCAGCGTCTCCGCTCCGATGGCACGGAAGATGACGCTGGGGGCGGGATGTTTCATCACATGCTCGCCCTGGGCGGCGCAGGCGATGAGGAGCCGCTCGATCTGGCGGGCCTCGGCGTTGGGCGCGATGCTGAGCTTCACGATCACGCGGGCGATGCGGTTCTTGTGGGTCCAGTTGGTGACCGGGCTCGCGATCAAAGCCGAGTTCGGCACGATGATGGAGGCACGGTCGAAGGTCTCGATTTCGGTCGAGCGGACTGAGATGCTTTTCACGATGCCTTCGGTCGTGCCGACGACGATCCAGTCGCCAGTCTTGATAGGCCGCTCGATGAGCAGCAAGAGGCCGGCGACGAAATTCTCCACCACGGTGCGCAGCCCGAAACCGATGCCGACGGAGAGTGCGCCGGCCACCAGGGCGATCGAGGAGAAATCGATGCCCAGCACCATGATCGCGATCATGATGACGATCAGCCCGCCGATATAGCCGACACCGGTAGAGATCGAATTCTGCATGCCGAGGTCGAGCTGGGTGTTCGGCATCACCCGCTCCCGCACCCAGCGCTTCATGCCGCCGACCACCAGTAGGCCGATGACGATCGTGACGATGGCGGTCGCGAGATCGACCAGCGACAGGTTGATGCCGCCCAACTGGATCTGGGTGAAAATGCGCACCAGCCAGGCGTTCAGCAGCGTCGGCGAAATCCGGCAGGCGATCAGCACGCCATAGATGACGGGTGGCCACAGGATGACATCTGCCCCGAACCGGACCCAGAAGGTGAGGCGCCGCCCAATCTCCGGTGACAGGCCCGTGGTCCGCGACAGGGCGTCATAGAACCGCCGGCCCGGCGTCATGAAGGCGCGGATGCCTTCGCCGATGACTTCGCGCAGCAGCAACGCACCGCCGACCAGCAGGGTGGACTCACCAAGCGCGCTCAGCAGGTCGGCTGCAAGCGATGCATAGCCGGCCAGCGCGGCGACCAATGCGCCCAGGATCACCAGGGCGGCGAGGCCCCGCAGGAACCAGGACAGGCGCGACTTGAAATGTGTATCGCTGACCCAGTATTTCGCGCGGAGGCCGGGAAGAAATGCGATTGCGGCTATGATGCTCGCGAACAGGGCCAGGATCGCGGAAAAGTCCTCGGACGGCTGCAGCGTGCGCGGGTTGGAGACGGCGTTGTTGATGATGGCGAGCAGCAGGAAAAGCCCGGCGCCGACGACCACGCGATGACCCAGCTTCGCCGCGGCCTTCACCGGAACGGGAACGATGCGCCAGGCCGGCACATCGGGCGACAGGCAGGCGACGGTCAGGCCGGATACGACGAAGAAGAGGATGAGGCTGCCGCCGCTCGACAGCACAAAGATCGGGAAAGCAGAATCGTAATTCTGCTGCGAGAGCGTGACCACGAACAAGCCGTGCAGCGCCACCACGGCCAAGGTCGGCAGCAATATGCGGGCAATGGTCCCAGCCACCGCGGCCATGATGCGGCGCGTGTAGCTGGGCGCATCGGCCTCGGCGCGCGGGCCCCATTTCGCAAGTACCCAGCGGCGCACCGGAAAAGCCAGCATGCCGGCGACAATGAGGATGCCGAGCCCGATCCCGATGGTCACCTTGTCCATGTCGGCGATCTGCAGGTTGTGCCACCATTGCGTTGCCGAATTTGGGATGGAGCGGTAGGTCGCGTCGGGGTCGGAGAATGCCGCGTGCCATGTCGACGGCAGCAAAGGCACGGGGCCACGCACTGCCAGCTTGCGCTGGGTCAGGGCCTGCTCACGCTGCCCGATCTGGTCCTGGATTCCCTGGGCGCGCGTGATCGCGAGGTCGGCGCGCTTGACCCGGGCGTCCGATTTACCGATCTCGTCCGACAAACGCGCGCGCGTCGCTGCAATGTCCCGATCTTCCGGCGGCGCCCCTTCGGCTGGCGGAGCGCCAAGCTGGCCCAGCTGGCCACGCAGCGGCTGGGTCTGCTGCTGCTCCGCGCTGCGCAATGCCCGCGCATCAGCAATAAGTTTGGAGACCGTCTGCAGGATTTCGCCGTAGCGACTTGGCGAGAGGTCGGGATCGGCAGCCAGCTCGCGCTCGATGTCGGTCAGGCTGGATTCCCACCCCTGCAGCTTTTCGGCGGCGGTATCCTGCGCCCATGTGGGTACAGCCAACGCCAGGATCAGAACGCCGAAAAGAGCCGCCAGGATGCGCCGCATGAAATCTTAAGACCGTGCCGGATTGATGGATGGCCGCCCCGCGGCCTCGGATGCGGCGCTAGACTAACCAAGAAAAGGCCCGTGTCCAGCACCAACTCCCCAACAATCCCAATGGATTAACGCTAATTGAAGGCAACCGCCACGCGCCCGAGGCCGACAAACTCCACCACCATCTGGTCGCCCGGTGCGATTACCGCCGGCGTGATGCAGGTGCCAGTGGTAATAAGATCGCCCTCCTTGAGGCCGATGCCGCGCTGGGCCAGATGGTTCGCGAGCCAGGTCAAGGCGAGGCGCGGATCGCCCAGCGCATTGGCGCCGATCCCTTCACCGAACAGCACACCGTTCTTGAAAGCCCGAACCCGCTGGGTGGAAAGATCGAGCCGCCGCCAGTCACGCACCTCGGGGCCGAGCAGGAACCAGGAGGCGAAGGCATCGTCGGCGACGATCTGTGCCGGGCCGACTCGGCAAAATGCTCGAACCGCGCATCGGGCACCTCGATGGCAAGGTGCATGGCAGCCACTGCATCGCACACTTCGGCTTGCTCATAGGCGGGGCCACGCGGCGAAAGGTCGCGCGCCATGCGGAAGGCGAACTCTGCCTCCATCACTTTCATGTGCAACGCCGCCGCCGGCAGGCCTGCGCCATCCGCCAGGATGAAATTCTTGAACAGCCGGCCGGCGAGCGGTTCCGTGACGCCGATATGCGCTTGTCCGGCCTTGCTGGTGGCGGCGATCTTCCAGCCGGAGACGGGCTGCGCGGCGCTGGCGACCATCGCATCCTGGATCGCATAGCCTTCGGCGAGGGTGCGCGGGCGCAGATGATCGGGCAGCGCCTCGATCCGCCGCTGCTCGATGCGCGTGCACCAGAGGAAGTCTGCGGCCTGCGCGATGTGCGATTGGTCCATGAAGTTGCCCGAGAAACAGGTCGGGAAGCAGCATAACTAAAGCAAGGGCCTGTGTCAGGGCTAGACGGCCACCGGCACGCCTCACTGAGGAGTTAGTAACGACTCATCGTACCAGACATCTTCATAGTCGCCTGCGATAAGGAATCTCCATCCCGGAGGCAATCCTAAGTATTTTTGTGCTTCTGGGCACCAGTCGGACAAATGCTCGACATGCAAAGGTTTGAAGAAATTTGGATCGGCGGATAACTCTGCTCCGCCCCATAGATACCAGCCGGTCGTATCTCCCTCGGGCGGGTGCCGCAGGCCATTTATTGTTACCTTTTTGTCGCGAAGATTCAGAGCGACTCCAACTTTCGAATCGAGCGGCGACGGACAGTGCGGAACGCCATGTCTTTTGCAGATTTCGCGCTGGGACTGTATTGTTGCGTCGTCCAATCATTGCTCCTTTTTGGCGCAGCAGGATAGCGCGGCTCGTTGTGCCGGAGTAGATGTTAGTGGAAATCCCGGCTGCGCACGCGCAGACGCTGGTCGCCACCGTTGGCGTATTTGACTTGGTCGCCGCGCGCGATGATACGTTCGGTATCCGGCTTTTCTTCGGTCAAGGTCTGCAGCAACGGCGTCAGATCCGTCACCCGATCGGCTACGATGTGGACGACCAGGCCTTCGCGCTGCAATTTCCCCTCGATGGCGACCATGCGTCCGCCAAGCACGATGCGGCGATACGCTTCGAACACCTTGGGCCAGACCACGATATTGGCGATTCCGCCTTCGTCTTCCAGAGTCATGAAGATGACGCCGCTGGCTGTCCCGGGACGCTGGCGCACCAGCACGAGACCAGCGACCTTGATCCGGCTGCCATCCTTGGCGGTGGCAAGAAACTTGTTGGGCGTGATGCCGAGCCGGTCCAGCCGTTGCCGCAGCAGCGAAACAGGATGGGCGCGCAGCGACATGCCGATCGCGTGATAATCCTCCAGCACCTGCTCGCCCAGGCTCATCGCCGGCAGCGGCGCCGACAGGTCCTCCGTTGGAATGTGCGAGGGCCAGCCGCGATCGGCCACATCGTCGGCATCGAACAGCGGCATTTGTCCGTCATCCAGCGCGTGGATCTGCCACAAGGCGCGGCGGCGATCGATGAAGAGCGAACTATAGGCATCCGCCTTGGCCAGCGTTTCGAGCGCTGCCGGACCCAGGCCGCTCTTGCGCCACAGCTCGTGCAGAGTGCGGTATCCGGCGCCGCGTGCGGCGATCAGATGCATCGCATCTTGTTGCCGGCAGCCGGCGATCTCCCGGAATCCGAGACGCAGCGCGAGGCTGCCATCCGCAGCGCGCTCCAGCGTGTTGTCCCAGTCGCTGACATTGACGTCGACCGGACGCACTTCGACGCCGTGCTCGCGCGCGTCGCGGACCAGCTGCGCCGGCGCGTAGAATCCCATCGGCTGCGAATTCAGGATCGCGCAGGCGAAGACAGCAGGATGCCGGCACTTCAGCCAGGCCGACACATAGACCAGCAAGGCGAAGCTGGCAGCATGGCTTTCGGGAAATCCATAGTCGCCGAACCCTTCGATCTGCTTGAAGCAGCGCTCGGCAAAGTCGCGGGTATAGTTCCGCTCGACCATGCCTTCGATGAACTTTTCCTTGAGTGTTCCGATCGTGCCAGATCGTCGGAAAGTCGCCATCGCGCGCCGCAATTGGTCCGATTGCGCCGGTGTGAAACCGGCAGCAACAATCGCGATGCGCATGGCCTGTTCCTGGAACAGAGGCACACCATAGGTTTTCTTGAGAACCTCGCGCAATTCCGGACGAGGGATATCCGCTTCCTCCAACCCATCGCGCCGCCGCAGATAAGGATGCACCATGTCGCCCTGGATCGGGCCGGGCCGGACGATCGCGACCTCCACCACCAGGTCATAGAAGCTGCGCGGCTTGAGGCGCGGCAGCATACTCATCTGCGCGCGGCTTTCCACCTGGAACACGCCGACGGAATCCGCCTTGCAGAGCATGTCATAGACTTCCGGCTCTTCCGGCGGGACGCTGGCAAGAGTCAGCTTCTCTCCGCCGCAATGCCGCTTGACCAGATCGAATCCCTTGCGGATGCAGGTCAGCATGCCGAGCGCCAGCACATCGATCTTCAGCATGCGCAAGGTATCGAGGTCGTCCTTGTCCCACTCGATGACTGTGCGGTCCTCCATCGCTGCATTCTCGATCGGCACATATTCGTGGAGGCTGCCGCGCGTGATGACGAAACCGCCGACATGCTGCGACAGATGGCGCGGGAAGCCGATCAGCTCGCCCGCCAGGGCGATGACCTGGCCGAGCCGCCGGTCGTCCGGATCGAGGCCGGCTTGGCGGATATGCTGCTCGACAATGCCATCTTCGCCCCATCCCCAAACGGCCTTGGACAGTCGACTGAGAACGTCTTCGCTGAGGCCGAACACCTTGCCCACGTCGCGCATGGCGCTCTTCGGACGATAGGAAATGACCGTGGCAGTGATGCCGGCGCGATGTCGGCCATACTTCTTGTAGATATATTGAATGACTTCCTCGCGCCGCTCATGCTCAAAATCGACGTCGATGTCGGGCGGCTCATTGCGCTCAGCAGAGACGAAGCGCTCGAATAGCAGATCGACCTTGATCGGATTGACCGCCGTGATGCGTAGGCAATAGCACACGACCGAATTCGCCGCCGAACCACGGCCCTGACATAGAATGCCTTCGCCTTCCGCGAAGCGGACAATATCGTGCACGGTCAGGAAATAGGGCGCGTAGTTCAAGTTCGCGATCAGCGTCAATTCCTGTTCGAGCGTGTCGCGGACCTGGTCAGGAATGCCGTCGGGATAGCGTTTCGCAGCACCCTCCCAGGTCAGCTGCTCCAGATGCTGCTGCGGCGAGAGGCCTTCGGGCACCGGCTCGCTCGGATATTCGTAACGCAATTCATCGAGCGAAAAGCGGCACATATCGGCTAGGCGTGCGGCATTCTCCAGGGCCTGCGGCCATCGCTTGAACAGCCGGCTCATCTCGTCCGGTGATTTCAGGTGCCGCTCGGCATTGGCCAGCAGGTGGAAACCGGCTTCCTCAATGGTCACATGCTCGCGGATGCAGGTCATGACGTCCTGCAGCGGCCGCCGCTCCGGCGCATGATAAAGCACGTCATTGGTGGCGATCAGGGGCAGGCGATGTTCGGCGCCCAGCTCCGCAATCCGGCGGATGCGCCGCGCGTCATCGCCGCGATAGAGATGACTGGCGGCCAGATGCGCGCTCTTGCCGACATCGTTGCGGAAGTTTTTCAGGAACGCGGCAAAGCTTTCATCGATCTCATCCGGCGCCAGCGCTACCAATTGCTGGCCGAGGCGATGATCCAGCACATCGGCATAAGTCAGCAAGCACTTGCCCTTTTCCGTGCGCCGCTTGCCGAGCGTGAGCAGGGAGCAGAGCCTGCCATAAGCCGCGCGGTTTTCCGGATAACAGAGCAGGCTCGGCGCATCCTGCAGATCGAGCCGGCAGCCGACGATGAGCCGGACCGGCGCGAGATGATCCTTGACCTGGTTGCAGCCATCATAGGCGCGCACGATGCCGGCAAGGGTATTGCGATCCGTAATGCCGATCGCCCCATACCCCAACGCCGCCGCCTGCAACGCCAATTCCTGCGGATGCGACCCGCCCTGCAGGAAGGAAAAGTTGGTCGTGAGCTGGAGCTCAACAGGGGTGAAAGTCATTTCTTCTTCGACTCCGCTCTCGCTGCTTGAAGCAAGTTCCAGCCGGATTCGAAGTAGACCGTCATGCTGAGAAGATAAATCAGCTTCGGATCGGTATTGGCGAGCAATGATTGCCTGGCTTTATTTTGAAGCTCAAACCAGTCGCTGCCGGAGTAGCCTTGTCCCAGCCAACCTAATGCCAGCAGGTCGATCTGTTCGGATTCCGAAAGTGCCAGTATTGCCTTGTGAAGGCGGCGATAAGCCGGAGAGTTGAGGTGAATATCGACCTCGTCCGAGTCAACAACCTTAACTCTTGCCTCCGGACGGAGAATTTTGTGGATATTCTCCGACGTCGCTTCTGCTCGCTTGAATTGGCGGGCAAGCTCTTCGACTGTTTCTGCAGAGACTGCAATGCTGTATTGGTCGCTTAGATTCCGATACAGAGCTGAGAGGATTGTCCCCGCTAAAGCTTTTCCTAACCGCTCATCGGCGGTAACAAATGTGCCTCCGAGTGCCTCTGCGCACGCTAGATACAAGCAATCATAAACTGGATGCTTGATCGAGAGTGCCATCTGTAGAGCGCGACTAATGAGCTCCTCGGAAGATTGCAAGATAATCGGTAGATCACGGAGCGATTGGGTAATTTTTTGTGCCTGTTTCTCGTCGATCTCGCCACGTATTACCTTTTTCCAGGCGATATTCCCGATCTCCGCTAATAATAAATCGGGGGCATGCAAGCTTTGCCGGCCTTTTAGAAGTTGACGCGCATGATCGTGCAGCGGTTCATTAATGAACCATTTGATGACAACACTGGCGTCAACAACGAGGCTCATCGCCTGCGATCCTCGCGCAGCAATTGGGTGCTATCGGTCTGACTAATCTTGGGGGTCATTGCGGCGATGCGGTCGGCTTTAGCGAGGAATCGCTGCCGTCGCTCCTGCTCCTTGACAATGCCGGACAGCAGCTCGCGCAATTCGGCTTCCAAAGATCGGTTATTGGATTTTGCTCGAGCCTTCAATTTGGCGACGGTTTTGTCGTCGAGATCGCGAATGGTGAGGGTTGCCATGTGACGTCTCCATTTCTGATGACAGCATTATGCTAGCATATTGCTGTCATTCTGTCACCCAAACATCCCATGCAGAAACCACCGCGGGGCCGGCGTGGTCTGATAAAGCCCGGCGCGATAGAGCCAGAAGCGGCGGCCTTCGGAATCTTCCACGCGGTAATAGTCGCGGATCTCCGAATCTTCTTCGCCCGGCAGCCACCATTCCGGCGCGATGCGCTCCGGCCCCTCGGCTGCGCAGACCTTGTGCAACACATGGCGCCAGCGGAACTGTACCGGCGGATCGTCCGGAATGGGCGCGACCGCTTCGATCGGCTCCGGATGAGGCAGCAGGCGGACCGGCCGCTGTGCCGCTTTCGGCCAATGCAGGCGTGGACTTTCTGCAAGCGGCGATAGCCGGCGGACGGCGCGTTCCGGGATATGGCTCTCGCGCGTCTCGAAGCGATGGACCGCATCTTCGCCCAGGCGGTTGCTCAAACGGTCGATGAGCGGCGCCAGATCATGGCGGACGGCGCCGCCTGCTTCGAAGTCGCGCTGATGAGCCTGCAGCCGCTCCATCTCGCGCCCGGACAGGCGCATGGCTTCGAACCCGTCATCAGGACGAAGCTGGTCGAGCTTCTCCTCGAACAAGCGGAAGAGATGTGCAGCATCGAGGCTGGCGCGTGCTGTCCCGATGGTGAGGCGCTGGGTCTCGCCATCCAGCCGATAGCAGGACAAATCCAGCTTGCGCGGACCACTTTCGTGTGGCCGCAGCGCCTCGGTCAGGCGCTTCAGCAGCAGATCGAGCGCGCGGTCGATATCGGCGCGTTGCGTGATCGGCTCGGCGAAATCCATCCGCACATAGCACTGCGGCGGCGGCAGCAGCGGCGACAGGGTCTCGTCCAGCCGGCCCAGTGCCTGATCCAGCCGGTCCATCAGCACCGCACCGAACCGCCGTGCCAAGGCGGGGCGGGGCAGGGCACAAAGATCGGCAATGCGCTTGAGGCCAAGACGCTGCAATTGCGCACGCAATTCTTCCGGCAGGCGCAATGCCGCCGGCGGCATATCGGACAAAGCTGCTCTCTGCTCGCCGTGTAGGACAATCTGGTTGGGACCAGCTCCGAAGCGCGCGGCGGCCCATGCCGCGCCGATCGTATCGGCAATGGCGGCGCGATAAGCGAGGCCGAAGGCACGCATGTGCCGGTCGAGATCGGCGAGCATGCGCGCTTCGCTGCCCCACAGATGCGCGCAGCCTGCGATGTCCAGCATCAGCCCATCGGCGCCGTCGGTGGCGACCATCGGTGAAAAGCGCGTCGCCCAATCAGCGAGGCGCGTCAGGTCTGCCTCATCGGCGGCCGGGTCGAGCGGGAGAACGACGATCTGCGGCACCCAGGCGCGGGCATCGGCCACCGCCACGCCAGGCTTCAGCCCAAGCGCCCGCGCAGCCGGATTCACCGCCTGGATCTCCAGGCGATTGCCAACCTGCGCCGATAACACGAGCGGCTCAGCCGAAGCGGAGGAGGGTGGCCGTTGCCTGCTCTGCTTCAGGATCCGCTGCTGGCGCCGCCGGTATTGATCGGTCGGCCAGTGCGGCAGCCACAGGGACAGGAAACGCCGCGACCCGCTGTTCATCAGCATGATCGAACTCCATGATCCAAGACGCTGCCGCTGCGTTGCGGCAGCGCCAAAGATCGAGACGCCATTGCGCCGGCCCCAGCTCCGGCATGGTCGACAGGTTCTGATCCGACAAGCGCGGATGAAGCTGAGGTGCAATGCGCCAGCGCGAGACTGCTGCGATCGGCTGCGCGCGCTGTTGCTGCGCCAGTTCCTGTGTGCGCCATCGCCGCAACAGGAAACTGGGGATGCCGGCCTGCTCCGCCGCCAATTGCAGGCGGCGGGTGGCATGGAGAGTCAGCGCGCCGACCTCTCCAACGACGGCGCTCAAGGATCGGCTGCGCAACGCTTCTTCCAGCGCCCAGCACACTTCGGCATCGCGCCGGGCTGAGATGAGGATCAGCCGGCGCAGATCGAGGCCCAAGGCGGCGAGGCCGGGAGCGTAGAGATCGGCATCCTGCGTCACCCAGACGATCCAACCCGGCGCGCTGGCCTTCAACGACCAGGCAAGGAAGCAGGCTCCCGCCGCGCCTTGTTCCTCATCTCCGACCTGGCCCGCAATTTCATGGACCGCGCCGAGGGGAACGGCAGCATTGCGAAGATAGTCATCGACTGCCGGCAAGCCCGTGGTCAGCAACGATCCGGACGCATGGAAATCCGTCCGCAATGCCGGGATGCAGGCAATGCGCTGTTTCAATTGGGCAAGATCGATCCGGGCAGTCATGGTCGCGCAGCCACCTATTCGTTCTCTTTTTGTTCTAAACAATCCTGACTGTCAAGTCACCCTGAATTTTCATGGAATGTCATTTAATGTTTTCGAAAAAACACAGCTAAATAGATGAATTAAATTGGTTTTCTGAACTTTTGGTTCATGCCCCATTCAGGCGGCCGTTGCTAGCTTCCCGGCACCAACGCGAACAAAAATCAGGAGCGCAACATATGAGCCCCTCAATTCGGACACTTCTCACTGCCTGCCTGATCGCAGCGGTCGCGCCAGTTGGACTGGCAGTCCTCGATCTTGAGAAGCCAGCCTTCGCAGGCAATGGCAACGGCGGTGGCCATGGCGGCGGCAACGGCGGTGGCCATGGCGGCGGGAACGGGGGCGGTCATGGTGGCGGCAATGGCGGCGGTAACGGCCATGCCAACGGGCATGCCAAGACCGCGGATACCTCTACGGAATCCGATGTCGACACCGATGATGACGAAAGCGACGGTTTGGCGCCCAACGAGCTCGGCAAGCTCAACGGCGTTCTGCACGCTTCATCGAACGCGATCGCACATGCCAACGCCAATTCCCCGATCGGCACGGCCCGCGAGTTTGGCGAAGCCCTGGCTGGCTTCCTTGGTGACCAAACAACCGAGGAAACAACGACGGAGGACACCACTGAGCCGGCGCCGGAGCCAGTGACCGTCCAACAGCTCGGCGCGATGATGGCTAACATGACCAACAAGCCGGTCACTGCCGAACAAGTCCAGGCAGTCGCCGACAAGCTCGGCATCGAAAGCGAAGAATCCGAAGATGCAACGGCCGAGGATCAGGCGGCCGAGGAACCATCCGACACTGACGAAGCGCCGAAACTGGATGAAGCGACCGCTCAGGCGATCGCCGACGAAGCCAACAGAATCCATGGCTCTACCGAGGGAGACGACACGGCCGACGACGGTGATACGGCGGACGCCGGCGACACCACCGACGAGACTGTCACGAACTAAGACGCTCGAAGATCAGAACAAGAAAGAATCGCAACAAACTTCGGCGCGGGAGGAAACTCCCGCGCCGTTATTTTTGCGATCAACGCGCTTCGCTGGAGCGGCCGCGGCGGAGCAGGAAGGCGGGAGTGTGATCGCCGAAGGCGACACCCGGCAGGCCACCATCGTCATTATGATGCACGCGGCCGTCACGGCGTTCTGGGCGCGGAGGTTGCTGCTCCGTCGCCTGATGGTCGCGCCCGCCGGAACGGCGCTGGTGGCGGTTGAAATGCGGTTCCTGCTGAGCCGGCAGCGGCAGGGCGACGCTGGCCTCCAGCATCGCGTGCCGACCGACCTCGCGCTCGGGATGCGGCACCACGGCGTCGATCACTTCGTCCGCCTTGCGCTGACGTTTTTCCTTCTGCTGGCGCGAGCGGTCATGGCGACCGCCTTTGCCGCGATGTTCCCGACCGGCGGATAAGGCAGCGCCTTCCAGCCCCTCGATCGTGAGCCGTGGAATCGTGGTGCCGACCAGTTTCTCGATGGCGGCGATGTATTTGCCGTCGACAGGCGCTGCCAAGGTAAAGGCATGGCCCTCGCGCCCAGCCCGACCGGTGCGGCCGATCCGGTGGATGTAATCCTCGGCATGCATCGGGACGTCGAAATTGAAGACGTGGCTGAGGCCTTTGATATCGAGACCGCGCGCGGCGACATCGCTGCACACCATCAGCCGCACTTCGCCGCGCTTGAACCTGTCCAGCGTCTCGGTGCGCGCCGGCTGCGACATGTCGCCATGCAAGCGGACGGCGTCGAAGCCATGCTTGGTAAGCGATTTGAACAGGATCTCCACGTCGCGCTTGCGATTGCAGAAGATCAGGGCGTTAGTGACGTTCTCGCTGCGGATGAGGCGGCGCAGCGCCTCTCGCTTCATCTCCGTCTCGACGATCGCGAGGCCCTGGACCACCGTGCTCGCCGCCGTCGCCGGCGGGGCAACGCTGATCTCCTTCGGGTTCATCAGGAAAGCGTCGGCCAGCTTGCGGATTTCCGGCGCCATGGTGGCGGAGAAGAACAAGGTCTGCCGCAGCTTCGGCAACAGCCCGACGATCTTCTCGACGTCCGGGATGAAGCCCATGTCGAGCATCCGGTCGGCCTCGTCGATCACCAGGATCTTGACGTCGTTCATCAGGATCTTGCCACGCTCGAACAGGTCAATCAGGCGGCCGGGCGTAGCGATCAGCACGTCGACGCCGCGATCCAGCTTTTTCTCCTGGTCGACGAAGCTTTCTCCGCCGATCAGGAGCGCATAGCTGAGATTGGCGCCCTTGCCGTATTTCTCGAAGCTGTCGGCCACCTGGGCGGCCAGCTCCCGAGTCGGCTCCAGGATGAGGGAGCGCGGCATGCGGGCCTTGGCCCGCCCGCTGCTCAGGATCTCGATCATGGGAAGGGTGAAACCGGCGGTCTTTCCGGTGCCGGTCTGGGCACAGCCCAGGACATCGCGGCCCATCAGAACCACTGGAATTGCTTGGGCTTGGATGGGGGTTGGCTGCTGATAGCCGAGATCGGCAATCGCTTGCAGGATAGAGGGGCTGAGCCCCAGTTCTTCGAACGTCATTATCTCATGATGCGGGCATTTACTGGGATCGCCGAAGGGCGAAAGTGGGCAGGGGGAGCCCGATCCCGCTGCCGATAGGTTGCGCGCACTATAGGGAACAGCCAAGCTTTGTCAATTCAACCGGTTGCCACACAGTATGCAGTTAACACAGAATTCATAGATCAAACAGCGAGGGTGCGATGCTGCTCCAGCGGGACAAATCTCAGCTCCTGATGGTCGATATGCAGGAGCGTTTGCTTCCAGCCATGTCGGATCCGGCGACCATTGTCAGGAATGGTAGCCACCTGCTGGAAGCGGCGCGCACGCTGACAGTGCCGGTCTTGGTATCGGAGCAATATCCCGCAGGCCTCGGCCGGACGGTACCGGAACTGGCGAATCTCGCGCCGGCGAATGCAGTTCATGAGAAGGTCGAATTCTCGTGCTTCGCCAATCCGGCTTTGAACGCGGCGTTGTCAGATTCCGATCGGCAGACGGTGATCTTCGGGATCGAGGCCCATGTCTGCGTGCTGCAGAGCGCGATCGAGATGGCGGCTGCCTCGCACGATGTCACGATCGTCGTCGACGCGATCGGTTCCCGTGCGCCGGAGAGCAAGGAAATCGCCTTGCGCCGCATGCAGGATGCCGGAGTGCGGCTGGCAACCACCGAAATGATCCTATTCGAGTGGTTGCGCCGCGCCGGCACGCCGGAGTTCAAGACGATCAGCCGCCTGATCCGGTAAGTGTCAGCAGTTTAGGAGGAAGCAGGAATCGTTGTCGTTGCGATCATCGATGGTCGGCCCCGGGAACAGCTTGACGACGGAGGACCGCACGAACTGATGGAACCGCGGATCGTCTGGCCCTGAAATATCGGATACCGATCCCGTCAGATAGGTCAGCGCTGGGCCATTGCCGGGGCACAAAGCCGCGACCAAGGTCATATCGTCATGCGAGGCTCCGCCACCGGATGCCTGGCAGGCCAGATCCCGGTTCACGCTGGTGGAGCCGTTGAAGGCGAGGTGGACCCGGTATGGACTGGCGTCGCTCGCCTGCACGCCTGGCGGCTGAATGGTATCGGAGACAAGAGCGTTGAACGCCTGCTGATCCATGCCGAAGGGATTGCCGGAAACGTCGGCGTGCATGGCCCGCGTATAAGGGACAAATCTGTATTGCACCGGGTCATAGCCGGATTCCACCCGTACGCGGTCGACCCGGCCTGGCGTACAGCCGGCCGCCAGCGCGCCGATCAAAAAGATTGTGAGAATCCTGGACATCGCCGTCTCCTCAGGGAATCTGTTCAACCCTATTTGACGACCGCACGCCCGCAAACTAAGCATCACGTTTTCGCGAGATCATGACCGTCAACCTTATCAAGCTCTGTGTCGGCGTCAGCGACGTCACGCAACTGCTCCAGGAGCACGAGCGCCTGACCAGGCAGGCGCTCAAACGCAAGAACAAGAAACCGGTCGAGGATCACCATTGGACGCGCATGCGCCCAAAGCGCGCCGATGAGGTGCTCGACGGCGGTTCGCTGTTCTGGGTCATCCGCGGGATTATCCGCGTCCGACACCGAATCCTACGTTTGGACGACGTTGCAGATGCAGACGGCCAGCAATATTGCGCCATTATCTACGATCCCAAGGTGATCCTGGTGGAGCCGCGGCCGCGCCGCGCGTTCCAAGGCTGGCGCTACCTGGAGACTGACGATGCGCCGCCCGATCTGCCCAATCAGCGCCAGGCTCTCGCCAACGCCGCCGCCGAAGTCGACATGCCGGCGGACATGCTGGCCGAGCTGCGGACCCTCGGCCTGTTCTAGCCAATCGCCGCGTGGGCGAGGTAGCCGAGGGCACCGGTTGCCAGCAGCACTTTGACCAGGTTGATGCGCCAGCGCAGCAGCGCCAGCGCCGCGATCAGCGACAGGCCCATCGCCACAAGGTCCGCGCTGCGCCAATCGGGCCAAGCGAAAGTGGCGAGGCCGAACGACACCTCAGAGACGTTCCGGAACAGCACATGCAAGGCGAACCAGAGGGCGAGGTTCGCGATCACGCCCACGACCGCGGCCGTCACCATCGCCAGCATCGCGGTTAGAAACCGGTTCTGCCGCAGCCGCTCCACGTAGGGCGCCCCGAGGAAGATCCAGATAAAGCTCGGCACGAACGTGACCCAGGTGACGAAGATCGCGCCGAGTGTTCCAGCCAGCATCGGCGGCAGGGCGCCGGGCTGCTGGTGCGCCGCATAGTAGCCGATGAAAGTGAGTACGAGGATCAATGGCCCCGGTGTCGTCTCGGCCAGCGCCAGCCCATCGATCATGTTGCCGGTCGTGAGCCAGCCATATCCTTGCACCACCTGCTGTGCGACATAGGCGAGAACCGCATAGGCGCCGCCGAACGTGACGACCGCCATCTTGGCGAAGAACCAGCCCATTTGCGGGAAAATCTGACTGCTGCCGAGCACGCCTGCGAGCAAGGCGATCGGTCCAAGCCAAAGTGCTACACCTACGAAGATCGTGCGGAATGGCCGCGGGGCATTGGCCGATTGAACGAGGATCTTTTCATCGACATGCACGGGGGCAGCATGCCCACCGTTCGAGCGCAGCACCATCACGAGCCCGATCAGGGCCGCTGCAAGAATAACGACCGGAAATGGGACCCGGAAGACGAACAAAGCGAGGAACGCCAGCGCCGCGACGACAATGTGCGTCGGCTGCTTGAGCGCACGCCCGGCGACCCGCCACAACGCCTCGGCCACCAAGGCGATCACTGCGCATTTGAGGCCAAAGAACACACCCATCAGCCAGGGCAATTGCCCGAACTGCGCATAAGCGGCGCTCAAGGCCAGGATCACGCAAAAGCCCGGCAGCACGAATAAGATGCCGGCGATGAGGCCGCCTCGCACGCCATGCAGCAGCCAGCCAAGATAGGTCGCGAGTTGCTGCGCCTCCGGCCCCGGCAGCAGCATGCAGAAATTGAGCGCGTGCAGGAACTGCGCTTCGCCTACCCATTTGCGCTCGTCGACCACGAGGCGATGCATGAGCGCGATCTGCCCCGCCGGCCCGCCGAAGCCGAGGCAACCGATCTTGAACCAGAGCTTGGTTGCCTCGGCCAGACTGGGATGGGCGTCGCTCATCGCGCCATTTCCTTCGGCGGCCAGGAGTGGCTTTCCTTGGTGAGGTCACGCTGCCAGCGATAGAGCGCATCGTAGGTCGGCATACCAGCTTCCAACAGTGCATGGTCATCCTCGAGCAAATCGCCAAGGCCGAGCGAGATGGCATAGAGACCGGCCGATTGAGGCGTCAGGTCGAGACGCGAGGCATCCGCACCGCGGATGATGCCAGCGAGCGTGTGGAGGGCTTCATCCTGCAATCCAAAGTCGGCAATCATTGAATCGAACGTGCAGGTCTCGCCACGGTGAGAGAAGGCGACGCCCGGAATATCGAACGGAATGGCGTTGCGTGTGCTCGCTTCTGCAAGAACTTGGTCTGAAGGGACGTAGTGGAAGCTCGCCTGCGGATCGATGAAGCGGCGGATCAGCCAGGGGCAGGCGATGCGATCGATCTTCGGCCGCGCCCGCGTGATCCAGGAGGTCGATCGCGTGCCGTCGTAGAGTTCTGTCTTGCGAAGATATGGATATCCAGCTTCGACCCAGCCTTCGATGCCGCCGCTCAGATAGCGCGCATCAATGCCTGCGGTGCGCAACGCTACGGCCGTGTCCTGGCCTATCTCATGACCGTGAGCACAGGTGACGACGACCGCCTTGCCGGCAGGCAATTCGGCGCTCCAGCCAGTAACGTCTTCGGGCACTCGGTAGAGGCTGCCGCAGATCAGATGCTGCGATGCCACAAAAGCGGCTTCGCGCCGGACATCGATGACCAGCGGATGGTGGGCAGAACCCAGCGTGCGGACGAGTTCGGCGGCAGAAATGGCGTTGGAAGTGGGGGCTCGGGATGCCATGGCACAGCTCTCCTTTGCGCACGGCGCGCAATCAGGTCGAGCAGAGCTTGGATGCCAGGCATCTTGGGAAAGCCGGGAGTCTGCGATATCCCGACGCACGAATTCTGGGCTTGTCGCGGGACTTGGTCAATCCCACCTGGATGAAGCGGGGTTGTGGATAAGATTATTACGTTTTTCTCTTTACACCCCGGTCGGACTCGACTAGAAACCGCGCCGTCGAACGGGGCCGTTGGTTCTTGGTCGGCTCCGGAAACAGCAGCAAAAGACGGCTGTTGGATCTGTGGGTGATGCGCCCGCGTGGCGCTTGAATCGCCCATCTGGCATCGCTATATTGCGCGTTTGTCTCTGGCCGAATCAGGCCTGAGCGTCGTGCGTGCGACGCCTCTGCTATTTGACAAGGTGTATATGACGAGAAGGGATTCGCGGGCGGCGGGCTTTGGTTGGTATCGGAGCTTTTGCTGAACGTGGATCTTGGGTTTGGTTATTGTTGGTTTGTGCGGTGTGGAGTGATCTGCGCTGTCTCGG
>DASRRI010000081.1:0-59815 GCA_035695765.1 Dongiaceae bacterium
GCGGTGAACGGCGTCGATTTCCAGTACCGCCATCAGAGCCTGCGCTACCTGGATTTCCTGATGCCCCATACCGAGCTGGTTTCGCTGCCCCTGTTCGACAGTGCCCAAGTGCGCATCACCTATCGCGGCGAAGGCGACGCACGGCAGCTCTTGCGATTCGAGATCCAGGACAAGGCGCACGATTAGCGCCGGTCCCTCCTCCACCCCTCCGTCGGTGTCAAATCGATGACCCGATCGCCGGTTTCGGCGCGCCATTTACTTTAGTATTGACTTAATTAAGTAATGGCTGCATTATCGCCCTATGCAGTCGCTCATCGCCCTTGCCGATCCGAACCGTCGCCGTATCGTGGAGATGTTGGCGGGGCAGGAACTCTCCGCCGGCGAGATCGGCGCAGGGTTCGAGATCAGCGCGCCGGCCGTCTCGCAGCATTTGAAGGTGCTGAAGGAAGCGAGCATCGTTCAGGTCAGGGTCGACGGACAGCGCCGCATTTACGCGCTCGACCCCGCCGGCTTTGCCGAGCTCGATCTGTGGCTCTCCAGCGTCCGGCGCTTCTGGAATTCTAAGCTGGATGAGCTGGAGCGGCAGATGCAGCGCCACAAGGCCGAGGGAGCCAAGAAGCCCAGCACGAAACCACGCAAGCTCAAAGGGAGAAAGCCATGAGCTACGATGGAGCGCTGCGCGATTTGCACACCGTTGAATTCAAGCGCCTCATCCCCGGCCCGCTCGAGCTGGCCTGGGACTATCTGACGAAGCCGGAGCTGCTGAAGACCTGGTTTGCCGACGTCACGCTGGAGCCGCGCCTTGGCGGCGCAGTCAACGTACGTTTCGCCAAGGACACCTGCGGTGCCGGTACGGCTGGTGTCCATGGGATGATCCGCGAGTTCCGGCCGCCGCACGTGATCGCCTTCACGTGGATTCAGCGGCGGGCACAGCCGGATGGCTCGATCAAGGATAGCGATGAGGGCGAGGTGCGTTTCGAGCTGTCGGAAAGAGGCGAGAAGGTGTTGCTGACGCTGCTCCATTCGCGCCTCCCGACTAACGAGCTGGCCAGCCACAGCGGCGGCTGGCATGCCTATCTCGACAACCTGGAATCGCTGATCTCCGGCCGCAGCAGCATCGACTTCTTGGAAGTCGTCCGGCGCGTTCGCCCAAAATATGAAGAGCGGATCGCGACCTTGCAGCGGTCGGGACCGGCGTGACCGCCGTTCTCAGTTCCAATCGAGGGGCCGACAACGCGAAGGAAAGAACCATGACCAAGCACATGATCGGGACACGTAAAGAGTGGCTCGCCGCGCGGCTCGGGTTGCTCAAGGAGGAGAAGGAGCTGACGCGGCGCAGCGACGAGCTGGCGCGGCGACGTCAGGAGCTGCCGTGGGTCCGGGTCGACAAGGAATACCGATTCGAGACCGATGACGGGAGCGCCTCGCTGGCCGACCTCTTCCGAGGGCGCTCGCAGCTCCTCGTCTACCACTTCATGTTCGGGCCCGACTACAAAGCGGGCTGCCCGTCCTGCTCGGCGATCGCGGACGGCTTCAACGGAATCGCGACTCACCTGGCCAATCACGACGTGATGCTGTGGGCGGTCTCGCGGGCGCCGCTCGCGAAGCTTCAGGAATTCAAGCGGCGCATGGGTTGGACCTTTCCGTGGGCCTCCTCGTTCGCCAGCGACTTCAACCCCGATTTCAACGTCTGGTTCAGCGAGCAGCAGCAGCGCGAGGGCGGTATCGAATACAACTACCAGAGCGAGCCGGCGCTGCAGCCAAGCGGCAACGACAGACCCGCGATCTCTTCGCGTGAAACACCCGACGGGGCCGCAAAAGGTGCCGCCATGGCCGGGACCGATGTGGCCACCTACGCGCGGGAACGGCCCGGCATGAGCGCGTTCGTCATGGAGGACGGCATCATCTATCATACCTATTCCACCTATTCCCGCGGACTGGACGGCCTCTGGAATGCGTACCAATGGCTCGATCGCGCGCCCAAGGGGCGCAACGAACCTGGCTACTGGTGGCGCCGCCACGACGAGTACGACCAGCGCTGAGCGATTTCGCTGAACCCAGTTCCAAACCACGCAAGCCGAAAAGGAAGAAAGCCATGAGTCACGATGGAAGCATCCTCGATCTGCACACCCTCGAGTTCAAACGCGTGCTCCCCGGCCCGATCGAGCTGGCGTGGGACTACCTCACCAAACCCGAGCTGCTGAAGACCTGGTTCAACGATGTCACGCTGGAGCCGCGCGTCGGTGGCGCCGTCGAGGTCCGCTTCACCAACGGAAAAGGAGAATGTGGTGCTGGTGGTGTTCATGGTGTCATCCGCGAATTCCGGAAACCGCACGCGTTCGCGTTCTCCTGGATCCAGCGGCGGCCGCAGCCCGATGGCTCGTACCGGTCCATCGACGAAGGCGAGGTGCGCTTCGAGCTCCAGGAGAAGGGCGACAAGGTGCTGCTGACGCTGCTCCATTCGCGCATTCCGACCCAGGAGCTGCCCAACTATGGCGGCGGCTGGCATGCCTATCTCGACAGCCTGGAATCGCGCATCTCCGGCCGGGGTGGCATCGAGGTCATGGAGGTCTTCCATGGCCATCGCCCGCGATATGACGAGCGGGTGGCGGCCCTGCAGCGCCAAGGCGCGGCGTGATGAGCGCGGACGTCGTCTCGGACAGCGACCGGTAGACAGCGCCATCACATTGTCCGGCGACAAGATCTGCCCCGTCTCGGGGCCGATTTCGCTTGCAAGCCAAGCGGCGATCATGAGGATACCGGGCGTTCCGCCATTCACAGCGTGCGCCCGTCCTTTTCATGAACGTCCTCTCCATCCAGTCCCAAGTCGTCTACGGGCATGTCGGCAACTCCGCAGCGGCATTCGTGCTGCAGCGCCAGGGCCATGCGGTCTGGCAAGTGCCGACGGTCCTGTTCTCCAATCACCTGGGCAAGCCGACCTTCCGCGGCCGCGCCGTGCCGGCGGAGCAGGCGCGCGATTTGATCGAGGGATTGCAGGAGCTGGGCTATCTGGACGATGTCGACATGCTGCTGACCGGCTATCTGGGCACCTCGGACACCGCGCGGTTGGCGGCGGAGCTGGCCGGCATCATCCGCGCGCAAAAGCCGCAGGCCATCTTCGCCTGCGATCCTGTGATGGGCGATGACGATGCGCTCTATGTGAAGCCCGACCTGGCCGAGACGATTGGCACCGACCTGGTGCCGATCGCCGACGTGCTGCTGCCCAACATCTTCGAACTGGCGCGCCTCACCGGCCGCACCATCAAGGACGGCGCTGCCGCACTCGAGGCGGCACAAGCACTGCAGCGCACGTCAGGCGTCAAGGTGCTGGTCGCGACCGGCATCCCGGCCGATCGTCCGGACCGCATCGCCGCGCTGGCGCTCGAGGGCGGCAAGGTGCATCGCGCCGAAGCGCCGCGGCGCACGCTGCGGGTCGCCGGCACCGGCGATACCTTCACCGCGCTGTTCACCGGCCGCTACGTCCACGACCGCAACGCCGCCGGCGCGCTCGATTTCGCCATGCATGCCATGGACGTGATCTGCACCGCGACCGAGAAGGCAGACGCCGACGAGCTCCTGATCGTGCAAACCCAGAACGACTGGGCGAAATAACGCCCGACAGGCTATGCGGCGCTGCCGATAGACACGGGCGAACGGTGTTCGCGAAAGGCTGTCGCCAGTGTCTTGAGCGCCGCGCGGGATCTTGCGTCCGAGAGCGTTGACAGCAGCACGATCTCGGACGGCGGCAGCGGCGGAAGTCCGAACCGCTGGCTGATCTCGACCGTGCCGGGCGGCGCAAGCCGGCAAGAGAAGACCGCGGCGGCCAAGCCGGCCGAGACCGCGTCGGCCACCACAAAGCTGCCGCAGCCGAGGAAGACCTCCGTCCACGCGATCCCGGCGGCGTCGAGCGCCCGGGTGGCGATGTTCCGGATGCCGCAGGAGGGGGACGATGACGCCAAACGTAGCGGCTCGCCCGGCCGGTGCACAAAGTCCGGCATGGCAAACCAGCCGAAATGTTCCGGTGCGAGCACGTCTCCGTCGCGGCGGTCGTCTTCGCGGCGAATGATGGCCGCATCGATTTCGCCGCGGTCGAACGCCTCCAGCAGGGTGCGCGAACTGTCTCGCCGCACCTCGATGGTGAGCGCCGGGTCGTGCGCATTCAGCCGGGCCAGCAGCGTAGGGACCTCGACACCGCCGACATGGGCTGCGATGCCAAGGGCAAATCGGCGGCGGCCCAAGGACAATCCTGCGACGGCGCGGTCATGAGCAGCCAGGAAGTCCCGCGCGAAATCAAGGAACACCGCGCCCTGCGCCGACACGCGCACCAAGCGGGGCGTCCGCTCGATCAGCCTATGGCCGATCCGCTCTTCCAATCGCTTCAGCTTGATGCTGATCGCGCCTTGCGTGGTGCCGAGCATTTTTGCCGCGCGCGTGAAGCTCCGGTGATCGGCGATCGTCACGAATGCCTGGACGGCATCGATATCCAAGGTGGTCATATCAGCTATCCGAATTTGTTGTCTCTGAAATAGTCAATCATCCAATTCCAAGATCATCAAGCGCCGCCTATCTCTACGCCGCAGAGCAATCTGCGGAGAGCAATGGGGCGCTCTCCTGCGTCATCGTCGAATTCCTGTTTGCCGACCATCCTGTCGAAAGGTCGAATCATGCCTTCTGCCTTGACACTCCGAAGCGCGATGGCCCTGTCGGCCGTGTGCCTATCATGCCTGATGTTCGGACTGGAGATTCCAGCATCCCCGCAATCCTGCCGACGCTGGAGCAGGAGCTGCACGCGGACTTCAAGCAGCTCCAGTGGATCATGAATGCCTACACCATCGCGGTGACGACCGTCCTCATGGCGACCGGAACGCTGGCTGATCGCTACGGGCGCAAGCGCATCTTCATGATCGCGATCGCCGCATTCGGAGCGACCTCGCTGATCTGCGGCGTGACCGAGAATGTCCTGACGCTGATCGTCGCCCGATTCCTTCAGGGCCTGAGCGGCGGCGCGATGCTGATCTGTCAGATCGCCGTGCTGTCACATCAGTTCCAGGGCGGACGGGAACGCGCCACCGCCTTCGGCTGGTGGGGGGTTATCTTCGGCATCGGCCTGGGCTTCGGCCCGATCATTGGTGGCGCGATCGCCGCCATCTTGAGCTGGACGTGGGTGTTCCTCATCCACGTGGTGTTTGCGATCCTGGCAATCGCGCTCGCCACGGGCAGCGTTCAGGAGTCGAAGGATCCGAACGCCAGCAGCCTGGACATTGCCGGCATGTTGACGCTGTCGCTGTCCGTGTTCTGCCTCGCCTTCTACATCACCCAGGGGCCGGACCTCGGCTTTGCCAGTCCGACCGGCCTTGCGATCGTCGGCGTCTCGATTGCGAGCCTGATCGCCTTCCTCATCGCGGAGAAGGTCAGCGCGCGACCGATGTTCGACTTCTCGGTTTTCCGCATTGGCGCCTTTTCGGGGGCGATCATCGGCTCGGCCGCGATGAACTTCAGCTTCTGGCCCTTCATGATCTATCTTCCGATCTGGTTCCAGGCCGGGCTCGGCTATGACAGCGTCACCGCCGGTCTGGCATTGCTCGCCTACACCCTGCCGACACTCGTGATGCCGCCATTGGGCGAGCGGCTGTCGCTGCGGTACCGGCCCGGCCTCGTCATTCCGGCCGGGCTGTTCATCATCGGCGCTGGCTTCATGCTGATGAAGCTCGGCAGCGCCGCTGCGCAAGCGGATTGGTTGACGATGCTGCCGGGCTGCCTGATCGCCGGGATCGGCCTCGGCCTCACCAACACGCCCGTCACCAACACGACGACGGGCTCGGTGTCGAGGGACCGCGCCGGAATGGCGTCCGGCATCGATATCAGCGCACGAATGGTCTCGCTCGCCGTCAACATCGCGGTGATGGGCTTCATCCTGGCGAGCGGTGTGCTGGCCCACCTCGATGATGCGCTACCGGGACGCCTTGACGCCGATCAACCGTGGCGACTTGCCGAGCAGATCGCCGCCGGAAACGCGGTGTCCATTCCTGGACTGTCTGAAACCGTTGTCCACGAAGCGCTGGCGCAGGGCTTTGGCTGGGTCATGCTCTATGGCGGGGTCGGTGTTTGGGTGCTGTCCAGCGTCAGCTTCCGCATTTTCAACGCTCGAAGACTTCGGGAGCAACAGCGCCAGAGCTCGCGCAGCAGCGCGTCACCACTCCATCCCAACCTTCCCCCACGAGGAGGGAAGGCTGAGCTGTGACTGCGAGAGAGCGATGACCTCCAGAAGCTCAGGCTGCCGCTTTGCCGCTCAGATAATCACTCACCAGCTTTTCCGCGATCTGCACCGCGTTGAGCGCCGCGCCTTTGCGGAGGTTGTCGGCGACGACCCAGAGCGAGAGGCCGTTGTCGATCGTCGCATCCTCGCGGATGCGGCTCACATAGACCTTGTCCTCGCCGGCGGCTTCGACCTGGGTCACATAGCCTTCATCGACGCGGTGATCGACCACGGCGACGCCCGGCGCGGATTTGAGGATCGAACGCGCCTCGTCGGCGGTGAGCGGGCGCTCGAATTCGATGTTCACTGCCTCGGCATGACTGACGAAGACAGGCACGCGCACGCAAGTCGCCGTGACCTTGATCTTGAGGTCGAGGATCTTCTTGGTCTCGACCGACATCTTCCATTCTTCCTTGGTGGAACCGTCATCCATGAAGACGTCGATGTGCGGGATGCAGTTGAAGGCAATCTGCTTGGTGAACTTGGTCTTCTGCATCGGCGCGTTCATGTAGATGCCGCGCGTCTGGTTGAACAGCTCGTCCATCGCATCCTTGCCGCCGCCGGAGACCGACTGATAGGTCGCGACCACCACGCGCTTGATGCGCGCCACGTCGTGCAGCGGCTTGAGCGCCACCACCATCTGGATGGTGGAGCAGTTCGGGTTGGCGATGATGTTCTTTTTCTTGTAGCCGGCGATGGCCTGCGGGTTCACTTCCGGGACAACCAGCGGCACATCCGGGTCCATGCGGAAATAGGAGGTGTTGTCGATCACCACCGCTCCGGCCGCACCCGCCTTCGGCGCGAAATCGGCCGAGACCTTGGCGCCGGCCGAGGACAGCACGATGTCGATGCCCTTGAAATTGAACTGGTCGAGGCGCTGCACCTTCAGCGCCTCGTCGTCGCCGAAAGAAACCTCGCCGCCGGCCGAGCGCTGCGAGGCCAGCGCGACGACCTCGTCGACCGGGAAATTGCGCTCCGACAACGTCTGCAGCATCTCGCGGCCCACATTGCCCGTGGCGCCGACCACCGCTACCCGATAACCCATGACTCAGCTCCTTCGCCTCAAAGCAAAAAGGGCCGCACTTTTCTGCGGCCCCTGGTTCATCTGATCTCTTGAGATCCCGTCAGGCCGCGTTCCATCCCCCGGTCTTGGCGCCGGTGGTCTTCTTGGTCTTCAGGGTGATCACGGCCTGGATCACGTTACAAAATTCCCTAAGCTGGGGCACGCCTGCCCCGGTCGGCGGCCGTTTTACAGAGGTTGAGAAGGCCTGTCGATAGAAAAGTGACGGGAAAGCCGGCGGAACGCCGGAGGTCCAGCTATTTCATATTTTGAGAGAGTACCTCCTGAACTGCGCAGCTACCGCGCCAGTCCGAAATAATCATGTTGAGGGTGCTGCGCCCATGAAGGAGGCATCCCTTGAAACTCTACTATCACCCGCTGTCCGGACACGCCCACCGCGTCCATCTGTTCCTGTCGCTGATCGGCGTCGCGCACGATTTGATCGAAGTCGAGTTTGCCGCCGGCGCGCACAAAGCACCCGGCTTCCTAAAGCTGAACCGGTTCGGCCAGGTGCCGGTGCTGGACGATGACGGCACCATCGTCAGCGATTCCAATGCGATCCTGGTCTACCTCGCGAAGAAGTACCGGAAGACCGACTGGCTGCCGGAAACGCCCGCCGCGGCAGCGGCCGTGCAGCGCTGGCTGTCGGTGGCTGCGGGCCAGATCGCCTTTGGCCCGGCGGCGGCACGTCTCGTCACGCTGTTCGGCGCCGCGTTCAACGCAGAGGAGGTCATCGGCCGCGCCCATGCGGTGCTGACGCTGATCGACGAAGAGCTGGCGGAGAAAGCCTGGATCGCCGCCGCCAACCCGACCATCGCCGACGTCGCACTCTACAGCTATATCGCCCGCGCGCCGGAGGGCAACGTCGACCTCTCCCCGTATCGCAACGTCAATGCCTGGCTCGGCCGCGTCGAGGCGCTGCCAGGGTTCGTGTCATTCGGGAAGTCGCCAGTGGGCCTGGCGGCCTAGCGCCATGTTGAACGCTGCGGACAAACTGTCTTCTCCCTGGCACGCCGGCGAGGTCGCGATCCAGCGCAGCGCCGGCGTCGCCGAGAAGATGGCGGCGCATGGCCGGGTGATCCGCGACCACATGATCGAGCAGCATCGCGACTTCTACCCGCAACTGCCTTTCATCCTGGCCGGCGCGGTCGACGAGGCGGGCGATGCCTGGGCCACCATCCTCACCGGCAGGCCAGGCTTCCTGCTGGCTCCTGACCCTCACCGGCTGCGGATCGAAGCGGCGCGCGATGCGCGCGATCCAGCGGATCGCGGCATGAATGACGGCGATGCTATCGGCCTGCTCGGGATCGAGCTGCATACGCGGCGGCGCAACCGCCTGAACGGGCGCGTGCGGCGGGAAAGCGCGGATGGGTTCGAAGTGGTGGTCGAGCAGAGCTACGGCAATTGCCCGCAATATATCCAGCTGCGGGAGTTTGCATTCGTACGGGACCCGGCGATCTCGGCGGCTGAACCGCCGCGCCAGCTGGATCAGTTGGATGGCCGCGCCCGCGCCATGATAGCCGAAGCCGACACCTTCTTCGTCGCCTCCTATATCGATCGCGCGGATACCGGCCGGGAAGTCGACGTCTCCCATCGCGGCGGCAAACCGGGCTTCGTCCGGATCGGCGAGGATGGCGCGCTCACCATCCCGGATTTCTCGGGCAACCGCTTTTTCAACACGCTCGGCAATCTGGCCGCCAATCCCAAGGCCGGACTCCTGTTTGTCGATTTCGAAAGCGGCGATCTGCTGCAGCTCTCCGGCGACGCAGAAGTGATCCTCGATTCGCCGGAGATTGCGACTTTCCAGGGCGCGGAGCGGCTGTGGCGGGTCACGCCGCGCCGCATCCTCTATCGCCCCGGCGCGCTGCCACTGCGCTGGAACTTCCGGCAAGATGGCTGGTCACCCCAGACCCTCAGGACCGGAAGCTGGAACGAACCCCGTCAGCGCGGTCGGGCCGGCTCATAGACATGCGCGACTGCGCCGCCCGCGAATGCCATTGCGCTCAGCAGCTTGAGGTCGAGCGGCTCGGGCAAGTCGGAGAATAGCGGCAGCCCGCGCCCCAGCGCGACGGGATGGACCAGCAGGCGGTATTCATCCACGAGGCCGTGACGCACCAGGCTGCGCGCAAAGCTGGCGCCGCCATGGGCGAGGATCGGCTTTCCCGGCTCTTGCTTCAGCCGCGCGATCTCCTCGGCGAGGTCGCCGGCGGCGATCGTGGGGTTGGTCCAGGACGACAGGATGGCAGGGGTCCCGGCCGCCTCGCCTTCCTTGCGAAGCCGGATCGCATCTTCGAGCGCCCGGGTGGTCGCCGTCATGTCGATGGTCCCTTTACGAGAAAAGACAACTTTCGGGATCTCGTTCATCGGCGGGGCGTACGGCTCGGTCGAGTTCGGCCAATAGGCCGCCATGTCCTTGAAGGTGCGGCTGCCCATGACATGGACGCCGGTATTCCAGAGGGTGTCGACTGTCCAGGACGTGGCGCCGGAATCGTAGCTCTTGAAAATCCAGTCGATTTCGCCCTTCGGACCACCAACAAAGCCATCCGCCGAAATGGACATCTTTAGGATCAGTTTTCTCATCGCTGTCTCTCCGCTGACTGCCCTCATCGGAACGACGAACGGGGACTGCGGAAACCGACATCACATCGAGCGGCCGTCGAAAGTCATGACGGGGAGCTGGTCGGGCTCGATGCCGTCTAGGCAGCGGACGTTGACATACGCCGCCCGCTCGTCCCTGCCGGCAACGTCCTCCGCATAAGGGTGGATGCCGCAGGTCTGGCAGAAACGATGCGCGACGGCATGATTGTTGAAGGTGTAACGGCCAGCCTCCTCACCCGTTTTCACGCGTAATTTCTCGTGCGGTACCGCCCATAGCAGCGCACCCTTGCGCGAGCAGATGGAGCAGTTGCAGGAGACGACCTGGCCGAGCTCGCCCTCCACTTCGAATGCTATGTTGCCGCAATGGCAGCTGCCTTTGTAAAGCATCTATTCTCTCCTAATCATCAGCCAATGGGCGCTGGGCAGATGTCTGGAACCGAATGAATGCCGCAGTCCGATAACGCGTCTTCGCTCAATCTAACCGGCCTATGGCACGGCCTCTACTCCTATCCGTTTGGGAAGAAGCCTGTCTCTTTCGTCGCGACCTTGTCGGACTCGGATGGCTGGTTCAATGGCACGACCGAGGAGGTGGGCACCGCCGGGGACGCGATCGGACAAAGATTGATCGCGAGCCTGCAGGGCCGCCGATCCGGGCGATCAGTGACCATGCTGAAGATCTATCACGGCCCCTACGTCTTTTATGACAGTGTCCACTATGCCGGCGACCTCAACGAGGATGGCACGGAGATTAGTGGGACGTGGCATATTGCGGGCAGCTGGTCCGGTACGTTCCTCATGATCCGGTCGCGCACGACAGCAAGCGCCGAGACCGAAGAGTCCGTCGAGCAGACCTAATGCAATAGTCCGATCAGTGCGTCATGAAGACCGGGATGTTGGCAGCATCGATCATGTGGCTGGTGACCCCGCCCAGCACGAGGTGCTTCAGCCGGCTGTGGGTGTAGGCGCCCATGACCAGCAGGCCGGCCTCCACTTCGCGTGAAGCCGCCAGCAGCCGTTCGGCGATGCTGCCGGCCTCCGCCGTCTCGCCGACCGAAGCCGCGATGCCCTGCCACGCGAGATAATGCACCAGGTCCGCTGCCGATTGGACGCCGGCATGGCCATCCTGCACGTTGATGACACGTACGCGCGGGCGGTCCTGCAGCAGCGGCCGCGCCGCGCTGATGGAGCGGATCGCTTCGATGCTGCCATTCCAGGAAATGACGGCGGAACCTTTGATCATCGCCTCGAGATGCGCCGGCGTGCAGTCCGACGGGATCAGCAAGACGGGCCGGCCGGCGGAGAACAAGGCGTCTTCGACCGCCACCGCGACCAGATCCAGCGCCTGTTCCGATTTGGGCCGCGCCATGATGATGAGATCGGTCAGGCGCCCGAAGCGCGCCAGCAATTCCGATTCCTGGCCCTTCTCGGCTCGGAATTCCGCAGTCGCAGCAGGATGCGGCTCCGGCCGTTCGGCGAGCGTCACGCTGCTCGCGCGCACCCAGCCGTCGAAGGCAGACTTAGCCTGGGCCGAGCGGGCTTCCGCGTGGCGTTCTGCGGCGGCGACCACTTCGGCGATCGCGACGCCGACATCGACCATCAAGGGCGTTGTCTTCAACGGGTCGGCAACGGCGTGCAGCGCCTGGATATGGGCCTGATGCGCGCGCGCGACGGCCAGGGCAGCGTCGAGGGCAGTGCGATCAGAATCCAGCCCGAACAAGGGAACCAGGATGTGCTTGAACGACATGGTCCGACCCTCCTACTTGTTGTTATTGGAAGCCAGCATAGCGCAATTTCGTTCCCAAATCTTGAGGTGGGTTCTACGTATGGGCAGTCGCAATGCGGCTCCCCGCCGCAGATGGTGTCCCTGCCCCAGCGCCGCTATCGCCGGTCCCGGTAGGCCTGCCGGAAGGCGCGCGGGGTGACGCCCTTCATCGCTTTGAACTGCCGATGGAAATTGGCCAAGTTGCGATAGCCCGCTTCGTCCGCAATGTGGGCGACCGGGCGGTCGCCGCCAATGAGCAGGGCGGAGGCCCGGCCGATCCGAAGCTGCGCCACATAGTCCGTCACGCTCCGGTGCGTATGGCGCCGGAACAGGCGATGGAGAGTGCTGAGGCTCATATGGGCGCGGCGCGCCAAGGCGGCGACGGAGAGCGCCGGGTCGCCATAGTTCGCGTGAAGATAGGCAAGAACCGGCGCAATGCGCGCATCTTGCGCCGGCGCCGCGGCAATAGCAGGCGACGACAGCGGCGCGTGGTCCCCATCCTGCGCGAGCATCGCGAGCAGGTCGATGAGGCCGATAACCTGCGCGGTCTGGTCGCGCTCCAGCAACGCCAGGATGCGCATGCGTGCATCCGCGACCGTAGCGGAAGAGAAGCCGAGGCCGCGGCTGGAAGCATCCAGCATGCGGCAGGTCGCGCGGAACTCCGGCAACGGGCGCAGCACCTGCTCGACCCAGCTCTGGGTGAACCACATGACGATAGCGACGTGCGGCTTCGCATCCTCGATCGCGCGCATTGATTGCCAGGTGTGCGGCAGGTTCGGCCCAACCAGCGCCAGATCCCCATCGCCATAAGACGCGATGTGGTCGCCGATATAACGCTGCCCCAGGCTGTTGAGGGTGAAGGTCAGCTCGTATTCGGGGTGGTAGTGCCACTCAAAGGGAAAGGCCGGAAGCCGCCGGTGGAACAAAGTCCAGGAGGCGCCCGTCGGCACGATTACCTTTTCGAACATGGGCTTCATCGCCCATAGAATACGCCTAGTATGACCGAATAGTATATGTTTTTGACCAAGCCGGCGAACATCGGCCCGTCCCCCTGTCCTAGCATCCGGGCACGTCTGGTCAGGGAGATGTGCAATGGACCGCTACGGATACGGCGACGGCAAGCCCGGCAACCCCTCGGTCGGCTATCTCGCGACCACCCAGCTCAAGGACATTCGGAAGCGCCTGCCGCTGCGCGTGCTGTCGCCCGCTGATTGGGAGCACTGGACGAGGTGGGGCTATGTCGTCGTGAAGAACGCGATCCCCGAAGCCAACGTGCAGCTCCTCGCCGATCTGCTGTGGGAGTTCCAGGAGATGGACTCCAAAGATCCGACGACCTGGTACAAGCCGCAGCTGCGTGACAACGAGATGAAGGAACTCAACAACAGCGGGATGGTGGAGATCTATAACCACCAATATCTCTGGGACAACCGCCAGCATCCGCGCATCCACGACGCCTTCGTTGATATCTGGGACCAGGAGGAGCTCTGGGTCACCATCGACCGCGCCAACCTCAACCCGCCGAACAAGCAGGCGCGCGGCTTCAACGGCTTCATTCACTGGGACGCGGACACGCGATTGGATCCGCTGCCGATCAATGTGCAAGGCGTGGTTTCGCTGGTCGATACCGATCCCGAGATGGGCGGCTTCCAATGCGTGCCGGAGCTGTTCCGCATGCTGGAAGAATGGCGCAAGACCCAGCCCGCCGACCGCAATGGCTGGGTGCCCGATACCATCGGCTTCGACATCGTGAACGTGCAGATGCGGGCCGGCGACCTGCTCATCTTCAACAGCCTGCTCGCGCACGGCATCAGGCCGAACCGTTCGCAGGACCGCGTGCGCCTCGCGCAATACATCTCCATGACGCCCGCCGATGAAGCCAACCAGCAGATGCGCGACTGGCGCATAAAGTCATGGCAAGACCGCGAGCCGCCGCAAGGCTACGCCTTCCCCGGCGACCCGCGCGGATGGGAGAAGACCCGCTACGAGCGCGCCAAGCTGACGCCGCTCGGAGAGAAGCTGCTGGGGCTGCGGAGCTGGAAGGAAGAGAGCGCGGCGGCCTAGTCGCGACCGGCCTTGCCAGAGGGAGGTGTGTCGTCGATGGTGCCGCAATGTTCGACGACCACCTCAAGCGTTGGAGCCTGATTCCGGACGGGGAACCGATTGTCACGCACTGCTCTCACCTGCTGCCGGTGTTGTGCGGCGGCGTGCCCGCTATGCTCAAGATTGCCCATGAAGAGGAAGAGCGGCGCGGCCCCGACCTGATGATCTGGTGGAACGGCGATGGCGCGGCCCGCGTCCTGGCACGAGATGGAGACGCCGTGCTGCTGGAACGCGCGACCGGCCACCGCTCGCTTGTCCAGATGGCGCGCGAGGATCACGACGACGAGGCGAGCCGAATCATCTGCCGGGTCGCGGCGCGGCTGCATGCGCCACGCCGGCAAGCCCTGCCGGAGCTTATTCCGCTTCGGCAATGGTTCGCGGAACTGGAACCGGCGGCCTCCAAGCATGGCGGCATTCTCGCTCGCGCGGCGGCAGTGGCTCGCGAGTTGCTTGATCAGCCGCGCGAGGTCGGCGTGCTCCACGGCGACCTGCACCATGGCAATGTCCTCGACTTCGGAGAACGTGGCTGGTTCGCGATCGATCCGAAACGCCTGTTAGGCGAGCGCGGATTCGATTTTGCCAACATCCTTCGCAATCCCGATCTCGACATAGCGAAGGCACCGGGCCGCCTCGCGCGGCAGGCGACGATCATCGCCGAAGCCGCGCGGCTGGATCGCACACGATTGCTGCGCTGGATCCTCGCTTATGCGGGTTTGTTTGCGGTCTGGATTCTCGGCGATGGCGATGACGCTACCCTTGATCTCACCGTTGCAGAAATCGCGGCGGCGGAGATCGCGGCAGGCTAGCGCGCGAGCTTCGCCAGCTCTTTCAATGTCTCGTCGCCCATGCGGGTGGTGGAGACCTTGGTGCAGCCCGCGGCCATGATATCGCCGGTGCGATAACCCGCGGCGACTACGTTCTTCGCCGCCTGCTCGAGCAGATTGGCGGCATCCGCGAGGTCGAAGGAATAGCGGAACATCATGGCGAGGCTGAGCAGGGTTGCCAGCGGATTGGCGGCGTCCTTGCCTGCGATGTCAGGAGCCGAGCCGTGGACCGGCTCATAGAGCGCCTTGCGCCGGCCGCTCGAATCGGGCGCGCCGAGCGACGCCGAGGGCAGCATGCCGAGCGAGCCGGTCAGCATCGCGGCGCAATCGCTGAGCAGGTCGCCGAACAGGTTGTCAGTCACGATCACGTCGAACTGCTTGGGCTGGCGCACCAGCTGCATGGCGCAGTTATCGGCGTACATGTGGCTCAATTCGACGTCGCTATATTCGGCCTTGTGCAGCTTCGTCACTTCCTCGCGCCACAAGACGCCGCTTTCCATCACATTGGCCTTCTCGACCGAGCAGACCTTGTTGCCACGCTTGCGCGCCAGCTCGAACGCCACGCGCGCGACGCGGTGGATCTCGCTGGTGGTGTAGACCTGGGTGTTGATGCCGCGGCGCTCGCCGTTCGGCAGGGTCTCGATGCCACGTGGACTACCGAAATAGACGCCGCCGGTCAGCTCGCGCACGATCATGATGTCGAGCCCAGCGACCAGCTCGGTCTTCAAGGTCGAGGCCTCGGCCAGCGCATCGAACACGATGGCGGGGCGCAGGTTCGCGAACAGCTCCATATCCTTGCGCAGGCGCAAGAGGCCGCGCTCCGGCTTCTTGTCGAACGGCAGATTGTCCCACTTCGGCCCGCCGACCGCGCCCAGCAGGACGGCATCGGCCTGCATAGCCTTGCCCATCGTCTCGTCGGTCAGGGGTACGCCATGCTTGTCGATCGCACAGCCTCCCACCAGGCCGTCCTCGACGTCGAACTTGAGCGCCTGGTTCTTGCCGAACCAGTCCAGCACGCGCTTCACCTGCGCCATCACTTCGGGACCGATGCCGTCGCCGGCGAGGATCAGCAGTTTCTTGTTGGTGGGCATTTGGGTTCCTTAGTCGTTCGCGCGGCAATGCCGCTCGTTTTCCTTTCGTCATGGTTGGACTTGGTCCGACCATCCACGAGATTCGATGTGGGAGACCGCGGCGCGTCAAGCAAACTCGTGGGATGGTCGTGCCCCGCTTTGAACCAATGGCCACGACCATGACGTATGAGAGTGTGACTAGCGCCGCCGTATCACCACAGCCAGGGCTGGCCGACTCTTGCCTTCGCTTCGAAGGTGTCGATGTTGGCGGCCTTTTGCAGGGTGAGGCCGATATCGTCCAATCCATTCAGCAGGCAATGCTTGCGGAAGGCATCGATCTCGAACTTGACGCAGCCGCCGTCGGGGCCGCGGATCTCCTGTTTCTCGAGGTCGATCGAGATGATGGCATTGGCGCCGCGGTTGGCGTCATCCATCAGCTTGTCGACATCCTCCTGCGGCAGCTCAATGGGCAGGATGCCGTTCTTGAAGCAGTTGTTGTAGAAGATGTCCGCGAACGAAGGCGCGATCACGCAGCGGATGCCGAAATCGAGCAGCGCCCAGGGCGCATGCTCGCGGCTGGAGCCGCAGCCGAAATTAGGGCCGGCCACCAGGATCTTGGCCTGGCGGTACTGAGGCTTGTTGAGGACGAAGCCCGGGATCTCCTTGCCGTCCGGCGTGTAGCGCATCTCGTCGAACAGGTTCTTGCCGAGGCCGGTGCGCTTGATGGTCTTCAGGAACTGCTTGGGGATGATCATGTCGGTGTCGACATTCATCATCGGCAGGGGGGCCGCGACCCCGGTCAGCTGGTCGAATTTCTGCATCGGGCATATCCGCAAAAAGCAGCCGCGCTTTGGCCGCCGAAAGGCGGTTTATGTCACGGCGCGGCGGCCCCTCACAAGCCCTTCGGGCGGCATGGCCTACCAGCGCCGATCGCGCAGGTCCGACGGCCCCGTCCGGAGCGATGTCAGGCCGATATCGCGGCGCAGATGCTCGGGCAATTCCTCGACCGAACGGACTCGCCGAAGCCCCGTGCGCAGGAAGCCCCAATTCAACAGCGCCTCCCCCAGCCGATCCATGCCGAAGCCGCACGAAGTCGAAAAACGCGGAATACTTAACACCATCAATCTCCTTGCCTTTGATGGCAGGAGACTTAGTGCTCTTGGCGCCGGTCCGGAGTGAACTAGGTCACTCAGGGCCGCCAAAGATCCTCGCCTGGACGGCTTGTCGGCTGAAAGCCAAGCTCGCGCCATAAATAGTCCGGCAGATGCTCGACTTCGATTTTCATGGGTGGCTGGTCCTCGTCGGGAGCGTCGGGGGCGAAACGGGTGCTGACCGAAAGTAACCGGCTAAACCAATTTGTGAGTGCGAACGTCATGGCAATCCTCCATTTCCAGACTCTATTCCAGTCATAATCAGTTCGACATTCCACGCTTATCGATATATTCCATTCACTATTGAATGGATTGACACCCAATTGGGACGACCTCCGCTTGTTCGCCGTGATCGCGGCAGAGGGCTCTCTCAGCGCCGCCGCCCGGCGCCTGAAGCTCAGCCAGCCGACCATGGGGCGCCGGCTCCAGGCGCTGGAAGAGCGCATGGGCGCAAAGCTGTTGGAGCGGACGCAAGGCGGCCCCGGCGGCAACTATGTCCTGACGCCCAGAGGGGCGGAGCTGCTGCCCTTGGTCGAGCGCATGGTCGAGGCTGGCGAAGCGATCGAGCGGGCGCGGCCCGACTTCGGCGAGGAGGCCACGGGAACTGTCCGCATCGCCTCCGGCCATCTCACCATCCGATTCATCGCGAGGCGGCTGCCGGAACTGCTGGATGAATTGCCGGGCATCGAGCTCGAGCTTTACAGCTCCTACTCGACCGCCAACCTGTCGCGGCGCGAAGCGGACATCGCGATCCGCAACCGGCGGCCTGAAGAAGGGCGCTTGGTGATGCGATCCTTGCCGCAATATTCCTATGCAGTGTTCGGCGCCCGAAGCTATGTCGCCGCGCATCCGGAAGCGGCGAGCGACGCCCGCTACGAGCATTGCCGCTGGATCGGGTTCGACGATACGCGCGGCCGCAGCGAGAGCTTCGAATGGCTGTGCGCAAAGATCGGCCGCGTGCCCGAGATCCGCTGCAGCAATGCCAGCACGATCCTCAATGCGCTGCTGACCGGAGCGGGTTTGGCAGTGCTGCCGTGCTTCATTGCAGCGGAAGAGCCTACGCTCGTGCAACTGACCGCGCCGATCGAGGATCTCGACCGCGAGGCGATGTGGCTGGTCGTGCACGAAGACATGCGCAACCGCCCGCGCGTGCGGCTGGTCGCCGATCGCATCGCCGCCTTGTTTCATCGCTATCGTCATCTGCTGCAGCCCGAGGGTGCGGGATAGACTCATCGCTGCCAGAAATGCTTCCGGATCTCCGCCTCGACCTCGGCGGGCGATAGCCCGACATCCTTCAGGATCGACGAATCGACACTCGCCAATTGCGCGCGCTGCCGGGATCGGTCGATCCAGGCGAGGATCAGATCAAAGGCTTCGACCAGTCGCCCGTCGCCCTCCATTGCGATCGCCATCTGCGCCTCCCTTGGGTCAGTTGTCGAAGCCGAGATCGCGACGCCAATGGGCGTTCAGCAATCTCGGGTCCAAGATGGGGGTCCGGTTGCGGCGCGAACGGCGCCACAGGCGCGCCGCGGCGATCAGGGGCAGGCCCAAACCGTTCCGCAGGCCATTCCAAAGACAGGTCATCGCAAACCTCCATCTTGCCAAAGCAGATGATCCGGTTTACGACTTTCATAAATGCATGAGAATGGCCAATTATATATAAGATAGTTTCAAATATGAATATCTCGACATGACCGAGGGGCGGCCGAACTGGGACGATTTGCGGATTTTCGCCGCCATTGCGGCGACCGGCAGCCTGACCGGCGCCGCGTTGCATTTGCGCCTGTCGCAGCCGACCGTTGGCCGCCGGCTTCAGGCACTGGAGGAATGTCTGGGTGCCGCGCTGCTGGAGCGCACGCCGCGCGGCACGCAGCTGACCGCCAAGGGCCAGGCTCTGCTGCCGCTGGTCCAGCAAATGGAGCAGGCGGGCGACGCCATCGACCGGGCGGCGCCGGGCCTAGCCGACCTGCCGCTGGGCACCGTGCGCATTGCGGCCGGCCCGTGGAACAGCCGCTTCATGGCGCGGCGGCTGCCGGAGCTGCAGGCGGCGCTGCCCGGCATCGAGATCGAGCTCTCCAACGAGATGGCGTTCGCCAATCTGGCGCGGCGCGAGGCGGACATCGCGATCCGCAACCGCCGACCGAACGAGGGCCGCGTGGCGATGCGCCGCCTGCCGGACCCGGCCTATGCGGTCTTCGGCGCGCGCTCCTACGTCGATGCCAATCCCGCGGCCCTGACGGACGATCGGTATGGGCAATGCAGCTGGATCGGGTTCGACGACAGCTATCAGACCTCGGCCAGCCTGGTCTGGCTGCGCGACAAGCTCGGCCGCTGGCCGCAGGTGCGCTGCAATCACTCGACCACGATCTATGACGCCCTGCTCGGCAGCGCGGGGCTCGCGGTCATCCCATGCTATGCGGGCGCGGAGGATCCAAGCCTCGTGCGCCTGACGCCGCCGCTGGATCTGCCGTCGCATGGGCTGTGGATGGTGGTGCACGAGGACCTGCGCCACCAGCCGCGCGTGCGCCTGGTCGCGGACAATGTCGCCGCGCTGTTCGAGCGGCACGAGAAGGACCTGAGACCGGAGACATGAACCAGGGCCCCCACATCCGACGCCTGGAAGCCGACGAGCCAGCCTTCGCATCATCGCACGCCGGCGCTACGACGCCTTCTTCGCGCAGGACGGCGGCACGTTCGAAGAGTCGCGCGACGCCCTGCGCGCATGGATGAGCGGTCTCGGCTACGAGACGGCCTTGCTGGCCGAAGTCGATGGACGACCGGCAGGCAGCTGCCTGTTCGTGCGCGAAGAGATCGACCCCGCGCACAATCTGACGCCGTGGCTCGCAGCGCTGTATGTGGCGCCGGAGTTTCGCAAGCTGGGGATCGCCAGCGCGCTGGTGCGCGCGATTGAACAGCATGCGCGCGATTTAGGATGTGGCGAGCTCTACCTCTACACTGTCATGGCAGAGCCGCTCTACGCCAAACTCGGCTGGAATGCGCGCGGCCGGTTTGACTCGAACGGAGAGAAGCTCGTGCTGATGGCACGGACGCTGTAGCTGGACAGTTATGACAGCAGGCGTCGTGGGAATATGTCACCCTCGCCAGCCTGGGCAAGGGCATCTCCGAACGTGACGCAACCATTCTCGATCTTGTAGGGAAACAACGCTATCACCGAGTAACCATCTTCGTGATTCAGCGAAACAGCAACGGCGTCAGTTTTTTCTTGCTTCGTTGAAAGCGTGACTCGAACATCGTAGGCCAAAGCCGTCGCTTTGTATGTGCCGTCTCGCGCGGCCTTGATATAGGAATCCTTTAGAAGTTGGATCATGTCGACAGCAGGAGGGAAGTCTCTGCCGTCGAGTGCGGAAACCGAAACAACTTCGCCATCGACCTTCATCGCCGCACCAAACGGATGGAATTCCCCATATTCGAGTAGCATTTGCTCCGCGAAAGGCAGAATCACGTCTACGAGTTCTTCGCATTCCGCCTTGGGATGCTTCATCGCTGCGGCAGCGAGTCAGTTAGCTCAGCTTCCTAACGTCCGTCAGATGCCCCGTCACCGCCGCCGCCGCGGCCATCGCCGGGCTGACGAGGTGGGTGCGGCCGCCGCGGCCCTGGCGGCCTTCGAAGTTGCGGTTCGACGTAGACGCGCAACGCTCGCCGGGAGCGAGCTTGTCCGGATTCATCGCGAGGCACATGGAGCAGCCGGGCTCGCGCCATTCGAAGCCGGCCTCGAGGAAGATCTTGTCGAGGCCTTCTTCTTCTGCCTGGTGCTTCACCAGGCCGGAGCCCGGTACCACCATTGCATTCACGCTGGCGGCGACCTTGCGGCCTTTCGCGATCACAGCGGCCGCGCGCAGATCCTCGATCCTGCCGTTGGTGCAGGAACCGATGAAGACCCGGTCGACCTTCACCTCGGCCAGCTTGGTGCCGGGCGTGAGGCCCATATATTCCAGCGACCGCTCGACCGCGCGGCGCTTGTTCTCGTCGGCGATTGCCGCCGGATCCGGCACGGCGCCGGTGATCGGCAGCACGTCCTCGGGGCTGGTGCCCCAGGTCACCTGCGGGACGATGTCCGCTGCCTTCAGCACGATCTCGGTGTCGTATTTCGCGCCGGGGTCGCTGGGCAGCGATTTCCAGAACGCCACCGCCTGCTCCCACGCGCCGGCTTTCGGCGCCATCGGCCTGCCCTTGATATAGGCGAAGGTCGTCTCATCCGGCGCGATCAGGCCGGCCCTGGCACCCGCTTCGATCGACATGTTGCAGATCGTCATGCGGCCTTCCATCGACAGCGCGCGGATCGCCTCGCCGGCATATTCCATCACGTAGCCGGTGCCGCCGGCGGTGCCGAGGCGCCCGATGATGGCGAGCACGATGTCCTTCGCCGTCACGCCGGGGCCGACATTGCCTTCGACCGTGATGCGCATGTTCTTCGCCGGCCGCTGGATCAGCGTCTGGGTGGCGAGCACATGCTCGACCTCCGAGGTGCCGATGCCGAAGGCCAGCGCGCCGAACGCCCCGTGGGTCGAAGTATGCGAATCGCCGCACACGATGGTCATGCCGGGCTGGGTAAATCCCTGCTCCGGCCCGATGATGTGCACGATGCCCTGCCGGATATCGTCCATCGAGAAATACTCGACGCCGAATTCGCGGCAGTTGCTCTCCAGCGTCTCGACCTGGATGCGGCTCTCTTCCTCGGCGATGCCCTTGGAGCGGTCGGTGGTGGGGACGTTGTGGTCCGCCACCGCCAGGGTTGCCTTGGGCTGATGCACCTTGCGCCCGGCGGTACGCAGGCCTTCGAAGGCCTGCGGCGACGTCACCTCATGCACCAGGTGCCGGTCGATATAGATCAGGCACGTGCCGTCATCCTGCTGGTGGACCAGGTGATTGTCCCAGATCTTGTCGAACAGGGTTCTTGGCTTTGCCATGATCTATGCCGCTCTGAGCCGAGTGTGTTGCCTATTCTTCCGCGCCAGCGGCGACGACGCCAGTCTTTTCGCTGATGCGCGCAGCCTTGCCACGGCGGCCGCGGAGATAATACAGCTTCGCCCGGCGCACATCGCCGCGGCGCACCAGCTCGATCGAGACCAGGCGCGGCGAATGCAGCGGGAACACGCGCTCCACACCCTCGCCGTACGAGATCTTGCGCACGGTGAAGGAGGAGTTGATGCCGGCATTCTTGAGCGCGATGACGACGCCTTCGAAAGCCTGCACGCGCTCGCGGTCGCCTTCGACCACCTTCACGTTGACCTTCACGGTGTCGCCCGGCGCGAAGTTGAAGGTCTTGCCGCCAAGCTTGTCGACTTGGGCCTTCTCGAATTTCTGCAGGGTGTTCATGATACACGTCCTTTCTTTTGAGTCTGTCCGGCGCTCGCCGTCCGTTTCCGATAGGCGGCCCACAGATCGGGCCGCCGTAATTCCGTCGTCTGTTCAGCCTGCAGCTTGCGCCAGGCTTTGATCTTTTCGTGATGCCCGCTCATCAGGATGTCGGGCACCTGCCGGCCGCACCAGTCCGCAGGCCGGGTGTAATGGGGATACTCGAGAAGTCCGGCTTCGAAGCTTTCCTCCTCCAAGGTTTCTTCCGCGCCCATGACGCCCGGCAGCAGGCGCACTGCCGCATCGATGAGCGCGATCGCCGCCGGCTCGCCGCCCGACAGCACGAAATCGCCGAGGCTGATCTCCATGAGCCCGCGCGCTTCGATCACGCGCTCATCCAGCCCTTCGTAGCGGCCGCACAGCAGGACCACGCCGGGACCGGCGGAGAGTTCCCTGACCAGCTCCTGATCCAGCAGCTTGCCCCGCGGCGTCAAATAGATCGCCGGCTTGAGCCCGTCGCGCGTCGCGAAGTCGAGCGCCGCATCCACCACGTCAGGCCGCATCACCATGCCGGGACCGCCGCCGAACGGCGTGTCATCGACGGTGCGATGCTTGTCGGTGGCGAAGCGGCGGATGTCGATGGCCTCGATCGCCCAGTCGCCGCGCTCCAGCGCCTTGCCGGCGAGGCTGTGGCCGAGCGGTCCCGGGAACATCTCCGGGAACAAGGTGAGGATGCGCGCTGTCCAGCTCACGGTGCGGCCTCCTGCAGCTCGGCCGCTTCGGCCTCGTCATTCTCCGGCACGTCGAAGAAGTCCGCCGGCAGGTCCAGTACCACGCGGCCGCCGGCAATATCGACCACCGGCACAAAGGCCTTGGTGAAAGGCACGACAAAGCCTTCGCCATTCTCTGGAACGACCAGCAGCAGATCGCCCGCGCCGTAATTGTCGACCGAGACGATCTCGCCCAGCTTCGCGCTCTTGCCATCGAAGGCGCCGAGGCCGATCAGGTCCGCGAGGTAGTATTCCTCCGGATCTTTCGGCGCCGGCAGGCGCGCGCGTTCCACGAACAGCTCCACGCCCTTCAGCGCCTCGGCTGCATTGCGGTCGGCAATTCCGGCGATGCGCCCGATCAGGATGCCTTTCGCCGCATCGCCGGTTCCGACAATGCTGAGGTCGAAGCTCCGCTTGCGCTTGGGATCGGTCAAAGGCCCGTAATCGGCAATGGCCGCCGGCTTCGCGGCGAAGGATTTCACCTTCACCTCGCCCTTGATGCCGTGCGCGCCGAGGATGGCGCCCATCAGCACAAGCCGCTGCGATGTTGCCGATTGCGTCATGGCCGAGCCTGTCGCTCCCGCACTTACTGCGCCGGCGCTTCAGCCGCTTTGGCGGCCGCGTCGGCCTGGGCCTTCGCACGCTCCTGCGCCTTCGCCTTCGGCATGTGCTGCTTGGTCTGATCGTGGCGCTTCGGCGCCTCGCACAGGCCGGACTTGGAGAAGAAGTATTGCACGCGCTCGCTCGGCGTTGCACCCATCTTCAGCCAATGCTTGGCCCGCTCGACGTCGAAGGTCACGCGCTTCGGGTCTTCCTTGCCCAGCATCGGATTGTAGGTGCCGATATGCTCGACGAAGCGGCCATCGCGCGCGAAACGCGATTCGGCGACCACGATGCGATAGTACGGGCGCTTCTTGGCGCCGCCGCGGGTCAGTCTGATCTTCAATGACACTTGGTTCTCTCCTTTGAATGGTCTGGTGTTCGGTCTCTATTCCGGATGATGGCTGCAGGCTTCGATCTTGTTGCCGTCCGGGTCATACGCAAATGCGCCATAGTAATCGGGGTGGTAGTGGGGCCTAAGACCAGGGCCGCCATTGTCCTTGGCACCGGCCTTGATCGCGGCCTTGTAGAAGGCGTCGATCGCCTTGCGGCTCTTGGCCACGAAGGCGACGTGGGTGCCGCCCTTCCTGTTGGCTTTCTTATCCAGCTTTTCGGGCGTGCCAATCCAGAAGCTCGGCTTCTGTCCTTCGCCATAGCCATGCGCGACGACGCCTTTGCCGGGGATGTCGACAGTGTAGACGCAAGCGTAGCCGAGCGGCTTCAAGGCCGCGTCGTAGAATTCCTTCGCCTTCTTGAGGCTCGAAACGCCAATCGAGATGTGGTCGATCATCGCCGCCCTCCGAACGGTGGGAACCCACCCATGCCGCCGGCCCCGCCCTTCATCAGCCCCGCCATGCCCTGGCGCATCAGGCCCTTCTGGCCGAGCTTGCTGAACTGCTTCATGGCGCGCGACATTTCCATATGCTGCTTCAGCAGCTTGTTCACATCCTGCACCTGCATGCCGGAGCCCTTGGCGATGCGTACCTTGCGCGACGCCTTGATGAGATCGGGATTGCGCCGCTCCTTGGGCGTCATGGACGAGATCATGGCGAGCGATCGGCGGATCATCTTGTCGTCGACCTTGCTCTCGAGCTGCTTCTGCATCTTGCCGATCCCGGGCAGCTTGCCGAGGATCGAGGTGAGGCCGCCCATCTTTTGCAGCTGGCGCAATTGGCTGGCGAGATCGTCGAGATCGAACTCGCCCTTCTGCATCTTCTTGGCGAGGCGCTCGGCCTCCTCGGCCTCGGTCGTCTCGATCGCCTTCTCGACCAGGCCGACAATGTCGCCCATGCCGAGGATGCGGCCGGCAATACGGTCGGCGTGGAAATCCTCCAGCGCATCCATCTTTTCGCCGACGCCGATCAGCTTGATCGGGCAGCCGGTGATGGCACGCATGGAAAGGGCAGCGCCGCCGCGCGCATCACCATCGACCCGCGTCAGAACGATGCCGGTGACGTTGACCCGTTCCTTGAAGCTCTTGGCGACGGTGACGGCGTCCTGGCCGGTCATCGCATCGGCGACCAGCAGCGTCTCGTGCGGCTTGGCGGCGGCATGCACCTCCGCCACTTCCGCCATCAACTCCTCGTCGATCGCGAGGCGGCCCGCGGTATCGAGCATGACGATGTCGAAGCCTTCGAGCCGGCCCATCTGCACCGCGCGCTTGGCGATTGCGACGGGTGTCTCGCCGATCACGATGGGCAGCGTCTTCACGCCGACCTGCTCGCCCAGAATCGCGAGCTGCTGCTGGGCGGCCGGGCGGCGCACGTCGAGCGAGGCCATCAGCACGCGCTTGCCGCGCTGCTCGAACAGGCGCTTGGCGATCTTGGCAGTGCTGGTGGTCTTGCCCGAGCCTTGCAGGCCGACCATCAGGATCGGCACCGGCGCCGGCGCGTTGAGATCAAGGCCGGGCTCGACGCCTTCGCCGGCGGACAGGGTCTTGATCAGCTCGTCATGGACGAGCTTCACCACCATCTGGCCCGGCGTCACCGACTTGACGACGCGCTCGCCTACCGCGCCTTCGCGCACCTGGGCGACGAAATCCTTGACCACCGGCAGTGCGACGTCGGCCTCGAGCAGGGCTACGCGCACTTCGCGCATCGCCTCGTCGACATCGGCCTCCGACAGCGCGCCGCGCCGTGTCAGCTTATCGAAAACGCCGCCCAGTCTTTCTTGCAGCTTCTCGAACATGTCGCTCTGTCGGTCCCTTGCGCTTGCGCAAAACAATTTCACGCCGGTGCGCGAAACTCGCGGACCGGCGGGGCCCCTCGGGGCCGGGGTTTAACAATTGCCGTAAGGCGCGCGGAAACTAGGCGTTGGGCCAGCTGGAGTCAACCTCGGCGACGGCCGGAACAATAGCAGAACCCGTCACAGCGTGATGAATCGATCCTCGAACGCCTTACCCCAGGCCAACACACGATATTTCCTATATTCCGGCCGGTAGTAGGGATCGGCTTCGATCAGCCTGACCGCCTCGGCACGGTCGGCCACCTCGAGGATCCATAGGCCACCGACAAAGGGTTCGCCCGGCGCGGGCCGCAGCCCACCGCCGATCAGGATCTTATCTTTGTTCGCATCGAGATAGGCGAGATGTTCTGGACCGTGCCGCTTCCGCACCTCCAGCATGCCGTCGGTGTCATCAAAGGTGACGACCCAACGCGCCATTTCAGGCCGCGTGAGTAATGGAGGGTGGCTTCGGCTGCTGGCTGGTCTGCTTGTGGGCCGCGATGTCGCGATGCAACTGACTAATCTGGCGGGCTTTTTCATCGTTCATGCGAGCCAGATCCCGCGCCCGCTTGCGGGCGCTGCCGCCGGAGAGCCATGCACTGAACGCGCCCAGCAGGAAGCCCAGCAGCACACAGGCGATGATAATCGCGAACAAGGGCGCTGGCTTGGTGAAGGGCAGCGGCCAGAGGCTCACCTCCACCTCCTGCCGGTTCTGCACCACAAACGTGACGACGACGAACGCCACCACCAGAAAAAGGACCCACTGCAGCAGTCGCAGGATGGCGCGCATGAGGAGAGACTCCGCGAAAAATATTTGCGATCAGTCTATTGCCGCCAACGGCCCTGCGCAAAGCATCGCTGCGTCGCAACCAGATCAGCGTGCGGATGGGAGGGTTACGGTTCCTTGCTCGCACCCGACCCGGAGGAGGTCTTCACCGGTTCGGCCTCTGCGCGGCCATTCAGCCGGTCGCGCAACTCCTTGCCAGTCTTGAAGAAGGGCACGACCTTCTGTTCCACCGCCACCGTGTCGCCGGTGCGTGGATTGCGGCCGCGACGCGCATCGCGGAACTTCACGGAAAAGGCGCCGAAGCCGCGCAGCTCTACGCGCTCGCGCTTGGCGAGAGCATCGGTGATCTCTTCAAAAATCGTGGTGACGATCCGCTCGACATCGCGGTGATACAAATGGGGGTTAAGCTCCCCGATCCGCAGTATCAACTCCGATTTGGTCATCTTGTTTTCCCCCCGCCCCGACGCGCAACCATCCGGGCGCCTGGGCGGCCCCTGTGCAGAAGGCGCCCATCCCGCGCCTCGCCCCAAGCCTGCCAAGCATCCTGCCGGGCGTCAAGGGTAAGTCGCTAATTTATATGAGTTTTTTGCAGGCCAGTTGCGGCCTCTTGACGGTGGAGAAGGTTGGGAGGGGGAGGAAAGGGCCGAAAAGCAAGGGCCGGCGGGTTTTTTGGCCCGCCGGCCCCGATTTCCGTCAGAAGTTAAGACCGGCTGGTTTCTTAAGCTTCGTCGCCGTCCTTCTTGCCCTTCTTGGCCTTATTGAGGGCCGCACCCAGGATGTCGCCAAGGCTGGCACCCGAGTCGGACGAACCGAACTCGGCCATCGCCTGCTTGTCTTCCTCGACCTCGCGGGCCTTGATCGACAGGGTCAGCTTGCGGCTCTTTGGGTCGACCTGGATGATCTTGGCATCGACCTTCTCGCCGACCGCGAAGCGGTCCGGGCGCTGCTCGGAGCGCTCGCGCGACAGGTCCACCTTCTTGATGAAGCCGCTGAGGCCGTCCTGGACCGCGACCTCGATGCCGCCGTCGACCACCGCGGTGACGGTGCAGGTCACCACCGAACCCTTCTTCAGGGTGTTGGCGGCCTCGGCGAAGGTGTCCTTCTGCAGCTGCTTGACGCCGAGGGAGATACGCTCCTTCTCAACATCGACGTCGAGCACCTTCACCTTCACGCTGTCGCCCTTCTTGAAGGACTGGACAGCTTCCTCGCCCGGCTTGTCCCAGGAGAGGTCGGAGAGATGCACCATGCCGTCGATCTCTCCCGGCAGGCCGACGAACAGGCCGAACTCGGTGATGTTCTTCACATCGCCCTGCAGCTCGGTGCCGACCGGATACTTGTCGACGAAGTTGGTCCACGGATTGTCGAGGCATTGCTTGAGGCCGAGCGAAATGCGGCGCTTCACCGGATCGACATCCAGCACCATCACTTCGACTTCTTGCGAAGTCGAGACGATCTTGCCCGGATGCACGTTCTTCTTGGTCCAGCTCATCTCGGAGACGTGGACCAGGCCTTCGATGCCCGGCTCCAGCTCCACGAAGGCGCCGTAGTCGGTGATGTTGGTGACGCGGCCGGTGAACTTGGTGCCGACCGGGTACTTCTGGTCGACGCCTTCCCACGGATCCGCCTCCAGCTGCTTCATGCCGAGGCTGATGCGCTGGGTCTCCGGATTGAAGCGGATGACCTGGACCTTCACGGTCTGGCCGATCGACAAGGCTTCGCTCGGATGGTTGATGCGGCGCCACGCGATGTCGGTGACGTGCAACAGGCCATCGACGCCGCCGAGATCCACGAACGCACCGTAGTCGGTGATGTTCTTGACCACGCCCTGCAGTACCTGGCCTTCCTTGAGGTTGGCGACCAATTCGTTGCGGGCTTCGGCGCGGCTCTCTTCAAGAACAGCGCGGCGCGAGACGACGATGTTGCCACGCGCGCGGTCCATCTTCAGGATCTGGAACGGCTGCGGCGTCCCCATCAGCGGGCCGACATCGCGCACCGGGCGGATATCCACCTGGCTGCCGGGGAGGAACGCGACGGCGCCGTTGAGATCGACGGTGAAGCCGCCCTTCACGCGGCCGAAGATCACGCCGGTGACGCGCTGGTTGTCCTTGAACTGACGCTCAAGCTGGGTCCACGATTCCTCGCGGCGGGCTTTTTCGCGCGAGAGCACGGCTTCGCCATGCTTGTCTTCCATGCGCTCGAGATAGACTTCGACGATGTCGCCGACCTTGATCTCGTGCTTTTGTCCGGGAGCGGCGAATTCCTTGAGCGCGACACGCCCTTCGGATTTCAAGCCGACATCGACCAGGACGAATTCATTTTCGATTCCGACAACGGTGCCCTTGAGCACGCTGCCTTCGAGGCCTGAGCTGGCGCCGAGGGTTTCCTCGAGCAGTGCAGCGAACGATTCGCTGGCTGGTTTTTCCTTCAAGGCTGACTTAGCCATACGAGTAGAGTCCTTTCGTTGCTATTCCGGCCGACCGGTTGTCTCCGGCGGTCTTGGTAGCGGGTTGCACAAACGGATTTGCAGAGGCGTGCGTTTACGCCTTCATCTTGGTGGCGATGAAAGCCAGTGCGCGTTCGAACACCTGATCGGCCGTCAGGTCGGAGGTGTCGATGATCAACGCGTCTGTCGCCGGCTTGGTCGGCGAAATGGAGCGGCCCTGATCGCGGGCATCCCGCTCCTGCATGTCCTGCAAAACCCGCGCGTATATAGCCGTCTCGCCGCGCCCTTGCAACTCTTTGACCCGCCGGTCTGCCCGAGCCTCGACGCTGGCTGTGATGAATAACTTGGCATCCGCGTCCGGACAAACAACCGTGCCGATATCGCGGCCGTCAAGGACTGCCCCACTACTATTCCTTGTGGCATTCCGGGCAAAGTCACGCTGCCAGTTGAGGATGGCGGCCCGGACGGACGGAATCGCGGCGACCTTGGAGGCAGCACTGCTGGTGGCTTCGGTCCGCAGGGCCGGATCGCCGAGGATTCTGGGCTTCAGCGCCTTCGCCGCCGCTGTCGCGGCGGTTTCATCCGCGGGATCAAGGCCTTGGCGCAGGACAGACAGCCCGACCCCGCGATAGAGCGAGCCGGTATCCAGGAACTCGAAGCCGAAATGACTGGCCAGCCGGCGGGCCAGAGTCCCCTTCCCGGCCGCCGATGGGCCGTCGACCGTGATCACAAAGCCACGCTTGCCCGTCACTGGCCGGCCTTTGCAATCACGGCGCCGAGGCCGTTCATCAGATCGACAAACCCCGGGAACGAGGTGGCGATGGCCGCGGCATCGTCGATCTCGACCGGCTCTTTCGCGGCCATGCCGAGCACCAGGAACGACATGCCGATGCGGTGGTCGAGCTTCACCGGGATGCGCGCGCCGCCAGCCGGTGCCTTGCCGCCGGTGACAGTGAGGCTGTCCTTGCCCTCCGCGACTTTCACGCCGCACGCAGCGAGGCCTTGCGCCATCATGGACAGGCGATCGCTCTCCTTCACGCGCAATTCGGCGAGGCCCTCCATCTTCGTCTCGCCGTCGGCGAAGGCGGCGACCACCGAAAGGATCGGGTACTCGTCGATCATCGATGGCGCGCGCTCGGCCGGGACCGTTACACCTTTCAGCGCGCCATGGCGGACACGCAGGTCGCCGACCGGCTCGCCCGCCTCTTCGCGGCGATTCTCGATCGTGATGTCCGCGCCCATTTCCAACAAAGTCTCGATCAGTCCGATACGGTGCGGGTTGAGCCCGACATTCGGCAAGCGGATGTCCGAGCCTGGCACGATCAAGGCCGCCGCCATCGGGAACGCGGCGGAGGATGGATCGCCGGGCACCACGATCTTGCGCCCGAAAATCTCCGGCTGGCCGGTCAATGAGACCGCGCGGCCTTCGAGCGTCTGCTCCACTGTCAATGTCGCGCCGAATCCCTTCAGCATCAGCTCGGTGTGATCGCGCGTCGGTTCCGGCTCGATCACCGTCGTGATACCGGGCGTGTTCAGCCCCGCCAGCAGGATCGCCGACTTCACCTGTGCCGATGCGACGGGCAATTTGTAGGTGATGGGCATGGGCTCGGCCGTGCCGATCACGGCAAGTGGCGGCCTGCCGCCGGCACGTGCGACAATGCGCGCACCCATGCGCGACAGCGGCTCCGACACGCGCGCCATCGGACGTGAGCGCAAGCTGGCATCGCCGGTGAAGAAGGTGACGAAATCATAGGCCGCGACCAGGCCCATCAACAGGCGCGTGCCGGTGCCCGCATTGCCAAGATCCAGAACCTCCGGCGCCTCGCGCAGGCCGCCGATGCCGCGGCCGCGCGCGTGCCACACGCCGTCCGCGCCGCGCTCCGCCTCGCCGCCCAGCAGTCGCATGGCGGCAGCAGTGCGCAGCACATCCTCCCCTTCCAGCAAGCCGTGAATCTCGCTCTCGCCCACCGCCAGCGCGCCCAGCATCAGCGAGCGGTGCGAGATCGACTTGTCGCCTGGCACGCGCGCGGTTCCGCGGAGGGGCGCGGCGGCGCGTGACATAAGGGGCTGAGGCGCTGATGGAGAGCTGGCGGCAGTCACGGGCTTTGCTTTCAACCGGGATGCGGCTGGCTTTAGCATCACGGGTGGTTTTAGCAAAGGGGCGTGGCAGGCTGGGTCAACCCGGAAACGACAGGCGAAACGCCGGTCGAAACGTTTGCCGTCAGATTCGGGTGACAGCCCGGTTGACAGTGCGGACGGCGCGTGGCAATGGGGCCACGACTTCATGACAACCGGCCGTCCGGCGCGAGACCCAAGGATGGCCCAAGGAGCGAGCGACGTGAGCAAACCCGAATGGGGCACCAAGCGCACCTGCCAAAGCTGCGCCGCGCATTTCTACGACATGCGCAAGGACACCATCATCTGTCCGAAATGCGGCGCGACCTATGATCCCGAGGCGGTGCTCAAATCCCGCCGCGGCCGCGTGGTCGAAAAGCTGACGCCGGTGAAGCCGGTCGAGCCGGAGCCCGTGGAGGCCGAAGCAGAGACGGAGGCCGAGGACATCGGCGCCGCCGAGGAGGAAGAGGTGATCGAGGACACCTCCGAGCTGGGCGAGGATGACGAGGACGTGTCTGAAGTCATCGAAGGCGTCGACGACGAGAAGGATCGTTAAGCCTTTCGCAGCGCTTCTGGGGGCAATTATTCGCTTGAATTAAAGGGGGCCGCTGCTTAGCTTCTGCCCCGATTTCGGGTCGCCCGCCCAGACGGCACCCGGTTGCAGGTTCGGGCCCATAGCTCAGCTGGGAGAGCGCCACAATGGCATTGTGGAGGTCAGCGGTTCGATCCCGCTTGGGTCCACCATCTTTTCGAGGGAATCCTGGGGCTTCGTGAACGTCAGTCGCGAAGCCCCTTCCCATTTGCGGTGATATTGCGGTGTTTCCTCGGCCGGCAGAATGCCGTCGAGCACTTCGATCGCCTTGCGCTTATAGGCCGGATCGAGGTGGCCGTAGTGCTTCTCGACCATGCGGATGTCGGCGTGACCAAGGAACTCCGCAACTTCCTTCAACGGCCTGCCCGCCTGCACCATCCATGACGCTACCGAGTGCCGCAGCGTGTTCGGCGTGACCTTCTTCGGATCGAGGCCGGCGGTGCGGACCGCCGAGGCGAAGGACTTGCGGATGTTCGAAGCAATGCGCTGCCCGTCGATCTCGAGGACATACTTCGCGTTCTTGTTGCCCTCCCGCAGACGTTTCAGCTCATCATAGATGCGGGGCGTCATCGGTACGATCGGCCGCCCCTTGTTCGTCTCCTCCCGTCCCTCGGGCTGAAGGTCGCTGGTCTGGGCCTCAAGATCGACCTGGGGCCATTCCAGTTCGAACAGAGCGCCAGCACGAGCGCCGGTCGCCATCGCAAGCTCGACGAAGATGCGGGTGTGCTCCCAAGAGCAGCTCGCCAGCAGGTCGCGCGCCTGCTTCTTCGTGATCCAGATGATGCGCCCCTTCGTCTCCGGCAATGTCGGGATGTCCGGGATCATCACGCCTGGATTGCCGCGCCGCAGAGCGCTTAGCGCCGCGCGCAGGATGTCGATATCGCGCTTAATGGTCGCTGTCGAAGTCACCCGAGGGCTCTCGGCGCGCCAGTCAACGTAATCCTGAACATAGCTTTCGCCGGCGTCGCCCCAGAAGGCGTCGATGGTGTCGTCTGCAAAGAAGGCACGGAGGTGCTTGATGGTCCGCAGTACCTCCGAGCCCTGGGCTTGAAAGCGCGCATGGATGTCGTAGTAAGTCTGGACGATATCGACGATTCCAGCCGCCCCAATGTTCATTGGAGGGACGACGGGACTGACAACTTCCGGCGCGGCGGCTTCATGTTGAGTGGGTTTGTCGGCGGGACCATTGACGATGAACTCAGCGAGCTTCCTGTTCGCGGCGCTGCGGTCGTCGGTGCCGGTCGAGATGGTGCGCATCCGGCCGCGCTTCTCGTCGTAGAAACTGATTTGCCAATTGCTGCTGCCGGCGCGCTTGATGAGCTGTGGTTCGCCGCGTTCGGTTCTGACTCTGGGCATGATGGCTGTCTCCAAAAGCGAGTGACTAGGGTTTCGATGTCGTCGATGGCGAACCGTATGCCGTCCGGAAGAACATAATGCCCAATGCCGGCCTGGTCAGCGAGAGTGAGAAGCGCCTCCTCATCGTAGTCCAAGTGGCCCGCGACGCTCGCCAGCGAGACCTTCCGTGGATGCATCAGAAGCGTCCGCCTCGGGCTATGATGTCGTCGAGGAGGACATAGAGCGCTCCCGGCCAGACGACATCGCGATCGGCTGCCACTTCGAGGCGCTGCGTGACGTGACGTGCGCTGATCGGACCGCTGACCCCAATGGCCGCATAGGCGGATTGCATGGCATCGAGCCGGTTGAGGATGTTCGCCTTCACCCGTGCGCTCCGGTAGATGAAAAAGGGCAGCGCCACGATCGAGATCCCGAACAGCAACAGGAAGATGCCGCCGCATCCGAGCGTGACCCAGAGGGCTGTCCCGTCATCGATCCACTGCTTGCTTGCCATCCACCAGGAGATCCCGGCCGGCACGCCGAAGAAGAGGAGATTCCAAGCCTGGCCGATGAGCCAGTTCCGGATCGGGCGCGGATGGATCGGCGATGCCGAGAGCCCGAACACCCACGCGACCGGATTCTTGATGAGGACGGTCTCGCCATAGGCATACATCTCGGCGGCCGTCAGCATGTCGGCGAGCAGGCGATCGAACTCGGCGCAGCGATAGGGCAGGCGCAGGTAGCGGTCGGCCATCCCCTCGAGCTCCACGCGGTCGATCTGCGGCGCCTTCTGATCGCGCCTGATCTCGAAAAAAGGCTGGCGCTCGCGCTTCCAGAAATCGAGCTTCCCTGTCTCGCGCTCGGAATAGGGCGTGACGGCTTCACGCAAGCCGTTCACCAGCCCGACCATGACCCGGAACGTGCGCTTCTTGAAATCCTCGGCGCTGACGCCGTTCCTGGCATCTACCTCCGCGGCGGCGCGACAGAGCGCATCCAGGATCCGCTCGGTCTGGCTATGGCCGCTGTCCTCGATCTTCCACTCCTCGCAATATTCCTTGATGTGCTCGGCAATCGCTTCGTCAGCCGCTTCGACCAGGCGGTCGCGCGCGGCGGTAGAGACTGCGGCCGCCGGCGGCGCGATCCGGAGCTTTTCGAATAGGGCGGCATTGCTGCTGCCGGAAGCGATGTAGAGCGGGTGGTTGCCGAAGGCGCTCATCCACTGAGGAGTCTCCGGATTCTCGTAGACGTCGATGGAGACAACCATGCTGACGGCGCCGGGCGCCTTGCTGCGGAGATGCTCTTCGAAGAGGTCGAAGGTCTGGGCGGGGAGGGTGATGACGAGGAGGAGCGCCGGGGGCCGCTTCGGGCTATCGCCGCCCGCGTTGTGCCAGAGCACTTGCGGCTGGATTTCGATGTCGGGCTCGGTGAGATCGACCGTCTTGAGGTCTTCGGCGGCGCGGTAGAGCGAAACGTCGACGGCCGACCAATCTCGTCCTTCGGATTCAATCACCTTGATGCGATCGCCGTTCATGAGCTCGCCCGTCGCTTCGATCAGCCTGGTGCTCTTTGGCGCGCCCGGCTTCAGCTGGAGCCGCTCGTTGGGCATCACGACGTTGGGATGGTTGTTGTCGCCGGGTCGCTGCCAGTCGAGTTCGCTCTTGAGGATGAGCTTGGCCGCGGCGAGCTCGAGGTTGAACGTGCGAGTGTGTTTTATGAGCCGCTTGTCGCCGTCGCGATAGGCGCGCGCGCCATCCTTGACCCAGCCCATGACTGCCCCCGAACACCCGAATTCCCGTGCCGCTAATACGGCGCCGGTCATCTGACTGTGCCAGTTTGTCGCGCAGAAGGCCGCGGTCGATCAAGCCAACAATAATGTCGCGATGATTAACTAGAGATTAACGCTCTTAGTTTCAATGTCTTAGCGAAGAACTCAGCCACTCAGCCGCTCATACCGTTGCAAGCGGCGCCAATTTCCACTACATAATCGGCAACTGATTTCGCAGCCGGACGTTTTCCTGCTGTGTGTATGAATCTCATCGCCCTAGCGGCGAAGGAGTTGGGCCAGCGATCTTCGCTGGCCTTTTTATTACGGCGCCCGGTTATCATACTTCTTTCGAAGCTCTCGTCGTTTGTGCTCGTATTCGACCCAGAACGACGTAACCAGCCGGCGCCTACCGTCAGGGTATTTCTTCAGAATGACGAGGAAGTCGTCATCTGGCAGCCAAAGGTAGGTCTTGGTCGTGCCATCGCCCTCCACATAGTCCCAGTCGAGAACATCGGCGTGCGGACATGCATGCACCAGCGGCCGCACCCAGGTAATACGTTCGCAACGGCGAAGGTCAGGTAGCCGGTCGCCGGTGGTTTTGTCCTCTCGGGAGGTTAGGTGCCAGAACACCTCCTCCCTTCCGTCGCTCACCTCCGGGAAGTGCCATACAACGTTGCCGCGGTAGGTGAGAGCACCGTTCCGGATCTGCTGGCGAAACACCTCGTAGAGCCCATCATAGGTCTGCTGGGTCCATGGCATGACGGCAAACATCGGTGGAAGCCACGCCGATGGCATCATGCACCCCGCTCGCGAGGCGTAAAGCAAAACAGGTTCAACTTCTCGGCGGCGCGCGACGTCGACCTTCCCAAATTCACGCCCAGCGCGTTCTCGATCCGCGTAACGATTTCAGCCTTCTCCTGAGTAGGCGCATGCTCGCCATTCCGCAGGATGTAACGGTGCTTGTAGGAGACAGCGCCGGAGAGGAAGTCCGCCAACTGCATCAGCTGTGATTCGTGCGAGCGGATGTTCTGAAGATGCGCAATCATTTGGCTCGTGAAGTCGAACCTGTCGTTGCAGAGTACCTCCTTCAGCTTCTTGACCTTCTTGCGGCTGCGCGTGTCCTTGATGTCGAGATAGATTCGATACTGGAATCGTGGGTCCAGAATCTCCCGCAGCAGGGAGAAGTACATCTTGTAGTAGAAGAGATCGTGGTCGCCTTGGTTGAAGGCATCATGATCGAGCCGACCCTTCTCCAGGACGACTAAGCCCCTGTACTGCAGCCCCGCGCGGCCGACATACCAGTTGACCAGGTCCCGATAGAACGGCATCTTGGACCGCGAGACTTTTCCCCACTTGAGTTCCGCGGTCGCACCGTGTCGCTGCTTTAGCTCCTGCAACTCTGCCGAAATGGCTTCGACCTCCGACTTGGCGCACCAAACCGCGCCCAACACCATGACGGGCTGCCGATCGAACTCGAGATGGCAGCTTTCATCGCAGTAGATGCAGTATTCCGGCCGCTCATCGTTGTTTGTCATTCTGCCCTCATTGTTCTCAAGCCGCCGGCTCGACCATGTCTTTGGCGCCGACGTCGATGGCCAACTCCACCAGCGCGGTGTAGTCCCCTGCGACAAGCCCCGGCGTCTTCGCTTCGTAGTGCTCGCGGATGACACGGTGTGGGTTGAAGATCAGCGCGTAACCAAACTCGCCGCCTTTGCCGGGCTTGATGTCGATGAACCCAAGCCCTTTGAGAAGGCGCATGCGCGTCGCCCACGTCCGCTCACCACGCTGTCCGCTGAAGCCCGCTGCGAAGGCCAGGTCTCGGGGCTTGAGCGACACGAAGGAGTTGTCCCAGGTTGCACACCAAAGCGCCAAATAGGTGGACGAAACCGGCTGCCCCTTCGACATCCCATCCATCACTTTGAGGATGACGGGCATCGTCTTTGGAATCGTGGCGAAGCCCTTGTTCGTCGAGCGATGCCACAGCCGATCTTCGGCGCCCGGCCAGAGCTGGTTGCGCAAGGCAAGCTGGCGCTTGGCAATCCCACTTCCAGCTTTTAGGCCGGCCATCAGCGACATTTTCTATGCGTCCTTTCCTCGGTTCGCAGAGCGTTTTCAATCAGTGAAGTGAATATGACCAATGTATTGTTATAAATCAATGCATTAGATAGTAACTCGGGCCATCCACTCCGCATTATTCGTGTCATTCTCGCGCGCACATTTGCCCGATTCAATGTCCTCTCGCTTGGGTTCTCGGCCTGTTTGGGCCGAGGAGTTCTTTCAAGCCATTGAAATTGCGGGGGAATGCGTCGGGCGCCGAGTCCTACGAGTCCTAAGGTCCTACGAATCCTCACGGTCCTACGTGTGCTCCATCGTCCTCACCGACAGGGCGTTGAGGCCGAGGTTGGCGATGGGACGATGTTTCGGGTCAGAGCGGTGAGGGAGCCCCGGCGTCATGGCCCCCTCGAAGTTGTCGGCATTCCCAACGCTCACCGACGCCGTGGTCTCACCTCCTAGAATGGGATGTCGTCATCGGGCTCCACGGCCGGCGGCCACTCGGGTGGTTTAACCTTTGCCGCCAGAAGCCGCGCCTTCATCTGCTCTCCCGCCGCCCAGTAGTCGGTCGCCTTTTGGGTTCTCCAGACCTCGAGGAACCGCTCTATCTCAGGCCAGAGAATCTCCACAAAAACGCGCTGTGGCTGCTGGCAGTCACGGTCCTGATAGAAGAATGGCTGATGGGCAACGACGAACGCCCGAAGTTCATCGTCCTCAAACGTCGTCGGCACATCCCGGTCCGCGAGCATCTTGAGGGTCCGGACTCCCTCGGATGGATCCCAGTAGTCGGCCCATGTTCTCTCGCCGACCTTATTGCCCCGGTCGTCCCACTCGGGACCTACCACGACGCGATCGGCATATTGCTGGATAGCCCGCTCGACAATCGTCGTGATGCTCCGAGCCTCCATTCGCGCGACAAACGCCAAGACGAAGCGCGACCTTGGGTCTAGGCGCATCGACAAGCTCTCGGATTTCGAACGTTTGGGTTCTTTAACCATTGCCCCATTCTGCGTTGCAACATCGGCACACCTAGTGCCACGTCGATGCAGATGTTGCCATAACAAGCCTGCGGCGGCAATTGGCAATACATTTGGAACGGAAGAGAAACACGTGCTCTCTCCGGCAGGCGTGAGGCACAGATTCCGCAGCCCGGACCGCTTTCGGTCGGAAACCACCTGAAGCTCTCCGGGACGTCGGTGCGGTGCTATTGAGGTGTTTTCGACCTCGGAAGAAGTTTAATTCTTGGCCGTTTCTTGAGAAGTCGAGCAGTCCGTTTCGCGCCGAAACCGCATCCCGCTTGGGTCCACCAAAAAGAAAACCCCCGCTGCAGAGATGCGCGGGGGTTTTTCGTTGAGCCAGCGATCCTGATGAAGGTCAGGCGGCCCTCACCGTATGCAGGAAGGTGTCGACTTCCTTCTTCAGCCGTTCGCCATTCACGGCCAGCTCCGAGGCTGCGCTCAAGACCTGGGCGGAGCCGGCACTGGTCTGCTGCGAGGATTGGGTCACGCCTGTGATGTTGGTCGATACCTCGGCCGTGCCGGTCGAGGCTTCCTGGACGTTGCGCGAGATTTCCTGGGTGGCGGCACCCTGTTCTTCCACTGCAGAAGCGATGGCCGTGGAAATCTCGTTTACACGGTTGATCGTCTGCACAATTTCGTCGATCGCGTGAACCGACGTGTCGGTCGCTTCCTGGATGGCCCGGATCTGGCCGCCGATCTCTTCGGTGGCCCGGGCCGTCTGGGTCGCGAGGTTCTTCACTTCCGAGGCGACGACTGCGAAGCCCTTGCCCGCCTCGCCGGCGCGTGCGGCTTCGATCGTCGCGTTGAGCGCCAGCAGGTTGGTCTGGCTGGCGATCTCGTTGATCAGGGTCACGACCTCGCCGATCTTGTGCGCCGCCTGAGCCAGCATCTTCACCTTGGCATTGGTGTCGTTGGCCTGCGTGACGGCACCCGCGACGATGCGGTTCGATTCGGTCACCTGGCCGGCGATCTCGCGAATTGAAGCCGACAGCTCTTCGGTTGCCGAGGCCACAGTCTGCACGTTCTGCGTGGTTTGCTCGGACGCTGCTGCGACCGCCGTCGCCTGCTGCGAGGTTTCTTCGGCGGTCGCGGAAAGTGCTTCGGCAGTCGCCTGCAATTCGGTTGCGGCCGAGGTGACGCCGGCAACCACACCGCCGACACTCGCTTCGAATTTGTCGGCCAGCTGCAAGAGAGCCTGCCGACGCTCGGCCTCGGCGCGCTTCTTTGCTTCTTCCTGCTCGGCACGCAGGCGTTCGGTCTCGATCATGCTACCTTTGAAGACCTGCACTGCATCGGCCATCGCGCCGATCTCGTCCTTCTGCCCCTGTGCCGGGATCTGCACGGTCGTGTCGCCGTTGGCGAGGATGCTCATCGCGCCCGTCATCGCCGTCACCGGTCTGGTGATGCCGCGCGCCACGACGAACCCGATCAAGATGCCGGCAACGATTGCAATGCCCGAGACGATCAACGCGATCGTGATGCCGCGCGCCATGGCGTCCGATGCGACCGGTCCTAGCGCATTCTGCGCGGCGACGGCATTGTCGACGACGCCTTGGAGCTTCTGGCCGACCTTTTCGCCGCTCGGCACCATTGTATTGTCCACGACATTGCCGCGCTCCAGCGCCAGTTTCTGGTACTGGTCGAAGCTGGCGACATAACGATCGGTCATGGCGAAGGCATGTTCGCCCAGTTTGTGCCACTCGGGGTCGGACAGGATCAATAGGGCAGTGTCGGCGCCCTTCTTGAACTCGCCCGCCCCCTTCTGGAATGCCGCCAGGTTATCCTGGTTGCTGTTGATCTGAAACTTGTTCTTGGACAGCCGCAGCTGCAGCACGCTGCGGTGAATGCCGCCGATCGCATCGGCCACTGCTACATTGCCGGCTGCTTGGGCTTGTTCGGCGATCTCGCTCAGATCTTCCTCGATATTCGGTCCGACAGCGTCCATCTCACCGAGCGCGCTGACCATCTGCTTGGTGAGATCCGCGACCTTCTTGAAAGCCTCGCCCCACTCTGAAATACCCTGCTCGACCTCGGCTATCGATTTCAAATCGTCGGCGCTGGCGAAGATCCCCTTGTCCTTCTCGATGCTGCCCTTGAGCTGCGAGAACGAGTCATCCGTCTTCTGCGCCGCCTGGTCAGTGCCGCTCGCAAGGAAAACGCGATTATAGAACCGCGCCATCGCCAGTTTGCCGTTCCAGGCACTGGCGGTCATCGTTTGGCGCGCCAGGGTGCGATAGGTGCCGAAGTTGTCGCTCGCGCCTGTCAGGCTGAAATAAGCAGTGCCGGCAATCACCAGCAACAGAGCCAAGACCGAGCCGATGCCGATAGCGAGACGAACGCCGATTTTCAGATTTTTCCAGAACGCCATTTTCCGTAGCTCTCCCGACCTTCGATGAAACGCGCGAGCGACAGCAAGCGTCGCGCTTGCAGCCTGCCGGTTATATTTTCGAGAGATGAAAGAATGATGTCTGAAAGAAGAGCCGAGGCTCGTTCCTAGGTACTAGGAATCAACAGCGTTAGTTCAAAAGAACTATGCCGCTCGACACCTCTGTTCGACGACCACTCTGCGCGAGCGCCATCGAGTGCTTGGCGAAGAGAGCGGCTCCCAGGAGCCTTCAATAAGCTGAGGCCCCTCACTCTACAGCGCGCGCACCGTCCGCAGGAATCCGGCAATGTCCGTCTTCAGACGCTCGCCGTTCCTGGCGAGCTCCGATGCGGCAGACAGCACCTGGGCCGAACCAGCGCTGGTGTTCTGCGACGCGCTATTGAGCGCAACCGTGGGTGCATTTGTACGGTCGGATGATTACTGACTCATTGCGCTGCTGGATCGCGACTTCGTTGGTGCAGAGCGCTAGCGCGATCGGACTAAGCCGGCTGGCACATTGCGGAACTGCGGCAGAGAACGGTGCTTCAATTCAGCACGTGATGTGTATAGACGATTATCATGTTCACGCGCGCATCATCATCCGAGAGAGGCAGCAGGATGACCTGCTCGCGCCCGTAGCGGCCGTCGGGCGTCGTGAATTCGCGGCGCTCCAGCCGCACCGCACGACGCGTGGCGACGTCCTGATAGCTCGCCATCGATGCTTCGGCCGAGGCGCCATAGAAGCCTTCGCCCACCGACCTGCCGGTCGGATCGCGCCCGCGCATCGCCACCTCGCGCGTACCGACCAGGCGGTAGACGAACCGGCGCGCATCGGCGACCGCGTCGACCAGCATAATCCCAGGCAGCAGGGGCACGATCTCCACCGGATCGATGTCGGCGCGCGCGGGCATGCGGCGGCCACGGCGCTTGCTGTCCCAATAGGCGTAGAAGGCGGCGATGTCGGGTGCGAAGCCGGATAAGTCAGGTCCGGTCGTGGCAGGATCGTGCGGAACGGCACCCGGTGCCATGAGCCCTGTCCTTTGTGCCAACGCTTGCACTGCACCTCGTGCAAGGCAAGAGGCATCCGGCGAACTGTCGCACCGACTATCCTCATGCTAACAACGAGGACATGACTCCTGATTGGCTCAGCATCGAAACCCCGCGCCTGATCCTGCGGACCTTGCCGCCCACAGCCCTCGCCGCCTTGGTGAGCGGGGATCGGGCGGAAGCTTCGCGCCTCGCTGGCTGCGACCTCAGCGACTTCCCGGACGAGGAACGCGATATCGCGGGCGTGCGATTGAAGGACCTGACCAACGATCCCAGCTACCTGCCCTGGTCGCTGCGGGCCATGGCATTGAAACCCGGCCTCAACTTCGCCGGGCACTTCAATTTCCACGCCAAGCCGGGGGCGGATTATCTGAAGGAGCTGGCGCCGGGCGCGGCAGAGCTGGGCTATTTCGTGATGCCGGGCCACCGCCGGCAGGGACTTGCCGAGGAAGCCGCGCTGGCCATGATGGACTGGGCGAACCGGGTCCATGGCGTCAGCCGGTTCGTAATCTCGATCAGCCCGCAAAATGCGCCCTCGATCGCCATGGCGCGCAAGCTGGGCTTTGCCAAGATCGGCAGCCATATCGATGAATGCGATGGATACGAGGATATTCTGGCTCGCGATTGGCCGCTTTAGGCGCTCTTGAAATCGTTAATTCCTGACCTAGATTCTAGGACATGGCCGCGATTGGGCCATCCGGCGCCGCGCCGAAGCCGGGCGGCGGCCGGAAATCGGTAGCTCGCTCATGCTGGAGGAGCTTGGAAAAGATGACGCGCCTCTCCCTGTTCAACAGCCCCCTGCTTTTGGGTTTCGACCATTTCGAACGAACCCTCGACCGCATCGCGAAAGCCGGTGCGGAAGGTTATCCGCCGTACAACATCGAGCAGATCGGCGAAGACCGGCTGCGCATCACGTTGGCGGTGGCCGGCTTCGGGCTGGAGGATCTGGAGATCCAGATCGAGGACAATCAGCTCACCATCAAGGGGCGGCAGAAGGATGATCCGGATCGCATCTATCTTTATCGCGGGATTGCGGCCCGGCAGTTCCAGCGCAGCTTCGTGCTGGCCGAGGGAATCGTCGTGAACGCGGCGACCCTTGATAACGGTCTGTTATCGGTCGATCTGCAGCGGCCCAAGGCCGTCAGTCAGGTGCGGACCGTCCCGATCAGCAAGGCGGGTGGCGAGAAAAGCACCGCCCGGCGCGTGACGGTCGATGCCGAGAGCAAGTGAGAGCATGCGCATCTGATGCGCCGCCGAGCGGGCATCCGATCGCCAGGTGATGGAGTGGAACATGACAAACGTCGAACGCATTCGCGGCCTTAGCCCACAGGATCTGTTGATGCTGGGCATCAAGGACATTGCTTACGTGAAGGACATCGAAGTGGATGGCGAAACGGCAGCCGCCTTGTTCGCCGCCAACGGCCAGCAGATCGCAGTGATGGAAGACCGGCAGACCGCGGTCGCCGCCGCTTGGCAGAACGGCCTCTCGCCCATGACGGTACACTGAGCCCGGTACATTGAGCACTGGGCATTGAGGTAATGCTTCCTGTCTAGACTGAATGCCCATTCAGTACTCTTAATGATATCCTAACCACGCTCACCGCAGCCTAAGGCCCCTTGGCGGAGTGTCCCGCCGATCATCGGGATTCGTTGCGTGGATCTGCAGGCGTTGAAAGAGATCGTGCTGGCGCATCGCGCCTGGCTGCGCAACGAGCGCGGTGGCCGTCGCGCCGACCTTTCGCTGAAGGTGCTGCGCGATCTCAACCTGCGCGGGCTCAACCTGCCCAAGGCCAAGCTGACCGGCATCCAGCTTATCAACTGCGATCTCAGCGGTGCCAACCTGCGCGAGTCAGATCTGTTCGCTGCCAATCTCGCCGGCAGCCGGTTCCTGGGCGCGGATTGCCGCGATTGCGATTTCCGCGGCGCGCACCTGCAAGGCGCCGATTTCTCCGAAGCCAAGCTGAGCGGCACGGATTTCCGCGAAGGCTCGCTGCTGGTCAGCAGCGGCGGCAATGTCGAACCGCCGAAGCGGGAAAACTGGAGCCCGAGCAAGTCGGATACCGCGATGAACCGCGCCGACCTGACCGGTGCGAAATTGCGCAACTCGATCATACGCAAGGCGGATTTTTCCGGAGCGGTCCTGCGCAACGCCGACCTCTCCGGCGCCAATCTCGATGGCTCCTCCCTCAAGGACGCCGATCTGCGCGGCGCCAACCTTGCCAATTGCGACTTGAGCGGGACTCAGCTCAATCGCGCGATGGTCGACGGCGCCTTCCTCGACGGCGCGGTGCTGACCGACGCCAATGTGCATGGCGTCGACCTCAAGGGCGCGGTGTTCAACAGCCTTGATACCTCGGTCACCATCTCGGTCGACGATTCGGCCGAGACCCAGGCCCTGATCGGCGAGATGGTCGTCGCACATGAAAGCTGGGTGGCATCGTCGGGACTAGAGGGCCAGCGCGCGGATTTCTCCAACGCCGATCTTTCCGGCCTCGATTTCTCGGGGCGCAACCTGCGCGGCGCGCTGTTCGCCGACTCGCGCCTGCGCTCCGCCAAGTTTCACCGGTCGATCGTCGACCTGGCCGATTTCTCGCGTTCCGATCTGACCGGCGCGAATTTCCAAAGCGCGTCGCTGCGCGGCGCGAACTTCACCGGTGCCAACCTGCGCCGCACCGATTTCCGCAATGCGGACCTGGAGATCGAGTTCGCGACCCTGGCTGACGGCAAGACCCGCGAATGGCCGCCGCGCTTCAACGGCTGCCGCCTGGAGGAGACCAACTTCAAGGACGCGAAGGCGACGCGCATCATCGCGACCAATGCCGTCACGAAAAAACTTATCGCCGACGACGCTTTTCTGAAATTATTGGCAGCAGGTTCTACCGCTTAGGCCGCGTGGCTTTTCGCAGTGTCCGTCAGCAGCGCATAGATCGCATCGGTCTGATCGGCGCCGCGCAGCTTCTCGCATACGGATTTATCGCGCAGCAGGCGGCTGACCCGCGCCAGCGCCTTCAGATGATCGGCGCCGGCCCCTTCCGGCGCCAGCAGCAGGAAGACCAGATCGACCGGCTGCTCGTCTATGGCGTCGAAATCGACCGGCTCGTCCAGCCTCGCGAACAGGCCGAACAGCTCCTTGATCTCCGCCAGCTTGCCGTGCGGGATCGCGATCCCGTTGCCAACACCGGTCGTGCCGAGGCGCTCGCGTTCCAGAAGAACATCGAAGATCGCGCGTTCATGCAGGCCGGTCACTTCCGCGGCGCGCTTGGCCAATTCCTGCAGGACGTGCTTCTTGCTGGTCGCCTTCAGGCGCGGCATGACCCGCGCCGGCGTGATGAGATCTTCGATTTCCATGAACTTGTCCTTGGGGTCCCGATTCTTAGCGCCCGCTCACGGCCGGGCTTGCGCGGCCACGCCGTCCGCCGCCACTCCAAGGCGCGGATCGACCCAGCCGATATTGCCGTCGTTGCGGCGGTAAACCATGTTGAGGCCGCCATGCGCCCGGTTGAGGAACATCATGGCCTTGACGTCCGAAAGATCGAGCCGCATCACCGCTTCGCCCACCGTCAAGGTTGGGATCTCGGTCTGCATCTCGGCGATCACTGCCGGCGCCTCGCTGCCATTGACGGCGGCGTGATCCGCTTCCTCGTCCGCTTCGGGCGCCAGGATGTATTGCGCGGCGCGGAAGCTTTGCGTCTCCGCGCGATGATGGTCGCGCAGCCGGCGCTTATAGCGGCGCATGCGTTTCGACAGATGGTCCACCGCCAGGTCGAACGCGGCATAGGCCTGATCGGCGGATTCCTCCGCATGCACCAGGATTCCGCGGCCGATATGGACCGACAGATCGGCGCTGAACAGATGCGACTGCTTGGAGAAGGTCACGGTCGCTTCGATCGGGTTGCCGAAATATTTCGCGATGCTGTGGTCAAGCGCTTGCGAGACGTGGGTCCGCAGCGCCTCGCCGACGTCGATGTTCTTACCTTTGACTGTGAGATTCATGATCGTTGTCCAACAGACGGGTGTAATTCCGCACAGCTGTCAAGGTGGCCATTCGGCCTTCAACCTTCGTGCCCGTCCGACGGCGGGCCGGGACCATATGTACCACCCCCTCCCAAGTCAAGGGCAGCCTCCCCATCGATCCTGGGGGAATCATGTAACGCGCCTCAGGCGGAACGCAAGGACTTCTCGCGACGGCGCTGGACGGACGACGGAATTTTCAATGATTCTCGATATTTAGCTACAGTCCGGCGGGCGATATCCACACCGTCGCCTTTCAGCACCGCGACCAGCTGATCATCGGACAGGACGGCCTCGGTCGCCTCCTTGTCGATCAGCTCCTTGATGCGGGAGCGCACCGCCTCGGCGGAGTGGCTGTCGGCGCCGTCGGCTGCCTGAATCGCGGCCGAGAAAAAGTAGCGTAGCTCGAACAATCCGCGCGGCGTCGCCATGAACTTGTTGGCGGCAACGCGGCTGACCGTGCTCTCGTGCATGCCGATCTCGTCCGCGATGTTGCGGCGGATCAGCGGCTTCAGGTGCTTGACGCCGTGCAGGAAGAACATCTCCTGCTGGCGCACGATTTCGCTCGCGACCTTGAGGATCGTGGTGGCGCGCTGGTGCAGAGTCTTCACCAGCCAGTTGGCAGCAGAGAGGCGGTCGGCGAGATAATCCTTGTCCGCCTTGCTCTGCGCCTTGCCGGTGACGCGCGCGTGATATTGCTGATTGATCAGCAGGCGCGGAAGGTTGTCGCTGTTGAGTTCCACCGACCAGGAACCGTCCGGCATGCGATAGACCATGATGTCGGGCTGGATCGCCTGCACTTCGGTACGATCGAACGCGTAGCCGGGCCGCGGATTGAGCGAGCGGATTTCCGCCGCCATGTCGGCGAGATCCTCGGCATCCACGCCGCACACCTTCATGAGCTGCACGCGGTCGTGCTTGGCGAGTAGATCAAGGTGATCCAGCAGCGCCTGCATGGCGGGATCGAGCCGGTCCAACTCCTTCAGCTGCAGTGCCAGGCACTCGGCTAGGTTGCGGGCCGCAATGCCGACCGGATCGAACTGCTGAACTTTCTTGAGGACAGTCTCGACCAGCTCGAACGCGCAGCCGAGGCGCTCCGCAAACGCATTCAAATCGCCCTGCACATAGCCGGCCTCATCGATCAGGTCGATGATCTGCAATCCGATCAGCCGCTCCGTCGGGTCGGCGATCTCGATGCCGAGCTGCTGCTCGAGATGCTCGCGCAGGGTGATGTCGCGCGTGAGGCTGTCCTGGAAATCGCCGTCTTCATCGGGGAAGTCGCCGCGCCCAGCGCCGACGCGCCAATTGGCTTGGCCGGAGGGCTCGCCGAAATCGGCGCTGCCTTCGCCGGCGCTGTTGCCGGTATAGACATTGTCATAGTCGGCATCGATCGGCGAATCCTTGGCGTCCGGCAACTGCTCACGGTCACCGAACTCCTTGGTATCGAGCATGCGGTCGGGGTTGCCGTCTTCGGCCGCGGCTTCGGATGGCGTTTCGCGCTCCGACTCGTCGGCGCGCTCCAGCAGCGGATTGCGCTCCAGCTCGTCCTCGACATAGGCCGCCAGGTCCTGATTCGACAATTCCAGCAGCTTGATCGCCTGCTGGAGCTGCGGCGTCATGACAAGGGACTGCGCCTGGCGCAGGTCTAAGCGTTGTGAAACGGCCATTTGGGCCCGAAGCTAGAGCGAGAACCTTTCGCCAAGGTAAACGCGCCGGACCGCCGGGTCATTCACAATCTGCGCCGGTGTCCCTTCGGATAGGACGCCGCCCTCGTTGAGGACATAGGCCCGGTCGACGATGTCGAGGGTGTCGCGCACATTGTGGTCGGTAATGAGAACGCCGATGCCGCGATCCTTCAGATGCGACACCAGGTCGCGAATGTCGGCGACCGCGATCGGATCGATGCCGGCCAGCGGCTCATCCAGCAACACGTAGCTGGGTTTCGCGGCGAGGCAGCGCGCAATCTCCACCCGCCGCCGCTCGCCGCCGGAGAGGGCGGTCGCAGGCACCTTGCGCAGATGGCCGACTGCGAAGTCCGCCAGCAGGCGATTGAGGCGATGATCGCGTTCGCGCTTGTCCGGTTCCGTCACTTCGAGGACGGCCATGATGTTGTCCGCGACGCTCATGCCACGGAAGATCGAGCTCTCCTGCGGCAGATAGGCGATGCCGCCCCGCGCGCGCAGATACATCGGCAGATCGGTGATCTCTTCGCCGTCCAGATAGATCGCGCCGGCATCGGCCTTGGTGAGGCCGGTCATGATGTAGAAGCAGGTGGTCTTGCCGGCGCCGTTTGGACCGAGCAGGCCGACAGCCTCGCCGCGCTGCACGCCGATCGTGACGTCGCGCAGCACCGGCCGGCGGCGGTACTGCTTGCCGATATGATACGCGACCAGCCCTTCGATGCCGGTCGGGTCGACCGCCGCGCCGTTGACGACAAAGGTGGGGCCGACCGCATGGGTCGCGCCGTTCACCTCTTCCTCGCGCTGATCGCCGGATTCCATCATTGCGTTACCGGCGCCGGCTGGGTGTTGGTACCGGTCGTCGCCTCGTTGTCCTTCGGCTTGATCGTAGTGAAGACCCGCTGGCCCTGCGCCGGCAGCAGGCGGCTGATGTCGTTCTTCATGTCCAGCTCGGCACGGCCACCTCTATAGGTATTGTCCTTGCTGTTGATCACGACGTTGCCCGTGAGGATCGCGATGTCGGTATCGGGATCGTAGGCAAGATGATTGGAGAAGCCGGTCTGGTCCTTGCGGTCCACCCGCACATGGCCCTGCGCCTCGACCTGATAGACTTCGGAGCCGTCGGCGCTTTCGTCCTCGGGCGTTGCCGGATTGTCGACCTTGTCGCGGAAGAAGGCGGTCGCCTCATCGGAATGGATGGTGGTGTTCTTCTGCGGGCGCACGATCACCACGTTGCCCTTCGCCACCACGATGTCCTTGTCGCGCCAATATTCGATCCGGTCGCGCGCCGTCACGGTCTGCTGGTTGGTGACGACTTTCAGGTTGCGGCCCGTCAACACCAGAAGGCGCGATGATTCCTGATAGTCCGCGTGATCGCCGTAGGACGTGGATTGGCTGGTCTGGATCTTGACATTGCCGATCCCTTCCCAATGCGAGATGTCGTCATTCTCATCGAGATAGGCGATCAACGTGTCGGCGGCGATTGAGGTGCCACCCTGCTGCGCCAGGGCGTTGCCGCGCGCGGTATAGGTGCGCGCATCGCGCTTCCACTCGATGCCGTTCTCGGCGGAGATCTCGATAGGATCCTTCTTGTTGTTGTCGAACCCCACCCCACCGCCGCCGCTCGTCGTGCTCTGGCCGTTTGCCTCCTGCGCCGATACAGGGGCGGCAAGGACCAGGAACAGCGCAATCGAGATCGCGCCCACGATGCGCGGCGCGGCCGCGCGCAGGAACGGCGCCGACGGTGGTGATTCAGTGATGACGCCCATCGGGCTCATCCGCCTTGTTCCTTCTGCTTCGGGTAGATTTTCAAATACGCCTTGCCCGTAAATACTATCGTATCGCCATCATCCAGCACGCGGAACCCCTGCGACACCAGTTCGCCGTCGCCATTCTGGCCTTCCACGACGTCGTTGCCTTCGGCCGTCTTGCCCTTGAGGTCAATGGTGGCGCTGTCGGTCTGGAACGACAGGCCATTGTCGTGGAATAGCGTCACGTCGCCGTTCAGCGTCACGATATCGGCGTCGCGGTCCAGCATACCGTCATTGGCGGTCAGCGCGACATAGGCGCCGCTGGCCATGGTGATATCGGCAAGTGGCTTTTTCAGCGCTATGTGACGATCGTCACCATCGGCGTGGGAGGCCGAATTCGCGGTGATGCTGAACGGCCGGCCCTTGTCGTCCTTGCCGTCATATTTGACGTCGTTGACAGTGACCTCCGCCTTGGTGTCGCTGCTGGGCACATTCTGCATGAGCGTCGGATCGACCACCGTGCCGCGCGATTCGACCCACCAGTAGCCGAGATAGCCCAAGGTGACGGCCATGACGATCGGGAGGCCGACCTTGAGCACGCGTACCGACGTGCCGCGCCGCCGCTTGGGCCGCACCGAATCCTGCCCGGGTGCGCGCCGCCGCGCGATCGCGCGCAAGCCGGCCGGCGCCGCATCGGGCGTCGAAACCGGTTGAACTGGGGTCGTCTCGTTCTGGTCCGCCATCGCCGATCGGTCCTTCATGCAACGCCGGCCTTCAGGCAATCGTGCAGCCGCACGATGCCAACGGGCTTGCCGTCTTCCAGCACGAACAGAGAGGTGATCGATTTCTCGTTCATCACATGCAGCGCCTCGGCTGCCAGGGCGCCGGCCCGGATGGTGCGCGGATGGGCCGTCATCACTTCGCGCACGGTGCGGTGCATCAGGTCAACATTCATATGCCGCCGCAAATCCCCGTCGGTGACGATTCCTGCGAGCCGGCCCTCCGCATCGATCGCCCCGACGCAGCCATAGGTCTTGGCCGTCATCTCCAGGATCGCTTCCTGCATCCCCGATTCAACGTCGATAATCGGCAGTTCCTTGCCGACATGCATGAGATCGGCGACCCGCAGCAGCTTTTGACCAAGCTTGCCACCCGGGTGCAGGGCCCGAAAATCGTCAGTCGAGAATCCTTTACGCTCCAGCAGCGCCACCGCCAGCGCGTCGCCGAGGGCGAGCATCATGGTGGTGGAGGTGGTGGGCGCGATTGCCATGGACCCAGCCTCGCCGACCTTCGGCAGCGGCAGTGTCACATCCGCCGCAGCACCCAGGGTGCTGCCGGCATTCGCCGTAATCGCGATCAAAGGGATCGACCAGCGGCGCGTGTGGCTGACGATGTCCGCCAGCTCGAAGGTCTCGCCGGAATTGGACAGCGCCACCACCGCATCGGCGGCGGTCACCATGCCGAGATCGCCGTGACTGGCTTCCGCCGGATGGACGAACTGCGCCGGTGTGCCGGTCGAAGCGAAGGTCGCCGCGATCTTGCGCGCGATATGTCCGCTCTTGCCCATGCCCGTCACGACCACGCGGCCGGTTATACCGGCCAGCATATCAAGGGCCCGGGCGACGCGCTCATCAAGCTCGCGCGCCAGACGCATGAGAGCATCTGCCTCTTGCGTCAGGACGCGCTGCGCCGCCGCCAGCCCTTCGGCAGCGCTCGCCTCACCGGTCGATGATGCACGTGCGGGTGATGCGGACGCAGACCCCGGCCGCGCCTCGCTCGCCTCGCCTCTTGCCCGTGCCGTCACTGCCCTCTCCTCAATTTACGGCGGCAATCCATCAGACTGGCCGGACCATAGCGCCGCGCGCCCGGCAAATCCAGCAAACTCCCACCGCTCTGGTGACCTTCGGATCACCCAAGCCTTTGCGCAGCAACGGAGAAATTCGAGCTCGGGACTCTCGCGCCGTTGATCAGGTCCGGTCAGTGCTCGAAAATATCGGGCTGGTCCCAGCCCAGCCGGTCCAGCAGGGCGCGGGTCGGCAGGAAGGCGAAGCACCCTTCCGCCAAGGCCCGGCGCCCCTCGCGTTCCAGGATCGGATCCAGCTTGTCCTTCAGTTGGTGCAGGTAGAGGACATCGGCCGCCGCGTATTTGAGCTGATCCTGGGACAGGGTTTCGGCGCCCCAGTCCGAGCTCTGCTGCTGCTTCGACAGATCGATGCCGAGCAATTCCTTGCACAAATCCTTGAGCCCGTGCCGGTCGGTAAAGGTGCGCACCAGCTTGGCGGCGATCTTGGTGCAATAGACCGGCGCGCAATCGATATCGAGATTGGCCTTGAGCGCGCTCAGGTCGAAACGGGCGAAATGGAACAGCTTGAGGACGTTGCGATCCTCGAGCAGCGCCTTGAGATTGGGAGCCGATGGCCGCTGGCCCGCCGCGGGGCGCGGAATCTGCACGAGGTGGCAGACGCCATCGCCCTGGCTCAGTTGCACAAGGCATAGCCGGTCGCGAACTGGGTTGAGGCCCATGGTCTCGGTATCGACGGCAACCACCGGCCCGAGCTTGAGACCCGCCGGCAGATCGCCGCGGTGCAGCTCGATGGTCATTCAGCGTGCCTGGCGGTCGATTCGATCATTGGCGCCATCCTGCCGTCATTCGCGGCATTTGGCAAAGTGCGGCGGAGAGCCGTAACCTCGCGCCTGTCGATTAATGAGATGGTGCCCAGGAGAAGACTCGAACTTCCACGGGTTGCCCCACAGGTACCTGAAACCTGCGCGTCTACCAATTCCGCCACCTGGGCCAAGCGGTCTCGCCCGGAGGCGGGTCGCGCGGCGCGGCGCATTCTGTCCAGAACCGGCCTAAAGTCAACCGCCATTTGGCGCGCTTATTGTCGCCTGACAGCGGCGTTTACAAAGCCGGCTCCTTGCCACATATCTACCGAAAATCAATGACCTCGCGCGTAGGGAGCAGCATGGCGCAACGCTTGGCGACAGTGTTTGGCGGCTCGGGCTTCATCGGCCGCTACGTGGTGACGAACCTGACCCACAAGGGCTGGCTGGTGCGCGTGGCGGTGCGGCGTCCGGACGAGGCCTTGTTCCTCAAGACCGCCGGCGCGATCGGGCAGGTGACGCCGATCCCCGCCAATGTGCGCGACCGCGCTTCGGTCGCCCGCGCGATCCAAGGTGCCGATGCTGTCGTCAATCTGGTCGGGATTCTCCACGAAGGTGGACGGCAGCGGTTCCAGGCGGTGCAAGCCGAGGGCGCGCGGACCATCGCCGAAGAGGCCGCGCGCGCCGGCGCCCGGCACCTGGTCCACATATCCGCCATCGGCGCCGATGCGCAATCCAGGTCGTCCTATGCACGCACCAAGGCCGAAGGCGAAGCCGCGGTGCGGCAGGCTTTTCCCAAAGCCACCATCCTGCGGCCATCGATCGTATTCGGGCCGGAGGACAGCTTCTTCAACCGCTTCGCCAAGATGGCGCAGCTGTCGCCGGCACTGCCTTTGATTGGCGGCGGCAGGACGCGGTTCCAGCCAGTCTATGTCGGGGATGTTGCGGCAGCGGTGATAAAAGCGATCGAGACGCCGGCTGCCGCGGGCCAAACCTATGAGCTGGCCGGGCCGAAGGTCTACACGTTCGCCGACCTCATGCGCCTGTTGCTGGCGGAGATCGGACGCAGGCGCGCGCTGGTGCCACTGCCTTTCCCGATCGCGAGCCTGATGGGATCGGTCGCGCAATGCCTGCCGAACCCGCAATTGACGGCCGATCAGGTACGCTTGCTGAAGCGCGACAATGTGCCGAGCGCGGGCTCGGCCGGCTTGACCGATCTCGGCATCACGCCGACTGCGGTCGAAGCGATCATTCCGACCTATCTCGACCGCTACCGCGCGCGTGGCTACTACCACCGGCCTTGAGGTTGCTGGATAGCTGGGGGCTTCAGCAGCTCGGCCCGCCGGCCAGATAATACAGATAAAGCAGATAGACGCCGAAGCCGACGCGATAGACCACGAAGGGCACGAAGCCGGCGCGCCGCACCCAATACATCAGGAACGCGATGGCGAGGCAGCCCGCGGCGGCTGACAGGCCCATCGCCAATCCCGCCTGGCCGAAATCGATCGCTGCGCCGGCACTGAACAGCAGCCAGCCTTTGTATGCGCTGATCACCGCCAGGATCGGCACCGACAGCAGGAATGCGAATCGGACCGCGTCGGGCCGCTCATAGCCCAGCAGGCGTCCCGTGGTCATGGTGATGCCGGTTGCACTGGCGCCCGGAATGACCGCGCCGCATTGAATGACGCCGATGGTCAGTGCCTGACCGAAAGTCATGTGCTCGATCCGGCGCACGGTCAGCCCCAGCTTGTCGGTACCGTAGAGCAGCAGGCCGAAACCGACCAGCGCATCGCCTACCACCAGCGGGCCGCGCAGGGCATCGCCCGCGTAGCGGTCCACCAGGAAGGCCGCAGCCAGATAGGGAATCGCCGCCACCAGCAGCAGCCCGATGAGCCGCACGCGGCCATCGCGCTTGCCCTGCAGCACCTTGAAAAAGCCGCTGAGCATGCCGAACAGATCGCCGATGAAGCACAACACAACAGCCAGCAACGCGCCCAGGAGCATGGCCAGTTCCTGCCCCGGCGCCAGCGGCGGCCAGCAATAAAGCTGCGGCACCATGAGCAGGTGGCCGCTGGAATCGACTGGCAAAAATTCCGTTACGCCCTGGAGAATCGCCAGGACCAGGATGTCGACATTCGGCACTCGGCATGATCCCCGAAATGTGGTTGGAGCTTATAGCACGTTGGATTCGCTGGAAAAACGCAACATATAGTCGCAAAACGGTACTAATTGTAATGAAGCTGCCTCAATTGCGCCGATCAAAGTGTGGCAAGTGGCCGGAAGAAGCCACAACAGGACAGCACTGCTTCCATATCGAATAGATTCTGCTGGATTGGTCGCATCGTTTGACCTAATCTGCCGCCGGCTTTTAGGAATCTTCGCCACAAACAGGGCTGGGACGGGCGCAGGATGGCTGAGCATCTGCTGAAATTCGTCAATCTCCCCAAGGCCATGCCGGATAAGCGCGAGGCCGTGCTGCGCCGTGAGGATTTCCAGGAGATCTACGACCGGTTCCGCCCGGCCGCGGCCTCGGCCCAGGCCAGCCGCTGCTCGCAATGTGGTGTCCCGTTCTGCCAAGTCCACTGCCCGCTCAACAACAACATCCCGGATTGGCTGAAGCTGACGGCCGAAGGGCGGCTGGAGGAGGCCTATGAGATCGCTTCCGCTACCAACACCTTCCCGGAGATCTGCGGCCGCATCTGTCCGCAAGACCGGCTGTGCGAAGGCAATTGCGTGATCGAGCAATCGGGCCACGGGACAGTCACCATCGGCTCGATCGAGCGCTACATCACCGACACCGCTTTCGAGATGGGCTGGGTGAAGCCGATCAAGCCGGCGCGCGAGCGGGCTGAATCCATCGGCATCGTAGGTGCCGGGCCGGCGGGCCTCGCCGCCGCGGAGTTCCTGCGCCGCAAGGGCTATCAGGTGACGGTCTATGACCGCTATGACCGGATCGGCGGCCTGATGATCTATGGCATTCCCGGCTTCAAGCTGGAAAAGCCGATCGTGCTGCGCCGCGCCGAGCAGCTGACCCAGGGCGGGATCCAATTCAAGCTCAATTGCGAGCTGGGCCGCGACGTCACGCTCGCCGAACTGCAGCGCAAGCACGACGCGGTGCTGCTGGCGATCGGCGTCTATAAGGCGCGCGAGATGGCCGGGCCGGGCAGCGGCCTCGACAACATCGTGCCCGCCCTCTCCTATTTGACGACCAGCAACCGCCAAGGCCTCGGCGACCGCGTGCCGGACTTCGACTCCGGCGCGCTCGATGCCAAGGGCAAGCGCGTGGTCGTGATCGGCGGCGGCGACACCGCGATGGATTGCGTGCGCACCGCCGTCCGCCAGGGCGCCGTTTCCGTCCACTGCGTCTATCGCCGCGACCGCGGCAACATGCCGGGCTCGCAGCGCGAAGTGGCGCATGCCGAAGAAGAAGGCGTGCAGTTCGTCTGGCAGGCACAACCCGAAGCCTTCCTCGGCAATGCCGACAACCGCGTCACCGGCGTGCGTTGCCAGCGCATCCATCTCGGCCTGCCCGACGCGACGGGCCGGCAGACGCCGCGCGTGATCGAGGGATCCAGCTTCACCATCGAAGCCGACCTCGCCATCAAGGCGCTCGGCTTCGATCCCGAGGACGTCGCCGCAATGACCGGCAGCCGCGACCTCACGCTCACCAACTGGGGCATGCTGAAGGTCGACTGGCGCAATTTGATGACTAGTCAGCCGGGCGTGTTCGCCGCTGGCGATATCGTGCGCGGCGCCTCCCTGGTGGTCTGGGCGATTCGCGACGGCCGCGACGCGGCGGCAGCGATCGACAGCTACATCACGCAATCCCGCGCCAAGCTGGCGGCGGAGTGATCAGCATGTCGACGATGACGTTCACCCACCTTCTGTCACCCCGGCCAAGCGAAGCGCGAGCCGGGGCCCATGCGGCCTCGACGCACACTTTTCTGATGCCCCATGGGTCCCGGATCAGCGGCTCACGCCGCTGTCCGGGATGACAGCTTTGGAGCGTTTGAGGAAGCCAGCGATGACCAACTGGGCTGATACCTACACGACGCAAGCCGCGCGGCTCGCCGCCACCGGCCTCTATGACCCGGCCGACGAGCATGATGCCTGCGGCGTCGGCGTGATCGCGGCAATCGATGGGGAGCCGCGGCGCGAGATCGTGCTGATGGGGATCGAGGCGCTGAAATCGGTGTGGCACCGCGGCGCAGTCGATGCCGACGGCAAGACCGGCGACGGCGCCGGCATCCATGTGCAGATCCCGCACGCCTTCTTCGAAGACTACGTGCGCAAGGTCGGCCAGGCGCTGAGCCCCGGCAAGCTCGGCATCGGCCAGATCTTCTTGCCGCGGACCGACCTCAGCAAGCAGGAGACTTGCCGCGTCATCGTCGAACGCGAGATCCTGAATTACGGCTACACGATCTATGGCTGGCGCCAGGTGCCGGTGAATATCGGCGTCATCGGCGAAAAGGCCAACGCGACGCGGCCCGAGATCGAACAGATCATGATCGCCAACAGCAAAGGCGTCAGCGAAGAGGTCTTCGAGACCGACCTCTACGTGATCCGCCGGCGCATCGAGCGGGCGGCCGCCGACGAGGGCATCGGCGAGCTCTATATCTGCTCGCTGTCATGCCGGTCGGTCATCTACAAAGGCATGTTCCTGGCGGAGCAGCTGACCGCGTTCTATCCCGATTTGCTGGATGAGCGGTTCGTCTCCAACTTCGCGGTCTATCACCAGCGTTATTCGACCAACACGTTCCCCACCTGGAACTTGGCGCAGCCGTTCCGCGTGATCGCGCACAATGGCGAGATCAACACGCTGAAAGGCAACGTCAACTGGATGAAGGCGCACGAGACACGGATGTATTCCGCTGTCTATGGCGATCGCATGGCGGAACTGAAGCCGGTGGTGCAGCCCGGTGGATCGGATTCCGCGGCGCTCGACAACGTGTTCGAAGTGATGACCACCGAAGAGCGGCCGCTGCCGATGGTGAAGTGCCTGCTGGTCCCCGACGTGTGGGACGGCCGGGCCGCCATGCCGCAGAGCCACAAGGACCTGTTCTCCTATTGCAACTCGGTGATGGAACCCTGGGACGGGCCCGCGGCGATCTGCGGCTTCGCCGGCAATTGGGTGGTTGCCTTCACCGATCGCAACGGCCTGCGCCCGCTGCGTTATTCGATCACGAATGACGGGCTGCTGGTCGCGGGTTCCGAGACCGGCATGGTGAAGCTGGCCGAAGACCGCATCAGCCGAAAAGGGCGCCTTGGCCCCGGCCAGATGATCGCCGTCGATCTGGGCGAAGGACGCTTCTACGGCCATCGCGAGATCATGGACTCGTTGGCCGACAGCGCCGATTTCGGCGACTGGGTCAGGAACATCACGGTCATCGACGACCTCTTGAAGAAGACGCGCGGCGAGCCGTCGCGCTTCGAGAAGGAGGTGCTGCGCCGCCGCCAGGTGGCGGCCGGGCTTTCGATGGAGGACCTGGAGCTTGTCCTCCAGCCGATGGTGGAGGACGCCAAAGAGGCCGTCGTCTCCATGGGCGATGACACGCCGCTCGCGATCCTGTCCGACCAGTATCGCGGGCTGCATCACTTCTTCCGGCAGAATTTCAGCCAGGTCACCAACCCGCCGATCGACTCGCTCCGCGAGCAGCGGGTGATGAGCCTCAAGACCCGCCTCGGCAACCTCGGCAACGTGATGGACGAGGATGAGGGGCAGTGCCGCCTGCTCCAGCTCGATTCGCCGGTGCTGCTCACGGCCGAATTCCAGGCCATGCGCGCCTATATGGGGCAGAGCGCGGCGGAGATCGACTGCACTTTTGATGCCAAGGTCGGCGATTCTGCGCTGCGCGATGCGATCCAGACCATCCGCCGCCAGGCGGAAGATGCGGTGCGCGGCGGTGCCACCCACGTGATCCTGTCGGACGAGCGCGCCGGCCCGGATCGCGCAGCGATCCCGATGATCCTCGCGACCGGTGCGGTCCACGTGCATCTGCTGCGCCAGCAATTGCGCACCTTCACCTCGCTCAACGTACGCTCCGGCGAGTGCGTCGACGTGCATCATTTCGCGGTGCTGGTTGGTGTCGGCGCGACCACGGTTAACGCCTATGTCGCGGAAGCCTCCATCGCCGACCGCCATGGCCGCGGGCTGTTCGGCAAGCTCAGCCTCGATGATTGCCTCGATCGCTATCGTAAAGCGGTGGACGAAGGCCTGCTCAAGGTGATGAGCAAGATGGGTATCGCGGTCGTCTCGTCCTATCGCGGCGGCGCGAATTTCGAAGCGCTCGGGCTGTCGCGCACCCTGGTCGCCGAATATTTCCCGAACATGCCCTCGCGCATTTCCGGCATCGGCATGTCCGGCATCCAGAAGCGCGTGACGGCGCTGCACGGCCGCGCCTGGAATCCGGATGCGATCGCCCTGCCGATCGGCGGCTTCTACAAATATCGCAAGGGCGGCGAGACCCATGCCTGGGCAGCCGATGCCATCCACACCCTGCAATCGGCGGTCGCCAGCGAGTCGTACCAGACCTTCAAGCGCTATAGCGAGATGATCGCCAAGGCTCCGCCGGTCGCGATCCGCGACCTGCTCGACTTCGTGCCGACCGGCAAGAGCATCTCGATCGACGAGGTCGAGAGCATCACAGAGATCCGCAAGCGTTTCGTGACACCCGGCATGTCGCTGGGCGCCCTGTCGGCCGAGGCCCACAACACCCTCACCATCGCCATGAACCGGATCGGCGCCAAGTCGGATTCCGGCGAGGGCGGCGAGGATCCGCGGAACTTCAAGCCGAAGTCCAACGGCGACAACGTGAACTCCGCGATCAAGCAGATCGCGTCCGGCCGGTTCGGCGTCACCGCCGAATACCTGGTCAATTGCCGCGAGATCGAGATCAAGATCGCGCAAGGCGCGAAGCCCGGCGAAGGCGGCCAGCTCCCCGGCTTCAAGGTCTCGGTGGAGATTGCCAAGCTGCGCCATGCGACGCCTGGCGTCTCGCTGATCTCGCCGCCGCCGCATCACGACATCTACTCGATCGAGGATCTGGCGCAACTGATCTACGACCTGAAGCAGATCAACCCGACCGCCAAGGTGTGCGTGAAGCTGGTCGCGCGTTCCGGCATCGGAACCATCGCCGCCGGCGTTGCCAAAGCCAAGGCGGACGTGATCCTGATCTCCGGTCATGTCGGCGGGACGGGCGCCTCGCCCCATACCTCGATCAAATATGCCGGCATTCCGTGGGAAATGGGCCTGTCCGAAGCGCACCAGGTGCTAACCCTGAACCGCCTGCGCCACCGCGTGCGCCTGCGCACCGATGGCGGCATCAAGACCGGGCGCGATGTCGTCATCGCCGCCATCCTGGGCGCAGAAGAGTTCGGCATCGGCACGGCATCCTTGATCGCCATGGGCTGCATCATGGTGCGGCAGTGCCACTCCAACACCTGCCCAGTCGGCGTCTGCACCCAGAACCCGGCCCTGCGTCAGAAATTCACCGGGTCGCCGGAGAAGGTCGTCAACCTCTTCAGCTTCATCGCAGAAGAGGTACGCGAAGTGCTGGCCTCCCTGGGCTACCGCACGCTGAACGAGGTGATCGGCCGGACCGAGCTGATCGAGCAGGTGAGCCGCGGCGCAGCGGATCTCGACGACCTCGACCTCAATCCGCTGCTTTCGCAGGCCGATCCGGGCGATCAGGCGCGCTATTGCACGCTGGAAGGGCGCAACGAAGTGCCCGACACGCTCGACGCCAGGATGGTGGAGGATTGCAAGCCGCTGTTCGAGGCGGGCGAGAAGATGCAGTTGCAGTACAACATCCGCAATACCTATCGCGCCATCGGCACGCGCCTCTCCGCTCACATCACGCAGCGCTTCGGCATGAGCGGGCTCAAGCCCAATCACCTGACTGTCCGTCTGCGTGGCTCCGCCGGCCAGTCGCTCGGCGCATTCGCGGTGCAGGGCGTGAAGCTGGAAGTCTTCGGTGATGCCAATGACTATGTCGGCAAAGGCCTGTCCGGCGGCACCATCGTGGTGCGGCAATTGCCGTCCTCCAAGCTCACCAGCCAGGACAACACCATCATCGGCAACACTGTCCTCTATGGTGCAACCGCCGGCAAACTGTTCGCGGCGGGCCAAGCAGGCGAGCGTTTCGCCGTGCGCAATTCGGGCGCTTCGGTCGTAGTCGAAGGCTGCGGCTCCAACGGTTGCGAATACATGACGGGCGGAACCGCCGTCATCCTCGGCAGGGTCGGCGACAATTTCGGCGCCGGCATGTCGGGCGGCATGGCTTTCGTCTATGACGAAGCCGGCGATTTCCCGCTGTTCGTCAATAACGGCTCGGTGGTCCACCAGCGACTCGAAGCGCAATATTGGGAGCAGCATCTGCGCGCGCTGATCGAGGAGCATGCGGAGGAGACGCAGTCGCGCTTTGCCCGGCGGCTGCTCAATGACTGGATGCTGGAGCGGGACAAGTTCTGGCAGATCGCGCCCAAGGAGATGCTGGACAAGCTCGCGCAGCCGCTGAGCGA
>DASRRI010000082.1:0-19291 GCA_035695765.1 Dongiaceae bacterium
TATAGGCGATGCGAAGCTTCATGCCGTTTTGCAGCTTCACCGGCTTTTCGGCGGCGTTCGTGAAATAGCTGCGCTGGAGGTTGGTCTGCGCGAACTGGAAGTCGATGTCCCGGACGCGGAAATGCTCGATGGTCTCGACCCGGGCTTCGTCGTTGAGTGTGCGTGTCTGTTCCTTGGTCCAATGATCCCGAATGACACCCTCGACCTGCCGGGTCTCTTCGCCTGCGCTTGCTACCCGCCATCCACGTATCCCGGCCCGTGTATCCGATGAGCCCGATGCCGACGACGATTATCACCGTGCCCCTCAGGCTGCCAAACGCGGCAAAGAAGCCGTTGCCGGCATTGCGGCGTCGAAGGCGGTTTGATATTCGCTCATGAGAGAGCCCCTCCTGCCGCCGCTATCATTCGGCGGCAATCCAACCCGATATCTTCAAATTCCTAACGCCGGCTCAAGGGGCATCAATCGTGTGCGCTGAGCGCGGTAGTTGCGATCTCAAATCGCAGAAGCTGCCGTGCCTCGCCTTCGCCGCGATAGGTGATGCGCACTTGGGCACTGTCGAACAGGGGCAGCGAAACCAGCTCGGTATGGGGCATCAGGAAATCCAGGTAGCGCAGGCTCTGATGGCGGTACTGGAAATCGACGCCGTTCACCGCGAAGCGCTGGCTGGTTTCGAGGAACAGGCCATCCGGAACCTGATCGATGGCCGGCCGGGCGACGGGTCCGGCCGCCACGGAAATCTGCGTGGCATCCTGAGCCGAAGCCTGGCCGCTCCATAGGGTCCAATATTGATAGAGGACCATCGGCGCGTAGGAGAGATACGCCACCCACAGAAACAGTTTCAGGGGCCCGGTCGCGGATCGCCAGCGCCGCGCCTTGGCAACATGCGCGAAGGCCAGCAGCAGCACCGGCATAGCCAGCACGACGACCAGCGGCACGGCCGGGTAGTGCGGCGTCCCCGCATCGAGGACGGTCATGTACTCGGACTTCATCGAACGCTCCCTGTCAGGATCGCCGGTGTCGTCCCCCGGGGACTGTGACTATCCTCTAATTCCTAATACCGCATTAATCTTCGTTAGCATTCGATCAATCGGTGACATGGGGCAGCAGCCTTTGCGGGCTTCGCGGCCCCAACGTATGTTGCGGCGCCAGAACACGAGCAGCGAGAGCGCGGAATGTCGATCAAGACCAATCCAGGCAACTTCTTCGAGGATTTCCGGCTGGGGCAGGAGATCGTCCATGCGGTGCCGCGCACCGTGACAGTGGGCGATGTCGCCCTTTATATCGGGCTGACCGGCTCGCGCTTCGCGCTACCGTCGTCGGACGCCTTCGCGCAATCGATCGGCTATGGCAAGGCGCCGATCGACGACGTCCTGGTCTTCCACATCGTGTTCGGGCGGACGGTCGCCGATGTCTCGCTCAATGCCATCGCCAATCTCGGCTATGCGCAATGCCGGTTCGGGGCGCCGGTCTATCCGGGCGATACCCTCAGCACGCGTTCGACCGTGATCGGGCTCAAGGAGAATTCCAACCGCGAGACCGGTATCGTCTATGTGCGCTCGGTCGGGCGCAACCAGCGCGACGACATTGTGCTCGATTACGTGCGGTGGGTGATGGTGCGGAAGCGCGACCAAGCGAAACCCGCACCCAATACCCAGGTCCCGGATTTGCCCGGCGCCGTCGCGCCGGAGGACTTCTATATCCCCGCCGGGCTGCAGATCGGCCAATACGATTTTGCGCTCGCCGGTTCGGCTCACGGGTGGGAGGACTACCGGAAGGGCGAGCGCATCGATCATGTCGACGGCATGACCCTGGAAGAGAGCGATCACATGACCGCGACGCGCCTCTACCAGAACAATGCCAAGGTGCACTTCGACCAGCATGCCGAATCCAAGGGCCGCTTCGGCAAGCGCCTGATCTATGGCGGGCACATCATCAGCCTGGCGCGCGCGCTCAGCTTCAATGGCCTCGCCAACGCATTCCGCGTGCTCGCCATCAATGGCGGGCGGCACGTCAACCCGAGCTTCGCCGGCGACACCATCTATGCCTGGAGCGAAGTGACGGACGCGGTCGAGCTACCCGGCCGCGCCGATCTCGGCGCCCTGCGCCTGCGCACCATCGCCACCAAGGACCGGCCCTGCGGTGACTTCCCCGGGCTGGACATCGACGGCAAATATCCGGCGGAGGTGGTGCTGGACCTCGATTACACCGTCCTGTTGCCGCGACGGCCGGGTTGAGGACGGGAGCCGTCATTTGACGCTGCATTGCAAAAACGCTAATCAGACCAGAGCATTTTCGTAAGGGCTGACGGCCCCTGCACGGCCGGCAGCCATCTCTGGGACCTGTTCGACAGGGCAAGACGTTCATGGCTTCGCATCCGCGACCGGTTTCGCCACACTTGCAGATCTATCGGCCGCAGCTCACCTCGATCCTTTCGATTCTCCACCGCATCACCGGGGTATTCCTGTCCATCGGCATCCTGGTGCTGGTCGGCTGGCTGGTCGCGGCGGCTTCCAGTGCGGAGGCGTTCGACCGGGCGCAGAGCCTGGCGGCGTCGATCGTCGGACGCTGCCTGCTGTTCCTATGGACGGTGGCCTTCTTCTATCACCTGCTGAACGGCATCCGGCATCTCGCCTGGGATGCGGGCTGGGGCTTCGAGCTTCCCGCCACCTATCGCAGCGGCTGGACCGTCTTGATCGCCACCGTGATCCTGAGCCTCGCGGCCTGGGCGCTCGGCTACTGGGCGCGGGGGAATGTCTGATGACGGCCATCAAGAACAACCTGCGCAGCGATCTCGGCCGGGTGCGCGGCCTCGGCTCCGCCAAGGAAGGCGTGCATCATTGGTGGGCGCAGCGCGTCTCTGCCATCGCACTGATCCCGCTCTCGCTGTGGTTCGTGGCATGCATCGTCTCGCTGATGGATGTCGACCGCGCGACAGCGGTCCAGTGGCTGGGGTCGCCGGTCACCCTGGGGCTGATGAGCCTTTTCCTCATCGCGCTCGTCTATCACGCGGTGCTGGGGCTGCAGGTAGTGATTGAGGATTACATCCACACCACGGCGACGAAGCTGATCCTGCTGCTGCTGATCCAGTTCGCCGGGATCGGGCTGGTTGCAACCGGCCTCATCGCGCTGCTGCTGATCGTCCTCTACGGCGGCTGAACATCGGGAACAAGGCACCATGCCCGAAGAAAATATCCACGACACGGCCGTAGCCGCGCCCAAGATCAACGGCAAGGCCTATCCCTTCACTGATCACGTCTATGACGTAGTGGTGGTCGGTGCCGGCGGTGCCGGCCTGCGCGCCACCTTCGGCATGGCGGAGAAGGGGCTGAAGACTGCCTGCATTTCCAAGGTGTATCCGACTCGCTCCCACACCGTGGCGGCGCAGGGCGGCATTTCCGCCTCCCTCGGCAACATGGGCGAGGATGACTGGCGCTGGCACATGTACGACACCGTCAAGGGCTCCGACTGGCTCGGCGACCAGGACGCGATCGAATATATGGTGCGCGAGGCGGTCCCCGCGGTCATCGAACTGGAACATTACGGCGTCCCCTTCAGCCGCACCGAAGAGGGCAAGATCTATCAGCGCCCGTTCGGCGGCATGACCACGCATTTCGGCAAGGGCATCGCGCAGCGTACCTGCGCCGCCGCCGACCGCACCGGCCATGCCATGCTGCATACGCTCTATCAGCAGGCGCTGAAGCACCAGGCGCAGTTCTTCGTCGAATATTTCGCCATCGACCTCATCATGGACGAGGAGGGGAGCTGCGTCGGCGTCGTCGCCTGGAACCTCGATGACGGCACCATGCACCGCTTCAATGCCAAGATGGTGGTGCTGGCGACCGGCGGCTATGGCCGCACCTTCTTCTCCTGCACCTCGGCGCATACCTGCACGGGCGACGGCAATGCCATGGCACTGCGCGCGGGGCTGCCGCTGCAGGACATGGAATTCATCCAGTTCCACCCGACCGGCATCTATGGCGCCGGCTGCCTCATCACCGAAGGCGTGCGGGGCGAGGGCGGATATCTCACCAACAGCGCGGGCGAGCGTTTCATGGAGCGCTATGCCCCCTCGGCCAAGGATCTTGCCTCGCGCGACGTGGTCAGCCGATCCATGACCATCGAGATCAGGGAAGGCCGCGGCGTCGGCCCGAACAAGGACCATATCCACCTGCATATCGAGCACCTGGACCCGAAGGTGATCCACGAGCGCTTGCCTGGCATCGCGGAGACTGCGCGCATCTTCGCCGGGGTCGATGTGACGCGCGAGCCGATCCCGGTCTTGCCGACCTGCCACTACAACATGGGCGGTGTCCCGACCAACTATCGCGCCGAGGTCGTGACCCTGAAGAACGGCAACCCGGATTCGGTGGTGCAGGGGCTGATGGCGATCGGCGAAGCGGCCTGCGTCTCGGTCCACGGCGCCAACCGGCTCGGTTCCAATTCGCTGCTGGACCTGGTGGTGTTCGGCCGCGCCGCCGCCCATCGCTGCGCGGAAGTGGTGAAACCGGAAGAAACACCGCGCTCCTTGCCCAAGGATGCGGGCGAGCTGGCGATCAGCCGGCTGGACAAGGCACGCAACGCCAACGGCGATGTTCCGACCGCCGCCTTGCGCCTGGAGATGCAAAAAGTGATGCAGGCCAATTGCGCCGTCTTCCGCACGGGCGAAGTCCTGAAAGAGGGCTGCGACCATATGCGCAGGATCTGGCGCCAGCGCGATCGCATCAAGGTCGAGGACCGGTCCCTGATCTGGAACAGCGACCTGGTCGAGACCCTGGAGCTGGACAACCTGCTCTATCAGGCCCTGGTGTCGATCGAATCCGCCCGCAATCGCGAGGAAAGCCGCGGCGCCCACGCGCGCGAGGACTTCCCGCAGCGCGATGACCAGAAGTGGCTGAAGCACTCCATCGCCTGGTGTGGCGAAGACGGAAAGGCGAAGATCGACTACCGCCCGGTCCACCTCCAGCCGCTCACCAACGACGTCCAAAGCTTCCCGCCCAAGGCGCGGGTGTATTGAGGTTGGCATGGCTGAACTGACGCTCGCTGCGAAGGATCGCCCGGTCGAGGGGAAGAAGTTCCCCGCGCCCGCCGGCGCCAAGCGCACGCGCACCTTCAAGGTCTATCGCTGGGATCCCGATACCGGCGGCAATCCGCGGATCGACTCCTACCAGGTCGACCTCGACAGCTGCGGGCCGATGATCCTGGACGCCCTGATCAAGATCAAGAACGAGATGGATTCGACCCTGACCTTCCGCCGGTCGTGCCGCGAAGGCGTGTGCGGGTCGTGCGCCATGAATATCGACGGCACCAACACCCTCGCCTGCACCAAATACATTTCCGAGGTGAAGGGCGATGTGAAGGTCTATCCCCTGCCGCATTTGGCCGTCGTGAAAGATCTGGTCCCGGACCTCAACACCATCTTCGCGCAATATGCGTCGATCGAACCCTGGCTGAAGGCCGACACTGCCGCCCCGGCGCGCGAGCGCCCGCAATCGCCGCAAGAGCGCGCCAGGCTGGACGGCCTCTGGGAATGCATCCTCTGCTTCTGCTGCTCCACTGCCTGCCCGAGCTATTGGTGGAATGGCGATCGGTATCTCGGCCCCGCCATCCTGCTGCAGGCATACCGCTGGATCGCGGATTCGCGCGATGAGGCGACCGGGGAGCGGCTCGACAATCTCGAAGATCCGTTCCGGCTCTATCGCTGCCACACCATCATGAACTGCACCAAGACCTGCCCCAAGGGCCTCAACCCGGCCAAGGCGATCGGCGAGATCAAGAAGCTGATGGTCGAACGCAGATAACATCTGCGCCGTGCGGCCCGTCACAATCGCGGCAAGTTTAACTGACAATTCAGATTGTCGTGGATAAGGTGCGCCAATGAGTCGGTGGGGCAACTCCAATCTCTAAGAAAGATCTGCGACATGACTAGTAATCGACGGGCCGGATTTGCTCGAGCCTTTGTGGCGCTCGGGTTCGGCGGCCTGCTTGCGCTCGCGGCCTGCGACAAGGGGCCTGACAAGGCCGCCGTGGCCGCAGACCTGAAGAGCGGCATAGAAGGCGAACTGAAGAAGCTGGAAGGCTCGTCCGCCCAGAAGGTGCTGAGCCACAGCGCGGTTACTGTCACGCCGCAGAATGATTCTTATCTGGTATCGATCGAAGGGTTGAAGATCCAGCCGTCTCCGGAAGGCTTTCTCGAGATCGGGACCGTCAGCTATGTGGCGAAGCCGAAGGATGAGAAGACCTATGACATCTCGGACCTGAAGCTGCCGCAGACCATGCCGTTCAAGGGTCCCGACTACAAGGAGAAGGGCAAGCTCACCATCACCACCAAGGCCTTCAGCGGAGTCTGGTCGCGGGAGCTCACCACCTTCCAGAAGATGGACGGCGAGTTCGCCGACATCGCCGCGACCGACGACACCGGCGGCGATGTGCGGGTGGCAAATGCGAAGTTCACCGGCGCGCTGACCGACAAGGGCGGCGGGCTGTTCGATTCCGTGGGCAACCTGGTGCTGTCGGGCTTCTCGGCCAAGGATACCGGCGAGGGCATCTTCTCCGTCGGCGAGGTCAGGCTCGACGGCAAGTATGATTCGGTGAAGCTGGCGGACTATCAGGCCGCGGTCCTCAAATATCAGGAGCTTACGGTCAAGCAGGTCGCGCTGGCGGAGCAGGCGGCGGGCACGTCTACGCAGCCGCCGTCGCTGAGCGCCGAGGAGCAGAAGGCGCTGGCCGATGCGATCTCAACCATGGCTGCGTCGGTCAAGGGCGGCGACTTCAAGATCGCGCTCAAGGGCCTCAAATATTCCGATGGCGGCCAGGAACCCTTCACCATGGGCGCGCTGACCCTGGGCACGGCGATCGACGGCGTCAACCAGGACAAGGCCAGCCTCGCTTTCGATGTTGCGCATCAGGACCTGGCTTTGACGGCGGAGAGCATGAACAGCCCGGTCGATCAGGCGGTCCTGCCCAAGAGCGGCAATCTCAGCCTCAAGGTCACCGACATCCCGAGCAACGACCTCGTGAAGGTCCTGGCCGACAACCTGCCGGGCTTGGGAACGCCCGACGCGGCGATCGCGAAGGCGAACGCGATGGCCATGGTCGTCGCCCTGGAGGCGGTGTTCCAGACCTCCGGCGCCAAGATCGAGATCGCGCCGTCACAGCTGCTCTCGCAGCTCGTGGAGACCAAGGCCGACGGCAAATTCAGCGTCACGCCGCAATCGGCATTCGGCATTGTCGGCGGGATCAACGTCGCGATCCGCGGCATCGATGATCTGCTGGCACTGGCGCAGAAGACACCGGAGGATTTCGATGCGCAGCAGGCGATGCGCTCGATCCGGATGCTGCAGCAATATTCTCAGCGCGAGCAAGGCGCCGACGGTAAGCCAGTCGACAAGTTCAGGATCGACGTCAACGAGGCGGGCCAGCTCCTCATCAACGGCAAGCCGATGTGATCTGGTGGATGTGACCCACATCACAGCGCGCGTGTTTCAGAGCCGCATCGATCATCATCGGTGCGGCTCTCTCTTCATGTCGGAAGCGCGATCTGTTGCAGCGATGACTCAGTCGCGCGCCGAAAAGAGAACGGGCCGCGACGCCGCGAATCACTTCCGAGTAGTCAAGTGACGCAAAATGTGATGTGATATGCGCAACATGCATATTGACCGAGTCGCCACTTTCGCTGTGTCAGACGCGCTGGTCTCTTCACCCCTCGAAGACGGACCCCTGTCGCGCTACCGTGCTCTGCAACGCACGGGCGCGCTGACGCACGATGCCGCACAGGAGCTGGCGGCGGAAAAACTGCAGTCGCTGCACAAGGCACTCAGGAACTATCAGCCAAGCGAGAAGGCGAGCGGGTGGCGCGAGCGGTTGGGTCTCGCGCGCCGGCGCGAGATGGATGCGCCGCAAGGCCTCTATATCTTCGGCCCCGTCGGCCGCGGCAAGTCGATGCTGATGGACCTGTTCTTCGCGACCGCGCCGATCGCGCGCAAGCGCCGGGTCCATTTCCACGGCTTCATGCTGGAGGTGCAGGAGACGCTGCATCGCTGGCGCCAGGAGAAGAACGGTCGGGACGACGTGATCGCCGCCCTCGCCGACAAGATCGCGGACGAGGCTACCCTGCTCTGCTTCGACGAGTTCCACGTCGCCAACATCGCCGACGCCATGATCCTGGGCCGCCTGTTCGAGGCGCTGTTCGATCGCGGCGTGGTGGTGGTCGCGACCTCGAATTACGAGCCCGACGATCTTTATAAGGTCGGGCTGCAGCGCGACCGCTTCGTGCCCTTCATCGCGCTCATCAAGGAAAAGCTCGATGTGCTGGAGCTGGATGCGGAGCGCGATTACCGCCTGCAGCGCATCAAGGATATGCGGCTCTACTTCCACCCGCTGGGCGATCTGGCTGCCCGCCACATGAAAGAGAGCTTCGCGCGCCTGACCGGCGGCGCGGAGCCGCGGCCCGATCGTCTGATCGTGCAGGAGCGGCGCCTCGATGTGCCGCGCCAGGCCGAAGGTGTCGCGTGGTTCGATTTCGATGAGCTGTGCGCCCGGCCCCTGGGTGCTGCCGATTACATCGCAATCGCGACACATTTCAACACTGTGTTAATCGATTGCGTGCCAACGTTGTCGCCGGATCATCGCGATCAGGCGCGGCGCTTCGTGACGCTCATCGACGAGCTCTACGAACATCGCGTCAACGTGGTGATCGCCGCGGCGGCATCGCCGGAGCGGCTTTATCCATCGGGGGATGGGTCTTTTGATTTCGGGCGGACGGTCTCGCGCCTGAATGAGATGCAATCGGTCGACTACCTCACCCGACCGCATTTAACGTGAGTGCGTCACGCAAAATGAGGAATGTCGTTAACGCTTGCTCTTGGGGTTAAATGATAGTATCAACACAACACCTTGTGTTAGGTGCAATGGGGCAATCTGTGCTGCCGGATGCAACGGTGGCGATGCGTAAACCGGGTCTAGGGTCCTGAATGGCACGCAAGAAAATCGCGCTCGTCGGCGCTGGACAAATCGGTGGAACGCTCGCCCTTCTCGCTGGCTTGAAGGATCTCGGCGACGTCGTGCTGTTCGACGTGGTGGAAGGCGTGCCGCAAGGCAAGGCGCTGGATATCGCGCAAGCAGCGCCGGTCGAGGGCTTCGACGCGACCTATGTCGGCACCAATAAATACGATGCGCTGAAAGGCGCGGACGTCGTCATCGTCACTGCCGGCATCCCGCGCAAGCCGGGCATGTCGCGCGACGACCTCATCGCGACCAATGCCAAGGTCATCGACACCGTCGGCAGGAACATCAAGAAGCATTGCCCCAAGGCCTTCGTCATCGTGATCACCAATCCGCTCGACGTGATGGTGTTCGTGATGCAGGAGGCCTCTGGCCTGCCGGCCGCCCGAGTGGTCGGCATGGCGGGTGTGCTCGATTCCGCGCGCTTCCGCTATTTCCTGGCCGACGAGTTCAAAGTCTCCGTTGAGGATGTGACGGCCTTCGTCCTGGGCGGCCACGGCGATTCCATGGTGCCGCTGGTGCGCTATTCGACGGTCGCCGGCATCCCACTGCCCGATCTCGTCAAGATGGGCTGGACCACCAAGGAAAAGATCGACGCGATCGTGCAGCGCACCCGTGACGGCGGCGCCGAGATCGTCAATCTCTTAAAGACCGGGTCGGCGTTCTATGCGCCGGCCTCTTCCGCCATCGCCATGGCGGAATCCTATCTCAAGGACAAACGGCGAGTTCTGCCCTGTGCCGCCATGCTGAATGGCGAATACGGGGTGAAAGGGCTCTATGTCGGCGTGCCGGTCATCATCGGCGCGGGCGGCGTGGAGAAAGTGGTCGAGATCGACTTGAACAAGCCTGAAAAGGCCATGTTCGATAAATCGGTCGCGGCCGTTAGGGGCCTCATCGATGTGGTGAGGAAGCTTCAAAGAGGAGAGAAGCAATGACGAGTATCGCATTGGCGGCCAAGAAGGCTGCTAAGAAGAAGGGTGTGAAGAAGGCGGCCTCGAAAAAGGGCGCCAAGAAGAAGGCCGCGAAGAAGAAGTAGTAGCCTTCCCGATTCGCTTCTAGCAATCGGCTAGCGACGGCGGCAGTCCGCACACCGCCTACCTCCGAAGGTCGGTAGGGCCATAATCGGCTTGAACCGGACGCAGAGATGGGTAAATTCGGATTGCTGCACCACAGCAATTCCAGGACTGCCGCTGTCGCCCGCTTTCCTCATACGAAGATCGGCCTCGCTCGAAGGCCTGGGGTCTGGGTTCCGGCGGATGCGACCTGCATCATTGCGCCGCGTTTCGCGTCGCGTTAATTGAGGCCCGGACATGAACATCCACGAGTATCAGGCGAAGGGACTGCTCGCCAAATTCGGCGTCGGCGTCCTTTCGGGACAGGTCGCCTACACGGCTGACGAAGCGGTCGAAGCCGCCAAGAAACTGGGCGGCCAGGTCTGGGTCGTGAAAGCGCAGATCCATGCCGGCGGCCGCGGCAAGGGCGGCGGGGTCAAGGTCTCGAAGTCGCTGGACGAGGTGCGCGAGAATGCGCGCTGCATGATCGGCATGAACCTCGTCACCCACCAGACCGGCCCCAAGGGCAAACTGGTGAAGCGCATCTATGTGGAGAGCGGCTGCGACATCAAGCGCGAGCTCTATCTCGGCATGCTGGTCGATCGCGCGACCTCGCGCATCACCATCATGGCATCATCGGAAGGCGGCGTGGAGATCGAAGAGGTCGCCGCCAAGCATCCGGAAAAGATCATCAAGGTCGCGGTCGACCCCGCTGCTGGCATCCAGCCCTTCCATGCGCGCAAGGTCGCGTTCGGCCTCGGTCTCGAGGGCAACCAGGTCGGCTCCTGCATCAAGTTCATCACTGCGATGTACAAGGCGTTCGTCGATCTGGATTGCTCGATCGTGGAGATCAACCCGCTGGTCGTCACCGGCGCCGGGGACGTCATCGCCCTCGATGCCAAGATGAATTTCGATGACAACGCGCTCTATCGCCACAAGGAGGTGGAGGAGATGCGCGATGAGGACGAAGAGGATCCGGCCGAGTTGGAAGCCGGCAAGCACAACCTCAACTACATCAAGCTGGACGGCAATATCGGCTGCATGGTGAACGGTGCCGGCCTTGCCATGGCGACCATGGACATCATCAAGCTCTATGGCGGGACGCCGGCGAACTTCCTGGATGTCGGCGGCGGCGCGACCAAGGAACGCGTGACCACCGCCTTCAAGATCATCCTCTCCGACGAGAATGTCGAAGGCATCCTGGTCAACATCTTCGGCGGCATCATGCGCTGCGACGTGATCGCCGAAGGCGTGGTCGCGGCGGCGAAGGAGGTCTCCCTCCACGTGCCGCTGGTCGTCCGGCTCGAAGGCACCAACGTGGAACTAGGCAAGAAGATCCTGGCGCAATCCGGCCTGCCGATCCTCAGCGCCGACAATCTGGCGGATGCCGCCGAAAAGATTGTCAAAGCGGTGAAGGAGGCCTGAGCCATGGCAGTGCTCGTCAACGAGGACACCAAGGTCATCTGCCAGGGCTTCACCGGCTCGCAAGGCACCTTCCATTCCGAGCAGGCGATCGCCTACGGCACCAAGATGGTGGGCGGCGTGACGCCGAGCAAAGGCGGGACCACGCATCTCGACCTGCCGGTGTTCGACACCGTCGCGGAAGCGGTCGCCAAGACTGGCGCGACCGCCAGCGTCATCTATGTCCCGCCACCGTTCGCGGCCGACGCCATCGTCGAGGCGGTCGATGCCGGGATCGAGCTGGCGGTCTGCATCACCGAAGGCATCCCCGTCCTCGACATGGTCAAGGTGAAGCGGGCGCTGGCCGGATCGCATACCCGCCTGGTCGGCCCCAATTGCCCGGGCGTCATCACCCCGGGCGAGTGCAAGATCGGCATCATGCCGGGCCATATCCACAAGCGGGGGCGGATCGGCATTGTTTCCCGCTCCGGCACGCTTACCTATGAGGCTGTGGCCCAGACCACCGCGGCCGGGCTGGGTCAGACGACCTGCATCGGCATCGGCGGCGACCCGGTCAATGGCACCAATTTTGTTGACTGTTTGGCAATGTTCCTGGGGGACGATGAGACCCAGGGGGTTGTTATGATCGGCGAGATCGGCGGGACGGCCGAGGAGGACGCCGCCGAATTCCTGCAGCGGGAGAAGCGCAAGAAGCCGGTGGTGGGCTTCATCGCTGGCGTCACCGCGCCGCCGGGCCGCCGCATGGGTCATGCCGGCGCGATCATCTCCGGCGGCAAAGGCGGCGCCGGTGACAAGATCGAGGCCATGAAGTCCGCCGGCATCCACGTGGCGGAATCGCCCGCCAGCCTCGGCTCCGCTATGCTGAAGGCGATGGGGCGATAGGGGATTGTAACGAATGCGGGCCAAGGTTCGCGACGATCGGGCGCGGGCAGACCCGCTTCGAACAGCAGCAGAATGATGGGCCGTCGCCCGATCGCGGTCCCTGAAGCGAGCGACGCATGAGCAGCAATCCGTCGACCTTCCTCTCCGGTCCCAACGCACCGTTCATCGAGGAACTCTACGCCCGTTACCTGGATCATCCGGAATCGGTTGATCCATCCTGGCGGAAATTCTTCGCTGACCTGCAGGACGAGAGCGAGACGGTCCTCAACGACATCCGCGGCGCCTCCTGGGCCCCGCGCGAGCGCGCGGTCGAGATCGCGTCCGAAGACGGCAACGGGCACGGCAACGGCCACTATGACCAGGCCGCGACGGTCCGCAGCGCGCGGCCGCAGGATCTGAAGCGAGCCGCCCGCGATTCGCTGCGCACCATGATGCTGATCCGCGCCTATCGTGTGCGCGGCCATCTGGAAGCGAGCCTCGATCCTCTGGATCTGAAGCCGCGTGCCAAACATGCCGACCTCGATCCGCGGACCCTGGGTTTCACCGAGGCCGACATGGACCGCGAGATCCATATCGACAACATCCTCGGCTACGAGAGCGCAACGCTGCGCCAGATCGTGCATGTGCTGCGCCAGACCTATTGCGGCAATATCGGCGTCGAATACATGCACATCCAGCATCCGGACCAGCGCAAGTGGTTGCAGATGCGGATCGAAGGCAGCCGCAACCAGCGCGACTTCACTGACCGCGGCAAGATCGCGATCCTGGAGCGGCTGACCGCGGCCGAGATGTTCGAGAAGTTCCTCGACAAGAAATACACCGGCACCAAGCGCTTCGGCCTCGATGGCGGCGAATCCATGATTCCAGCGCTGGAGCAGGTCATCAAGCGCGGCAGCCAGCTCGGCGTGAAGGAAGTGGTCATCGGCATGGCTCATCGCGGGCGGCTCAACATGCTCGCCAACTTCATGAACAAGCCGTTCGCCGCGATCTTCTCCGAGTTCCAGGGCAACGCCGCCAACCCGGAGGACGTGCAGGGCTCGGCCGACGTCAAATATCATCTCGGCACCTCGGCCGACCGCGAGTTCGACGGGCGCATCGTCCATTTGTCGCTGACCGCCAATCCCTCGCACCTGGAAGCAGCCAACACGGTGGTGCAGGGCAAGGTGCGCGCCAAGCAGCGCCAGCGCAATGACAAGAGCCGCGAAGAGGTGATGGGCCTGCTGCTGCACGGCGATGCCGCCTTCGCCGGCCAGGGCCTGGTGCCGGAATCGCTCGATATGTCGGAACTCGACGGCTACAAGACCGGCGGGACCATCCATTTCATCATCAACAACCAGATCGGCTTCACCACCAGCCCGACCGCAGCGCGCTCCAGCCCCTATTGCTCGGACGTCGCCAAGGGTGTCCAGGCGCCGATCTTCCACGTCAATGGCGATGATCCGGAATCGGTACTGCATGTCGCGCGCATGGCGATGGAGTTCCGCCAGGAATTCAAGTGCGACGTCGTCATCGACATGTTCTGCTATCGCCGCTTCGGCCACAATGAAAGCGACGAGCCGGCTTTCACCCAGCCGCAGATGTATCGCAAGATCGCGACCCATCCGACCACGCGGCAGATCTATGCCGACCGGCTGGTGGAGGACGGTACCTTGACTCGCGAGGAGGCCGACCGGATCACCGAGCAGTTCCAGGCCAAGCTGGATTCGGAATTCGAGGCCGCAGGCTCCTATCGCCCGAATAAGGCCGACTGGCTGGAAGGCGCCTGGTCGGGCCTCGCCATCGCCTCCGGCGATGAGCGTCGCGGGACCACCGCCGCCGACCTTGAGACGCTGCACGAAGTGGGCAAGGCGCTCACCACCGTTCCCGCCACCTTCGACGTCAACCGCAAGATCGCGCGGCAGCTGGCGGTGAAGGAGCAGATGTTCAAGTCCGGCGAAGGCATCGACTGGGCGACCGGCGAGGCGTTGGCGTTCGGCACGCTTCTCAAGGAAGGGTATTTCGTCCGCCTGTCGGGCCAGGACGTGAAACGCGGCACCTTCTCCCAGCGCCACGCCGTCCTGGTCGACCAGGAGAATGAGAGCGAATATATCCCGCTCAACAACATTGCGTCTGGCCAGGCAGAGTTCGAGGTCATCAACTCCCCGCTGTCCGAGGCCGGCGTGCTCGGCTTCGAATACGGGTTCAGCCTCGCGGATCCGAAGGCGCTGGTGCTGTGGGAAGCGCAGTTCGGCGATTTCGCCAACGGCGCCCAGGTCATCATCGACCAGTTCATCAGCTCCGGCGAATCCAAGTGGCTGCGCATGTCAGGCCTGGTCATGCTGCTGCCCCATGGCTACGAGGGCCAGGGGCCGGAGCATAGTTCGGCGCGGCTGGAGCGCTACCTGCAGCTCTGCGCCGAGGACAATCTGCAGGTCGTCAATTGCACCACGCCGGCCAACTATTTCCATGCGCTGCGCCGGCAGATGCATCGCAATTTCCGCAAGCCGCTGATCGTCATGACCCCGAAGTCGCTGCTGCGGCACAAGCTCGCGGTCTCGACCCTGGCGGAACTTGGCCCGGGCTCCAGCTTCCACCGCATTCTGTGGGACAGCGGCAAGACCGCGCCGGATGCCGAGATCAAGCGCGTCGTCCTGTGCAGCGGCAAGGTCTATTACGACCTCTATGAAGAGCGCGAGAAGCGCGAGATCACCGACGTCCAGATCCTGCGGGTGGAGCAGCTCTATCCCTTCCCGCACAAGCCGCTGAAGACCGAGCTTTCCCGCTTCCCCGGCGCCGAGATCGTCTGGTGCCAGGAAGAGCCGAAGAATATGGGCGCCTGGACGACGGTGCTGCCCGAGATCGAATCGGTCATGGCCGACATGGGAATGAAGCAGCAGCGGCTGCGTTATGCCGGACGGCCGGCGGCGGCTTCGCCCGCGACCGGCCTCCTGCGGCGGCACCTGAAGGAACAAGCGGCGCTGGTCGAAGACGCGCTGGTGGTTGAGACGCCCGCGCAGCGCGCGGCGCAATAGGAGAGTTTAGATGCCAACACCCATTGTTGTGCCGGGGCTCGGCGAATCGGTGACCGAGGCAACGGTCGCCAAGTGGATGAAGAATGTCGGCGATCCGGTGAAAGCCGACGAGGCGCTGGCGGAGTTGGAGACCGACAAGGTCACGCAGGAGCTCTATGCGCCCGCTGCCGGCACCTTGGGCGAGATCACCGCGCCGGCAGGCAGCGTGGTCGCGATCGGCGCCGTAATTGGGCAGATCATGGATGGCGCGGCGGCTGCAGCCGCACCGGCGAAGCCGGCTCCCGCGGCCGCGCCTCAGCCGGCGGCACCGCAACCAGCCGCACCGCAGCCGGCCGCAAGGCCTGCGGCAGCGCCTGAGACACTGTCGCCCGCCGTGCGCAAAATGATGGCCGAGAACAATGTCGACCCGTCGGCGATCGCCGGCACGGGCAAGGACGGGCGCCTCACCAAAGGTGACGTGACCGCGCATCTGGCAAAGCCGGCCGCACCGCAGATTTCGCCGGCGCCACAGCCGGCAGCCCGCCCCGCGCCGCAACCCGAAGCGCCGCACGTGCCGCGTGCCTTGGCCCCGCACGAGGAGCGGGTGCCGATGACGCGCCTGCGCCGCCGGATCGCCGAGCGGCTGAAGCAGGCTCAGAATACAGCCGCCATGCTCACCACCTTCAACGAAGTGGACATGGGCGCGGTCATGGCGCTGCGCGAGCAGTACAAGGAGAGCTTCGAGAAGCGCCACAAGGTAAAGCTCGGCTTCATGGGCTTTTTCGTGAAAGCGGCGATCCAGGCGCTGAAGGAGATCCCGGCGGTCAATGGCGAGATCGACGGCAGCGACATCATCTTCAAGAACCACTACGACATCGGCGTTGCGGTCGGCACCGAGCAGGGGCTGGTGGTCCCCGTAGTACGCGATGCCGACAAGATGAGCCTGCCGCAGATCGAGGCCAAGATCGGCGAACTCGGCAAGCGTGCCCGCGACGGCAAGCTGGCGGTCGAGGACCTGATGGGCGGCACCTTCACTATCTCCAACGGTGGCGTGTATGGCTCGCTGATGTCGACGCCGATCCTCAATCCCCCGCAATCCGGCATCCTCGGCATGCACAAGATCCAGCAGCGCCCGATGGCGGTCGACGGCAAGATCGAGATCCGCCCGATGATGTATCTGGCCTTGAGCTATGACCACCGCATCATCGACGGCCGCGAAGCCGTGACCTTCCTGGTGCGCATGAAGGAATGCCTGGAAGACCCGCAGCGGCTGATCCTGGAACTGTGATCGTGGCGAAGCTGCAGGCCAAGAGTGCCGCCCGCAAGGCGGCGCCCAAAACTGGCCGGCGCGGCGCCGTTCCCTACTATAACCAGACGACCGATTTCACCTGCGGACCGTCATCGCTGCTGATGGCGATGAAGTCGCTGGACCCGAAGGCCGATTTCTCCCGCACCCACGAATTGCTGCTGTGGCGCGAGGCGAACACCATCTTCATGGGTGGCGAAGGCCATGCCGGTTGCGGAGCGACGGGCCTCGCGCTGGCTGCGCATCGCCGGGGCTTCGATGTCGAGGTCTGGATCAATCACAAAGGCACCTTGCTGGGCTCGCGGCCTAAGGACAAGGACCGCGCGAAGGTCATGAGCCTGCTGCAGCAGGCCGACCTTGCCGAGATGAAGCGGCTCAGGATCCCGTACTGCATCGGCGCGCGCTCGATCGACGATCTGCGTGGTGACATCGCGAACGGCGCATTGCCCATCGTGCTGGTCAGCATGGATTACATCCATAAGGATCCGACTGCCCACTGGGTGGTGGTGACAGGCATCGATGATGAGAATGTGACGGTGAACGATCCGTGGATCACCAAGAAGCTGGGCCATTCGCGCCGGACCATGAGGGACTACGTGGTGCCGCGCTCTGAATTTCCGGCGATGACGGCGTACGGCGCACGCAAGGAGCGCGCGACCGTCCTGTTGCGGCGGCGCTGAACAAGGGAATCGACATGGCGGAACAGGCATTCGACGTTTTGGTGATCGGCAGCGGACCCGGTGGCTATGTCTGTGCCATCAAGGCAGCGCAACTGGGTCTCAAGACCGGGTGCATCGAAAAGCGCGGGGCGCTCGGCGGTACCTGCCTCAATGTCGGATGCATCCCGTCCAAGGCCTTGCTGCAATCTTCGCACCTCTATGCGATGGCCGGGCACGAACTCGCGCAGCATGGTGTGAAGGCGGGCAAGGTCGAGCTCGATTTCAAGACCATGATGGGCCGCAAGGACAAGGTGGTCGCGGATTTCACCAAGGGTATCGAGTTCCTGTTCCGCAAGAACAAGGTGACCTGGTTTAAAGGTCTCGGCCGCCTGGTCGGCAACGGCAAGGTCGAAGTGCTCAATGACGGCAAGGGCGAGATCGTCAGCGCCAAGCACATCATCATCGCCACCGGCTCCGACGTGATGCCGCTTCGGGGCGTAGAGATCGATGAAAAGCAGGTCGTCACCTCGACTGGCGCGCTCGCGCTGGAGAAAGTGCCGGAGCATCTGATCGTGATCGGCGGGGGCGTGATCGGGCTGGAGCTGGGGTCGGTCTGGCGGCGGCTCGGCGCCAAGGTGACCGTGGTCGAATTCCTCGACCGCATCGTCGCCACCATGGATGCGGAGATCGGTGCCGCCTATCAGAAGATCCTGGGCAAGCAGGGCATCGAGTTCAAGCTTGGCACCAAGGTAACCGCGGCGAAGAAAGCCGGCGGCAAGGTGGCCTTGACCCTCGAGCCCGCGAAGGGCGGCGCGACGGAGGAACTGACCGGCGATGTCGTGCTGGTCTCGATCGGAAGGCGGCCCTACGTCGATGGCCTCGCGCTGGAATTCGCCGGCGTGAAGCTGGACGACAAGGGCCGGATCGCGGTCGACGAGCATTTCCGCACCAATGTTCCCGGCATCTACGCGATCGGCGATGTGATTCATGGGCCGATGCTGGCACACAAGGCGGAGGAAGAGGGCGTCGCGCTGGCGGAGATGTTGGCTGGGCAATCCGGCCACGTGAATTACGAGACCTGCCCCAACATCGTCTACACCTGGCCCGAGCTGGCGAGCGTCGGCAAGACCGAGGAAGAGCTGAAGGCCGCCGGCGTCGCCTATAAGGTCGGCAAGTTTCCCTTCCTCGCCAATTCCCGCGCCAAGGCCAATGCCGACATGGAGGGCATGGTGAAGCTCTTGGCCGACGCTACCACCGACCGGCTCCTTGGCGCGCATGTGCTCGGCCCCGAAGCCGGTACCCTGATCCACGAAATCTCCATGGCCATGGAATTCGGCGGCTCATCGGAGGATGTGGCGCGCGCCTTCCACGGCCACCCCACGCTCAACGAAGCGATCAAGGAAGCGGCACTGGCGATCGCCAGCAAGCCGATCCATGTGTGAGTCTCTCACTTGAGCGACCAGACGGATCTGCGCGCCAGGCTCCTGCTCTCTGTACAGAGGGCGCTCTTGGGCGAGGTGACGTCCAACATGCGGGCAGTCACGTGCTCTGCGGGCCGGAGCAAGATCGACCTGCGGTGGATCATAGACGGCGACGTATCCGATGAACTGAAAGACGCCTTGAGTGCGATCGGCGCTGAAGTCATTGCCGATTTTCCAAGTCATCGGATATGTGGAGAGGTCGTCAGATGTGACGCGCCGTCAGACATAAAGGCTCTCTATCTCGATGAGCTTGTCTATCTTCGAAAAGAATAGCGAGACACCTACACCCCAGCTGTCACCCCGGCCAAGCGAAGCGCGAGCCGGGGCCGATGCGACGAAACCGCGATGCCGACAGGTCGTATGTTGGGGTGGACGGCCCCCGAACGGCATCGATGTGCCAGAATGAGGCTATTGCAAGTCTCAGACAAAGGGAGCCGTCCATGGGTGAGGTTATCAGGATTGGTCTGGACACGTCCAAGCACGTTTTCCAGGTTCACG
>DASRRI010000083.1:0-9836 GCA_035695765.1 Dongiaceae bacterium
CCCTGGAAAGCGACAGTGCGGACGCGAGCGGTCATGAGTACGAAGCTGTTCCCCGGTTCGAAGCCGCGGCGATGATGGCACGTGCGCTATTGCCGTTCAACAACCGGCGGTGGCAATCTGCCGGCAATCGAGCGGGCGGGATCTCGCTCTTTCGGGGGCTGGGCGAAGCTCATGGAATTCATCAAAATCACCCTGCTCTCCCTCCTTGCCACGATTGGCTACGGCATCCTGCATGACCAGGTGATGGCGCATCTCTGCGTCGAATATTTCACCATCGCGCATCCGCCTTTGCTTCCGACGCAAACACCGTTCTGGCTCGCGATCGGATGGGGCATCGCGGCGACCTGGTGGGTGGATTGCCGCTCGGCTTGCTGCTGGCGCTGGTCGCGCGGCCAGGTGTGTGGCCGAAGCTGGGCTGGCGCCAGCTCCGCAAGCCGGTGCTGGTCCTGCTGGTCGCGATGGCCGCGTGCGCGCTCATCGCTGGCGTTGGGGCGCAGCGCTGGCGCGGCACGGGCAAGTCGGCCTGGCACGTGGCTGGGGAATTCCCGCGGATCAAGAGGTCGCTTTCATGGCGGATGCCTGGGCGCACGCGGCGAGCTACCTGACCGGAATTGCAGTCGGCCTCGTCCTCATCGGATATGTCGCCGTGCGGCGGTACACATTATCCATCGCGTCGGGCAAAGCGGCGTGAGATTGGGGCGCTTGCGCCGCTCTGCAGAAAACTCAGCGATCGGTTTTTCTGTTCGAACGCGGGAGGCGCCGTCCGAGCTGCGACAGGATCAGACTACCAACCTAGGACGGCATTTTCGCGGTGCGTCGGCGCAGTTTTTTGTCCGGGCAGCAACATTGTTTGCGCTGCGGACGGACAGGCACTAGCATTGATCGTGGAGGGTGCTGGGGAAGGGGTCATGTGGATTGAACGGCGGCTGCCGACGTTGCGCCGGCATCGCGAGCTTGGGTTCGCCGCTGCGACGCTGTTGGCCAGCGCGTCGATCATGGTCCGCATGGCGATTCCGGAACTGCCGCCGTTTCTGACCTTCTTCCCCGCCGTGCTGCTCAGCGCTTTCATCGGCGGACGGGCCGCGGGCCTGTTGACCCTGGTTGTTACCGGAACCGCCGCGCCATTCTTCTTCGAGCCGCAATTCGCGATGCCGGCGAGCGGGTGGGGCTGGGCACTTCTCATCCTATATCTCTGCACCGGTGGCCTCATCATCTTCATCGTCGACCTGCTCGACAATGCCGTCAGCCGGCTGCGGGCGGAGCGCGAACGGCTCAACCTCGCGCTGCGCGCCGCCAATGCGGGCACCTGGGAATGGATAGGTCAGGAGGTCCGCTGGGATCGCACCTTCTATGAGGTGACCGGTCTGGATCCGCATGTTCCGCCGTCACTCGACACCTATCTCGCCCACATACATCCCGACGACCGGCCGCGAATGTCGCGATTGCGCAGCTATCTGGCCGGCAAAGCGGAGCCGACGCCGGTCGACGAGTTCCGCTTTTCGCGTCCGGATGGGCGGGTTGTGTGGCTGCAAACCTATCGCACGGTGGTCGACCGGGCGGAGCGGCGCGTGACCGGCGTCACCCAGGACATCACCGCGCGCAAGGAAAACGAGATGCGCATCGCGCTGCTGCTGCGCGAGGTGATGCATCGGGTCAAGAACCAGTATGCGGTGATTGCCGCGGTCATCCGGGAAACGGCGAAGAATGCGACGGCCGGCAATCTTGTGGAGGAGGTGGAGGCGCGGCTGCGGGCGATGGCGCGCTCGCAGGATCTGCTGGTGCACGGCAAATGGGAAGGCGCCCCAATCGAACAGGTGGTCCGCAGCCAGATCGATCCGTTCGGAATCGGCGAACGGTGCGAGATCGTGGGCGAACCACTGATGCTATCGCCGTCGGCGGTCCAGTATATCGGGATGGCGCTCTATGAGCTGGCGACCAACTCGCTCAAATACGGGGCGCTCGGTGCGCCGGAGGGCAGGGTGGCGATCACCTGGTCAGTCGTGCCGGGAAGCGAAGCCAGCGAATTCCAGTTCGAATGGCGCGAGCAGGGCGGGCCCGATGTGCGGCAGGTCTCGTCAGCCGGCTTTGGGCGCAAGGTGCTGGAGCAGCTGGTATCCTTGGCGCTCGAAGGCAACGCAACCTTGATCTTTCATCCCGCGGGCGTGCGCTGGACCCTGTTCGCGCCCGCCCGCGCGGTCCTTCCCGCCTAGATTCGCTGTGCCGGTCGCATTCTCTACGCCGAACCGGTATCCACTTCGGCGGAAAATGCTCTAGGCGCGATCGACCCGCGCGGCGTAGCAGCCCTGGCGGGCGTAGTGCAGGTGGATATAGGCGACCTGGTCATCGACGAAGAACTTGTCGATCAGCGGCTCGAGCATTTTTCCTTCCGTCACGTCGGCTGTCACCATCATGCCCTCAGCATCGAAGGCCCGGACGGAGAGCAGGCGCTTGCGCAGCTGCTCGGGAATTTCGCCGGCGGACTCGTAGCGCCGCTCGCCTTTGCGCACATAGATGGCATGGCGCGAGCGATAGGGCGTGTCGGCACCCTGATGCTCGTAATTGACCAGGATGACCTCGTCGCCCGCCTTGGCGTCGGTCAGGCTGATGCGGCAGGGATAGCCGCTGTCTTCGGCGATCTTGCGGACGGCGCCCTGGTGCCGCAGCTCGGCATCGCTGAGGGCGAACAGGTGCAGGAATGGCTCAGCCGGCAGGCCGGAAATGCGGAATGACATGATTGACTCCTCGGAATCCTCATGAATCCAATGTGAGGGTACGGCCATGCGGCCGCGCTCCGGTTCTTGCGCTGCGGCTGGAAAGACGCTAGAGTTCTACTATGCGCTTGATTCCGATCCTCGCCCCGTTGGGGCAGCGATTTTGGTACCGCTGGTATCTGCCAGCGGCCTAGGGATCGCGCATTCCAGATTGATCCACGAACAGGCCGCCCGCATCCGGCGGCCTTTCGTTTTGGACCTCTCCCCACGGCGAATGACGATCAGATGAACGGGCGGCCCCTCAACAGAAAGAGGAGCCACCATGAAGCCCGTGACCTACGATTTCGACGTCATCACCGACGCCCCAGCACCACAGAGCCGCCCGCCGGAGATTGCGGAAAAAGCGCTGCAGGAGGATCCGGCGGAGGAACGAAAACGTGCCGCGCTGCCTGAAGACGATCCTCGCATAAAGAGCCGCGCAGCGGAGTAGCGGCCGTAAGCCGGTATTTCTCTCCGTCATCCCAAGGCTTGGCCTTGGGAGCCACGAGTCTGCATGCGAGGGCGCGATAGGGCCCATCGAAACCCGTGGAAGGCAAGGCCAGGCCTTGCCATGACGATGGGGTGGTATCTGAATGGCCGCCTGCATTGTCATGCCCGCGCGAATTCCATGATCCAGTTGGTCTCCCATGCCTGGCCGTCGCGCGAGAACGATTGCTCCCACCGGCATGAGCTGGGTGTGATGCGCGACCAGAGATAGATCACCTTGACGGGCCGGCCTTCATGTTCGTCGTCGCCGTAAAACCGGCCCTCGCCATTTTCAAACCGGCCGAATACCGGCGGAAAGAGCTGGCCGGTGCGGCTGTTGGCCCAATAGATCGCCCATGTGCGCTTCACGGGATCGAACAGGCGCAGGGTCATGCCGCCGAAGCCCTGGGTCGGAAACTTGTTCTCGTCGATGTTGCCGATGCCGCCCAGGATCTTGCGCGCGACCGAGGTGCCGGGGAATTCATACCAATCATCGCGTCCCGCGAGCAGCGTGCGCAGCCGCCGGTGGCGGCAGTTCCATGATCCCATGAAGAAATCGAAATCCTGGCGGCCGTCATCGAAAGATGCGGCATCGCCCGCCGCTTGCATTGCGCCGGCCATGAATGTCTCCATCGCGAAGATTCGGAGCGGAGAGGCTAGCGCGGCCTGTTGTCGGAATTTGTCAGCAGAATGCCACCCGCATTCGCTGCTGCCAGAAACAGACAGGGCGTGGCACAATCCTGGTGCCGAGAGCGCAGCGGAGCAATCGACATGAAACTCTATTCCGGACCCTTGAGCCTGTTCTCGCGCAAGGTGGAGATCGCGCTGGGCGAGAAGAACATCGCGTTCGACCGGGTGATGGTGCCCTTCACGCAAGAGCGCGGCTATCAGCCCAAGCATCCCGACGTGCTGGCGGCCAATCCCAAGGGCCAGGTCCCGGTGCTGGTGGACGGCGATTTCTGCCTGTTCGATTCGACCCTGATCTTCGAATATCTGGAAGAGGCCTATCCGACGCCGGCGCTGATGCCGAAGGGCGCGGTGGCGCGGGCTGAATGCCGCATGATGGAATTGCGCGCCGACGAAGTGGTGTTTCCGCAGGCGCGGACGTTTTTCTATCGCACCGACCCGCCGCATTCCGATCCCGCCAAGCGCCAGGCCAATGACGAGGCTGGCGCGCGGGCCGAGGCGGCGCTGCGCGATCATTTCGCCGCGCTCGACCAGACGCTCGGGCGGCGCGACTTCCTGTGCGACACGCTGTCTTATGCCGACGTCGCGATGTTCATGGTGATCCTGTGGACTCAGCGATTGAAGGGACCGGCGCTGCAGCCCTTCCCAAGGCTCGCGGCGTGGTACGCGCGGCTTGACGAACGGCCGCCCTTCGCCAAGGCGGCGGCAGAGATCGCCGCGGCGGACCGCGAGCTCACCCACTTCGCCGGGAACCGCTGACCGCCGCCGCAGTTCTTCTGCCAGAAAAACAGACAAGGAAGAGCGCCATGACCAAGCCCACGATCGCGCGGATCTGGCGCGGGCGCGTGCCGGCGGCCAAGGCCGACGAGTACGCGCACTACAATTACCAAGCCGGCATCAGGCCGCTGGAGGAAAAAGCGCTGGGCGTCCAGTCGCTGCGCGAGGACCGTGGCGGAGAGACGGAGTTCATCACAATCTCCTATTGGGAAAGCGTCCAAGCCATGGCGCGCTTCACCGGCAGCGACCCGCGCAACATCCATCACCTGGAGCGCGATCCGGAATTCCTGATCGAGCTGCCGCAATCGGTGCAGATCCTGGACATCATCGCCTGCAGCGGGAATTGCGGCGGCGGCCGGTAGAGCAGCAAATTCTGTCAGTCGCGGCAGGTGCTGCTGTTCGCCATCTGGCGCAGGTCGGCCGGAAGCCGGTCCGCGGCGGCGGGTCGCTCCAGCCAATTCGCGTCGGACCCGACCAGCGGCTTCGCGCTTACGTTCTCGAGCGGCCCGCTGATGCGAACGGGAATGTCGAGGGCGAAGAAATTGGTGCTGTCGCGCTCGGTCTTCAGGGTCACATCGAGCTTTTTATTTCCAATGTCGAACTTGCCCGCGCCGACCACAATGGCATCGCGCGATTCCAGCCGCAGCGGCGAGAGAATGCCGATACCGTCCTTCAAATTCAGGACGCCGAGCAGGCAGGAGACCGGCACGCGCCCCTCCTTCGTGCGGAGGAGGCTGCGCAGGTCGGTCGAGAGCTGCTCGATCAGGCTGCGCGCGATCTGGCCCTGCCGCAGCAGGACGATGGCTGCGCCGCTGCCGGTTTTCATCGCTGCGGCGAGCGTGGGGCCGTGCAAGGCAAGCCTGGCAGCGCCGTCGAGCTGGCCGTTGATTTCATCACCAGTCGCGCCCAGCTCCTGCGCGATCCCGCCAGCATCTGCCTTGGAGAGCCGCCCATCGAGCGCCAGCTCGCCGTTCTGGCTGGTGCCTTGGAGCGCGCCGGAGAGGCTGAGCGTTCCGCCGCCGAGGGCGAAGCTCAGCTCCTTCAGCGTCACATCGCCGGCGGCGAGGCGGCCCAGCAGGGTGACCGAGCGCAGGTTGCGCGCCGCAACCGTCAGGCGCGCGGTGGTCAGGGCTGCCGTCACATTGATTGCCGCGAGCCCCTCCGGATGCAACGCGACCGACTCCGCTTTCGCCGGGCCACCGAATGACGCCATGATGGCATCGAGATCGAGCGCGCCAGCGGTGAGATCGAGCGTGATGTCGTCGGGCTTGCCCGCCTGGCCTTCCAGCAAGGCAAGGCCGCCGGTGAAGTCCGACTGCATCAGCTCGCCCTTGGCGGCCGCCAGCAGCCAGCGGTCGCCGTCGTGCTTCAGGATGCCGCCGACCGACAGCGGCAGATCGGACTTCGCCTTGGCGCCCATGACACCCAGGATGTCGTTCAAGGTGCGGGCATCGACCGACACTTCGCCGCGCGCGCCCTCGAAATCGAGCGGCTCCCGCAAGGTTCCATCAAACGCGATGTCGGTGTCCCGGCCTGCCAGGGTGAAACGCGTTCCGAAAGGCTGGCTGGCATCGCGCAGCGTTTCATAGGAGTCGGTGGTGGCGTCGAGCCGCGTCGCCACGTTGTTATAAGCGCCTTCGGCCAGAAGCCTTGCCGGTGTTTCCTCGCTGGGGGATGAGATCGCGACCCGGTCAAGGGCGATGCGCAGGATGTCGCCGCCGTGGGTGCGATAGGTGATGAGGCCGTGCTCCCCAGCGAAGTCGATCAACGTGGGAAATTGCGTGCGGTCCTTCGGCACCAGGACAAGGCCGCTGCCGCCGCCGAACTTCCAGTTCCCGATGCCATGCGGATCGCGCTCCAGCACGATCGTGGCGTCCGAGATTCGCAACCGCTCATAGCGCAGCACGCCGCTCAGGAGGGGAGCAACGTCGAGCAGCGCGGCGGCGTGGCCGACCCGCACCATCTGCGGCTCGCTGCCCCACGGCGCATTGGCGATGGCGAGATCGGTGAATTCGATCCTGAGCGGATCGCCCCAGCGGACCTTGAGGCTGCCCAACGTGACCTGCCGCCCAAGCGACCCGCTGGCGGCGCGCTCCACGATCGGCCTCAAATCGGCGCGCGACAACCAGAGCGCGCCGGCGCCACCCGCCACAAGCAACAAGACGAGCAATGCGCCGAGCGCAAAGGCAGCGCCATGCACGATCCGGCTAAAGCGGCTCCCTTGCTTCGGCATGCGCTTTGAACCCGGAGCGGTGCTTCCGGTTCCGCTTTTGCCGCAATGGCGCTTCAGTCCTCCGCTATCCTGGTCTCGATCCGGACTTCAGAGGTCAAAGTGCGATGGACCGGGCATTTGTCGGCGATCTCCATCAGGCGCGCCTTCTGGTCGGCATCGAGCGGGCCGTCCAGGCGGATCATGCGCTCCATTTTGTCCAGCATGCCGGCCTTGGTTTCGCATTCCGCGCAATCCTCGGCGTGGATCTTGTTGTGGCGCAGGGTGACGTGCGCGTTCGCCAACGGCCATTTCTTGCGGTCGGCGTAGAGCCGGAGGGTCATGGCGGTGCAGGCGCCGAGCCCGGCCAGCAGGAAATCATACGGACCCGGGCCGGTGTCGGTGCCGCCCGCTTCCACCGGCTCGTCGGCGCGCAGGCGGTGGCCGTGGGCGGAGATGAGCTGCGGGAAAATGCCCTCGCCGGCGCTGGTCACCACCACAGTCCCGGCTGCCGCCTGAGGCTCGGCGACGCGCTCGCCGCTCTCGAGGTAGCGGCTCGCCCAAGCCGCCAGCAGATCGGCGATGTAGGTGGCATCCTCGCGCCTGGAGATGAAATGGTCGGCGCCGTCGAGCGCGATGAAGCTCTTGGGATGCAAAGCCGCCTCATAGGCGAGGCGGGCATTCTCGATCCCCACGATCTTGTCCTGCGTCGCGTGGAAGATGAGCAAAGCGCGCTGGAGCGCGCGCAGATTATCCGCCGGCGCGTGCGTCGTCAAATCCTCGACGAAATCCTTACGCAACGTGAAGCTGCGCCCGGCCAGCGTCACGGTCGCGACGCCGTCGCGCTCGATCGTGTCGAGCGAGTCGGCGAACAGGTGCTTGACGTGCTGTGGGTCGAAGGGCGCGTTGATCGTCACGACCGCGGCGCATTCCGGAACCTTCACGGCCGCCAGCCGGACCGCCGCGCCGCCCAGGCTGTGGCCGATCAGGATCTGCGGCGCCTGGTGCTGCGCGCGCAGGTAATCGGCGGCCGCCACCAGATCGGCGACGTTGGACGAGAAGCTGGTGTTGCCGAAATCGCCGGCGGAATTGCCGAGGCCGGTGAAATCGAACCTGAGGACAGCGATGCCGCGCTCCGCGAGGCCGGTCGCGATGCGCTGGGCCGCGAACACGTCCTTGGAGCAGGTGAAGCAATGGGCGAACAGGCCGAACGCGCGCAGGCGCCCGGCAGGCCGGTCGAGCCGCCCCGCCAGCAGGTCGCCGCTGGAACCCTTGAATTCCACCTTGTCCGATCGGATCATGACCGCCTCCCGCATCTAGTGCAGCAGGCGCAGTATAAGCGAGCGGGGCGCTAGAAATTCAGCGCGAAATTCAGCATGGCGGTATGGCTGATCGGCACGCAGACCGTATCGTCGGTCAAGGTCTGCTCGAAATCGTAGTCGGCGGAGATGTGCCAGTCCGCGCCGGTGGTGCTCTCCAGGTCCCACTGGCTTGCGAGATTGAAACGGTGGCGGTAATCGTGCCGCCGCGCATCCTCGTCGTTGTCGTCGTAACCGCGTGCGATGGCGGTGAGACTGTAGCGGCCGTCGATCTTCCAGCCATCGGCCAACGTCAAATGCGTTGAGATGCTCGGTCCCTGGCTGAAGCGATATTGCGTGGCGAGCGGGCCGTCGGTGGTGTTGAAGCCGTAGGCCAGCTCGAGGTCGCTCTTGTCGAACAGATTCATGTGCAGGCCGAGGCGGCCATAGCCGGTCTCCCGATCCTCGGCGTAAAGCTGGTCCGACGCGTGCCAGGCACGGCCGGCGGTGGCGGTGAGGTCGATGCCCCAGCCGATTGCCTGCCAGATCTTGCTCTCCAGCGCGTAGTCCATGTGGTCGAGCACGTCATCCTGCAGGTCCGCGTAGAGCGAGGGGCGCAGCAGCAATCCCCTTCCGCCTTTCTGGTACTGGATCGCGACGTCGCCGCCGACCCGCCCGCTCGAAAGGATTCCCGCACCGTTGGTATGGGCGCGGCTGAGCAGGCCGCTCGGCTTCATGGTGACGTGGTTGCCGAGGTCGAACTTGGTGCTGCCGGCGATACCGGCCGCGACGCTGGGCGCCGCGCTGCCATTCTGGCGCTTGCCGCCCACCACCACCGGCACGCCGGCGACGTCCAGCCGGCGCTTCTTGCTCATATCCACTTTATCGGCCAGGCGCGTGCTGGTGATGTCGAGGAAGAAGTTGACGGGACCGGCCGCATTTGCGGCAGCGTCCTTGCCCTTTTCACCCGCCGTCGACACGATGACGAAGCTGAGATAGAGCGACAGCGCGCACAAACTTGCGCGGCGCATGCGCCGCAGCAGGATCCGACCTGTACTCAACGCACGTTGCGACGACGAAGCGCGGCGCCCTGATATAGCAGGGCGCTCCGCGACTGGGTGCGAGATCATAGTAATCCCCCCGACAGCCGTAGCCGATAGACTGCGACGAAGATGGTTAGTTTTGAATTAAGGCGCAGTGATGGCGTTCACAGCGAAAGCGTTTGTCACAGCGCGCCGAGAAGTAGAGCCGTTCCAGGAAAGCTAGGCCGAACGAGATAGAATCGCGACGGAGTGGGCACGTAATTGTGCCGCGGGTACCACAGGCTCTCTCTTATTCGCTCATGCTGCTGCCAGCACGTTCATGGCGAAGAGAGACTCGCGATCATCGAATCGCCATCAGAGCACGTGAAACACCTGGCCCGTGAGCGCGCCGTCAACGGACTTCACGTACGCATTCGCGACGCGCTTGCCCGGCACCGCCTCATGGCCGAGGAAGTACGGACCGTAGGACGGCAGCGACTCCTCGAGCACGCCGGGGCTGATGGAATTGATCCGGATGCCGCGCGGCAGCTCGATGGCGGCGGCGCGCACAAACGAATCGATCGCGCCATTGACCAGGCTGGCGCCG
>DASRRI010000084.1:0-9563 GCA_035695765.1 Dongiaceae bacterium
GGGCCGGAGCTGCTATGGGATGGCGTTCCGCAGGCGCGGCCAGGAGGCGAGGAGGCGCTGGGTATAGTCGGCCCGCGGGGCGTCGAACACTTCAATGGCGGGACCTTGTTCCACTATTTTGCCTCGATGCATGACAGCAGCGGAATCGGCGATCAGCCGGACGACCGCCAAATTGTGGCTTACGACCACCAGAGTTAAATCATTGTCGCTGCGCAGTTCCTGCAGCAGGTTGAGGAGGTCGCCCTGCACCGAAACGTCGAGGCCGGCTGTCGGCTCGTCTGCGATCAGAATGCGCGGGCGCATCAGCAGGGCGCGCGCAACCGCGACCCGACGCGCCTGCCCGCCGCTCAGTTGATAGGGGTATTTGTCGGCGGTCGCAGAGGGCAGGCCGAGGCGCTGGAACAAAGCGCGCTGGCGGGAGCGGATCTCGTCGCGCGTTTCGCCCAGAACTTCGCCCGCCTCGTCCAGTAATTGGCCGATGCGCCGGCGCGGCGACAAAGATGCGGCGGGATCCTGGAAGATCGCCTGCACGAGGCGTGATCGCGCGCGCATACCCTTGCCAAGCGTTGCACCGAACAACGCGATGGAACCCGATTGCAGCCGCTCCAATCCGAGTATTGCCCGCATCAATGTTGTCTTGCCCGATCCGCTCTCGCCCACCAGGCCGAAGCAGTCGCGCGCGCTAACGTCGAGCGAAACACCGTCCAGCGCCTGGGTATAGCCGAAGCGCAGACTGGCGTCCCGGATGGAGATCGCGGCGCTCATCGCACGCCTACCCGAATGCAGCGCGCGCGATGAAGCGGATCAGTCCCTACCTCGACCGGCGGCGGCACGATGCGCGCGCAATCTTCAATGGCGATGTCGCACCGCGTGCGATAGATGCAGCCCGAGGGCGGATTCATGGGATCGGGCAAATCGCCCGGTATCATGCGAAACCGAGTCTTACGTGCATCGGCGCCACGCGGGGCATCAATCGTGACTTCGCAAGCGAGCAGCGCGCGGGTATAGGGATGACCGGGATCGGCCGCGACACTCTTGACTGATCCGCGCTCCACCAGTTCGCCCGCATACATGACGGCGATGTCGTCGCAATACTGCGCCACCAGCCCCAGCGAGTGTGTGATGAAGAAGATGGAGCAGCCGATACGATCACGCAAACCGCAGATCTCCGCCATCACCTGCGCCTCCACCGTTGCATCGAGGGCGGTGGTCGGTTCATCCGCGATCAGAAGGTTCGGCCGCGCAAGCAACGCCATGGCAATGGCAACGCGCTGACGCATGCCGCCCGAAAGCTCATGCGGATATTGCGCTAGGCGTAGTTCAGGCCGGTCGATACCGACGGATGAAAGCGAGTCAATTGCTGCTTTGCGGCGCTCTTCGCGTTGGAGCTCCGGCGCACGGCGGGTCAGCACTTCGTTGAGATGGGCGCGGATCGAGAACACTGGATTGAGCGAGGCGAACGGATCCTGGAAGATCATGGCCATCCGCCGGCCGCGGAGCACGGCGGTCGCGTGCGGCTTGGTCAAATCATATCGATCTGCGCCCAACTGCAGCGTGCCGGCAGTCGCGCGGGCATTGGCTGCAAGCAGGCCCATCAATGCAAGCGCGACCGTCGATTTTCCGCTGCCGGATTCGCCGACCAAGCCGAGGATGCGGCCTGGCCCGGCGGCGAGATCGACGTGGCGCACGGCCTGGTGGATGCCGGCCCTGGTTGCGAAGTCGACGCTGAGGCCCTTTATAGCGGCGCCGCTCATCGCCCATGGCCCTTCAGCTTGGGATCGGCGGCGTCACGCAGGGCTTCGCCGAACAAGGTGGAGCCGAGCGTTGCGAGCGCCAACGTGACGGCCGAGCCGATAGTCGGCCACCAGGATTGATTGAGGTAGATGTAGCCATCCTTTATCAGGGAGCCAAGGCTGGCTTGCGGCGGCTGCACGCCAAGACCGAGAAAGGAGAGGCCGGCCTCGATGGTGATCACCACCGGGATGTTCATGCTGGCGAGCACGATCAGAGGCCCCAGCACGTTGGGCATGAAATGCCGCAGGATCAGCTTGCGGGTCGGCAACCCGAGAATGCGCTCGGCATCGATGAAGGGCTGGTGCCGGAGCGATAGCGTCTGCGCCCGCGCCATGCGGCCGAACTGCGGGATGAACAGGATGGTGACGACGAACAGCAAGTTGCCGAAGCCGGTCCCGTAAAGCGCGACCAGACCCATGGCCAGGATCACTGCAGGATAAGCGCTGATGATGTCAAAAATGGCGGTTATGCCCCGGTCGACGAAACCACCGGCTGTGCCTGCGAGAATGCCGAGGATGGATCCGGCGAGCAGCGATGCCGCGACGACCAGCAGCGAGATGATCAGGGCCGATTGCGAGCCCTTCGCCGTGCGGGCGAACAGATCGCGCCCCAGATTGTCGGTTCCGAGTGGGTGCGTGATGCTGGGCGTTTGGAAGCGGTCGGGGATCGCAATCTTGTTGGGATCGACGGAAAGGACCGGGCCCAGAACAGCGAACAACAGGATGGCTGTCACCAGGACCAAGCCAATCCGGCCCGACGGATTGCGCCAGATATTGGAGAGGATGGCCCAGACGCTTTCCATCACGCTGCCTGTTTGAGGCTGCGCGCGATGCGCGGATCGAGCAGCGCATTGAGCATATCGACGAACAGATTGGCCGAGACGTAGGTCAGCACCGTGAACAGGATACCCGCCTGCACGACCGGATAGTTGCGGTTGAGAATGCCGCTGTAGATCAAAGTGCCGATGCCGGGTCGAGCGAAGATGATCTCCACGAACACCGCATTGCTGATCATATCGCCAATGCCGAGGCCCATGACAGCGACCATCGGCACCAAGGCGAGGCGCAGGGCAAAATGACACACGATGCGTAGCTCCGACACGCCATAGGCCCGCATCATGCGCACATGTTGCTCGGACAGGATCTCCAACAGCGAGGCGCGAATCAGCCGGGCAAGATAGCCGATCCAGCCGATCGAGAGGGCGGCCGCCGGTAAGACCAAATGCGCGAGCCGGTCAAGCGGGTCTCCGGGATCCCCTCCACCTGTGACGGGAAGCCAATGGAGCTCGATCGAAAAGATCAGCAGCAGGAAGATTGCGACCACGAAGGCCGGCGTTGTGATGAAGGCAACCGAGGTGACGCCGAGAATTGTGTCGAGCAGCGAGCCCGGTTTGAACGCCGCGATGCAGCCAAGCAGAATGCCAAGAGTCACGGAGATCAGCAGCGACGCCGCCGCAAGCTGCAGCGTGTTAGGGAGGGCGTCCAGGACCATGTCCAGGATCGCGCGGCCGGAAATGATATCGTTCCCGAGATCGCCCCGCACGGCATTGCTGACGAACAGCCAAGCCTGTTCGGGAACCGAGCGATCAAGTCCCATGCGTTGCGCAAATTCCGCGCGCAGCGCTGGTGTGGCGCGCGGGCCCAACAGGATGCCGGCCAGATCGCCGGGCACGAACTGAATGATAATAAACAGGAAGACAATTGCGCCTGCCAGCGTCAGCAGGGCGGCGGCAAGACGTTGGGCGATGAATGTGGCTAAACCGGTGGACATATCGAGGGCCAGCACATTTCCCTCCCCCAAGGCGGGGGAGGGAAAACAGTGCGCAGAGGTGCTCTCACCAATAAGCGCGGGCCGGTCATGCCTCCTTGAAATAGCGGTACTGCCAATTGGAACCGTTTGGCAGGATGGCCGGCTTCAGCCACTTGGCGTGGGCGAAGTCGCGCACGCCGTGGGTGATCCAGATGCAGGAGGCGGATTCATCGAGCAGTTGCTGCATGCGGATGTACTTCTCCGCGCGCTTGTTCGGATCGGTGATGGACGCCGCTTCCTTGTGCAGCTTGTCGAATTCGGGACTCTTCCAGCGCTGCCAGTTCCAGACGCCGACCTGCTCGGACAGGAACCACTGGGTCTGGAAACTGGGATCGAACTTCGAGGAATAGGGGATGATCGTCAGCTCCAGATCCTTGCTCTTGTCGCCTTCGCCCATGCCCCAATAGGCGCCGCCATCCAGCGCGTTGATTTTCACGTTGACGCCTACCTCAGCTAGGTTGGCCTGGACGATCTGAGCGGTCGCCTGGGTTCTGGCATCGTTGAGGCATGTTAGCGTGCAATCAAAGCTGGTCTTTCCGGCCTCTCCCAGCAGCGCCTTGGCCTTGTCGACATCGTACTGGTACACAGGCGCATCCGCCCAGTGGCCGAGCAAGCGCGGGGCCAGCAGGGTCTTGGCGCGCTGCACCGTGCCGGAGTACGCGCCGGCGATGATCGCGTCGACATCGACACCATAGCGAATCGCCTGCCGGACCTTCAGATCGTTGAAGGGCGGCTTCTCCACATTGATGCCAATCCACTCATAGTCGATGCCTTCCATCTCGATGACCACGGAATCCGGGTCCTTCTTGATCTGCGGGATCGCGGTCGGCTCGATCTCGGTGTGCGCGACCTCCTTGGCCTGGAAAGCGAGCAGGGCGGTCTTCCACTCCGGGATCGGCTTGCAGATGATGCGCTGGAAGTGGACGGAATCGGTGCCCTTGTAGTTGGGATTCTTCTCGAGCGTCACGTGATCGTTCGGCTTCCACTCCTTGATCAGGTATGGACCGCTACCGATCAGAGTCGTGGCGATCTTGTCGCCGAGCTCCGTCACCGCTTTCTTGGAGAGAATGCCGCCGGAGCCGTCGGGAATCCCGATCACCCAGATTGCGGGAGCGGGATGCTTGAACAGCAGCTTCCCGGTATATTTGCCCGTCACCTCGACGTGGTCAAGCGCGCCCCAGTCGTCGGCGTAGGCCGCCTTCTTTCCGGCATCGCCAGGCGCATTAAAGCGCTCGAAGGAGAACTTCACGTCCTCCGCGGTCATCTCCCCGTAATCGCCATGGAACATGAGGCCAGGGTTCAACTCGAACTCGATCTCGGTCTCGCTCACCTGCTTGATGGTTTTGGCAGCGTCAGGCTCCCACTCCAGCGAACCGGGCTTGAAGCGCGCCAAGTTCTGGCACACCGCGATGATGATGTTGTCCTCGATCGAGCCGACGCGGTTGGCCGGGTCGAGATTGCCGATATCCGCGTCGATGCGCACGATCAGCTCGTCGCGTGCGGCGAAGGCGAGACTGGAGCCGAAAGTCAACATCGGCACGGTGAGGGCCGCCGATGTGGTCCACAAGAATGTCCGACGATTCATGCGCGTGTTCATGACTCCCTCCCTGTGCGTGTCCTTTTCCTGCAGCTACTCTTGCCGCGCGATCGCAAGACAAAGTCATTCTTCTTGCGCATCGCCTACATGCGGTCGCGCTTGATTTTCTCCCTGTACTCGCGAGTGGCGAAGTTCTCTCCGTGATCGAAAGCCTTGACCCAGCCGGTCACGTGGAAATGGGTCGCATCGCAGGTCACCGCCACTTCGCTATCGACTCCGGCGTCCCAATCGCCACGTTTGTAAGTCTGCGTGCAGAGCACCGAGCAGAAGCAGGACGTGGGATCGTTCCGCTGGATTCGATATACCTTGGTGCGGGTCGAGGTCTGCTCGGTTCCAATATCGTTGATGACATAGCGGCCATCATCGCTCTTGACCAGAAAGCTGGTGGTCTCGCGCTCGATATCATGGATGATCTGCCGGGTTTCCTTTTCCTGCTCGAAATCGGTGGTGGCACTCTCGGGCGCGAAATCCGGCGGCCCGAACTTGACCCCGCCCAGTCCGGCCAGAGAGGACAAGATCGGCAGATCAAGACGCGATTTTGCGGCGTCGAGTGTCAGCGTCACATCCTCGGGCGAGGGCCACACCATCGGCCAATAGGTGGATGAGAGCGCGAGGCGCAGGCAATGGCCTTTCGGTATCGTTTGGGCGATGGACTTCAATGGCACAGCCACGTCATAGAACCCGCCCGGCTTCAAAGGCTCGGGGGACTCATGGCTCTTGCGATGGGCGAGATTCAACACGCCGAAGCTGACCATGGCCGAACTGCCGTCCGGTGCTACGTCGTTGATGCGAACTGCGACCAAGGCCTGCTTCTTGTCCGCGGCGATGCGCAGGCGCGCAAAGCCGTTGCCGACGATGTGGAGCGGCGACTTCATCGGCGCGGTGTCGAAGCAGAGCGATCCGCCATCATCTTCGCGTTGGTCGGTCGCGCCCTCCGCGGCAATGCGGCCCTGACCGTAAGGACACCATTCCTGCGCCTTCATGCCAGTGATTTGTGGCGAATGGACTATGAGCCGCTCGTTCTTCGCGCGTGGCCTGCGCTCGCCAAGGCCTCTGCCGGAGAGATACATCGTCTTGGTCTTGATCTTGCGCGAAGGCCAGTCCTTGAAAGCGAGCCAACGGCCCTTGCGATCCAGGAAATGGGGGACCGGCTTGGCGTAGTCCATCAGATAGAGGCGGATGGCGGGATCCTTCTCAACCCCTGTCTCGATCCCCTTCAGCCATTTGTCCCACCAGCGCTTGCATTCGCGCAGGAAGTCAATGGCAGGGCCAGGCACGCCGCGATGCGGCTCCTTGTGTCCCCAGGGCCCGATCAGGCCCTTGCATGGGGCCTTCAGATTCTCCACTAGCTTCATGATGGTCGGTGTGTAGCCGTCGAGCCAACCGCCGACGGCCAGCACGGCGCACTGGATCGCGTCGTAATCCTCGCACACCGATCCGTGCTTCCAGAACGCGTCGCGTCTCTGATGCTTCAGCCATTCGGCCGGAAACAGAGGCAGGTTGTCGATGCGGTGTTTCCACATCTCGCGCCACCGGTCGCCGACCATTTCGGGATCGGGCGGGAGCGCCCCGTAATTGAAGAAGGACGCGCCCCAGGAAAAATTATCGTCGATTACGCAGCCGCCCAGATAGTGGGCATCGCAGGCATAGCGGTCGTCGGTGGAGCAGGTGGTGACGATGGCCTTCAACTGGGGCGGTCGGCGCGCGGCGATCTGCAATCCGTTGAAACCGCCCCAGGAGATGCCGATGATTCCGACATTGCCGCTGCACCAGGGTTGCTCGGAGAGCCAGGCGATGACGTCCAGCGCGTCATCCTGCTCGCGCTTCACATACTCGCCTTCGACCAGCCCTTCGGAATCGCCGGTGCCGGCGATGTCGACGCGTGCTGTGGCATAGCCGTTGGCGGCGAACCAGACATGCTTGCCGTCGTCGCGCAGCCGCGTACCATCGCGCCGGCGGTACGGCAGATATTCCAGGATGCAAGGTACTGGTTTTCGGGCGGCATCCTTTGGCAGGAAGAGCCGCGCCGCCAGCTTGCGGCCGCCACTGACCGGAATCCAGGCAAGCTCGAAATTATCAACCTTGCTGCGGAACAAGTCGCGCTGTTCCATTTCTTCTTGTTCCAGGCGTTGTGCCGTCCGCTCGCTCATCTCATCCTATTTATGGAGCGTTTTCAACACGCCCAGCCGGCGCTGCCAACGATCATGGCGTTCGCGTGTTCCACGAGGTGTACATCCCTATCGGTCGACATGGTTGGTCCCGACAGTCTTCGCGATGTGGCGATGTCCTCCCGCACGTTCGACAGGACCGTCACGCTGCTCCGGTAAAGCCAGGACTGTCGTCAGGGCTTCGCCCTGGCGCCCCGGGGAACCCGTTGATATGGATGCCCATCCCTGATAGATTGGTATCCACTTTGCAGCCTGGAGCAATCCAATTCTGGAAAGCAAGGATCGCGTCGGTCGGTGCCAGGGGACAGGTGAGCGGGCGTTCGGAACAGATCGCGGCTAGGATATGCGAGGCCATTCTCGCCCACAGACTCGTGCCGGGCGCGAAGCTTGGCGAGCGCGAGCTGGCCGAAATCTTCGAAGTGAGCCGCATTGTCATCCGCCAGGCACTGATCCGCCTGTCAGAAGACGGTCTGGTGACCGTGGAGCGCAATCGCGGCGCCTTTGTCGCGAAGCCAAGCCTGGCCGAAGCGGTCGAAGTATTCGAGACTCTCACCATCGTCGAGCAGGGTGTTATTGCGCAGCTTGGGAATCGGCCGCGCAAGAGCCTGCTCACCGAGCTGCGCGGCAACGTCGAACGGCAGAAGGCGGCGCTCGCCAAGGGCAATGAACAACTGGCCGGCGAGTTCGGGCTGGAATTCCACGACCTGCTGGTGGCCCTGACGCGCAACCGGGTTGCCATCGAGCTGCACGCACAGTTGAAGCGCCGCGCGCGCCTGCTCGAGGCGCTGTATCGCTGCGATTTCGATCATTGCCAGTTGTGCGACGAACACGAACACCTGGTGGGGCTGATCGATCGCAAGCAGTGGACCCGCGCACAGCAATTGATGGACGAGCACTACCGGCTGGTCGCCCGGGGCTATCGCATCGACGATGAGGCGCTGCCGATGCAGCCGCTTCACCTGGCGCTCGGCAAGCCGGCAAAGTCGTCTTCCGCTACAGCGGGCCGACGGAAGGGCAATGACAGAGACACCCATCGCACCACGGGAGGAGAGGCATGAGCGATCTAAGAGCCTTCATAGAAGGCATGCCGAAGTGCGAGCTCCACGTCCATATCGAAGGCACGCTGGAGCCCGAGATGAAGTTCCAGCTCGCCAAGCGCAACAACGTGCAACTGCCCTACAAGGACGAGGAGGCGCTGAAGGCGGCCTATGACTTCGATGATCTGCCCTCGTTTCTCGCCGTCTATTACGAAGGCATGAGCGTGCTCTTGACAGAGCAAGATTTTTTCGATGTCACCTACGCCTATTTGACCAAGGCGCGCTCGCAGAATGTGCGCTATGCCGAGATGTTCTTCGACCCGCAAGCCCACACCGCGCGCGGCATCACCTTCGACACAGTCATCCGCGGCATCCGCCGGGCGCAACTCCAGGCCGAGACCGCACTCGGCATCCGCTCGCAGCTCATCATGTGCTTCCTGCGCGACTGGAGCGCCGAGTTTGCCATGGCGACGCTCCTGCAGTCGCTGCCATATAAGGAGTGGATCATCGGGGTCGGCCTCGATTCCGACGAGAAGAACAATCCGCCGGCGAAGTTCGCGAAGGTCTTCCAGCGAGCTCGCGCAGAGGGCTACCTCCTCACCATGCATTGCGACGTGGACCAGGAGGGTTCGGTCGGCCACATCTGGCAGACGATCCGCGACATCGGCGTCAACCGCATCGACCACGGGGTCAACTCGCTCGAAGACCCGGCCTTGTGCGAGGAAATCAACCGGCGCTCGCTTGCGCTCACGGTATGCCCGATCTCGAACGCCTATGTCACCGACGGAAGCAAGTCGGAGGCAATCGCCGAGATGCTGCGTCGAGGCATGCAGGTGACGGTCAACTCCGACGATCCGGCCTATTTCCCCGGCTATATGAACGAGAATCTGCTGCGGGTGCAGGAGGAGGGCGGGCTGGATAAGCAGCAGCTGGTACAACTGGCCGCGAACGCGTTCGAGAGTGCCTGGCTGCCGCGTGCGAGCCGCGACGGCTATCTGGCCGAATTGCGGGCCTACGCGGCCTAGCTGTGGAGGCTCAACAGGTTGTTCCCGGTCAGACCGAGACGGCTGATAGGTATTCTGCTTTGCAAGCTACCATGAGGTCGGTGCCAGTTGTAGCGGTGTAGCCAGACCGGCAGCTGATCGGCGCGGTGATCGG
>DASRRI010000085.1:0-67741 GCA_035695765.1 Dongiaceae bacterium
GCGGTGGCCTCCAGGTCAAAACCCGCCGGCAAGCGCATCCGCACTTCCGGCCAGTGATCCAAGATGTCAGGGCGAATCTCCATCCCAAGCTTGAATCACATTCCGATTCTTCGCGTCTACCCCTTAACCTAGCGCCTATGAGGGCTAGGGTGGGGGAAGCCGCGCCTCGATTGGCCAGAATCTTCGCTCGCTTCCCCCACCTCAACCCTCCCCCAGTTTGGGGGAGGGAGAAGACTCTCCGGCGAGTTCACGCCTTCAGCCGCGCCAGGAGGCGGTCCATGAAGGCTTCGCACAGAGCGAGTTGGGAGATGGCAACAAACTCGTCGGGCTTGTGCGCCTGGTCGATGCTGCCGGGACCGCACACGATGGCGGGGATGCCGGCTTGCTGGATGAGGCCGGCTTCGGTGCCGAAGGCGACTTTCACAGTGGCATTGGCTTGCGCGAGTGCCTTGGCGAGCACGGTGATCTCCGCTTCGTCCGGAGTGTCGAGGCCAGGGAAGGCGGAGAGTTGCTCCCACGAGAAACCGGCATTGGGCGTGACGGCCTTCATCTCCGGCTGCAGCTTGGTCTCCGCGAAGGTGCGCACCTCGTCATAGAGCTTCTCCGGATCGATGCCGGGCAAGTAGCGGAACTCGAAATCGAACCGGCAATCCTTGGGCACGATGTTGAGCGCTGTCCCGCCATGCACGACACCTGTATGCACGGTCGTCCAGGGCACATCGTAATCGTGATTGAAGGGACCATCGGCGGCGAAGCGCCGATTCATGGATTTGAGATAGGCGATGATCTCGGCCGCATATTCGACCGCGTTGACCCCCTTCGGCGCGAGGGAGGAATGGCATTCATGCCCGTGCACGTGGCAGCGCAGGCTCTTCTTGCCTTTGTGCGCGGTCGTCACGCGCATCTCGACCGGTTCGCCGATGATGCAGCCCCTGGGCTTGACCGGCAGCTGCTTCAGCCGCTCCAGCGCGCCGCGCACGCCGAGGCAGCCGACCTCCTCGTCATAGGACAGCAGCAGATGAACAGGAGTCTTGAGATTGCCGCGCGCGAACGCTTCGACCCACGTCAGCACGATCGCGACGAATCCCTTCATGTCGCAGGTGCCGCGGCCGTGCAGCAGCCCGTTCTTCTCGGTCAAGGTCCAGGGATCCGTCGACCAATCCTGGCCGTCGATCGGCACTACGTCCGTATGGCCGGAAAGACAGATTCCAGGCAGATCGGCCGGCCCGATGGTGGCGTAGAGATTGGCTTTCTTGGCCGTCGCGTCCGGCACCAATTCGCTGGCGACGCCGAAACGGTCCAGGTGATCGCGCACGAAATCGATCAGTTCCAGGTTGGAGTTCCGGCTGGTCGTGTCCATGGATACCAGACGGCGCAGCATCTCCGTGCTGCGCGGATAATCAGCCACGATCCGCTTCCTGTTGACGTGAAAGGCGATTAACAATAGCGCCAGTTCAAGTAATGACAAGCCGAACCAAATCATGCTCTCGTTCGCCGATCTGGACCGTCATCTGCCGGGCGTCTTGCTAAGCCGCGGACCGGTGGGGCAGGCCTTGCCCCTGGTGTTCGATTCACCCCACAGCGGACGCGACTATCCGGAGGATTTCGGCCATGCAGTCCCGGTGGCGCTGCTGCGCCGCGCCGAGGATGCCTTCGTTGACGAGCTGATCGAGAGCGCGCCCAGCCACGGCGCAACTTTGCTCACAGCCTTGTTTCCGCGCTCCTACATCGATCCCAACCGGCACGAGCACGAGGTCGATCCGGCCATGCTGGGCGAGCCCTGGCCGCATCCGGTTGTGGTGAGCGAGAAATCGCACATGGGTCTCGGCCTGGTGCGGCGTCTCATCAGGGGCAATGTCGACATCTATGACCGGCACCTCACCGCCGATGAGATCCTGGCGCGCATCGAAGGCTTTCACCGGCCCTATGTGGCAGAGCTCGAGCGGCTGCTGGACAGCGCGCACGAGACGCACGGCATCGCATGGCACATCAATTGCCATTCCATGCGCTCGGCGGGCCGCAAGCGCGGGCAGCGCATTCCGCGCGCGGATATCGTGCTGGGCGACCGTGACGGGACAAGCTGCGGCGTGGCATTCACGCGCTTCGTCGCTGAAGTGGTGCGCGGCCTTGGTTACAATGTAGCGCTCAATGATCCGTTCAAGGGCGCCGAGCTGATCACGCGCTTTGGGCATCCGGATGAAGGACGGCACTCGCTGCAGATCGAGATCAACCGCGCGCTCTACATGGACGAAGACCGGATCGAAAAGCGCGCGGATTTCGCTCTCTTCAAGCATGACATGGATCGCCTAATCGGCGCCATTGCAGATCATGTGCGAGATGCCTCGTAGGCCATCGCCTGATTGACAAGCCTGCTCCGCTTTGGGCTTGATAGCCCGACTGCGTCAATGAAGTGGATCAGAGCATGGAAATCGTCGCTCCCGGTGCTGCTAATCTCGGATTGTTCATCAGCGCCGCCCTGGTGCTGCTGCTGATTCCTGGTCCGGCGGTTCTCTACATCGTCGGGCGTTCGGTCGAGCAGGGCCGGCTTGCGGGTTTTGTCTCCGATCTCGGCATTCACACGGCGACGCTCGTGCATGTCCTCGCCGCCGCCTTGGGATTGTCGGCAGTGATTGCGTCGTCGGCGCTGGCTTTTAGTGTGGTCAAGTATGTGGGCGCGGCCTACTTGATCTGGCTCGGTCTCAAGAAGATTTTCGGCCGTGTCGAGGCATCCGATCTTCAAGTTGCATTGTACCGCCACGGGTACACCCGGCTGTTCCGCGACGGCTTCATCGTCAATCTCCTCAACCCCAAGACCGCCATCTTCTTTCTGGCGTTCTTGCCGCAGTTCGTTGAGGTGAACCGCGGCCATGTGGCGGTGCAAGTCGCTCTTCTGGGCCTGCTCTTCACGTTGCTCGGCCTCACGACCGACGGGTGCTATGCGCTAGCCGCCGGCACGGCGGGCAATTGGCTGAAGCGCAGCCGCGGCTATCTCAGATTCGAGCGCTACGTCAGTGGCGTCCTGTTCATTGGCCTTGGGCTGACGGCCGCTTTTGCGGGAAACCAGAAGAAATAGGCAGGCCTGCGCCCAGGCGGTCACACCAGACTTCAGAGTGAATTTGCCGCTGGCCGGCGTCTGTCGATAGATTGAAGACCCAGGTCAGGCGATCATTGCCGTGCCTGGATTTATGAGTAGCCTATGCCAGGAAACCTCAGATGATCCATGTCCTCGCCATCATCACAGCCAAGCCCCATCAACGGGATGCCGTTCTGGAAGCATTCAAGGCCAACGTACCAGCTGTCCATGCAGAGGCCGGTTGCATCGAATATAGCGCTACCATCGATGTCGACGGCGCCGAGCCGGCCTTTGGTCCTGACACGTTCGTTGTGGTCGAGAAGTGGGAAAACCTGGCAGCGCTCAAGGCGCATGCCGTGGCGCCGCACATGGTCGCCTACGCAGCAAAGACAAAAGATCTGGTAGCCAAGCGGGCTGTCCACGTCCTGACGCCGGCCTGAGCAGCGTCCCGGAAACACGCGCTCCTAAGCCTGGAATTGCTCACGCAGGATGCGTTCCTCGAGATGATGCTCCGGATCGAACATCAGGGTCAGGCCGACGCTGCTGTCCTCCGTTACGATCACGTCGCGGACGTCGCGGATCTCGCGGAAATCCGCGGTGGCGCTGACCGGGCGCTTGTCCCGCTCGCGGATGGCGAAGCGCACTTCGGCGCGGTGCGGCAGGATGGCGCCGCGCCAGCGCCGCGGGCGGAAGGCGCTGATCGGCGTCAAGGCAAGCACGCCGGCGCCAAGCGGCAGGATCGGTCCGTGGGCGGAAAGGTTATAGGCCGTGCTGCCGGCTGGTGTCGCCATGATGATGCCATCGCAGATCAACTCCGGCAGCCGTTCGGTCCCGTCGATATGGATGCCGATCTTTGCCGCCTGCGCAGTCTGACGCAGCAGCGAGACCTCATTGAAAGCGAGCGCGCGCTCCTCCCGCCCGTTGCGGTCCTTGGCGCGCATCAGCAGCGGATGGATCGTGCTGCGTTTGACCTGGCTCAGCCGGCGCGGCAGATCCTCGATATCGAACCGGTTCATGAGGAACCCGATGGTGCCGCAATGCATGCCGAAGATCGGCTTGGGCTCGCTGATGACGCGGTGCATGACGCGGAGCATGGTGCCGTCGCCCCCCAGCACCACCAGGATGTCCGCGCTCCGCCAGTCGCGCGCACCATAGCGCTGGGTCAAGGCAGCCTCTGCCTCCTTGGCTTCGGTGCTGTCGGCGGCGATGAAAGCGAGCTTGGGCAGCGACAAAGGGCGGACTCCCTTAAAACGAGGGGCGGAGTATACTGAGCTGATCCGCGCGCGGGAAGCGCGGCATTCAAGGGGGAAGTTGCATGAAATCTGGTCTGCGCTGGATCGTCATCATGTGCGGCGTTCTGATTGGCGCCTCTTTTGTCACGCTGAGCGGCCACGCTCAGGAAACGACCGATAGCTCCGCCACGGCGCAGCCTGCCGCAATGACCCCGGAGAACGAGATTGAGGCCGATGAAGGCGACCATCACGAGGGCTACTACTATCCCAAGCCCGGCAGCATCGAGCATTACCCGGCGCGGGTCTACACCCTGCAGGAAAGCAATCGGGTCCGGCGCCAGGCGTTCGTGATCGGCCTCACCAAGCAACTGGTGACCGGGCAATATGCGCCAAGCTACGCGATCTTCACCAAGGGCAACGCCTCCGACAAGCTGATCGTCGTTGCGCTCGCCGACGGACACCTCAACACGATCTACCGCGCGCGGGCGCTGCTCGCGACTTTCACGTCGGTCGCACGGGCGACGTCCTTCTTCCAGCAGCACACCCAGCCGGATGAATCGACGTTCCTCGATCTGCTGAAGCTGCTCGGTTTCAAACAAGTCACGATCAGCGACGGCCGAGACTTCGCGCATCAGATCGTGATCGATTGAAACGGACGACTTTCCACCCTCTCACATCGTCATGGTCGTGCTTGGCACGACCATGACGAATGGGGAAGGATGGAGCGTAGGCGTTACCCGCCAGTGACGCTCATATGGCGTTGCACCGCCGGCCCTTTGTGCCTGCGGTCGATGATGAAATCGTGGCCCTTGGGCTTGCGCGTGATGGCTTCGTCGATCCCCTCCATCAGCAGCGAATCGTCGGCGCTGGCGCGCAAGGGTGCGCGCAGATCGGCTGAATCATCCTGGCCGAGGCACATGTAGAGCATGCCAGTGCAGGTGAGGCGCACGCGGTTGCAGCTTTCACAGAAATTGTGGGTGAGGGGCGTGATGAAGCCGACGCGCTGCCCGGTCTCAGCAATCCGCGCATAGCGCGCCGGGCCGCCGGTGCGATAGTCGATATCCTCGAGCGTGTAGCGCGTCTTCAACTTGGCGCGCAGCAGCGAGATCGGCAGGTATTGGTCGAGCCGTTGCTCACCGCCGATATCGCCCATCGGCATCACTTCGATGAAGGTGATGTCATGGCCTTCGCGCCCGCACCAGTCGATCAGGTCGAACGCCTCGTCATCATTCACGCCCTTGAGCGCGACGGTGTTGATCTTGACCCTGATGCCGGCGGCATTGGCGGCCTTGATGCCATCGAGCACGGGCACGAGCTTGCCCCAGCGGGTGATGGTGGCGAACTTCTCGGGATCGAGCGTGTCGATGGAGACGTTGACGCGCTTGACGCCGCAGGATGCGAGCTCCGCGGCATGCTTGCCGAGCTGGCTGCCATTGGTGGTCAAGGTCAGCTCATCGAGCGCGCCGCTCTCCAGGTGCCGCGACAGGCGCTTGATCAGCCACATGAGGTTCTTGCGCACCAGCGGCTCGCCACCGGTCAGGCGCAGCTTGCGCACGCCCTTCGCCACGAAGGCGCTGCACAGACGGTCCATCTCCTCCAGGGTCAGCAACTCCGCTTTGGGCAAAAACGTCATGTCCTCCGCCATGCAATAGACACAGCGGAAGTCGCAGCGGTCCGTCACCGAAACGCGCAGATAGGAAATGTGCCGGCCAAATGGGTCGATCATGCTGCCACCGTCATATCCCAGTGAATATAGCGATTGGGCGCCTGGATTTCTTCCTCAAAAAACGTAGGGATTCGAGCCATTTGTGTCATGGCCGCCCGCCGGACGACACGTGTTACAGGCTTGGTAACGGCTTTTGGTCCCAGATGGACGTAGGCCAGGGGAGGGTGGGACATGTCGACCATCTGGACCAGCTCAGCGCTTCGCCGAGGAATTGCGACTGTCGTTATGGCAACCGTCTCGACGGGCTTTTTCAGCAATGCCGAGCGGGCCGCCGCCGAGGAAGAGGCGTTGCTCATCGTCAAGGGTGCCCAGCATTTCTCGCTGCACCGCCTAAGCACGACCTCAAAGCAAGTCAGCTACTCCGTGGACCTCGCCTTTCCAGCGCGTGCTATCGGCGAGCCACAATGGGAGCAACTGAAGAAGACGGGCTGGACTCGATGGGGTGCCGTGGATTCTCGAATGGAGACCGCCAATGACGCCAGGGGCGACCAGATGATTGCGATCACACTGCGATACTACTCGAAAATGCAGGCCGGCTTGAAACCTGATAATACCGAGCAGCATGTCAATGTTAGGTTCGAAGATGAGCACGGCCCCGAGCTGGCTGCATGGCTCCAACTCGATTGCTCCAAATAGGCGAGTGAACGGTCGTTGGTAAGTGACGTGTCCCAGCAAACCTTAGGACCTATTATCGGCGTCATCCTCGCCGGTGGCCGCGCCCAGCGCATGGGTGGCGGTGACAAGGGCCTTCGGGAGATTGGCGGCAAGACCATCCTGGCGCGCGTGATCGAGCGCGTGCAGCCGCAGGTCGATATGCTGGTGCTGAACGCCAATGGCGATCCGGCTCGGTTTGCGCCGTTCGGTCTGCCCGTTGTTCCTGACAGCGTTCCGGATTCTGCTGGTCCACTGGCTGGCATTCTCGCAGGCCTCGATTGGGCGGCTGCACATCATCCGCAGGCGCGCCATATCGTGACCGTACCGGCCGACGGCCCCTTTGTGCCGCGCGATCTGGTGCGGCGCCTGGCGGATGCGCTCACTGCCGATGATGCGGAGCTCGTGACCGCAGCGAGCGGCGTGCAGACCTATCCGGTGATCGGGCTGTGGCCGGTGCATCTGCGCGAGGCGCTGCGAACGGCGCTGGTGGACGAGGATCTGCACAAGGTGGATGCCTGGACCGCGCGCTTCCGTCGCGCCATTGCGGCATTCCCGGCCGATCCGTTAGACCCGTTCTTCAACGCCAACACGCCGGAGCAGCTGGTGGAAGCGGAACGGCTGGCGGCGCTCTATCCCGACATCTGACCAATCGCTTTGCGACAATCGCTTTTCGGGCCCAACTCATGTAAGACCCATTCACATGGGATGGTCGAAAGACGGGCCGGGAGGAGATGAGCGGGGGGGCCGCAAGAGCTACCACCACGGCAATCTGCGCGAGGCGCTGATCCGGGCCGCGCTCAATCTCATCGGCGAGAAGGGGCCGGCCGGCTTCACCTTCGCCGATGCGGCGCGGGCCGCGGGCGTCAGCTCCGCCGCGCCTTATCGCCATTTCCGCGATCGCGATGCCCTGATGGCGGATATCGCCAAGCGCGGCTTCGAGCTGTTCCGCGACGCGCTGCAGAAGGCCTGGAACGATGGCAAGCCCAATCCCTATGTCGCGTTCGAAGCGGTGGGGCGGGCCTATCTCGCCTTCGCCCGCAATGAGCCGGCGCACTATTCCGCGATGTTCGAGGCCGGCATCGCGATGGAATCAGCGCCCGGTCTGCAGCAGGCGGCCGACGACGCCTTCGCCGTCCTGCGCAGCGCCTCCGAGGCGCTGAGCGCCCACATGCCCAAGGAAAGCCGGCCGCCGGCCATGATGATGAGCCTTCATATCTGGGCGCTGGCGCATGGCACCGCGTCGCTGTTCGCGCGCGGCGATGCCGGCCGGCGCAAGGTACCGATGCCGGCGGAGGATCTGCTGGAGGCGGCCATCCTGGTCTATCTACGCGGCCTCGGCCTGACCGGTGGCAAGTAGGTCACAGAGCTCCATTTTCAGGGGCAGCTTCTTGACAGAAAGCCACCCTCCTGCCATCTATGTTAATGTTATTAACATTGACATCGCCTGAGAGGATTTCCCCATGGGCATCGCGGCACGTTTGGACGAGATGGGCAAGCCGGCCTGGATCGCCCTGATGGTTCTGACTTTCATCATCGCCTGGCCCGTCGGCCTGGCATTGCTCGCTTACCTGATATGGAGTGGACGCATGGGATGCGGTAATCACGGCCGCTGGCACGGCCGACAGGAACGGATGGAGCGCTGGCGCGAAAACTGGCGGCGCGGCGCCTGGGGCGGATCGAGCGGCAATGCCGCTTTCGATGAATACCGCGCCGAGACGCTGAAGCGGCTGGAGGAAGAGGAGAAGGAGTTCCGCGACTTCCTCGACCGTCTGCGCAAGGCGAAGGACAAGGCCGAGTTCGACCAGTTCATGGCCGACCGCAAGAACAAGCCGCAGGGCCCGATCATCGACGGCGAACAGCCGGCGTAATCGGCACCTCGCCTCGCTTCTCTCGAGAAATAGCCGCCCGGGGTGGGGGAACCCGGGCGGCTCTGCCTTAGGGGGAGGGAGGCTCACGGTGAAACCGGGCTTTGAGGATCAGGGACAGGGCCCGCTTCACGCATTCAAAGATGCGCTCCCCAGCGGCAGAACAAAAATGCCGATGGCCTATGGTCGCGATGCCCGCCTGTTATGGCGCGTGCTGCAGGCCGGGGAATAGAGCAACAAGCCCATCCACCAGGTCCGCGATCATCGCATCGAGAATGGCGCGGCCCTTCTCGGCACTCGCCAACGTCGGATCGCCGAACGCGCCGGTTGCGCTGAAGTCGGCGGCGTTCTCATCCTCGCTTTGCATGGTGGTGGGCATCGCAAAAATATCTGGCGCAGGCTCCTTGCCGTAATCGGCGCGCGCCAGATCCATCCGCACCAAGGCCGGCGCGATCGCGAGCAGGATCGACGTTTCGTGCTCGTCGGCGTGGCTGCCGGATTGCTGTTGCAGCAGATGATCCGCGCTCCGGCCCAGACGCCGGATGTCGGCGACGCCGATCTTGATCCCGCGCTTCTTGAGAATGCCGCGCGTCGCCAATCTGATCGGTCCCTCGGTGGAGACGCCAGTGTTGACGATCGCAATGCGCCGCGCGCCTTGATCCAGTAATCCTTCCAGCAACTCGGTGAGCAGCTGCACGAACGTATCGGCGGAGAGATGCTGGCTGCCCGCATAGGCGCGAAACACCGGGTAATAGCCGAACGGCACGATCGGCGCGATCAGCACCGGCAGTTTCGCCGTCCCTTCGGTGACGGCGCGGGCCAGCAGCCAGTCGGTCTTCATCGGCAGATGATGGCCGTGCTCCTTGGCAGCCGCGCCGATCGGGATGACGACGGGCACATCCGCCCTGAACTCTTCCGCAATCTCGGGCTGGAACCATCCGCTCAGTCACCTGTTTCCGCCCTCTGAACCCGGTGTTTCGACCACGACCAGCGGGGCGGCCGCGAGGTTCAGCACCAGCTTCCCCCGATGCTCGAAATTGACCGTGACCTTGTCGCCGATCGCCGACTGGACCTGGCCCAGCCCCCAATCCGGGTTGGCGGGAGATCGCACGAAGGTTCCTGGCGCCAGCCGGTCCATGCGCATTCATTTCCCGTTCATCTTGAGGCGTCCGAGTGGTCCCAGCCTTGCCCCAAATCCGCCAATATGTAACGAAGCATATACGTTTTCCCGCCAGGATCGGGATTAGATACTCATAGCCGGCCGTCTTTGTGCGGCCCAACGACAAGAAGGGCTTCGGCATGGACATTCACCTGCGCGCACTCGAACTGGCCTGTTCCAAATTGTGCCATGACGTGATCAGCCCGATCGGGGCGGTCAATAACGGTCTGGAGCTGCTGGAAGAGGAAGACGACGCCGCGCTGAAGGAAGAGGCGACGGCGCTTGCCCAGCGCAGCGCCAAGCGGGCCAGCATCCTGTTGCAGGTCTATCGCAGCGCGTTCGGCAATGCCGGCAACCAGCAGACCTTTGGCCCGCGCGAGGCGGTCGCGCTCGCCCAGGAGTTCCTGCAGACCGGAAAGGCGCAGTTGACCGCCGACGACCTGCCCGATTCCAGCGCCTGCCCGGCGGGCTATGGCAAGCTCGTGCTCAACCTGATCATCATCGGCGCCGATGCCTTGCCGCGCGGCGGCACGATCCGGCTCCAGGTCCGCTCGCCGCAGCAGGGCGCCGGGGCGATCGAGGTGGATTGCGCCGGCCAGCAGATCGCCTGGTCGGAGGAGTTCGGCCGCGCGGTCAATCGCAGGCTGCAGGCGGAAGAACTGACGGCCCACAACATACTCCCCTATGTCTCCGCGACCTTTGCGGAGCGGCTCGGCATGGCCCTTACAATCAGCCAAACTGGGGCTGGAAACCTAGGGATTCGCGCAGCTTCGCGGTAGCGCCATCGGCCATCCGGTATAGGCTGGGTTCATCTTAAATTAATCGTTTTCGGTAACGCTGCGAGTAGTGTCGCACGCCTGTCCTTGCATGTGTGGGCGACCGATCGGTCAACCAGCCCAAGAGCCCGCATTATGGATGATCTGCTGAGTGAGTTCCTGACGGAAACCTCTGAGAACCTTGCCGTTCTGGACGTCGAGCTGGTGAAGCTCGAGCAGAACCCGAACGACATGGAGCTGCTCGGAAACATCTTCCGTCTGGTCCACACCGTGAAGGGCACGTGCGGCTTCCTGGGCCTGCCGCGCCTAGAATCGGTCGCGCATGCCGGCGAGAACATCCTCGGCAAGCTGCGTGACGGCGAGCTGGTCGCCAGCCCCGAGGCCGTCACCGCGGTTCTGGAATGCCTCGATCGTATCCGCTCCATCATGAGCGATCTCGAGGCAAGCGGCAGCGAGCCCGCGGGCGACGATTCAGCGCTCATCCAGCGCCTCAACCACATCGCCGAAGGTGGCGCCGCACCGGCTCCCGCAAAGCCGGCAGCAGCTCCCAAATCCCAATCGAAGGCGGAACCCATGGCAGCTAAGTCCGGCAACGCCCCGACGATCTACGAGCAGATCGGCGGCATGGGCACGATCGATGCGGTGGTCGAAGTCATGTTCTCCCGCGTCATGGGCGACCTGCGCATCAAGCACCTGTTCGAAGGCGTGAACCTGGACCGGCTGCAGGGCCGCATGCGCGAATATCTTTCGCTGGTCTGCGGCGGCCCGAACACCTTCGGCAAGGTCGACCTGAAGTGCCCGCATGCCGCGGCGGTCGGCAAGGGCATGGACGATACGCACTTCGACGCGTTCGCCGGCCACATGCAGGCGGCTCTCAATGCCCTCGAGGTTCCGGCTGCGCTAGCCGCGATGATTATGGCGATCGTGTTTGCCAGCCGCGACGAAATCATGGGCCGCGCCGAATCCGGCTCCAGCCCGACCAACGCCGCGGCGCATGCCGCCGCCGGGCACGCCGTGGAAGCAGCGCCTGCACCCGCGCCCGAAGTCGAGCCGGCGCCAGCTCCGACCAAGGCCGCCGCCGCTGCCGCGATGGCCGCGCCCGCCAAGGCCGATTCTGAAACCAAGGACAGCGCGGTCGCCAACCAGAGCATCCGCGTCAATGTCGAGCTGCTCGAGAACCTAATGACGATGGTGAGCGAGCTGGTGCTCACCCGCAACCAGGTGCTGCAGATTCTGCGCAAGCAGAAGGACAGCGAGTTCGCCGGTCCCCTGCAGCGTCTCAACCACGTCACGTCGGAGCTGCAGGAAGGCGTCATGAAGACGCGCATGCAGCCGATCGGCAACGCCTGGTCCAAGCTGCCGCGCCTGGTGCGCGATCTCAGCCACGAACTGAAGAAGAAGATCGATCTGGTCATGATCGGCCAGGACACCGAGCTCGACCGCCAGGTCCTGGAGATGATCAAGGACCCGCTGACCCACATGGTCCGCAACTCCGCCGACCACGGCTTGGAAATTCCGGATGAGCGGCGCCGCGCGGGCAAGCCAGAGACCGGCAAGGTCACGCTCAACGCCTATCACGAAGGCGGCCACATCATCATCGAGGTGAGCGATGACGGCCGCGGCCTCGCGATCGATCGCATCAAGGCGAAGATCGTGCAGAACGGCCTCGCCAGCGAGTCCGAGCTCGAGCAGATGAGCGAGCAGCAGATCCAGCAATACGTGTTCAAGGCCGGCTTCTCGACCGCTGCCAAGGTGACCAGCGTCTCGGGCCGCGGCGTCGGCATGGACGTGGTCAAGACCAACATCGAGAAGATCGGCGGCACGGTCGAGATGCGCTCGGTCGCCGGCAAGGGCACGACCTTCGTCATCAAGATCCCACTCACCCTCGCGATCGTCTCCGCGCTCATCGTCGAGTGCGCGAGCGAGCGTTTCGCGATCCCGCAGATCAGCGTGGTCGAGCTGGTGCGCGCCACCACCAACGGCGAGCTGAAGGTCGAGCGGATCAAGGACACGCCGGTGCTGCGCCTGCGCAACCGCCTGCTGCCGCTGGTCTCGTTGCGCAAGCTGCTGCAGCTCGACACTGGCGAGGTGAAGTCCGAAGATGACACATTCATCGTCGTCACCCAGGTCGGCACCTACAGCTTCGGCATCATGGTCGACCGGGTATTCGATACCGAGGAAATCGTCGTGAAGCCGGTTGCGCCGATCCTGCGCGACATCGAGATGTTCTCCGGCAACACGATCCTGGGCGACGGCAGCGTCATCATGATCCTGGATCCAAACGGCATCGCGTCGCATTCCGGCCAGACCGGCGTGGCCGAGAGCGCGGGCGCCGACAAGATGGCGGCCAAGGCCCGCGGCCACAGCGACGAGAAGGTTCCGCTGCTGCTGTTCCGCGCCGGCGACGGTGCGCCAAAGGCGGTTCCGCTGGCCCTGGTCGCGCGCCTCGAGGAGATCGAGCGCAAGGCGATCGAGACTTCCAATGGACGCTGGGTCGTTCAGTATCGCGGCCAGCTCATGCCGCTCATTAATCTCGACGCGGGCCAGAGCATCGCCACCGAGGGCACGCGCCAGCCGGTCCTGGTGTTCCAGGACGACGAGCACTCGATGGGCCTGATGGTCGAGCAGATCGTCGACATCGTGGAAGCGCGGCTCAACGTCGAGTTGGGTGCCGAGCTGCCGGGCCGCATTGGCAGCGCGGTGGTAGCGGGCCAGGCGACCGAGATCATCGATACCGGCTATTTCCTGCGCCAGGCCTACGCCGACTGGTTCGGCTCTCGCGACCGCGACAAGACCGGCACCGCCCACAAGCGCCTGCTGCTGGTCGACGACAGCGCCTTCTTCCGCAACCTGCTGGCACCGCAACTCTCCGCCGCCGGCTTCGAGGTCACGGCAGTCGACAGCCCGGATCGCGCCTTGATGCTGTGCGAGGCGGGCGAAGAGTTCGACATCATCGTCAGCGACATCGAAATGCCCGGCATGTCCGGTTTCGAGTTCTGCGAAATGGTGAAGCGCAGCGGGCGCTGGCAGAACGTGCCGATCGTCGCCCTGTCATCGCACGCCTCGCCGCACAACCTTGAGAAAGGCCGCTCGGTCGGGTTCGACGATTACGTTGCGAAGTATGACCGCGACGGCCTGGTCCACACCTTGAATTCCACCCTGTCCGAGATGAGGGGCGCAGCATGAGTTCGACCGCTACCACCACGACTGACAGCGCCACGGCCGTCGGGTCGGAGGACCACCGCGACTATGTGACCATGTCGATCGGATCGCAGATGTTCGGGATCCCGGTCCTCAACGTGCAGGACGTGCTGGGCTCGCAGCAGATCACGCGCGTGCCGCTGGCGCCGCCCGAGGTCGCGGGATCACTCAACCTGCGCGGCCGGATCGTGACCGCGATCGACGTGCGGCCGCGCCTCGGCATGCCCAAGAAGGAAGACGGCAAGCCTCCGATGTCGGTGGTGGTCGAACACGAAGGCGAACTCTACAGCCTGCTGGTGGATTCGGTGGGCGAGGTGCTGAGCCTCAACATGAAGGACTATCAGCGTAATCCGCCGACCTTGAATGCGCGCCTGCGCGAATTCTCGGACGGCATCTACCGGCTGAACGGCGCATTGCTGGTCGTTCTGTCCGTCGGGTCTCTGTTGAATTTTGGTGGTCATAAGGACGTCGCATAGCGCGTCGAAATTAGGGGCGGAGCTACACGATGAAGTGCTGTCTGGTTGTCGACGATTCGAAAGTCGTTCGGATGGTCGCTCGAAAAATCCTCGAAGGCCTCAATTTTGAGATCGAAGAGGCGGAAGACGGCCGCAAGGCCATGGATGCGTGCCTGAAGCGCATGCCCGACGCCATCCTGCTGGATTGGAACATGCCGGTGCTGAGCGGCATCGATTTCCTGCGCGAGTTGCGCAAGGCCGATGGTGGGCAGACCCCGATCGTGGTGTTCTGCACGACCGAGAACGATATCGCCCACATCCAGGAAGCGATCGGCGCCGGCGCCAACGAGTACATCATGAAGCCGTTCGACAGCGAGATCATTGAGTCGAAATTCACTCAGGTCGGCTTGATCTGAGTGCCAGCGGCTGGGACAGAGTACGAACTGCGGATTGTCGGGAGACGGGTGTGAGGGAGATTGGATTACCGAGGACTGCGGCCACCGGACTGACGCCAATCCGTGTTTTGGTGGTAGACGATTCCCACGTCATTCGCGGCCTTCTGACGCGTTCGCTCGATAGCGATCCCGGAATCAAGGTGGTCGCCACCGCCAGCAACGGCAAGGCAGCGATCGATGAAGTCACCCGCAACGAATTCGACGTGGTGGTGCTGGACATCGAAATGCCGGTCATGGATGGCATGACGGCGCTGCCGCAATTGCTCGCGGCGCGGCCCGGCATGCAGGTCATCATGGCTTCGACCCTGACGCTCAAGGGCGCCTCGATCAGCATGAAGGCCCTGTCCAAGGGCGCGGCGGACTACGTGCCGAAGCCGACCTCGACCGGCGAGATCAATTCGGCCGAGGATTTCAAGCGCGAGCTCATCTCGAAGGTGAAGAGCTGGGGCGCGGTGGCGCGCCGCCGGCGCGGTTCCGCGGCTCGCCAGGGTGCCGAACCGACGAGCAGCGTGGCGACGCGGCGTTTCCCGGCGGGCCCGGTCAAGCTGCGCGACGTACCGACCCTGTTCCGGCCGGATTGCATCGCGATCGGGTCGTCGACCGGCGGACCGCAGGCCCTGTTCAAGGTCTTCCAGATGATGGGCAAGGTGACCAACCTGCCGGTGTTCGTGACGCAGCACATGCCGGCAACCTTCACCACCATTCTGGCCGAGCATCTGGGTCAGGCGAGCGGCATGCCTGCGGCGGAAGCCAAGGATGGCGAGCCGGTTGTCCCGGGCCGCATCTATGTCGCGCCAGGCGATTTCCACATGACGGTGCAGTCGGAGGCCGGCCGCAAGGTGCTCCGGCTCGACAAGAGCCCGCCGGAGAATTTCTGCCGGCCGGCAGTGGACCCGATGCTGCGGTCACTGGCGAAAGCGTACAACGGCAAGGTGCTGACCGTGATCCTGACTGGCATGGGCCAGGACGGATTGAAGGGCGGCCAGGAGCTGTCGGCTGCCGGGGGCGTCATAGCCGCCCAGGACGAGGCGACCAGTGTGGTATGGGGTATGCCCGGCTCGGTCGCGAGTGCCGGCCTGTGCAGCGCTGTGTTGCCGCTTTCCGATATCGGGCCTTACGTCCGTAAGGCTATTTCGAGGATGGCTGCATGACCGCGACCGATTTCGAATTCATCTGCCAGATCCTCCGAGAACGTTCGGGATTGGTCCTCACCAACGACAAGGCTTACCTGCTGGAAAGCCGATTGTTGCCGGTGGCGCGCAAGTGGAAGCTGGCGACCTTCGACGACCTGGTGCGCACCATCCGCACGCGGATGGACGAAGCGGTGATCCGCGACGTGGTCGAGGCGATGACGACCAATGAGTCGTTCTTCTTCCGCGACACCAAGCCGTTCGACCAGTTCAAGGCGCTGGTGCTGCCGGCGATGCTCAAGAACCGTGCGGCGAACCGCACCATCCGGATCTGGAGCGCTGCCTGCTCAAGCGGCCAGGAGCCTTATTCGCTGGCCATGATCCTCTCGGAGATGGCGGCGCAGCTGAACGGCTGGAGGATCGAGATCATCGGCACCGACCTCTCCACCGAGATCCTGAATCGCGCCAAGGAAGGCATGTATTCGCAGTTCGAGGTGCAGCGCGGCCTGCCCATCACCATGCTGGTCAAGTATTTCGCCCAGATCGGCGACCGCTGGCAGATCAATGCCAAGATCCGCAGCATGGTGCAGTATCGCGAGTTCAATTTGCTGCAGGACACGGCGCAGCTCGGCCGGTTCGACGTGGTGTTCTGCCGCAACGTGCTGATCTATTTCGACCAGCCAACCAAGACCCGCGTGCTCAATAGCGTCGCCAAGATGATGCCGGAAGACGGCTTCCTCTTCCTCGGCGGCGCAGAAACCGTGCTCGGCATCACGGACAAGTTCCAGATGGTGCCCGGCCAGCGCGGCGTCTATGGCGTCGCGACCGCCCAGCGTCCCGCCAGCGCGTTCCCGATTGCCGCCGCAGCCGGTGCGCCGCGGTAGCGCTCAGCATCCCAAAAAAGACATCGCCGGGCACAGGGCCCGGCGATGATGATTCCGATCAAGAGGGACGGCGCGACTTTAAGCGCTGACGCCTTCCTTCTTGGCGCCGTTGCGGGCTTCTTCGGGGTCGCGCAGGACATAGCCGCGGCCCCAGACCGTCTCGATGTAGTTCTCGCCGCCGGTGGCGTTGCTGAGCTTCTTGCGCAGCTTGCACACGAAGACGTCGATGATCTTCAGCTCCGGCTCGTCCATCCCGCCATAGAGATGGTTGAGGAACATTTCCTTGGTCAGGGTCGTGCCCTTGCGCAGGGAAAGGAGCTCGAGAATTCCGTATTCCTTGCCGGTCAGGTGCAGCGGCTGGCTCTCGACCTCCACCGTCCGGGTGTCGAGATTGACGGTCAGCTTGCCGGTCTTGATCACCGATTCCGAATGGCCCTTGGAGCGGCGCACGATCGCCTGGATGCGCGCCAGCAATTCGCGGCGGTCGAACGGCTTGGTCAGGTAATCGTCGGCGCCGAAGCCGAGGCCCTTGATCTTGTTGTCGAGTTCGGACAGGCCGGAGAGGATCAGGATCGGCGTATTAACGCGCGACGAGCGCAGCCGCCTCAGGACCTCGTAGCCGTCGATGTCCGGCAACATCAGGTCAAGGATGATGATGTCATAATCGTAAAGCTTGCCGATCTCCAGACCGTCCTCGCCGAGGTCGGTCGTGTCGACAATGTATCCTTCAGACTTAAGTATCAGCTCGATGCTTTGGGCGGTGTTGGCATCGTCTTCAACTAGCAACACTCGCATGGCCCACTCCCCAGCGATGGCTCAGGACGATATTAATACAGATAAATGTTAACCATTTATCCCCAGGAATGTAAAGCAATGATCGAGGAAAACCGCATATTTCCTCGGACCTAGGCCGAACTATCCACAGACCAGGCAATTCGGCCTCTCCCCACCTTTCGGTGGTTAACTCATTGATAGTTCGCTGAGAATTTGTGCCCGCCTGGACTTAACTTTAACTGCCGGTTAACGACGTTTGGCTAGAGTCGGGCCCGAGGGCCACACGTGTTTGGGCAACTTGGGCAATTTGGGGCATGGCGTACGCGCTGGCGATCGACGACATCCTGGACGATATCGAACGAATTCCAGACCGACGCGTCTATGGCCGCGTCGCGGCCATCCTCGGCATGCTGGTGGAGATTGCCGGCATAGATGGCTCGCTCGCCATCGGCGCCCGCTGTGACCTGCTCGACCGCAACAACCGCCGTATCGGCTGCGAAGTCGTCGGTTTCCGCAACGGCCGCGCCCTGGCGCTGGCCTTCGGCGCGCTGGAAGGCGTCGGGCTCGGCAGCAAGGCGATCGTGGTGGAGAGCGATCCCGTGGTGCGGCCCACCCGCGCCTGGCTCGGCCGCGTGGTGAACGCGATGGGCGAGCCGATCGACGGCAAGGGGCCGTTGCCGACCGGCAAGATCCCGATGCGCATCCGCAACGTCCCGCCGCCGGCCCATGCCCGCGCCCGGGTCGGGGCAAAGATCGATCTCGGCGTGCGCGCCATCAATGCGTTCGCAACTTGTTGCCGCGGGCAGCGCATGGGCATCTTCGCCGCCTCGGGCGTCGGCAAGTCGGTGCTGCTGTCGATGATGGCGCGCTACGCGTCGCTCGACATCAACGTGATCGGCCTGATCGGCGAGCGCGGCCGCGAAGTACAGGAATTCATCGCCGACGAGCTTGGGCCCGAAGGCCTGGCGCGCAGCGTCATCGTGGTGGCGACCTCGGATGAATCGCCGCTGATGCGCCGGCAGGCGGCGCAGATGACCATGGCGGTCGCCGAATATTTCCGCGACCAAGGCGAGGACGTGCTCTGCATGATGGACAGCGTCACGCGCTTCGCGATGGCGATGCGCGAGATCGGCCTGTCGGTGGGCGAGCCGCCCGCCAGCAAGGGCTACACCCCTTCGACCTTCGCGGAGCTGCCGCGCCTGCTGGAGCGCGCGGGACCTGGCGTTGTCGGGTCGGGCAGCATCACAGGCCTCTTCACCGTGCTGGTCGAAGGCGACGATCACAACGAGCCGGTCGCTGACGCGGTGCGCGGCATCCTCGACGGTCATATCGTGCTGGAGCGCAGCATTGCGGAGCGCGGCCGCTATCCGGCGGTCAATGTGCTGCGCTCGCTGTCGCGCACCATGCCGAACTGCAACACCGATGCCGAGACCGAGATCGTGCGCCGCGCGCGCCAGCATCTGTCGGTCTACGAAGATATGGCGGAGCTGATCCGCCTCGGCGCCTATCGCAAGGGGACGGATCCCGCGGTCGATGAAGCGATCCGGCTGTTCGGACCAATCGAAGGGTTCCTCGGCCAGAAGCGGGCCGAGAAAACGGACATCAAGACCGGCTATTCGCTGCTCGCCGACATCGTCGGTCTGCCGCATCCTGATGCCGAGCCGCCGGCCAAGGTCGGCAAGGTCGGGGCCAAGGTGATCTCGTGAGCGGGCTCGATCAATTGATGCGCCTGCAGCGCTGGACGCTGGATGAGAAGCGCCGGCAGGCAAGCGATCTCGAGCTGCTGATCGAGCGGCTGATGCAGGACATCACCAAGCTCGACGAGGCGGTCGAGCGCGAGATCGAAGCCTCGCGCGCCAACGTCGAGCTGCAGCGCATGCTGCCTGGTTACCGCCACGCCATGAAGGGCCGCCGCGAACGGCTGGACAAGTCGCTGGTCGATCTGCGCGGCGAACTCGACAAGCTGCGCGAACAGATCAGCGCGGCCTTCTCGGAGCTGAAGAAGACCGAGCAGACCGTCAAGAACCGCCAGCAACGCCAGCGCCTCGCGGAACGCCGCAAGGACCAGGCGATCAGCGACGAGATCGGCCTGCAGCTGCACCGGCGCAAGGGATAAGCCGCCGGCTGTCCGTCAGGCGCAGCTCGCCGTCAGACCGTTCCCCCCAGCTCTTCGTCGAGAACCGCAAGCTCTTTGTCGCCGGCCATCATGGTCTGCAGGCGGTCAAGCGTGATCTGCGCCTTGCGGAAGGTGCCGAGGGTCCGGCCGCGGTTCAGTACAGTGAAACGATTGCCCACAGCATAAGCGTGCCGGACGTTATGGGTGATGAAGATGATGCCCAGCCCCTTCTGCCGAAGCTGGCGCACGAACTTCAGGACCACAGCGGTCTGCGCGACACCCAGAGCGGAGGTTGGCTCGTCCAGGATCAGCACCTTGGCTCCGAAATGGACAGCGCGGGCAATCGCGACGCACTGGCGCTCGCCGCCCGAGAGGGTACCGACATGCTGCTGCGGGTCCCGCACATTGATGCCGATATTGCGCATCTCTTCGCGGGCGATGCGGTCGGCATGCTCCATGTCGATGAAGGAGAACGGGCCGAGGCGCCGCTTCACCGGCTCGCGCCCCATGAAAAAATTACGCGTGATCGAGAGCAGCGGGATCATCGCCAAGTCCTGATAGACGGTGGCGATGCCGCGATCGAGCGCATTGCGCGGGCTGGCGAAGGACACCTGCTCTCCGTCGACCACGAAATCTCCGCTGGTCGGACGGAACACGCCGGACAAGGTCTTGATCAGCGTCGACTTGCCGGCGCCGTTGTCTCCGAGCAGGCAATGGACCTCGCCGGAATTGAGGGTGAGCGAGACGCCGGCAAGCGCGATCACCGGCCCGAAATGCTTCACGAGGTTGTGGACCTCGATCAATGGTCGGCCTGGACCAGGGGCAGGCGCCGGGACGGGCATTTCAGTGGGCGTCACATCGCTCATCGTTCTGCTGTCACCCGGCGGCGGATCATGTTGTTGAAGAGGACGGCGACGAGCAGCATGGCACCGAGAAAGACCCGGAACCAATCGTTGGGCGCGCCGGTGAAGAGGATACCCTGCTGAACGACTCCGAAGATCAAAGCACCGAAGCAGGCGCCGACAATCGAGCCGTACCCGCCGGTCAACAGGCACCCGCCGATAACCGCGGCGATGATCGCCTCGAACTCCTTGAGCAGGCCGCGATCGGACGCGGCGGAGCCGAACTCGAATACCTGGCACGCGGCATAGACGGTCGCGCAGAAGGCGGTGAACATGAACAGGGCGATCTTCACTCGGTTGACCGGGACACCGACATTGCGCGCCGCATTGGCGTCTCCGCCGGAGCCGAAGATCCAGTTGCCGAGCGTGGTCCTGGTGAGGATGACATGCGCGATGGCAGCGAGGCCCAAGGCCCAGATGATTACCATGGGTATGCCCTTGACGCTCGGCTCACCATTTGGGAGCTGCGCAATCAGATCGTGATTGGCGAGCCAGACAAAAAGGCCATTTCCAATGGTGCCGGCGAACAGCCAGGAGACGAAGCTGTCACCCGCCGCTTCCTTGACGCCGGCCACGATGGTGCGATTGGAGAAGAGGATCGACAAGGCGATGGTCAGGCCGCGGAGGATATAGAGCGAGGCGAGTGTTACGATGAAGGACGGCAGCTTGGTGCGGACGGTGATCAGGCCGTTGAGGAAACCGATCGCGAGCGCTCCACCGAAGGCGAAGAGCACGCTGACCTCGATCGGCCAGTGGAAATAGACCGTCGGCAGGGCGATCATCATTCCGGCAAACCCGATCATCGAGCCCACCGAGAGATCGAACTCGCCGCCGACCATCAGGAGCGCGGCGCCGGTCGCGACGATGATGAGCTGAGCGCTCACCGTGGACCAGCTCAGCACGCCGTCGGCGGCGAACATCCCGGTACCGTTGGCGACAGTCCCGAAGAAGACGAAGACCAGGACCACGCCGGCGAAAGCGCCGAGGGCTGGACGCGCCATGATGCGGTGGACGGCCGACTGACGGGCTAGTCGTTCATCGCCGATGGTGGCGGTGGTCGGCCGGGCGGTGGTGGTTACGGGCTGCTCAGCCATCTTCGTTCATAATCTTGCGTGCATGACGGGCGCCGGAAGCGTCCATCCGGTTGTCGCGGTCGCCGGCGGGAAGTGTCCCGCCGGCGACAGTCGCCTAGCGATACTCGCCGGCGAGCTTCTCGACCATGGCGATGTTGGCCTTGGTCACGAAGCCCGGGCCAGTATTGATGTTGCTCGCCGGCATCACGCCGTAGCGCGCGTATTCGGTGAGCAGAACCACCGGCAGGTAGCCCTGCAGATAAGGCTGCTGGTCAATGGCGGCTTCCATGATGCCATCCTTGATCGCCTGCGAGATGTCGGTGTCGAGATCAAAGCTGATGAAGCTCTTGTACTTGCTGGCGGAGGATGTGTCGCGCAGCAGCTTGATCACCGGATCGGCCGAATTTGGGCCGAGCGTCAGGATGCCATCAGTATCGGGATGGGCGGAGAGGTAGGCCTTCACCCGGTTATAGACGTCGGTCGGGTCCATGCCGGAATCGAGCATCTGGTCGCCGAGTTCGACGCCGAGCGCGTCGGCATAGCCCTGGCAGCGCTCAACCGAGGCCGTGTTGGTGATGTAATGGTTGACGCACAGGAAATGCGTCACTCCGGCCGCCTTTCCCCGCTCGCCGGCGCCCTTGCCGGCGTCATATTCGGGCTGGCCGATATGCATCAGCGCGCCGAGCTTCTTCGACTCATCAGCGGTGCCGGAATTGACTGTGATGACTGGGATGCCCTTGGCAATGGCTGCCTTGAGCGGACCCTCGAGCACATTGTAGTCGGCGATGGTGCTGATGATGCCGGTGGGATTGGAGGCCGTCGCCTGCTCGATGATGCGCGCCATATCGGCGATGTCACCGGTCGACGGGTTGCGATACTCGACTTTGACGCCGAGATCGTGCTCGGCATTCTTGAGGGCGTTCTTGATGGTGTTCCACCACGAGTCCGAATCCGGCGCGTGGCTGACGAAGACATAACGCTCACCCTCGGCGTTGGCACTCGGGGCTTGGCCGGCAAGCGGCAGGACCAATGCCGCCGCAAGCAAGGCCATTCGAACGATTGCTATTTTCACTTTGTTGTCCTCCCGTCTCAGGCACACCGACCATCACCCTGATGGCCGGGACATTCTCGCGCAAACGTTTCAGCGCGCCGTGTACGCGGGCACGGTGCGCTGCCGTCGCCCGGCAACTCCGGTTCTCTTGTTCGTGCATGACGAAGGCTCTCGCCGATTTTGCAGGCGTTTCACCTTTCCTCCCAATGGCGCAGAATGTTTTGCGCCTACTTTTCTCATTATTGGAATATATATTCCACCGGCTCCAGTTTAAGTCAATATGGCTCCGGAGATGGGCGATCATGCCGGTAGAAGGGTCGACGAAGCTCGAGCGCCTCACCGTACCCGATATTTGCTCGCGTAGTGCGTGCGCAGGATCTTGCGGACTTGTTCCGCGACGCGCTTGTTGCCGGTTGGTGCCGGCTTGCTGCGGCGCTGTTGCGGCTTCAGTTGGTCCGATTCGGCACGCTGTTTTCCGACCTTGCGCGTCATGGTGCAAAGGTGTGCCGCTGTGCCGGCTCGTTCAAGAGATGATCTTGACCGGACTGCCGATCGAAAGACCCAGCACTCGTTCAGCGCGCCCCTGATTGACGGCGATTTCGGCAAGCCCGTTGGAGTTCTCATACCAGAACGCCGCGCCCGGTGGCAGATCGCTGAAGGTCCGCGCGCGCTCCAATATCCGGCCCGCCACGAGAAGCCGCCCATCGGCCGGCAGCGAGGCGGCCCTCACTCCGGTTATGGCATTGCCGTAGTGGTCGACATAGACGATCTCGGCGAGGTTGTCGGGCCAGTCGGGCCGTCGATCCGCGGTATCGGTGCGTGGCCGGCCGGGTGGCGGCTCGCCGCGTGCCAACATGCCGGCCACCGGCGCAAATAGGTCGCGGCCGTGAAAGCTCGCGGACAGGCGGTCCGGCTTCCATGTGATGTCCCAGCTCAGTGCTTTGCTTGCGCGGCGCTGCACCAGCTCGAACAGGCCGTTGCCCGGGCCGACATACCACCGGCCGTCGGCTTCGACGACAATCGATGGCCGCTCTCCGCCGACGCCGGGGTCGACAATGCAGAGAAAGACGGTTCCGGCAAGAAACCATTCGCAATAAGCGGCCAGTAGGTAGGCGGATGCCTTGGGGTTGCCGACCGGCGCGTCCGCGAACAGGTCGATGACGGGCACGGCCGGCGCGGCTGCATGAAGCACCGCCTTCACCTGCCCGGTATAGGGGCCGTGCAGCCCGAAATCCGTGAACAGCACGATCATGCGGTCAGCATGCCTCAGCACAGCTGCGGCTTGCAACGACGGTGCGGCTCGAGCTCGGCAAGGACCAGGCGATCAACGACGAGATCGGGTTGCAGCTGCTCCGGCGGAAGGGCTGCGGCCTTGGACGCCATTGCCTCGGTAAAGACCACATGGAGCACCGGGTCACACAGGGTTGTTCATTTCACAGCTGCGTGACTATCGCAGTCCTGTGCTGACATAGCGAGATCGCAGTCATTAAATGAGTGACTACGGTCGAATCTCGAAAGTTCTTTGCCATGATCACCAGGCGATGGCTTTTGGCTGGAGGCGCCATGGCTGCGGTCACCGCGGTAGCGGCGCAGCGTTGGTGGATGCGCACGCCCCAAGCCAATGAAGTATTCGAGGTCACCCACAGCGATGACGAATGGCGCAAGCTGCTGACGCCGGAGCAATACGCCGTGCTGCGGGAAGCGGGAACCGAACCGGCCTTCAGCAGCCCGCTTCTGCATGAAGAACGGCGTGGCAATTTCGCCTGCGCCGGCTGCGACCTGGACCTGTTTTCATCGACCACCAAGTTCGACAGCGGCACTGGCTGGCCGAGTTTCTGGGCGCCGCTCGACAATGCGGTTGGCGAAACCAAGGATACCAGCTTCTTCGTGGTCCGGACGGCCGTGCATTGCCGCCGCTGTGGCGGTCATCTCGGCCATGTTTTTGACGACGGCCCGCAACCCACTGGTCTGCGCTATTGCATGAACGGCGTTGCGCTGACCTTCAAGCCGGCAGCGGCCTGAACCCGGAGACAAGCGATGTCACGATCGAATGAGCAAATGTTTCGGCGCATCGCGCCGTTCGCCGGCATCGCTGCTGTCATCCTGCTGTTCGCGCTGGCGCCGTGGGTGAATCGTTCAGCCGCCGAGGATGCGCAGGTGATACCGGCACCGACCGTCGATGAGCAGCCCACACAATCGGCCTCCGAGGTGGCTGTGCTGGCGGGCGGATGCTTCTGGGGCGTGCAGGGCGTGTTCCAGCATGTCGAAGGAGTGACGCGTGCAGTGTCAGGCTATGCAGGCGGCGAAGCAAGCACCGCGCATTACGAGATCGTCAGCAGCGACACGACCGGTCACGCGGAATCCGTTCAGATCACCTTTGATCCGAGCAAGATCAGTTACGGCAAGATCCTGCAGATATATTTCTCGGTCGCCCATGATCCGACCCAGCTCAACCACCAGGGTCCGGATACCGGCACACAATATCGCTCGACGATCTTTCCAATGAATGACGGGCAGGCACGGGTTGCCAAATCCTACATCAATCAACTCAATGCTGCGCACATCTACCGCGACGAGATCGTCACGACGCTCGAAGCCGGACGGACATTCTACCCGGCCGAGGACTATCATCAGGATTTCCTGACGTTGAACCCGAACTATCCCTACATCGTGTTCAACGATCTGCCGAAGATCGACAATCTGAAACGCCTCTTTCCGGATGTGTATCGCGAACAGCCGGTCCTGGTCATGGCAGCCAAGCCCACCAACTGAGCGAGGCGAGTGCAGAGCGTCTACGCTGAGACCCGCGTCGCCGACTTCTCGATCTCTTCCAGCGGCGAGACCGGGAAATCCTTCACCTTCTGAAAGACGAGGCCGCCGCGATAGTCGCCGAGGGCGAGCGCTTCATGGAACAGCTCGGTGATGTCCTGCCTGAACTTCGGCGGCAGGGCGACGTGGCTGCGGACCATCAGGTCGAACTGCCTCTCGCGCACCAGGCCGTCGAACTGGAAGGGACCCATCCTCGACATGTCGACTTCGACGATGAAGCGGGTGCCGGACGTCTCGTCCTTGGCGTCCTTGCGGTCCTTGCGGCGGTCGCGGCGGTAGAACAGGTTGATCTGCCGGATCGTGCCGTCATCCAGGATCGGGATGAAGCAGCAGCGCCAGTCGATGCCCGGCCTCTCCTGCGACATGGTTGCGACCTGCGCCAGTTCCTGCCGCACTTTGCGCGCGCTCTCATCGCGCGCGGCGTTGCCGGTGCGGGCGGCGACCAGGGCGCCCAGCAGTGCCTCGGCATCGTTGGTGCGGATTGCCTGCATCGCGGCGACGAGCCCAGCGGCCAGCTTGGGACCCGCTTGCGGCAAGCGCGCCAAGGTGGCGAGCGTGTCGGCATTGCTCGCGTTCTGCCGCAGCAGGCCGATGGCGTCGGCGAGGCTCGGCCAGCTGCGCGCGACCGACAGCAGCAGTTGCGGCAAAGACAACGAGCCGGAAGAAAGCGGAGTAGCAGGCATCGGCACGACCGGTTCGATCGCGAGCGCCAGCTCCGTGCCGAGCGGCAGCGCCAGGGCACCCTGCAGCACGATGGCGCCGAGCGGCGAATGCAGTACCGCATTGCCGGACGGCGTATAGCCGATGATGCGGCCCGCCATCACATGCGGCACGCCGGACGCAGTTGCCGGGATCGCCAGTGGCAGGCCCGGTGCGGAGGCGATCGCGATTAGGCGCAGCCGCACTTCGGAGCCGGTCGTCAGGGGAATGGGGAGCTTCGCGCCCGGAGTGAGGCTTTGCGCCAGGTTTGAACCCACGCCCTCGGCCTGCGAGCCCGACACGAAGGTTCCGGTCAGCTGGCTCGGCAAGGCGGGCGCGAAACTTCCCTTCGCGGGCGGGGTCGAGAAGAACAGCGCCTCGATCTTCGCACGGACGTCGGCTTGCAACGCGCTGACGAGCGCCTTGGGCAGAGCGGCCGGTGCCTCGGGAGACGGATGTGGCAGAGGCGAGCTCTGTTGGGTTATTGGAGCCGGCGCGGCTTGGCCGGGCGCGGGTGGATTCGATGAAGCGGACGTCGGCGCCGGCGCCGCGGCAGATGCGGGCAGGGCAGGTTGCGCCCCGGCAAGAGGGACTTGTCCGCCCGGAACGCTGGGCTGTGGTGTGGGCGGGCCGGGCAGCAGCGAGCGGATAAGCTGGCTCAGCGTGTCGGGCGCCGCTTGAACGATGGTGCCTTGCAGCACGCTGCCGACAATTGCCACGGGAACTGGAGCGGGGCCGGTCGATGGCGGCGGTGCTTGAGTCTGGCCGCCGCTGGACGTGGTGGGCGGCGGCACGGTTCCGGTGCGGGGCCCCTGGCTGGTGGCGCCGCTCGGCGGCTGGCCATCGACAGAGAGGACGACCACTTGCAACCGGTCGCCGGCGCTTCGCACTTCGAGGGTCACCTGGCTGCCGGTCGGAATGTTCGCGGGCGTGGACAGCTTGAGCGCGCCCTTGTCCGTCACGATCACCAGCAAGCCATCGGGATCGCGGCCTTGCACCTGGCCCTTGACGATGGTGCCGTTGTCGAGCTGCGCCAGCTGGCGCGGCGGATCCGGAATGACCGCAGTCAGGATGTTGGGCGCAGGTCCGGTCGTTGGCAGCCGTGGCGGCAGATTGATCGAGAATTCGCTCATCGCCGCCGATCCGCTATGAAGCCTGAGCCAGAAGATGCGCGATCGCTTCGACGTCGCGTGCCGCATCGCTGCCGGGATGGCGCGTCAGAAGCGGCGTCTGGGCGCGGATCGCGTCTCGCACCTTGGCATCGCGCCGCACCACGCCGAGCAGAGGCGGCGTCATCTTGAGGAAGGTGTCGCAGGCCTTCGCCAGGGTCTTATAGGTGCGCTCACCCTCGGCCTTGCTGGCGGCGGCATTCACCACCACTCCAACCTTGGTCTTGGCGCCATCCTGCATCAAGAGCTTGATGAGCGCGTACGCGTCGGTAAGGGAAGTCGGCTCGTCATTGGTGACGACCAGCGTGCGCTGCGCCAGCGCTGCGAGATGGCGCACCGGCCGCTCGACGCCGGCGCCGAGATCGATCAGCACCCGATCATAGCGCCCGCTGAGAACCGTGATGCCGCCGCCGAAGCTGGTGAGGCGCGCGGGCGACAGGGTGGCAAGGCTCGCGACGCCGGACCGCCCCGCAATGATGTCGAGGCCGGTCGCTTCATGGCGTTGCGCCGCCTGGGTCAGCGGCACGTTGTTGTCCAGGACATCCGCCAGGTCGACCTCGGGCGAGAGGCCGAGCTGGATGTCAACATTGGCGAGGCCGAGATCGCCGTCGATCAGGACAGTGCGGCGGCCGAGATTGGCCAAGGCGTGCGCCAGTGTGATCGAGAGCCAGGTCTTGCCGACGCCGCCTTTGCCGGACGCGACGGCAACGGCATTTGCGATCGGCACGGTGGCTGCCGTTGGGGCGATGCGGCGGGGTTCCTGGATCATCATGCGGTACCGGACAGCGATTTGTTTTCGGATGCGCCGGCGGGGACTCGCGAGTCGGCGCGAGCCGCCGGCAGAATAAGACGGCACAGCGTGTCCGCGCGCAAGGCACTAAGGCCCGACGCGATTTCCGGCGAGCTGCCAAGCCCTGCGAAGGCGAGTCGCCCAGCCTCCGCCGCGGCCAGGATGCCGCCATAACGCCGCGCCACGTCGATCTTGGTGGCGATCAATCGAGTCGCGCCGGCTTCGGCATAACCCGCCGCCAGCTCCGCACTCTCGGCAGCATCGCCGCCGGCTGCCATGACCAGCACGATTTCGGCGGATGCCGCTTCGGCCAACTCGCGAAGCTGCGCCAGGTCGGCGGCCTTCAAGGGATTGGTGCCGAGCGTATCGACAAGAATGAGGCCATCCGCCTCAGCCTTGGTGACCGCACGGCGCAAGGTCGCAGCGTCCTTGGCGCGATAAGCGGGAATCTCCAGCGCCTTGGCATAGGTCGCGAGCTGTTCGATCGCGCCGGCCTTCGCCAGGTCGCAGGTGATGGCGGTCGCGGCCCAGCCATTGACCTTGGCGCGCGCGGCGAGCTTGGCGAGTGTCGACGACTTGCCGGCGCCGGGCAGGCCGGCCAGCAGGATCGGCTTGGCCGGCTTTCGTTCGATCAGGGGCCGGAATCCGAAGCGAGCGCGCAGAGCAGCGGTCAGTGCCTGTTGTGGGTTTCCGGCTTCCAGATCGCTGGCGGTCGCCAGCAGCCGGTCGGCCAACGCTTTCGGCACGCCGTGATAGTGCATGGCGGCTTCGAGATCGCTGGCGGCTTCCAGTGAGACGGTCGCGGCAGTGGCCGGCGCGGTGGCAGCAGGCTCGATCGCGGCGCTCACCTTGACCGACTTGCCGATCTGCTCTGTCGACAGGATGACCGCGTCCTCGCCCAGCGCCGTGCGCACCTGGCGCATGGCCTCGCTGATCGATGGCGCGGTGAAGGTGCGGAGACGCATCAGCCGGCCTTAGATCTGTCCCAGCGTGCGGATGCGCGCGCGGGCGTGGATCTCGTTCTGCGACATCACCGTGGTGATGGGGCGGAACCGCTCGATGATGGAGCGCACATAGGGCCGGATTCCGGGGCTGGTCAGCAGGACCGGGCTTTCGCCCATGATGGTGTGACGCTCGAACGCCTGCCGCACCAGCTGGATGAATTGCTGGAGCGTGGTCGGCGCCATCACCAGCTGCTTTTCCTCGCCTTCGCCATGGAGCGCGTCGGTGAATGCCTGCTCCCATTCCGGCGACAAAGTGAGGATCGGGATGACACCGGTCTGGTCGGTGGAATTGTCGCTGATCTGGCGGGCGAGGCGCGCGCGCACATGCTCGGTGATCATGGTCACGTTACGCGAGTAGCCGCACGCCTCCGAGATTCCCTCCAGGACGTTCGGCAGATCGCGGATTGAGACTCGCTCGCCGAGCAAGGCCTGCAGCACACGCTGCACGCCGCTGACCGAGATCTGGCCGGGGATGAGGTCGGCGACCAGCTTCTGATGCTCCTTGGGCAATTCATCGAGCAGCTTCTGCGTCTCGGCGTGCGAGAGCAGCTCCGCCATGTTGTCCTTGATGAGCTCGGTCAGGTGCGTGGTGATGACAGTCGAGGGATCGACCACGGTATAGCCGCGGAACAATGCCTCTTCGCGCAGAGTCGGATCGACCCACATGGCGGGCAGGCCGAAGGTCGGCTCGACCGTCTCTTCGCCGGCGAGGTTGATCTTGTCGCCGCGCGGATCCATGACCAGCAGCATGTTGGGGCGCAGATCGCCGCGTCCCGCTTCGATCTCCTTCACGCGCACGACGTAGGAATTGGCATTGATCTGGAGGTTATCCTGGATGCGCACAGCCGGCAGGATGAAGCCCATCTCGCCCGCCAACTGCCGGCGCAGTGCCTTGATCTGATCGGTCAGGCGGTGGCCCTGCTCGGCATTAATGAGGCCAAGCAATCCATAGCCCAGCTCGATGCGCACCGCGTCGATCGAGAGGGCGGTGGAGATCGGCTCTTCCATGACGGGCGCGGCGGCGACCTGCTGGGCCTGGGCGGTCACAATTTGCGCCGCCGCGCGGCGGTGCCGTCGGGCGGTGAAGAATGCGCCGCCGCCGGCAAGACCAGCCAGCAGCAGGAAAGGTATGGCCGGGATGCCGGGCAGGACGGCCATTGAGGCCATCAGGAACGAGGCCATGCCGAGCGCGGCGGGATAGCCGGACAATTGCGCGAACAGGGCCTTGTCGGTCGAACCGTCAATGCCGGCCTTGGTGACGAGCATGCCGGCCGCGGTCGAAACGATGAGAGCGGGGATCTGGGTCACTAGGCCGTCGCCGACCGTCAGCAATGTATAGGACGCCGCGGCGTCCCCCATCGAGAGGTCCTGCTGCGCGACGCCGATGATGATGCCGCCGACGATATTGATGAAGGTGATGATAAGGCCAGCGATGGCGTCGCCGCGCACGAACTTGGCCGCGCCGTCCATCGAGCCGAAGAAGTTGCTTTCGTCTTCCAGCGCCTTGCGCCGGGCGCGTGCATCCTTCTCGTCGATCAGGCCGGCGGAGAGATCGGCGTCAATCGCCATCTGCTTGCCGGGCATGGCGTCCAGGCTGAAGCGCGCGGACACCTCGGCAATGCGGCCCGAACCCTTGGTGATGACGACGAAGTTCACCAGCACCAGGATCGCGAACACGATCAGGCCGATGACATAGTTGCCCCCCATGATGAAGCCGCCGAAAGCCTCGATCACGTGACCGGCAGCGTCGGTGCCCTCATGACCGTGAGTGAGGATGAGACGGGTCGTGGCGAGGTTGAGCGACAGCCGCATCATCGTGACGATCAGCAGAACGGTGGGGAAGGTGCTGAAATCCAGCGGCTTCTGGATGAACAGCACCACCATCAGGATGAGGACGGAAACAGTGATCGAAAAGGCAAGGCTGATATCCAGCAGCCACGCCGGCATCGGCAGGATGAGGACAGTGAGGATGAAGACCAGGCCGCCGGCGAGCAGGATCTCGCCGCGGCGCAGCGTCTTGCTGACCTGGGTCACCCAGGCCGGCGCACCCGCCGCGCCGGCATTCACGTTGCTATTGCCAGTATCCGCCATTTGATCCGATTCCTACTGACTCCGACGACGTCTCAAGCGGCCGAAAACTGATTGCTCTCGCCGTGCGAGCCGGGAACCGGAACACCTTCCTCATTGTACAGCTTCAGCTTGTTGCGCAAGGTTCGGATCGAGATGCCGAGGATGTTCGCGGCATGGGTCCGGTTGCCGAGGCAATGCTGCAGAGTGTCGATGATAAGATCGCGCTCGACGGCAGCGACGGTGCGTCCGACCAAGGCGCTGGTGACACCGTTCGCCGATGCCTTGGCGGACGCCGAGGCCGCCGCCGCCGCTTGCGGCTGCAGCGCCGCGACCGGAATGCCGCGCCCGCCGGTCAGCATGATCGCGTCCGGTTCGATCACCGGGCCGTGCGCCAGCAGAATCGCGCGATGCATCGTGTTCTCGAGCTCGCGGACATTGCCGCGCCATTCATGGCGGAGCAGGGTATCCATGACTTCCGGAGCGATACCGGTTATCCGAACGCCGTTGGCTTCGGCATACTTCTTCGTGAAGTGCTCGGCCAAAGCCGGAATGTCGGCCGGCCGGTGCCGCAGTGCCGGCAGTTCCAGCGCCATGACATTGAGCCGGAAGAAGAGGTCGTCCCGGAAATTGCCCTTGCGCACTTCTTCCTGGAGGTCGCGGTTGGACGTGGCAAGCAGCCGGATATCGACCTTCACCGGCGTGATGCCGCCGACGCGATCGATGACGCGCTCCTGGATCGCGCGCAACAGCTTGGCTTGCAGGCGCGGATGCATTTCGCTGATTTCGTCCAGCAGCAACGTGCCGCCGTTGGCTTCCTCGAACTTGCCGATACGGCGCGCGATGGCGCCCGTGAAGGAGCCCTTCTCGTGACCGAACAATTCGGATTCCAGCAGGTTCTCCGGGATCGCCGCGCAATTGACCGAGATAAACGGCTTGTTCGCGCGCTTGGAATGGGCGTGGATGTAGCGGGCCATCACTTCCTTGCCGGTGCCGGATTCGCCGGTGATCATGATGCTGGCATCCGACGGAGCGACCTGATCAGCCAGCTTCAGCACCGCTTTCATGGCTGGGTCCTTGTAGACCAGGGCGGAGCTTTCCTCCGCCACAGCGGCGAGGACTGCGGCGATCAGTTCCGCGTCGGGCGGCAGCGGCACATATTCTTTCGCGCCCGCCTTGATCGCTTTCACCGCGGTCTCGGCACTGGTACCGATGCCGCAGGCGACCACCGGAATGTTGATCCGCTCGGCGCGCAAGCAGTCGATCATGCGCTGGATGTCGAGCGCGACGTCGAACATGATGAGGTCCGCGCCCTGGCCGTTTCGCAGGGCATGGAGCGCCTGGTCGATACCGTCGACATGAGCCACCTTCGCGCCGGAGCTGAAAGCGATCTTGCCCGCTGCGGTGATGTGGCCGTCAAGGGATCCAACGATGAGTAGACGCATGGCTTGCTCCTGGTGTTCTTGCGGCGTGGGCCTGTGGCCTTGACCGCGCTAAGAGGTCAATCGAAGTAGCGGATCTGCTGCCCTGCGGGCAGCACGGTGTTGAGCAGCATCTCGAGGCGCCGGGGATTTTCCTGCCGGCCCATCGACGCGACCCCCATGGTGTAGATCTGGCTGACCAGCTGCTCGACCGTCGCGTTGCGCTCCAGCTTGCTGGCGAGCGGCAGGAACACGACATTGGCCATCAGCGCGCCGTAGAGGGTGGTCAGCAGCGCGACGCTCATGGCCGGGCCGATGCGCTCCGGCGAATCGAGGTTGCCCAGCATCTGCACCAGGCCGACCAACGTACCGATCAGGCCCATGGCGGGGGAGACTTCCGCCGCGCGGCGCAGGATGGCGGCGGCGCGATGCCGGCCTTGCGCCAGCGCGTGTGCTTCCAAGGTCATGTTGCGCTCGATCTCATCGACCTGCAGCCCATCGATCAGCATGCCGAGCGAGCGCTGCAGGAACCGAGCGTCACGCAGGCCATAGAGGTCGCCTTGCAATTGCAACAGGCCGCGCTTGCGCGCCTTGTCGGCCAGCGTCAGGACCCGGCGCGCGCCGATCCGGGGATCCACCTCGCTCCGGAACAGGGCCTGGCGGAAAGACGGCTGCGCCTCGCGCAGCTCGTCCCCGGTATAAGAGATCGCGGTCACCGCCAACGTTCCCAACACCACCATCAGGATCGCGGGGATGTCGATGAACGCGAGCGGCGAGCCGTTGAGGACGATGGCAGTTCCGATCAGCGCGAGCGCTGCCACCAGGCCGAGCAGGGTGGCGAAATCCATCTTGCGTGGCGGCGCTTCGAAACGCAGCGGCGCATCGGCCATCGGTCGCACGTCATTGGGTGTCGTATCGGCCATCTCTATCCTGCCTTGCGCTCGCGCCTGCGCATCGTCGGTTAGGCCCGGTCGGCCTTGATGATCTCAGTCATGGTGACGCCGAGGCGATCCTCGACCACCACCACCTCGCCCCGCGCGACCAGGCGGTTGTTGACGTAGATGTCGACCGCCTCGCCGACCTTGCGGTCGAGCTCCACCACGGCGCCGCGGCCCAGCTTCAGGAGCTGGCTGACCTGCATCGAGGTGCGGCCCAGCACGGCCGAGACCTGCACCGGGATGTCGTAGACGGCATCCAGGTCCTTCGCATTGCCGGGCCGGGACGCATCCTGGCCGGCATCGGGCGGCTGACCCTCCGCACCTTGGAACTCGGTGAGCTCCAGATTCTCCTTATCACCCATAACTCTCTCCTTTCACTCACTTCGGTTCGTGGCCGCCGGCCGCGACGTAACGCGTCAATGTTTCCTCGATCGCCCGCCAGATGCGGCCGGCTTCACGTTCCACGCCGCCGTCGGCCCATTCGACACGGCAATCGCTCTCGCCCATCGCATCGTCAGCGATCAGGACAACGCGGCCTTCGAACCCGTTGGAGGCGGACAATTGCCCCAGCCGTTCCTGCAGCGCATCGAGCCGCGCGCTATGCACATAGGCGACCAGGCGCGGCTCTTGCTTCAGCGATTCCAGGCACTGGCCGAGGACCGCTTCGATCTCGGCGAGGCCTTGGCGCTCGACCAGCGCGGGGTGCAGCTTGCGCACGATCGCCAGCGCCAGATCCGCCGACTTGCCGGCGGCTTGCGCCTCTGCGGCAACGCCTTTGGCGATGGCCGCCGTTTGCTGCGCGATGGCGGCGAGGGATGCGGCAACCTGCTTGTCGAACGCCGCGACCGCTTCGTTGCGGCCGCGTGCGGCGCCGGCCTCTTCGCCTTGCCGGCGCGCCACGTCGCACGCGCCCTCCATCTCGGCTTCGGTGAACATCGGCGGGGCAGGGACAGCGGCCGCGCTCTTGCCGGCGGCTGTACCCTTGGCGCGCGCGCCCCCGGCGGCGCTTTGTGGCGCCTCACCGAAATCGTTGTCGAAAAGAAATTTACGGACCACTGACATCTCTCGCGCCAAATTCCTAATAGATCAGCTCGTCTTCGCCCTTCTTGTCGGTCAGCATGATCTCGCCCTTGCTGGCGAGCTCCTTGGCGACCGTCACCATCGCCAACTGGGCCTCTTCCACGTCGCGCAGGCGGACCGGGCCCATCGCGGCCATGTCCTCCTTGAGCATCTTCGATGCGCGCTCCGACATGTTGGAAAGGAAGAGGTCGCGCAGAGCTTCCGACGCGCCCTTGAGTGCGAGCGGCAGCTTGTCTTTTTCGATGCTGCGCAGCAGCGTCTGCGCGCCGCCCGGATCGAGCTTGCCAAGATCCTCGAAGGTGAACATGAGGGACCGGACCTTCTCGGCGGAATCGCGGTTGCGTTCCTCGAGCGCGGTGAGGAAACGGGATTCCGACGCGCGGTCCAGGTTGTTGAAGATTTCCGCAATCATCTCGTGCGCGTCGCGGCGCGAGGTGCGGGCAAGGTTGCTCATGAACTCGTTGCGCAGCACGCGCTCGACGTCGTCCAGGATGTCCTTCTGCACCGATTCCATGCGCAGCATGCGCATGATGACTTCCATCGCGAAGGCTTCCGGCAGCATCGAGAGCACGCGCGCGCCGTGATCCGGCTTCACCTTGGAGAGCACGACCGCGACGGTCTGCGGATATTCGTTCTTCAGGAAGTTCGCCAGAACCGATTCGTGCACATTGCCGAGCTTGTCCCACATGGTGCGGCCGGCGGGACCGCGGATCTCTTCCATAATGGTGTCGACCTTGCTGCGGTCGAGCACCTTCATCAGGAGCCGCTCGGTCGATTCATAGGTGCCGGTCATGGTGCCGGTCGAGGAGATCTGATCGGCGAATTCGACGAACAGCCGCTCGATCACCGTCGCATTCACGGTGCCGAGATGAGCCATGGTCTGCGAGATCTCGCGGATCTCGTCATCGTGCATGAGCTGGAACAGCTTGGCGGCGGTGTCCTCGCCGACCGACATGACCAGCAAGGCAGCCTTCTGCAGGCCGTTCAGGGAGCGATAATCGTCTTTGGCGCGCATCATGGTCTTGTTCGATCCTGCCTAATGCGTGTCACTGTTCCTGATAGACCCACTGGCGGATCAGGTTCACGGCCTGCTCCGGGTGCTGGTCCACCAAGTCGGAAATCTTGCGGATCGAGGAGGCGCGCACGCGTCCCTCGACCTGGTTGAGGTCGATCATCTGATCGATCTCCGCCGCGATGGCTTCGGCCTCGCTGGAGGACGGCATGGTCGGCAATCCGGGCAACTGGGTCGGCGCCGGGCCCGGGATCGCGAGCGCCGCGGCAGCGCCCGGCGGCAGCGCGAGCTGGTCGCCGGGACCCGTCAGCGCGATGTTGGCTGGCCCCACGGCCGGCATCGCCAGGATGCGGCTCAGCAGCGGGCGCACCACCAGCAGCAGCACGAGCATGGCGACGACTGCGAGCACCAGAAGTTCCGCCAGCCGCATCAGGTCAGTCTTGTCGAAGCCCATCAGCATGGTGCCGGCATCCTCGACGATCTCCGGCTCGGCGAACCTCATGTTGACGACCTGCACCACATCGCCGCGATTCTGGTCGTAGCCGATCGCCGACTTCACCAGCGTATCGATCTGCGCCAGTTCATCGGCAGCGCGGGGCTTGTAGGTCTTCGTACCATCAGCCGCGGTTTCGTAGATGCCGTCGACCAAGACGGCGGCCGTGATGCGCTTCAGATCGCCGCCAGCCTTGACTTCGGTCCGGACGGTCTTGGATATCTCGTAGTTGACGGTCTCCTCGGTACGGCCGTTGGAGGAGGTCGAGCCGCCGGCGCCGACCGATTCCTGGCCTGGAGGATTGGGCGTGTTGTTGGCAACGCTGACATTGTTGCCGGCCTGCTTCTCCTGCGAGTTGCCGGTCTCTTCCACGGAATTGGTGGAGCGGACGACCTGGCCGTCGGGATTGAAATCTTCCTTGTTGGTGGTGACCTGGTTGAAATCGAGGTCCGCGGTCACTTCCGCCCGCACCTTGCCGGCGCCCAGGGTCTGGGCCAGCAGCTGTTCGATCGCCTGGCTGAGGCGCGCCTCGTAGGACCGGCGCATGTCCTCGGAGTTGGCGGTGTCGAGATCGCCATCATCGGCGCCGCGCGCCAGGAGATCGCCGTTGTTGTCGATCACCGAGACGTTCTTGGCCTTCATGCCGGGGACGGCGGAGGAGACGAGGTGCTGGATGGCGGAGACCTGCCCCTTGTCCAGGCCGCCTTGCAGCGCCAGCACGACCGATGCGGTCGGCTCAGCCTTGTCGCGCGAGAACAATTCGCGCTTCGGCATCACCAGATGGACGCGCGCCGAGCGGACTTGATGGATCGAGCGGATGGTCCGCGCCAGCTCGCCCTCGAGGGCGCGGATCTGGTTGATCTGCTGCACGAAGTTGGTGGTGCCGAGCGCATCGGCGCGGTCGAAGATCTCGTAGCCGATCGATCCGCCCGCCGGAATTCCTTCGGACGCCAGCGACAGGCGGAGCTTCGCGACCTGGTCCTGCGGGACATAGATCTGCGAACCGTCACCACGCAACTCGTAGGGGATGCGCTGGGTATCCATGCGCTGGACGATCTGGCCGCTATCGGCGGGATCGAGGCCGCTATAGAGCAGCGTCATGCCGGGGGTGGCGAGACGCGTGACAATGAAGGTGAAAAAGGCAATCAGCGCAAAGCCGACGGCGGCCAGAGCGACAAGCCGCGTTGCCCCAAGATTACGCAGCGTTTGCATCAGTCCATTCACGAGCGTCACCGGTATTCGAATATGTGGCCCATCCGTCGGTCGGCGATTTCGCGACTTCGCCTAAAATTTTCCGCAAATCACGTGCATTTGCGCGCGGTGCCTCCCGACGACGGCCTCAAACTACGCGTGAGGACTTAACAAGCGATTAAGTCGCGGCAAAAATTGCCTAGGGCTGGGAAAAACTTGCCGGGATGCGGCGTTGTTTCGCAGGCGGGGAGAGGCGATTCGGGCCGCGCTATTCGGCGGTGCGCATGGCGCCGCTGCGGCGGGCCGCAGCGCGATAGTCCTGCAGACGCGTGGTGCGCAGACCACGCATGCCATGGCGATCGATCGATCGCTGCCAGGACAGGAATTCTTCGACAGAAAGCGTGTAGCGCGCGCAGGCTTCCTCGAGGCTGATCAGACCGGCGCGCACGCCAGCGACCACCTCCGCCTTGCGGCGGATAACCCAGCGCCTGGTGCCAGGGGGAGGCAAGTCTTCGAGGCGCAAGCGGCGCCCGTCAATACCGAGTACCACCACGCTTCTATTGGCATTCAGCTCGGCGTCCATCGACTCCTTCCTCGTGATCCGATGTCTTTCGAGCCTATGACCTACGGCTTAAAGAATCGCTAAATCCGCCAGCGAGACTGCACCTTGATAGGTGCGGATTTTCGATAAAATTTTATCGATCTAGTATTCGCGGAGAATTTGGGAAAAATCCTAAGTATCGCTCGTAGAATTACTTGAAGGTTTCGTGACCTTGAGGATCTTGTCGATCGGGAAACCGACCGATCCGACGAACAATTTTACTTCGCCGTCGGCCAGTTCGGTCGAATCCACGACCCCGAAGCTAGTGATCTTGGCCGCATAGGTCTTGCCCTGGTCATCGGCATAGGAAACGGCCACGCGGTAGTCGCCGTCCGGCAGCTGATTGCCGAAGGCGTCCTTGCCGTTCCAATTGACGTCGTAGGTGCCGATGCCGCGGTTGGCCTCCTGCACCAGGACGACCTGGCCGCTCGAATCGACGACTGTCAGGACAGCCTTGCTGGCGGTCTTGTCGATCTCGTACTGGAACTTCCCCTTGCCGTCCTTCAGGCTGACATGGTCGCTGTCGACTGCGACCTCGTTGCCGAGGAAGCTGACCGCGCCGAACGCATTGGTGGCCGACTGCAGGCCGATCAGTTTCTCCAGGCTCTTGTTGGAGGAGATCTGCTGTTCCACCTGGCTGAATCCCACCAGCTGCTGGGTGAACTGGGCGGTATCCATCGGGTTCAGCGGATCCTGGTTCTGCAGCTGCTTGGTCAGGAGCAGCAGAAAATTGTTGTAGGTCTCATCGAGGCCCGCGATCGCGTCGTCCGTGCCTGAAGCCGAACTCGCGTTCGACTGGCTGGACTGCGCCATGATCTGCTGGATATTGGGTATTTCCATCGTCCTTGCTCCCGGCCTTCGTCAGACCTGCAGATTCACCATGCCGGCGGCGGTATCCATGACCTCGGCGGCGCGGCTATCCAGTTCCTCGCCTTCGGGCTGGATATCCGTGACCGCTCCGCCCGCAACGCGTGCCGCGGACTGGTTCATGTCCTGGGCAAAGTCCTGATCGGTGCCCTGGCCCAGGCTGAAGGACAGATCGCCGCCCTCCGTATTCAGGCCAGCATCATGCAAGGCGCGTTCCAACCCTTTGACGTCGCGCTGCAGCAGCTCGAGAGTGCTGGACCGTTCGACCGTCACGGCCGCCGTCACGCGCTTATCCTCGTCGATCTCGAGCTTTACCTGGATGCGGCCGAGCTCGGCCGGGGATAGCTCAATCGAGAGTTTGCCGGTTCCCTCCCGCAGAGCGCGCTGGATATGGATGGCGACCTGCTCGTGGGCCGGCAGATTTTGCAGGTGCTGTCTCAGCTGGGCCACGAAATCCGCGCGCTTGCCGGCTGCGCCCTGCGCCAGATGGAGCGCCCAGCCTGGGCCGCCGCTGTCGGGCGACAGAGACTGGTCGAACGTCTCGCTGGAACTGCCAGGTTCGCTGGCGGCAACCGGCTGCACCGTTGCCGCCGCATGGGGCGGCACGGGTTGCGGCGCGTTCGCTGCGCGCGGAGATGGGTCGGGCACGTTGGCACCGGCGCGCGTCGGCGTCGCCGGCCGCACCTTGGTCTCGGTCGTCGGCCGTGCCGCCTGCACCGGAACTGGTGGAGTTGGTTCCGTGATCGGTGCCTGAGCCTCTGACATCATCGGCAGGGGCTGCTTGCTTGCTGCCGCCGTCGCGGGTGCGGTCGGGAATTGCGGCGTAGCGCCAGGAGCACTGGTCGCATCCGCAGGCGCAGCATCGCCGCCGTCCAGGATCGCCAATGCTGCCGACATGTCGGCCGCGGCAGCGGCTTCGGTCGCCGGCTGTTCCTGTCCGCCGTCGGCGGTCGCTGTATCCTCGCTGGCCGCATTGTCCTGCGCATCAGCGGCTTGCTTGGGCAGGGTCGGGATGGCCTCGCCGTCAGCCGGCACGGGAAGGGGGAGGGCGAGATCCGCCGCCGCCGTTTCCGGCTTGCTGTCAGCTGGCTGTTGGTCGGCCGGTTGCACGGCTACCACCAGCGTCGCCGCGGGCTCGGCCGTCGGCAGTGCGCTGTCGCCCGCCTGTGTGGACTGATCGCCGCTGACCGTCGTTTCAGTCTCGGCGGTCGCATCGGGGGTAGCGTCAGTTTCTTTGGCCGTCGAATCGGTGGGGGGCGCTGAATCCGCGGGCGCCTTGGCGCAGCTCTCATCGGATGAGCAATCAGGTTCTCCGGCCGATCCGCCAGGCAAGCGGCGATCGGCGGTGTCTTTCACCTCCTTCGCCTCGCCGCGGAGGGTCTTCGGATGGGTGATGGTTACGCGCGCCGGTCGGCCCGAAGCCGGTTCAGCGGAGCGCCAAGGTCCTGAGACGTCGCTCTGCCGCGCCTTGAGCTCCTGCAGATCGGACTCGGCGCGGCGCTTCATCTGGTCCGCCAGCAGATCACCGAACATGTCGGCGCTGGCGCCGGCATTCTGTCGGCGCCAGTCGACCTTCAGGTCGGTTGCGATCTTGGGCTCGAAATGAACGGTGTCCATGCTCATCCTGTCAGGCAATGAAATTGACCAGCGATAGCTTCGAGACCTGCGAATAGACGCCGAAGCTGGCTTGCAATTGCAGCTCGACGGCCTGCAGCTTCGCGGCGACTTCGTTGGGATCGATCGCTTCGATCTTGTCGCTGTCGGCGACATTGGCGTTGATGGTGGTCTGGTGGGACAGCGTGGTGGCAGCGAACAAGGCGTCGTTTACGGTGTTGTCGCTTTCCAGCGAGCGCACGCCGGCCAGCGATTCGGTCGCCAGTTGCTTGGCGATCGTCATCTTGTCCGCATAGGTGTCGGGATCCTGCACCGCGGATTGGGCATAGCGCAGGGCGAGGGTCAGCTTCTGGAATGCAACTTCGTTGGCGCTGAAGGTGTATTTCACCGACATCTTGTCGGCGACCACGATCGAGGAGCGCTGCCAGGCGAGGGCCGAATCCGTCGGCTCCTGATGCACGTTGTAGGCGGTGGGCGTCGGATCGGGCACGGCCACCGGCCGGCTGACCTTCGTCGTCGTTTCCAGTGCAGCGCCGATCGTGCTCGCGGTCAGGATCAGCTGGCCGCTGCCTGTCGCGCCGGGGACGGCGGAAGCGGGAAAGGCCGGGATCTGCGAATTGATTATCGCCGTCAGGTTGATGGCGATGGCATCCATGTCGGCTTCGGCGCCGGTCGTCGTGTAGCGGACAGTGCGGCCATTCACGATGACTTCGTAGATATCGCCCTTGCGGCCGACCGGACCGCTCAGCTGTACGGTGTCGATCTGCGGCAGCGGGCCGGCGGGAATGTTGGCGACGATCGTGGTCGTGCTCGGCGCTGCCGTGACGTTCGGTCCCGCATCGCTCGACAACAAGGCGGTATAGGTCATTGCGCAGCCCGGCGTGTCGGACGTGATCGCCAGCTTGCCGTTGCGCACGGAAGCCGTCACGCCGATGCCGGCCGCGTTGATGGCAGAGACGAACTTGGCAGCGATGTCCGCCTCGTCATCGGTGGCAGAGGTGGTTACGGTGAATGGTCCGCCAACCGGCGCGGTGAAGGTCATGGCGTATTGATCGCCGGCATCGAGCGGGCCGGGGAATCCGATCTCGTCCTGCTGCGCCACCGGCACGACTGTGCGCTGCGTGGTCTCGATGGTCGGCGTGTTCTGCACTGTGGCGTGCGACTGAAAGGCGGTGGTGCCGCTCAGCTGCAGCCGGCCGTCGCCGAGGTTGGTCGCGGTGACGCCAAAGGCCGGCTGATAGTTGGTGATCTTGGACACCAGCTTGTCGACGATGGTGTTGAGGTCCGGCTCATCCCCGGTGGTGCGGTAGCTGATCGTCACGGGCAAGGTATGGGCCGGTGGATCGGTGATGGTGACGCTATAGATCTCGCCGATCGTGCCGACGGGTCCGCTCAAGCTGATGACGTCGAGCTGGTTGGCGCCGACCGGCACGTTTGCCTGCACGGTCTCGGCCGTGGAAGGTGTCGGATCATTGCCGGCGATGGCGACGGTGAAGGGGGTGCCGGCCGTATCGGCTGTGATGGTGAAGCCGGTCGCGTCGATATCCTGAACCGACACGTTGGCGAGCGGACCGACTGCGGCCGCCATCGCCGCCGCCAATTGCTGCTGCGTCAGGGGACCGTTGAAGACCAGCGGGGTGCCATTGACGGTGATGGTCTCGTTCTGGCCCTGGCCGAGCTGATCCGTAGTGATCCGGGTCACCTGGCGGATCGTTGCCGGCGCGAGCTGCTGCACTGTCCCGCTCGACGCCGCGTTCTTGGAGCCGCTGGGATCGGGCAGGCGCGACAGGTCGACGACCGGCGCCTGCTCGTTGGCATTGATGCCGCCGAACAGATAGCGGTCATTCACCTGCTCGTTCAGCAGCGCATTGAGTTCGGTGAGCGCGGTGCTGACCTGCGACACGATGGTCGAAACCTTGCCGGCGCGGGTGAGCGAAGCGGCGATCGTGTTCTCCGCACCGCCAGTCGCGTTCGTGTTGGTGACGGTCACGTTGAACAGGGCCCCCGGCTGGTTGCCGGTGATCACCAGCCGGTCGCCGCTGACCTGCGCGGTCGCGCGGATGGCGGGCGTGTAGCTGTTGATCTGGTTGGCGAGGTTGCCGGCGATCTCTTCGAAGCTGCCTTCGGTCCCGTTGGTGACGTAGCTGAACAGCACGCCGTCCGCGACCACCTTGTAGATGTCTCCGGTGTCGCCGAGGTCGCCGCTGAAGGTGACCGTGTGCTGCTGCTTGACCGGCGGGTCGGTGTTGGGCGCCGTGAACGCCTGCACCATCGTGGCATTGATGTCTTCGATGCTGGTCAGCACGCGGTCATAGGCCTTGACGTCGGTCGAGGCGCTTTTGATCGATTCAATGTAGCCCTGCCGGCGGGCGATCTCGGCGCGCAGATCGACCAGGCGCTGCGCTTCCACGCCATAGGTCGTGAGGTCGGTCGAATTCTTGCCGCTGTTGATCTGCTGGGTAAGCTGCGCCAGCGAGGTCTGCAGCTTCTGGAAGCCGTTGACGTTGGAGAGATACGCGGCGTAGGTCGAGTATCCGTTGACGGGCATTTTTCTTTCCTCGTCCTTACCGCGACACGGCTGCTTGCAGCGTGTCGAACAAAGTCTGGATCACCGTGATCAGCCGGGCCGAGGCGGCATAGGCGTTCTGCAGCACCTGCAGATTGGCCAGCTCCTCGTCCAGATTGACGCCGGTATCCTGCTGGTAGCGCTGCTCGGTCATCTTCAGGGTGTCGGCATTCAGCTTGGCGCTGTCGCTCACCAGCTTGGCATTGGTGCTGGAAATGCCGACGATTCCCGACATCAGTCCCTTGTAGGAGACGTTGGTGAGGCTGAGGCCGACCGCGATGAAGTTGCGGTCGTTGCTGTTGAGCGCGGTGACGACATTGGCAGCGGAATTCTTCTTCAGCTGCTGCGTACCGGACTGCAGCTCCTTGTTGACGCTGAACGTATAGCGGTCGGTATTGGTGAAGAAGCCCTGCGAGAGCTCCGGCAGTTGGCCGTTGACAGTGCTGACGACCGTGAAGGGGTCATTGTTGTCGTCGGAAACCAGCTGCAGCGATGCGATGCCGTTGAGAGCGGTCACGTTCAGCGTCGAATCAGCATTGATGAGGCCTGTGAGCTTCTGGGCGATCTGGTCGAAGTTGGTGTCGTTCTGGGTTGCGGTGTAGCTGAAGGTCTTGCCCTTGACCGTGATCTCGAAGACATCGCCTTCCGCTAGGCTTCCATTGAGGAAGACGGTGCTCATCTGCGGGGTCGAGACGGTCGGCTGAACGGTGGTCAAGCTGGATGCGCTGACCCGCAGCGAGCTGATGGAATTGTTGTAGGCCGCCGCGAAGGTCGCGGGCGTGCCGGTCGTGCTGGTGAAGGCGCTGACAACCATGTCGAGCTGCGAGCGCAGCTTGCGGATGACTTCGCTGGCGGGATCGGCGCTGGCCGGCTGCCCGGCCGAAGTGCCGTCGTACCGCAGGTTCAGGAGCGCCTTGATCTTGCCCTCGCGCAGCAGCCCGTTGACCGAAGCGCCGGTATCGACCGAGATGACGTTCGTGCCGTCGAAGTCGAAGCGCGCGGGTGCGCCATCCAGCAGCGACAGGCCGGCAGGCGTGAACAAGGCGATTGCCCCGTTCTCGCGGTCGACCGAGCGGACGTCGACCAGATTGGCGATCTCGCGCACGATGCTATCGCGCTGGTCGATCAGGTCCAACCTGTCCGCGCCATTGGGATCGGACGCCTTGATGCGCAGGTTCAGTTCGAAGACTTTGACGAGCTTGTCGTTGAGATCGTCGGTTGCGGCATCCAGATCCTTCCGGATGTCCGCATCGATCTGGTCAATGCCCTCGCTCAGCCGGCGCACTTCCGAGGCCAGCCGGTCGCCGAGCGCGATGATCTGGCGCTGGGCCGCTGCGCTTTCCGGCTGAGACTGGAAGCTCTGCCATGCGGCGGTGAACTCGTTGAACAGGGTCGGCAGGGCCGCAGTATCGGAACTCGCGCCGAGGAGGCTCTGGATGCGGCCGAGATATTCCTGCTGCGTGTTGGTGAGGCCATTGGTCGAGGTGAAGGATTCGAATTGGCGGCGCAGCGACGCGCTGATGGTCGCCTGATAGCCGGCAATCTGCACGCCGCCGACCTGGCCTTCGCCCAGGTTCGCCGATTCCCGCACCAGCGTCTTCTTGGTGTAGCCGGGATCGTTCGCATGGGCGACGTTGGCGGAGACCAACTGCACATGCGCCTGATTGACCCGGAGCCCGGAGATCGCGGCGCTGAGGGCTGCGTCCAAGGACATGGATTCACCTGTTCCGGATTACTCGGTTACCGCTTGATGTTGATGATGTCGGCCAGCATCTCGTCGGCGGTCGTGATCACGCGAGTGTTGGCCGAGAAGGAGCGCTGCGTGACGATCATCTTGGAGAACTCGTCCGCAATGTCGACGTTGGAGCCTTCCAGGGCGCTGCCGCGCAGCGTGCCCGCGCCGTTGTCACCGGCATTGCCGATCCGCACCGCGCCGCTGTCGAAGGTCTCGGTGAAGCCCTGCGCCACTTCGCGCTGCAAGGCGTTCGCGTCATTGAACTGGGCGATCGGCACGCGGAAGAAGATGCGGCTGCGGCCGTTGTCGTATTGCAGCTCGACGTCGCCATTGTCGCGGATGCGGACGTCCTTCAACAGTCCCTGCGGCACGCCGTCCTGGGTCAGGCGCGACACGTCGATGTTGTCGCCCCCGAACTGGGTCAAGCCCGCGGTCGTCTGGAACTGGCCCAGATTGAGGTCGATGGTCTGTGCGCCAAGGCCGTAATCGACCGTGAAGGTGACATTGACGTCCTGTCCCGCGGTCTGCAGCACCGGAACCGAGGCGTTGCCGGATGGATTGAACTGGTTCGAGACGGCGACAACCTTGCCGGCGGTCGCCGGAGTCTGGCCGAACTGGACGTCGATGAAGCCTGGGACCGTGCCGTTGGTGGCGGTGGCGGACGAGGTGAACGGCACGCCGGCATTGGTCGCCGTCAGCGAGATCACGCCGGCGGCCGCGGTCGCGGTGATGCCGAGGCCGGGATTGGCGTTGATCTGATCGGCGAAACGCGTAGCAAGGTCGCTGAGGCTGGTCTCGGTGCCATCCGCGACATAGGCGATCGACTGCGTGCCGATGGTGAGCGTGTAGGTATCGCCGATTTCGCCGGGGCCGACCGTGCCACCCAGCGTCAACGTGTCGGTCTGCGCCACTGCCGCAACGTTCGTGGTGGTGACCGCCGCTGCGCTCGGTACGTCGCTGCTGGCGGAGGTCGGCGCCGACGTGCCGCCGAACGCGATCGTGAAGGTGCCGAGCGCGGGGTCGGACTGGATGAGCAGGCGGCCCGCATTGTTGGGATCGGCGATGGCGGTGACCTGGGGACCGACCGTGACGTCGGCGTTGATCGCGGTGACCAGGGCATCGCGAACCGCGGTGGCGCTGGCCAGCGGACCGGTCACGGTAACGGTGGTGCCGTTGATCGTGACGCTCGCGGTGTCGGTGACCAGCGGAAGGGCGACGACGTCGACGCCTTCGAGCTGGCCGGAACCGTTGCCGGCGAGGATTGCCGTAAAGGGCGTGCCGGCGGTATCCGCCACGATCTGGAACGTGTTACCGACGACGTTGCTCCCGGTGACGATCCCGCCCATGCCGGCGTTGCCGTTGATGGCCGCGACCAGCTGCGAAGCGGCCTGGGTTGCGGTATAACCGGTCGAAGGTGCCGTCACCGAGATGCTGTTGGCGCCGATGGTGAGGGTGATGGTGCGGCCCGGCGCCATGCCGGTGGTGGGCAGCGTGATGGTGTCGACCTGGGCGACCGGAGCCACGTTGGCCTGAAGCGTCGCGGTCGCAGCGGTCTGATCGTTGACGCCGCTGATGGTGCCGTTGACGGGGTCGAGCGTGCTGTCCGCCGCCTCGATATCCAGCTTCCACAGATTGTCGGCCCGCTTGGTCCAGACCAGCGAGACGTTATGCGGGTTGCCGAGCGCGTCGAACACCTGGACGCTGGTCGGGCTCAGGGGCGGGGTCGGATTGACTTCGGAATTGGCCGGCAGGTTGCCGACGAACTCGATCTCGCTGGTCGGCGTCGGCTCGTCGATCACCTGGGAGATCTGAATCGGCGACACGACCGAGGTGTCGGGGACGCCGGTCTCCGGATCGACCGCCCAGCCATTCAGGTAATAATTGCCGTTGTTGACCAGGTAGCCGTCGCGATTGACCTCGAAGTCGCCGGCGCGCGTGTAATAACGCAGCGCGTCGAACGTGGTCTGGGTCGCGGTCTGGTTGCTCGCACGGCTGACGACGAAGAAGCCGTTGCCGGTGACGGCGAGGTTGGTGTTGTTCTGGGTCTGGGTGATGTTGCCCTGGACATTGTTGGCGAAGAAGGGCGATGCGATCACGCCGCCGGGCGAATGCAGGTTCGAATTGGAGACCGTGATCAGGGTCTCGAACCGCGTATCGACTTTCTTGTAGCCGGTGGTCTGCGAGTTCGCGATGTTGTCGGAGATGTGTCCGAGCGACCGCGACTGCGCGTTGACGCCGCTGACCGCCGTAAACATCGCGCCAAGAATGCTCATTTCAGGCCTCTTCTCATAGGGATGATCCCAGGTAGTGGCTCTAATGCAAGGCGCGGGCCAAGCCCGCGGTGCCGTAATAGTTCCGCTATTTCAGAGAGTTGAATGGTGCGAGAGAGCGTGCATCCGGCGCTGGCTATCTCACCCTGGCTCGGTCAGTCCTGCTGGGTGGGCGTCCTTTTTTGCCGGGCGCGGCGGACGCCGGGCTTCACACCCGATTAACCATAACCGCGGTATCACTCGGCGATGGCGATGAATGTCCTCCTCCTTTCCGTGCTTCAGCAATTGCGGCCTCATTTGCCGGCCGCGGCGCACGTCTGCTGTCTCGGCTATCCCGACATCCTGGTCTCCGAGGAGCAGGCGCGGCAGATCCTGGGGCCGGAGATAGCGGCGCGCCTCAGCTACCGTGCGGATTCAGAGGAGATTCTCGCCTGGCATCGGTTGGAGAGCCGGCTCGACCGGGTGATCGATGCGGAGGCGCTGTTCGCCGCCATGGGCATGCGGTTCACCGCCGTGGATCTCGTTGCCTCGCGCGGCAAGGAGCGGATCGTCAACCTCAACGAACCGCTCGCTCCGGACCTCGTGGGAACATTCGACGTCGTGCTCGATGCCGGCACGATGGAACATTGCTTCAATGTCGGCCAGGCGGTGCGGAACATCGTCGACATGGCCAAGGTCGGAGGCTTCGTCATCCATCTCAACCCGATGGCGATGATCAACCACGGCTTCTTCAATTTCTCTCCCACCTTCTATCACGACTTCTACGGACAGAACGGGCATCAGCTCGTATCGCCGATCTATGGCGTCGTGGTCGATGGAATCGAGGTCGCCTCCTACAAGGTGGATCCGATCGGCAGGTTCAACGCGAATGATGCCAACGCCATGGTCATGTGCGTGGCACGCAAAGCGCACGATCGTTCGCCGGTTTGGCCGATGCAGTCCAAATACCTGATGTTTCCCAGCCTCAAGGCCGAGGAAACGAAGGCGATCTAAGGGCCGTCACGCCGCCTTCTTGATGACCGCCATTTCCTTGTAGAAATGGATGAACTCGACGTCGCCGCGGCGCCAATCCATCTCGATCAGGCAGCGGTCGATCAGATCCATGAAGTGCCGGCGGTCGAACCGCTCTGCCGGAATGTCGAACGGCAGCAGGCTGCGGTATTGCGGGTTGTGGGTGCATTTGAGGTCTTCGATCACGAACAGCCCGCCTGGTTTCACGTTCGGCCAATTGTGACGGAAGGTATCGACGATGTCGGCGCTGACATGCGACCCGTCGTCGATGATGATGTCGAAGCTGCCATTCACCGGCGCTTCAGTCGCATTCTGGATCGTGATCGCGATATTGGGATAGAGCCGGCAGAGGTTGGCGCAGTCCGGCCTGATATCGACACCCAGAATGCGGGCGTCGTTGAAGTACTTCGACCACATCTTCAGCGACGATCCACAGGCAACCCCGATCTCCATCAGCCGCAAGCCCGGCTCCGCCCGTAGCGGACCAAAATAGCGCTCATAGACCTTGGTGTAGTTGTGCTTGATCGATCCCTTGTCGGTCTTGAAGTGATCGGCGATCTCGGTGAGCGAGGCGCGGCCGTAGTCGAGATGGACCAGCGGCTCGTAGTCCACTGGCGCGGTGGTATCGAGTGAATAAGCGCGATCGGCCGGCGTTGGCGCGGCCACCGGAGGTTTGGGCGCTGCAAGAGTCTGCGCGATCTGCGGCCGGCGCTCGGTCTGATAGCCGGCGATCTGGTCGAGCACGGCCTTGCGCGAACCCTTGAGATGCAGCACTGCCTTCACGTCCAGCTGCCGCCCAGAATACGAGCGGTCCATCTCGATCGAGAAGTTGAAGATGCTGCAGGGGTAGTAGCGGATGCGGGCGCCGAAGGCTTTGGCGCTGTCCAGCTCGCTGGGAACACCAGGCGGGCAGGCGAGGGCGTTGAGCGACAGCTGCCCGCCGCGCCAGCGCTTCACGTTGCCGTAATAGCCGGTGACGGTCGCGTTCTGGCACAAGCGGTCATAGGTGCCGAGATAGCCGGCGAAGAAGCCGCGCACCAGGTCCTTGTTCCGGCTGTTGGCGAAGATCACGCCCTCATTGATCGGCATCAGGCCCGGATCGGCCCGGTAGGTGGCGCCGATATCGAAATGACCCTGGAACAGGCTGGCGATCGGCGCATTCAGGAACGCGTCGCTGTCGAGGAAGGCGGTCGGCGCGCTGAACTGGCGCGAGCGCACGAAGGCGCACATGGCGACGACTCGCTCGTACATCGGGCTCGCCAGATCCAGCGGCAGGCGCACGATGGTCAGGGCAGGATGCGAAAGACCGCTCAGGAACTGGCTGTCGGTCGCGAGGATGAAGCGCGCGCCCGGCTGCGCGGCCAATCCCGCCGCGATGCAGTGCCGGACGATCCGCTCGTAGTCGAACTTGCTATGGTCGATGGCGACGTCGCGATACTTGACCGCGGCTTCGGCCGGCGGGACCGAGGCGTGGAATGCGAAGCAGATCGCGGTCGGCGGCGTGGCCGGCGCCGTGGCGGCATCGAATGCCGCCTGAAACTGCGCCAGGCGCGAGGCGGTCGCAGGGGCGATCTCGCCGCTGCGCTCCGCGCGCGCGATAGTGATCAGCGCATCGAGGTCGAGTGTATTCTGGTCGGCTGCCTTTTGCGTTCCGCCGTCGTGCATCTAGAGCCTCACGGGGAAGTGCCGGGCCCATTGGCCAAGCACGATGAAGGCCCAGGTGGCGTTGATGTTCTCGCTTTGCCACATGACGTTCAGCGCCTTGCTCCGGCCACCGAAGAATCGCGTCGCCTTCAGGGTCTCGAACGCTTTGCTCATCTCCAGCTGCACGGCCTTGATGTTGTTCAGGAACACGCTGGCCGGCATGCCGAAACCTTTTTTCGGCAGCAACGCGATGTCGCGCGGCAGGTAGCGGCCGGCAATCTCCCGCAGGATCAGCTTCGCCATCTTCGAATTCAGGCAATATTGCGTCGGCAGGCCCGCGGCCTCGCTGAGCAGCCCCTGGTGAAAGAACGGCGTGCGGGTCTCCAGGCTGCTGCGCATGCTCATGCGGTCGACCTTGGCCAGGACCGCGCCCGGCATGTAATAGGCGAAATCCATCTGGCGCAGTCCGTGGATCACGTCGCGCCCCGGATGCTGGAACAAGGGCAGTGATACGTCGAGCTCGCTGTCAATGGTATCGCGCGCCTCGGGTAACGCCTGGATGATGGGATCGATGCCGAACACCGACAGCGCACCGTTGTAGTAGCCGCCGATCGTGGCGCGCGGATTGTCCTGCGTGTTGGCGCCGAACTTCTTGCTCATGGCCTCGTAGCGGCCATAGCCGCCGAACAGCTCGTCGCCGCCGTCGCCGGACAAGGCCACGGTCACCTGCTCGCGCGCGAACTTGCACAACAGATAGGTCGGGACGCACGACCGGTCGCCATTCGGCTCATCGAGCAGGGTGCCGATCGAACGGCCGACTGAGTCGAAGTCGGCGGCGCCGAATACATGTTCAGAATGGTTGGTGCCGAGGTGGCTGGCGATCTGGCGCGCAGCGAGATGCTCGCTGGCATCATCGCCTGCGAACCCGATGGTGAAGGTGCGCGGCACCACGCCGAGTTTCTTGGCGGCGAGCGCGCAGACCAAAGACGAATCAATCCCGCTCGACAGGAACATCCCCAGCGGCACGTCACTGATGAGGCGCCGCCGCAGGGATTCGATCATGGCGGCCTCGACTCGGTCGCAGGTCTGCAGGAAGCCTTCCTGGGTCGCCTCGGCTTCGGGATCGACTTCGAAGGCGTAGTAGCGCCGCTCGAACGTCTTCCCCTTGGAATCGATGGTCAGCATACAGCCAGGCTTCAGCTTGCGCACGCCCTCGAGGATGGATTGTGGCGCCGGCACATAGCGATAGAGCATATAGAGTGCGACGGCGCCTGCCGACATGTCCCAATCGAGGCCCGGCATCTTCGTGAGAGTGTGAAGCTCGGAGCCGAACAGGAACAGCCCCATTTCGCTGCGGTAATAGAGCGGCTTCTCGCCGGCGCGGTCACGCGCCAGCACCATAGTGCGCTGCTGGGTGTCGTAGATCGCCAGCGCGAACATGCCGTCGAGCTGCGGGAAGAGGGCGGCGCCGAGCTTTATGTAGCCCTTCAGCAGCACCTCGGTATCGGATTTTGTGCGGAACGAAACGCCGGACTCGGTCAGTTTGTCACGCAGCTCCTGGAAATTGTAGATCTCGCCATTGAACACGATGACGTAGCGGCCGCTATCATCCGTCATGGGCTGACGGCCGCCTTCGCTGAGATCGATGATGCTGAGGCGCTTGTGGCCGAGATGGCAGAGATTGTCGGTACTGGCCCAATAGCCATCCATGTCCGGACCGCGATAATGCATGGTCTCCGCCATGTCGCGGACGATCTTTTGCGCCTGCTCCGGCTCAAACCGCCGATCGAAATTGAGGAAGCCGACCAGGCCGCACATCGAATGGATCCTTCAACGCCGCTTGAGCAGGGTGGCAGGGACCTGCGAAAGGCTGCGCACGCTTTCGGCCCTCATCACTGCTGCACCATGGCTTGCGGATGCAGCTTGGCGACCGCGCGGCCGTCGGCGGTCCGGCCGGCATGGACCGAGCGCTCCATCAATTCCTTCCACGGCGAGGTGGAATTGCTCGCCTTATGTTCGGCCAGCCATTCTTCGCGGTATTCGCTGCCGGTGGTCTCCTCATAGATCGGCATGCCCTGGGTGTAATGCACCAGCTTCGCGTCATCGCGGGTCGCGTCATAGCCGACCAAATGGTTCCATTCGCCGGGAACGCCGCCGACCAGATCGGGCGAAAGCCAATCCATCGTGTGTGGATTGATGCAACGCTTGGGATCATCAACGTAGTCGGGCGTCAGGACGCGGTTCGCCGGATGGCCGCAATTGAACAGGATCATGCTGGCCCACTCGAACGTCGTCGCATTCTTGCTGACCATCGCGGCGTAGCGGTCGTCGGCGAGGGCGAACAGCCCTGCCACGTCGGCAAGCGCCAGGAAATCGATGTCCAGGAAGAGTGCCCAACCCTGAAAATCGCAAAGCCATGGTACCAGGAACCGGCTGTAGGTGAAGGGGGTGAGACCCTGGCGCTTCATCGGCAAGGTCGGCAGCACCAAAGGCGAGATGCTAAGCGGCCTGGACGACCGGCGATACAGGCTGAACTGCAGAACATTATACGCCACCGCCTGGCGATGGTCGTAGCCGATGAAGATGCGAAGGGGCAGGTTGCTCTGTGTGCCAGACATGGCGGGCTCCGGGCATGGTCGGGCGATGGTTGCGCCCAACGTGGTTAAAAAAGTTATAAGGACGCGCCACCATCGGGCGCTTATGCCGGAGAAAGCTGCATTTTAGGTGCCAGGAGAAATGCAAACGGCCGCGACGCGCGGTCGCGGCCTTCATGAGCCACGCAGCCGTCCTAGGAAATGGAGTCGACGATCAGGCCCATCAGCTTGTCGGTTGCTGACGTGCCGATCTTGGGCAAGTTCTGCAAGAAGCTGACGGTGCTGGCGATCGACGAGGTGAGCGTGTTCGTCGCATCGCTGACATTGCCGATGCCGTAAGGATCGTCCGTGCTGCGCGCCGCGCGCTCGATCGTGTCATAGTCCCTGGAATAAAGGCCCTGGCTCAACTGGATCGCGTAGCTGTATTCCTTGTTGCGGTCGGTTCCGGTGTTCTCAGTGCGCGACACGCGCAGCACATAGTCGCCCTTCTCCATCTCAAACTTGCCGTCCTGCATCGCCTGGAACACCGTGTTCGCGGCCCCGGCCTTGGGGTCCGAATCCGCGAGCAGGCGCCCGCTCGATTTGTAGTAGATCTGGAAGCGGATCTTGCCTTCGTCCGTCTGGGCCGCATTGAGGATCGAGAAGGTTGTGGCAGTCTTGCTCGTCACGCGGAACCGGAAGCCGTCCACTGCATCGCCTGAGCCGAGCGAGCTGAAGACATTGAGGCGGGTCTCGTTCTTCTTGAGCTCACCGATGTTGCGGGCCGTCGCGCTGCTCTCGAACTTGACGTCGCGCGTATCCTTCTGGAATTCCTGGACCGTCTTGCCGCTGTTCTTCTGCGCCTGCTGCTGCTGGATGCGCGCAACTTCGCGCTCGATGCGCTGAAGCTCTGCGCTGGCTGCGGAGGCGGCGGAGGTGCTGCTTGAAACGGTCGCCATGATCTGTCCCCTGCGCTAGGCGGAAACGCTCATCACCGGCGGCCGGCCGGCGGCGGGTTGCGCCGGGGTGGCAGCGATGGGCATCGCACGCGGCGCCGGCTGGGCAGGCTTTGCCGCCAAGCCTTCGGCGATCGCGCGGTTGATATCGAGGATGGGTCCAATCTTGGAGCCGTCGAGATCGGCCAGACGCGCCATCACATGGCGATCCATCATGACCGACAAGGCAAGCACGTTGTCGCGCACATCCTTGGGCAGCGGGCAATCCGGTTCGCTGAGGGCAGCCTGGAAAATCGACCAGAGGCGCTGATTGAGGCGCAATGCTTCCCGCAAGGATTCGCCGTTGTCGTTCATCTTCGCGGCCAGAGCCAGCCGGCGCGACGCCTCGCCCAAGGCCCACGCCTCGGTGCTGCGCGGATCGTCTGCATCGGGGCGGCTGGCGTAACCGTTTGGTGCTTTCATCCCGTCCTCACTTCAGTCCCCGGGCCTGCCGCTCGGCAATCGACACGTCAGAACAGCTTCGCGGTCAGCTTCAGGGCGCGGTAGTAGTCCCGTTCCTGCACGAACCGTGCCACCTGCTCCAAATCCTTAACGCGATCCGGTCGATCGGCTTCGCAATGGGCCAGCACGGTCTCGAACTTGCTGGAGGTCTCGGCGGTATCCTCCGGAAACAAATAGAGCAATTGGATTGCCAGATAGAGCTTCTTCTCGTTGGTGTCCGCCTGCTCCTCCTTCATGACCTCGCGGCCGCGAAGGAAGTTTGCCTTGTTATAGAGATAGAAGGTTCCCGGTTCCTCGCCGCGGCCGATAACCGCGCCGTTGACGATGACCTTCTCTCCCGGGCGAAGCGAAAACTTGAGCGGCACCTGGACTTCCTCCCCCTAAACGCCGATCTCGAATGTCCGGCCGATCTTCCAATTCTAACCTTCGAGATCGTTTGGGAAGAAGCGGGCGGCGGCGGGTCGCGCCGCCGCCCAACTCTATCCGACCCTGACGGTTTAGAACAACCGCAGGATGGCCTGCTGCGCCTGGTTGGCCAGAGACAGCGAGATAGTGCCCAACTGCTGGCGCGTCTGCAGCGTCAGGATGTTGGCACCCTCTTCATTCTGGTCGGCCAGTGTCAGCTTGCCAGCGCCTTCCTTCAGCACGTCCGAGAACGCCTGGGTATAATCCAGACGGGTCAGGAGCGTGTTGGAGTTGGTGCTGAGCGACGAAGATGCGGACCGCAACTTCAGCTTCGCCGCATCCAACTGCCGGATCGAATTGTCGATATCCGACCGATCGTTCCAGTTGTTCTGAGCGAAGTCGAGCTGCAAGCCTTGACCGTCGGTCTGAACGTTCTGGCTGACGACCGTCACCGTGCTGGTGTTGGTTTCGTTCAGCTGAACGGTCAGGTTGTTGGCATCCGACGCGTCGACCTGCTGGGTGGTTTCCAGCGTGGCCGTCTCACCGGCATTCTTGCCGCGCACATCGAACGCCGCCGAACGCGTGCCCGTGAAATCGCCACGGACCTTGTAGGCAACCGTACCGTCAAGAGTGCCGGTACCCACGCCTGCAGACGTGTAGGCGAGGTTCAGCGTTGCGCCAGCGTTGGAACCACCGACGACGGTGAAGTTCACGCTGCTGCCGGCAACACCGGCCGACAGGTTCACGGCCGTCAAAGTCGCCGTGCCGCCGAGGCCATCAGTGAGGGTCAGGGTCGCGTTATCGGCAGAACCCGACACCGCAATTTCCACGTTCGAGATCGCATTGTCGAGGAAGCCCGACGCCGCGCTGACCGTGGAGATGGCAAACGTGCTGCCAGTGATGCCGGAACCGGTAACGGATTCGGTGCCGTTGATTTCGGTCGCACCGGCCGAACCAGCGACCGCCAGAAACTTCAGTTCTAGCGGATTGATGGTCGCCGTGAAACCTGCACTGCCGACACCCGAGAACGAAACCGCAGTCTGGCCGACCGAGACGTTGGTATGCGTAGCCGTCGTGCCGTTGGCTGCGGTGGCGGTGACGGAGAACGACGCGAACGTGTTGTTCACGTAGTCATAGGCGCCCGCCGTAGCGGTCAATGTTACCTTGGTATCCCCATTGACGCCAGCCGCGCTCGACAACGTAACGTTGGTGAACGCACCGGCGCCGGTGCCGTAGGCCGTGCTGACGGCCGCCGAGTATTTGGACGCACCAAGGATCTGACGCTCATCAAGGGTGATGCGCGCCGTGCCCGAATCGAAAGCGAACGCGTTCTCGCCATTCGAGACCTTGCCTGAACCGAGCGCGGAGAGACCGTCGCGCGTGACGGCTTCGCCATTCTCGTTGGTCGCGACCAGCTGCAGGTTGACGTTCTTCTCGATGACAGAGGTGCCGACGCCGGCGGTGTCCGCAACGTCCTCGATCGCATCGAAATCGAGATCGAAGCTGACGCGGGTGCCGCTGTCGAAGCTCTGCGAGAAGCGCAGAACCGTGCCAGAGGCCTCCGCCGAATCCCATTCGGCATTGGTGAAAGTCTGGGTAAAGGTCTGCGAGCCCTCGGTAACGGTGATGATCTTATCCTTGCCCTGGCCGCCCGACAGCTTGACCGAGACGCTGTCGAAGTTGAACTCCGACTTCGAAGCGAAGCCGGTGATTTCCAGATTGCTGATGCCGCGGGCGCGTTCGGCGTTGGCGATATCATCCGAGTTGCCGGAGATCGCGCCGTCACCGACGACGGTGATCGCGTAGGTGTCGGCTTCCACGACGTTGGTTGCACGAGCGCCGCTGATGCCGGTCAGGGCATTCACCGCCGTCTTCGAGGAAGAGGTCGCATCGATGCGCAGGCCGGAACCGATCAGGAGGTTCTTACCCTGATAACCGGCGTCCTGGGCCAAGCCATCGATCTGGCGCAGCACGTTGTTGAACTGGGTCGCCAAGCTGTTGCGCAGCTTGAGCGAGTTGGCGTCGTTGCCCAACGAACCCAACGCCTGGGTCGTCAAACCGCGGGCCTGCTCGACCAGCTTTTCAATCGCCGTGATGCCTTCGTCGCCGGATTTGATCGTGCTGATCGCCTGACCAATTCCGTCCTTGAGGCCGTCAAGGTCACCAGCGCGCTGAGTCAGACCCTTGGCAGCGAAGAACGCGGCCGGGCCATCCAAAGCACTGTTGATCTTGTTGCCGGTCGCGAGGCGGACCTGGGTACTCTCCAAGAGCGACGTCGTCTTTTGCAGCAACAGCAGGTTGCTGCGTACGCCGGCGGTCAAGGAAATGGAGTTAGTTGCCATTCGAGAAGCTCCTTTGGAGGCTTGCTAGCCGCGACGACTTTGCGTGCGCGGGCCGGCGCGATAGCACCGGCTCAGGGTAGGTAGCAATTTCCTTGCCACTAGGCAGATATGTCCCAAGTATCGGAAATCCTTGCCTTTTCCCCTGTGGAGCGAGGGGCCAAACCGGCAATTTTTGCCGGTGGGCGGTAACTCTTGCCGCGTTAACGAAGTGGGTTACGGCAAGAATTTCTCTGTGTTTTCAATGTATTAGTTTATACTTCATTAACCATTCCAGCACTAGCATCGGGGTCTCGCAGGGTCCGGCCGGCATTTCCCTGTGCATTTGAGCTAAATCCCCGATAGCTCGCCTCCTGACGGCGGGCCGGACGGGCGCGGCCGCATATGGGACCACGAATGGGAACGCAAACCTCGGCAGCCAAGAACAATCACGACGACAACGCACAAATCGCGGCGCTCATGCAGCAAGCTGCGAATGCATTCCAGGCCCGGAAATTCGATCGCCTGACGTCGATCCTGGACCAGGTGCTGGAGATCAATCCCGACCATACTGGCGCGCTCTACAACCGCGGTATCCTGCATCGCGACAATAATGAACTGTACGGCGCGGAATCCTGCTTCCGCCGGGCGCTGAAGCTCGATCCGGATATGATCGATGCCTATCAGGCGCTCGCCGACCTGCTTTTCAACGTAAAGCACCTCCTGCCGTCGGCGAAGCTCTACGAGCTGGCGCTGGAACGCGCGCCCAACAAACTGAGCCTGCTACACAATCTGGCCAAGACGAGGCTGATGCTGAAGGAGGCGGGGCCGACCGAGGCGCTGGCGCGGAAAATCCTGCTAATCGACGACCGATCGGTCGAAGCGCTCAATGATCTTGCTTGGGCTCTGCTTTATCAGGGCGGAAACCCGGAAGAGGTGCTGGAAGTCACGGACCGGGCCTTGGCGGTAGAGCCGAACGAACCGCACGCCATGGCGCTGCGCGAGGTCGCGCTGCGGAGGGCCGGCCGATCGGAAGAGGCACGCAGCCTGTGGCAAAGCATTCTTGATATCTGCTCCGCGGACTGGGAAGAGTCGCGGCCATTCTGCGAGGTCTATTACTGGCTGAACCAGACGGACCGGGCGCGCGACATCATCATGGCTTTCATCGCCGCCAATCCGGACCGGCCCGACGGCCTGAAGGACCTGGCGAACCTCATCATGAACGATGGCGAGTTCATCCAGGCGCAGGAGATCCTGGACCGGGCTGCCGAGATGGCTCCGGACAATATGACTGTTCGTATGGTGCGCGGGCTCAACGCGTTCCGGCTTGGCGACTATCGGCTGGGGCTTGAGCTCTACGAAGCACGCTGGCATCGCGATGCGTTCGACAAGCCCTGGAATGTGCCGGTTCCGGAATGGAATGGCGACAAGCTTGATGGGCGGCTGCTGGTCTATAGCGAGCAGGGCATTGGCGACTACGTCATGTACGCGCTCCTGTTCAAGGAACTGCGCCAATACGCCAGGTCAATCACCATCGAGGTCAATCCGCGCATCGCCAGCCTGTTCCGCCGCAGCTTTCCAGACATGCGGGTGATCGACCGCAATGCTCTGCCGGTCGATTGGAATCCGGCGGACTATGCCGCCAAGGTCGCCATGGGCGATCTGCCGGCCCGGCTCAATGTGGACCTTGAGAACATGCCGCATCGCGAAGGGTTCCTGATCGCGGAGCCGTCGCTGGCTCTCAAGCTGCGTGCTAAGTATCAGGCGTTGTTCCCGGGCAAGCGGTTGATCGGGATATCATGGCGCAGCGGCAACCGCGATAGCGCCACGATCCGTTCGATCGATCTCAGCCTGATGAAGCCCATCTTCGAGACACCGGACTGCGCGTTCATCTCGCTGCAATACGGCGACATCAGCCGCGACATCGAGACATTGAAAGCCGAGACCGGGCACGAGATCCATTGGGATCGCGAGGTCGACCCGCTGCATTTCCTCGATCCGTTCGCGGCCCAGGTCGCGGCCATGGACCAAATCATCTCCGTCGACAACAGCACGGTCCATTTCGCCGGGGCGATCGGTACGCCCTGCTGGGTCATCTTGCCGGTCAATTCCGACTGGCGCTGGCTGGCCGAACGGACGAGCTCGATCTGGTATGACAGTCTCGAACTGTTCAGGCTGCAACCCGGCGATGGCTGGGAAAAGCTGATCGCGCGTGCCGCTCGCAAGCTGCGGGAGATCGGTTCGGAACCCCTGATCGACGCCCAGGCGAAGATGTGCCTGCGCTGCGGCGAAGAGCTGTTGCGGCGGGGCGTCGTGGCCCAGGCGGAAGACTACTTTCGCTGGCTCCTGCAAACCGGGCGGCATACCGCGGCCGCTTTCCATGGCGTCGGAATCGCGGCGCAGAAGGCGCAAAAATTCGAGGATGCCGCGGCGATTCTAGGCCGCGCAGCAGAGCTGGCGGATCGCATCGATTACAAAGCTGACTGGTCAGTCGCGCTGTTTGATGCCGGCCATCGCGATGCAGCGGAGCGGCTCGCACGCAATCTGACGCGCCAGAGCGACGATCCGACTGCCTTGATGGCGATGGGCCAGATCCTGGCGGCGAAAGGGCTGCCGGACCAGGCCACCGACTACTTTGCGCGTATCCTGCGTACCGACCCATCGCATGTGATCGCCCGGTTTGTACTGGCGGGCTTGCAAGCCGCCCAGGGAGACAGTGAGTTGGCGCATCGCAACCTGTCGCGCCTGGTCCAAGCCGCGCCGGATCTTCCGGCGCCGCGCGCTGCCTTGGCGGAAATCGATCTGCGCGACGGCCGCGAAGAGGCCGGCTGGTCCAATTTCGCCTGGCGCTTCGGCATGGCGCCGGAGGAATTGCCCGGCCACCTGGCCATGATGGCGCCGGCCGATCGGCCGAAATCCTGGTCCGGCGGCAAGGTGCGCAAGCGCCGGCTGTTCCTGCGTGCCGAGCGTACCGCGATGGAGCAATTGCTGTTTGCGTCGCTGTTGCCGGAACTGCGCAAGGATTCACGCGCGATTCTCGCAGAGAGCGATCCGGCGGTGCTCCCGATCTTGAACTCCGCATTTTCTGATATCTCGTTCGCGGCCGCCGGCAGCCTGACGCCCGCGCGGCTGATGGAGGATCGGATCCAGCTTGCGAGCAGTCTTGGCGATCTGGCACCGGCTTATCCGCGTGTTGCGGGAAGCTGGCTGCCTTACGATCATGGGGCGGCAGCAGCGCGCCGCGCCACCCTTTCGACCAAACATCTGGTCGGCCTGTCATGGCGACCGACGAACTCCGCGCTCGGTGGGCTCGAGCCAATCGCACCTTTGCTGGAACTGCCCGGTATTCTCTGGGTTGCGCTGCCGACAGGTCCAGTCGCGCCCGCGATCGCGCAATTACTTTCAGGGCAAGGTGACGCTTTGATCTTTGATCCGCGCATGGCGCAGGAGGGATTGGCGGCCCTGGCCGATCGGATCGCTACGCTTGACCTCCTCATCTCCACCGAGGATCTGGCAGCGACGCTGGCCGGCGCCCTCGGCAAGCCGGTGTGGAAGATCGCCGGAGCGGCGGATCATTGGTCGTGGCTGGCCGATGGTGCTACAAGCAAATGGCATCCCGGCGCGCGCATCTTCCGCGCATCAGGCAGCGGCGCAGATGTCACCGCCGATGTGTGCGCCGAACTCGAACGCTTCACGGGAGGTTCGCAATGAACCGCAAGCAGCGCCGCACTGCGGCCAAGATCGGCAAGAAATCACCCAAGGCCGGCGCTCCGATTGCGGCCGCCGACACTGTGGTGCAGAAGGCGATCGCCGGCGTGCAAGCGGGCGCCTTCGCCGAGGCCGAGGCGGCGCTTGATGAAGTGCTGGCGCTCTTCCCCGACCATATCGAGGCGCTGCACCAGAAGGGCATGCTGCTGGCGCGCACCGATCGCGCGGAAGAGGGGGTTCCGCTGCTCCGGCGCGCGATTACTGCGCGGCCGGGCGAAGCGCTCTATTGGAATAATCTTGCGGCCGCCTGTTTCACCATCGGCCAGGCCGCGGAGGCGCAGAAAGCCGCCGCGGAAGCGGTCCGGCTCGATCCGAAATATGTAATGGCCTGGCGCAATCTGGGGATGGCGCTGACCGATCTTGATCGGTATCGCGAAGCCGCGGACGCCCTGGCCAAAGCAAGCGCGCTGGCGCCGGACGACGTCGATATCTTGAACCGCCTGGGCGCCGCGGAGGCTGAGCTGGGCGAATCCTTGCGGGCCGAAGCCGCCTTTGCCAAGGCCGTGGCGCTCGATCCCCGCAATGCCGAATGCCGGAGCAATCTCGGTGTTCTGCTGACCAAGCGCGGCCGCGCTGCCGAGGCGCTTCCGCATCTGGAAAAGGCCGTCGAGATCGAGCCTGAGCGTTTCACCACGGCGCTCCATTTCGGCGTCGCCCTGGCGCTGTCCGGCGATCATGCCAAAGGCCTGCGCTGGCTGCGCCGCGCCACTTCGATCAAGCCACGATCGGATGTGGCTTGGGGCGCATTGGCCGATGCGGCGATCGCGGCGGGTGAAAAGCAGGAAGCGCTGGACGCCGCGCGCCGCGCTGCGGGGATTGCACCATCGGATCAATCCCATCGCGCGCGCCTGCAGAAGCTGCAGCAATCTCCGCAATCCGGCGCGCAGCCGCGGCCAACCTTGATCGAGCTGGATCTGGGTGAATTGCCGCAATCCTCCGCTCAGGGTAAAGCGCCCGAGGCCGATCTCTCGACGTCGCTGGACCAGATCTTCATCCGCTGATCCCGGACAAAACGAAACCGCCCGAAGCCTTGCGGCTCCGGGCGGTGTTTCGCTGGTCCCGCTCGCTGGTTAGAACAACCGCAGGATCGCCTGCTGCGCCTGGTTGGCGAGGCTGAGGCTGATGGTTCCCAATTGCTGGCGCGTCTGCAGCTGGAGCAGGTTGGCGCCTTCCTCATTCTGGTCGGCTTGCACCAGCTTGTTGGCGCCCTCCGCCAGGACGTTGATGAACTCGTTGGTGTAGTTCAGCCGCGTCGTGATGATGTCGAGGTTGTTGCTGAGCGCGGAGGCCGCCCCGCGCAATCGCAGCTTGGCCGCTTCGATCGCTGCCGCGGCGCTGTCGATGTCAGCCCGATCGCGCCATTCATTCTGAGCGAAGTCGACCGCCAAACCCTGGCCATCGGTCTTCACGTTCTGGCTGACCACCGTCACCTGGCTGGTGTTGGTTTCGTTCAGCTGGACCGTCAGATTGTTGCTGTCGTTGCCGTCAGTCACCTGGACCGTGGTCAGCGTGGAGGCCTGGCCGGTGTTGGCGGCGCGGGCGTCGAACAGCGCCTGATCGGGCGCCGTAAAGTCGCCGATCGCGTTGTAGCGGACGGTACCTTCGGAGTTGGCGACCAGGCCGCCGCTGGTCAGGGTGAGCGTCACGGTGGCGCCGCTATTGACGCCGCCCGTGATTGTGAAGGCCAGTACCTGGCTACCCAGGGTGCCGGTCACCGTTGCCGTGCCGCCGTACCCATCGCTCAGATTGATCGTCGAAGCCGAACCGTTGGTGCTCACATCGAAAGTCAAGGTGTGCGCCAGATTGTCGGCCAGGCCCGAGAGGGCGCTGAGCGACACGCCGGTCGCGGGCAGTGCCGCGCCGAGCGCCTGCTCGGTGGCGTTGGCAGCGCCGGCACTGGAGGCAGTGGCGCGAACGATGCCCTGGAAACCCGCGGTCTGCAGGTTGAGCGTGACGTTCTGGCCAGCATCCGCCGCCGAGGAGAAGGCATAAGAGCCGCTGACGCTGACTGTGGTGGTGACACCACCATTCGGTCCGATCAGGGTCGCAGCGTAGCTGGCGAACGTGCCTGTTACGAAGTCGAAGTCCGCCGCCGTCGCGGAAGCGAGGAGAGAGTAGGTGAAATCATTGGCGATACCGGTGGAGGCCGCCGGCGTCGTCGGGATGGTCGGCGTGCCGACAATCGCGTCGGATGCTCGTCCATACGCTGATCCGATCGTCGCACTGTAGGCGGCAGCCTGCAGAATGGTACGCTCGTCGACGGTCAGGCGCGGCGTGCCGGAATCGAAGGCAAAGGAGTTCTCGCCGCCGTCCAGTTTCTGCTGGCCGGACAGGTTGAGCGCGCTGCGCTCGATGCGCTGGCCGATGCCGTTGAGGTTGGTGGCCGCCACCTCGATATTGACGTTCTTTTCGATCACGGAGGTGCCGACACCAGCGGTATCCGGCACGTCGTCGATCTCGTCGAAATCGACGTCGAAATTGATGTGCGTGCCGCTGGCGAACTGATGGTCGAAGTTCAGGAGGTGGCCGGTCGCCTTGGCATTGTTCCACTGCGCCACCGTGAATGTCTTGGTGATCGCAACGCTGCCCTCGGTGATGGTGAAGGTCTTGTCCTTGCCCTTGCCGCCCGCGTATTTGATGACGACGTCTTCGAAATTGCCGAGCGTCTTGCTGGCAAAGCCGCCGATCGTCAGGTTCTGGATGCCGCGGTCCCGCTCGGCATTGGCGATGTCGCTGGCGTTGGCACTGATCGCGCCGTCGCCGCCGATGTCGATCACGTAATCGTCTGCCGACACCACATTGGTGACGCGCGCGTTGCTGACGCCGGTGATGGCGTTGGTCGCGCTTTTCGAGGACGAGGTTGCGTCAAGCCGGAGGCCGCTGCCGAGCAGCAGGTTCTTGCCTTGGTAGTTGGCGTCATCGGCCAGCTTGTCGACCTGTCGCAGCAGGTTGTTGAACTGCTCCGATAGCGACTTGCGGAGGTCGACCGAGGCCTTGTCCTTGCCGAGGCTGCCATAGGCCGAGGTGATGAGGCCCTTGGCCTGGTCCAGCATCCCTTCGATCGCGGTGACGCCGGTGTCGGCGCCCTTGATCGTGCTGATGCTCTGGCCGATCGAGTCCTTGAGCTGCGACAGATCGTCGGCGCGCCGGTTCAGTCCCTTCGATGAGAAGAAGGCGACAGCACCGTCGATGGCGGCGTTGATCTTGTTGCCGGTCGCCAAACGCTGCTGCGTGCGATCGATCTTTTCGGACGTCACCTGCAGCAACAAAAGGTTGGTGCGGATGCCCGCAGTCAATTGAATGTCGTTCGTCGGCATCAGGGTTCTCCTTCGTCTCCTGCCAACTTCGGCCGCGCTTTGGCGTCCGAATCTTTTCCGCACATGCGGAGTCGAACCCATAGAAGCAACTTGCGTGCCAGACGGTAACTAATTGGAATTTAATGGGAAAAGATGGTTAAGTTGGATTTGAGGCAAATCCGGACCGGCAAGGAGCGGTATGGCAGGCAGGAAAATTCTATCCAGCAAGCCTGCGCAGCCTACCTGAGATAGGGGGCATTAACCCTTCGTTAATGGATTCGGGGAAAAATCATCTATACTGCTGGTTAGTGTAAGCGGCCTGTGTAGGCCGGTAGCAGAAGGAAGGAGTAGGTAGCCTAAATGTTGCGGCCGATCAGCACCTCGAGCGCTTCGGCAAGCAGTGCACCGGTTCCAGTGCGCGCAAGTGCTGCTGCTGACCTTTCGGCGAGCGAATCTCGCGCCGCTGCAGTTGCCACTTCTGTATCCGCGAACGCGCAGCAGACCGGCGCGAACCCTCCGCAGCAGATGTTCCGTTATAATAGCTTCGAATTCGTTTACCGCCAGGATATCGGGCGGATAGTTCTGATCGGTCAGAGCCCCGAGACCGGCGAGCGCGTCATACAGGTGCCCTCCGAGCAGGCGCTGCGCGCTTATGAACATACTGCGCGAGTGGAGCGGCAATTGGCGCGCCTCCAGAACACTCAGTCTCCCGCGCAATCTTCCACGCCGGCCCCGACCACCCAGCCGGTGCCTCAGTTGGCGAAGGCCCTGGTGGCGGCGGTGAGCGCTGACAATCATGGCAGCGGTGTCGTCAGCGTTTCAGCCTGACGACGGATATCCGCGATGCAGCTTCGGGCCCGCAAGGGCCCTTTTTCACGCCCGCTGCTGAATGGCCGCCGGCCCGATCGTGGGTGAGCGCCGGCCCCGCCGCAACGCACCGCGCTGGTTGTAGCCCGTCACCTGGTGGCGCGGCTCTTCCAACGCTTCGACCACGGCGCGCATGACGCGCTCGTTGACGTCACGCATCGCGCGCAGGGCGCGCAGATTGTCCTGCAAGGTCGCCTGGAAACGCTCGGTCGCCTCGGTGAGTTCTTCCTTCAAGAGATCCGTCACGGCATCAGCAGAGACGTCCGGTTCCTTGAGGGCGAGGACGAAAGCGCGGTAGGCATCAGCCAAGGTGGTCTTGTCCTGCTGCAGCTGCCGCAGCTCGCCGGGCTTCAGTGTGCGCAACAGCTCGACCTCGCGCTCCATGCAAGCGATCAGCCGCGAGGTGATCGCCAGCAGATCGGCCATGCGGGACGATTTGTTCATTTCGGTGTCTCCTGAAGTAACAGCAGCTGCTTTTGCACCATGTCGGAAACGCCGATTCCGCCGGCCTTGGCGACCTGCTTGCCGTATTCCTGCAACAGCAGCGACTTGAACATGTCCTCGCCTTCGCCGCCGCCGAACAAGGGATCGCTCGACAGTTCGGCGAACATGTCCTCGAAGGCGTGGGTGACGAAGAAGGCCTCGAAATCCTGTGCCGCCGCCTTGGCCTTGGCCTGATCCTTGGTGTCGATCGCCGGCGGCGCATCCTGGCGCAGCGTGCCGAAGCGGTCGAGCGCCGTAGCCGGAAAGGAGCTGCTGGCGGCCATCGTCATCACTGCACCATGAGGTCGGCTTGCAGCGCGCCGGCGGTCTTGATGGTCTGCAGGATGGAGATCATGTCGCGCGGGCTGACGCCGAGGGAGTTCAATCCCGCGACCAGCTCCTCCAGCGACACGCCGGAATCCAGGACAGCCAGCTTCCGGTTGGCATCTTCCTGCACTTCGACGTTGGTGCGCGGGACGACCACGGTGACGCCGGTATTGGAAAATGGATTGGGCTGCGAGACTTGCGACGTCTCGGTGATGCGGATGGTGAGGTTGCCCTGCGCCACCGCGACCTTGCTGATGCGCACGGTGTCGCCCATCACGATGACCCCGGTATTCTCGTCGATCACCACGCGCGCCGGCAGATCGGGTTCGATCGGCAGGGATTCGACGTTGGTGAGCAGCGCCGCCGGGTCGCCACCGCCAGCCGCGACATTGAGCACGACCGTGCCGGAATCCTTGGGATAGGCGACGTCGTGGCCAGCTTGATTGTTGACCGCGTCGGCGATGCGCCGCGCGGTGGTGAAATCAGGGTTGCGCAGCGCGATGTTGATGGTCGGCAGCGCCTTCAGATCGAACGGCACTTCGCGCTCCACGATCGCGCCGCGCGCAATGCGGCCGCTGGTCGGGACGCCGCGCAGCACCGATTCCGCCGCGCCCGCCGCCGAGAAGCCACCGATCGTAATCTGGCCCTGCGCCACCGCATAGACTTCGCCATCGGCGCCCAGCATTGGTGTCACCAGCAAGGTACCGCCCTGCAGGCTGTTGGCATCGCCGAGGGCCGACACGGTCACGTCGATCTCCGAACCCTGGCGGGAGAAGGGGGGCAGGCTCGCTGTCACCATCACCGCGGCGACGTTCTTGGTCTCCAGATCCTCATCGCGCGCGTTGACGCCCAGGCGCTCCAGCATGCCGATCAGGCTCTCGCGGGTGAAAACCGCTTTTTTCTTGAGGTCATCGCCGGTACCGTTGAGCCCGACCACGATGCCGTAGCCGACCAGCTGGTTCTCGCGCACGCCTTCAAAATCGGCGATATCCTTGATGCGCGAGGTGGCGGAGGCCGGGGCAATCATTCCTGTCCATGCCACGGCGGCGGCGAGCGCGAGGCGCCCGCTGATCCGCAAGACTCGGCTGATCCTATGCAGCAACATGATGTTCCTTCGGTACGGCTTATGGCATTTGTTTATATGGACTACGCAACTCCCATGCCATTCCATGGAAAGCGGCAAGCGTTTGATATATAACGAATATTATTGTCGCAAATGGGGCAGATTCGACCCTCTCGCGGCAGGATTTTCCTGTTGTGGCAAGTGCTTCGTGAATGCGTTAAGCCCTTGTTAGCGATACCGCGCCATTGTGGCCCCATGATTTCCGGCGCCCCCGATCCCGGACGATTCGCCGCGCATAGATGAAGATCGACCCAACACAAGTCCGACCCACCGCCACCCGCCGCGTCGGTACCGCGCAGCCCGCCAACTCGGGCGGCTTTGCGGCTGCCTTGCAGGAAGAAAGTGCCGCGTCCGGCAGCAACAGCGCGGTCGGGGGAACCGTTGGCCTCGGCGGGGTTTCTACGGTCCTGGCACTGCAAGGCGCGCCCGATTCGACCGAGCGGCGGGCGCGTCAGCGTGCCATCCAGCGCGGGGATGCGATGCTCGACGACCTCGAGGAAATCCGCCTTGGCCTGCTGCTGGGTTCGATCCCGCGGGCCCGGCTGGAGCAGCTGGCGCAGCTTGTCCGGGTACGGCGCGAGCAGGTTGACGATCCTAGGTTGATGGCGATTCTCGACGAGATCGAGCTGCGAGCCGCAGTCGAACTGGCGAAGCTGACCGGGGCAGGGAGCCTATGACTTTCGATTTATGCAGTCATTACAACGCCATGAATGATGAATTCCGCTCTTGCGGCGGAAAGGCAAATTCCTATACTCCCCGCCAATCTCGCGACGGGCTGTGACCGATGGGAGACGGCATGGCGCGAGGGTTGGACAAGAACAGCTCTGAGACACGCATGAAACCGCTGCTGTCGCCTGATTACCGCCCGCATGACAAAGAAGACTTCATGAATCCGATGCAGCAAGAGTATTTCCGCCAAAAGCTGCTGGCCTGGAAATACGAACTGCTGCGTGAATCCGGTGAAACACTCAGCCACCTGCAGGAAGAGAGCCTTTCCGAGCCCGACATCACCGACCGGGCGAGTCTCGAGACCGATCGTGCGCTGGAGCTGCGCACGCGCGACCGCGAGCGCAAGCTGATCAGCAAGATCGACGAAGCGCTGCGGCGGATCGAGGAAGGCACCTACGGTTACTGCGAGGAGACCGGAGAGCCGATCAGCCTGAAGCGGCTGGAGGCCCGCCCGATCGCCACGCTGTCGCTGGAAGCGCAGGAGCGGCACGAGCGCATGGAACGCACCCACCGCGACGACTGAGTCTCAGTCGCCTTCGATCCTGAGGAACGGCCAGCGCGCCTGATAGCTCTCCGCTTTTTCGCGGAAGCGATCGAGGCTCGGCGCATTGGCGTTCGGCCGAAGGATGCCTTGCTCCAATTCATCAAGGCCGTAGGGCGCGAGCAGCCGAAGGCTGCCATCCCCTTGCGGTGCGAGGCCAACGCAAGTGCAGCGCACCAGGAAGCGGCCGATACCGTCCTCCGCGCTTGCAAGGGCCGGGTAGGCTCCGCCAAAGCGCTGCGGATACCACAGATGCACGCGCGCCTGGTTGCGGATTTCGACGAGGCCGTCGAGATCGCTGAACAGCACGCGCCCGCGCTGGATGAC